>JBNKUL010000037.1:0-89701 GCA_050298555.1 Thiohalomonadaceae bacterium
GAGATCTGGCAGAAGATCGCACCGATGGCGGGTATCAGCGGCGACACCATCATGCAGCAGCCCTACCCCGAGGCCGACGAGTCGAAGATCGACGAGCAGGCGGAGAGGGAGATGCAGTGGGTGATGGAGTTCATCGTCGGCGTGCGCAAGATCCGCTCCGGCATGAACATCCCGCCCAGCAAGGCACTGCCAATCATCCTGCAGAACGGCTCAGCCCAGGACATGGCCTGGCTCGACGCCAACGAGGCCTTTATCGCCTCCCTCGCCAGGACCGAGTCGATCACCTGGCTCGCCGAAGGCGAAGAGGCCCCCGACGCCGCCACCTCCCTGGTCGGCGAGATGAAGCTGCTGGTGCCGATGGCCGGCCTCATCGACAAGGAGGCCGAACTCGCCCGCCTCGCCAAGGAGATCGACAAACTGGAGAAAGAGGTGCAGCGCACCGAGGGCAAGCTCAACAACGAGAAGTTCGTCGGCAAGGCCCCCGAGGCGGTGGTGCAGAAGGAGCGGGACAAACTGGCGGATGCCAGGACATCGCTCGAATCGCTGTTGGAACAGCGTACGAAGATTGAGCGGTTGTAAGGGATAAGAAAGCGGGCTTGTTAGTCCGCTTTTTTGTTGCCTGTCGGAAACATCGTTGCTAATAATGCATTCATTAATTTTGCGAGGAAGATGCGGAAACTCAGACGGTATTTACTTCCGGCAATCTCTGCTCAATCACTCGCTCCGCATAGAAACAAGAAATCCGAACGTAAGGTGGATAAGTCACAGCGCATCCACCACCGATCGACAAACCAGGAAATGGAAATCAAACGATGAAAAAAGGAAGCTGCCTCTGCGGCACCATACAGTTCGAAGTCGAGACCTTCATCCCACACACCACCAACTGTTTTTGCGGCATGTGCCGCAAGTTCCACGGCGCGGCCTATGCGACCTTCGGCGTGGTGCCGCTCTCCGGCTTCCGCTTGCTGGCGGGGGAATCTCAGGTGAAGCACTACAGGGCCGAGAACGGCAGCGTGCGGAGCTTTTGCAGCGAGTGCGGCTCCAGTCTCTTCTATCAGTGTAAAGAGAGCGGTAACACCATCGATGTGGCGCTGGGCGCGATGGACGACGAGCCAGAGGTGAGGCCGGTGGCGAATATCTACACCGCCCACAAGGCATCCTGGGTGGAGATGCTGCCGCGACTGCCGACCTATGCCAATGGGCATGGATTGTCCTAATCCAGCCCTTCCATCAAGCGCCGCGCCATATCCACCTTGCGCGCAATCATCTTCTCCACCAGCTTTTCGCTGCCACCACCTGCGACAATGACCCGACGAATCTCCTCGTCGGGGATCCGTGTCACCACCGTGATGGCCTGAATTATCTCTTCAGCAGGCATGTCACCGAAGAGTTTAACGGCGTGCGGATTGCCCTCGCCGTGTCGTAGCGTATCGATTTCATCTACCCTGTTACCGAAGGCCCTTCCCTTAGGGTCGCCCTGCGCCCGAAACGCGAGTGCGCCACCGACATCGAGGGTGATCACCTGGCCGTTGACCACCCCCTGGTTGTCACCATCGTAACCGGCGGCATCCCAATTGGCGGTCCAGGCGTGGACGCCGAACCAGTGCCGGGCCTGTTTGCGTTCGCTGTCGTTGAGGTGCGCCACACACCTCTTCTCCAGCTCGAGCCACTCGGTGGCGATCTGACAAGGGTCATTCGTCGGCACGTAGGTGAGTGTTGGAGCACCGGCCAGTCGGTAGAGCCTGGCGGCGATCCACTCATTGCGTGCCATGGCTGCGGACTCCAGGCTCTTCACATAGTAGCGGCGCCCCTCGTCATCCTGAAAGATCCCCGCGGGGTTGCTGCCGATCTGCCCACCGACCCGCTGCATGGTGGAGGTATCGATCACCGACATGGCGGCAATACTCAGGGCAGGGGCACGGTGCGGCGTACCAGCGCCAGTTGCGACGGGGTTTCGATCGCCCCCTTGCGCACCTCCCGTACCTGCTTTATCGCCTCTTCGGGCTCCACCCCCAACTCCACCAGCAGGCGCGCGGCCATCATCCCCGCACGGCCCAGCCCCCCCTTGCAGTGGACCAGCACATCCTCACCGTTGCGCAACATCGCGCGTATCTCGGGCCCCTCCCTCTGCCACTCCCGTTCAAACTCATCTGTCGGCACGGAGTAGTCGGCAATGGGCAGGTGGCGCCAGGCGATGCCCCGGCTCTCAATCTCCTGTCCGAGCTGCGGCACCTTCAGTGTCTTGAGCTCCAGGGGCTCCACCAGGGTGATCACCAGCCTGGCGCCCCATGCGGCGATGGTGTCGAGATCGATCCCCAGGTCACGCTTCCAGGCACCGGTATGGGCAAAGAGGTCGCACTTACCGGGGCAGAAGGTGATGCCGATACGGCCGTGCGACGGACTGGCACGGACCTCTGCAATCTGAAGGGGGTGTGTATGGCTTGTTCGCGTCGCGGCCATCGTGCCATCCTGGAGTTTGGTTAGGGCGATTGGAGAGTCTAACGCCTGGCCTGCGCAGCACACATCATAACTCCTTATAGGTGAGCTATGATTCAGGGCATGAAAATCCTCTTCGTCTACAACGCCGACAGCGGCCGGGTGAACACCTGGCTCGACATCGGCCACAAACTGCTCAGCCCACAGACCTACTCCTGCAACCTCTGCTCCATCACCCACGGGGTGTTTGCCGAACGGGAGGAGTGGAAAAGCTACCGCGAGAGTAGCGAGCTGGAGCTGGAGTTCCTGCACCGCGACGAGTTCGAGGCGAAATATCCCGATGCCGTGCAAAACAGCTACCCCGTCATCCTGAAAGGCGAGGACAATGGCTTAGAGGTTATCGCCTCGACGGAACAAATCAACGCCATCGCCTCGATAGAAGAGCTCATTGGGTTGCTGCCGAAATCAGCCTGAACTCACCGTGAATTGGCCTCTGCCTAACCCACCTTCTCCCAGCCTTAATCATTTACACTAACGACACGAACCACCACATAGAACTGTCCCATGCCTAAAATTATCAGCCTCACTGAAGGCCCGGTTACACTGCCGAACGGAGCCGTGGCGCAGTATGAAATTGTTCACCACCCCGGCGGCTCTGCCGTGGTCGCACTCAATGAGCGTAACGAGGTGGCACTGCTGCGCCAGTACCGCCCTGTGGCAGAGGCGTGGCTGTGGGAGGTGCCGGCAGGCAAGCGTGACGATGGCGAGCCGCCGCTGCAGACGGCCATCCGTGAACTGCAGGAGGAGGCCGGAGTGAGTGCTGCAAACTGGCAGGAGCTGGGTGCCATCTACTCCTCGCCCGGTATCTTCACCGAGGTGATCCATCTCTACCTTGCGACCGACTTGAAGGAGGTAGGTAGCTCACCGGAAGAGCACGAGCTGTTCGAGCTGCACTGGGTGGCACTCGATGAGGCCATCGCAATGGCACAGGACGGCCGCATTAACGATGCAAAGACGATTATCGCCCTGTTGCGTGCGAACATCCGTTGACCTGATACCCGACAACTGAAGCAATGACCATGCAACTTCAAATCTGCGGTGCCGCCGGTGAGGTGACCGGCTCCTGTTACCTGCTGACAGTGGGCGACAAAAAGGTGTTAATCGACTGCGGCCTGATCCAGGGCTCGCCCGCTGACGAGGCGCGCAACCACGCCCCCTTCCCCTTTGAGGTGGAGGAGATTGATGCGGTGTTGCTGACCCACGCCCACCTGGATCACTGCGGCCGCCTGCCGCTGCTGGCACGGCGCGGCTACCGCGGCCCCATCTACAGCCATGACGCCACCGCTGAGCTGTGTCACGTAATGCTGCGCGACGCTGCCCACATCCACGAGCAGGAGGCGGGGTTACACGGGCGGCATCCCTATGGCCGCCGTCAAGGTGGGACACAGCCCCTCTACACCATGCAGGACGCCGAGGCGGCGCTACGCCTATTTACCCCCTTCCCCTACGACAGCAAGCGCGACATCCTGCCCGGCGTCGCGCTACGGCTGCGCGATGCGGGCCACATCCTCGGTGCCGCCATCGCCGAGCTGTGGCTGCAGCACGAAGGGGAGAAGCGCAAACTGGTTTTCAGCGGCGACATCGGCCGTGCCGGGGCGCCGTTAATGCGCGAGCCCACCGCCATCACCAAGGCCGACCTGGTAGTGATGGAGAGCACCTACGGCGACCGCGACCACCCCTCCTGGCAGGGCGGCTGGGACGAGGTGGCGGCAATCCTGCAGCAGGCCGAGTGGGACCACGGCAATGTGCTCATCCCCTCCTTCGCCGTCGGCCGCACCCAGGACCTGCTCTACCAGTTCGCCCGCCACTATGATGAATGGAAGCTGGATCGCTGGCAGAGCTTCCTCGACAGCCCCATGGCCATCGAGGTGACCGGCATCTACAGCCGCCACATCAAGCTCTACAACCCGCAGGCGGCGGAGTTCTGGCAGCGCTGCGACAACAGCTTCATGCTGCCCGACCTCAACGTCTGCCGCTACGCCGAGGAGTCGATGGTGATCAACGACCTCCACGCCGGCGCCCTCATCATCGCCGGCAGCGGCATGTGCGAGGGGGGACGCATCCGCCACCACCTGCGCCACAACCTGTGGCGCAACCACTGCCACGTCATCATCGTCGGCTACCAGGTGGAGGGGACGCTGGGACGCGCCCTGGTCGATGGCGCCGATAGCGTCGAGCTGTGGGGTGAAGAGGTGGAGGTGAACGCCCAGGTACACGCCATCGGCGGCTTCTCTGCCCATGCGGGCAGGAGAGAGCTGCTGGCCTGGTACAACAACTTCGAAAACCGCCCGCCGCTGCTGTTGCTGCACGGCGAAGAGGGGGCGAGGAGCGCCCTGGCACAGGAGCTGGGTGATAACGGCGTGGAGGTGAGTACGCCGGGGTATGGTGAGGTGATCAACTTATAACAAGTCACCCTCCCCCTCGCAGGGGGAGGGCTAGGGAGGGGGTATAGCCCTAACGTTGGTCTCAACATAACCATTGCACCCCCATCCCAACCTTCCCCCTTAAAGGGGGAAGGAGCCACTTACGGCTCGACGATATGGTGCTTACCGATACGCGCCACGCTGCTCGCCTGCGGCCCCTCCTCACCCTCCTCCTGGGAGAAACGCACCTCGTTGCCCACCTCCAGCCTGTCGAACTCATCGTGCAGCACGCTGTTGCGGTGGAAGTAGACCTCGGTGCCGTCGAAGCTGTCGATAAAACCGTAACCCTCCTCCTTCATTAACCTGGCGACACGACCGTGGGGCGGCGCTTCATGCAGCTTCACCTTGTGTTTCTGGCGCCGCACGAAGTCCTCCAGGCGGCGTTGCACCGCGCCGAAGGCGTCACGCACGGCGACATAGGGGTCCTCGTGGGCGTGGTGCTCGTCGGCGGTGCGGCTGGCGACGATCTCACCGCCGGGCACGGTGAGGTCGACGCTGACGCGGTAGATCTTGCCCTGATGGTGGTGCTGGTGCGGCGCGTCGACCACGACACGGCAGGCCATCACCTGGTCGCAGTACTGGTCTAGCTTCTCCGCCTTGTCGTGGATATCCTCCTCCAGCGCCTCGGAGCGGTCCATATGGCGGAAGGTGATCTGTATCGGCAGTTTCATGCTTTGCTCCTCTCCTTGTTGGTGGGCATCGACTCGGTAAGTATAGGCGGCCTGCACAATCTCACCGCCCCGTTCGCCGCACAGCCGGTTCAGCCCCATGGCGCGATTTGTTACCATCCCCCGCTCACAGCGTTCACACCCAGCGGGGAGCACCATGTCACTACAGGATCAACTGCTCAAGGCCGGCCTGGTCGACCAGAAGAAGGCGAGCAAGGCAAAGAAGGCCAGGCACAAGCAGGCCAAACAGAAGCAGAAGAACAAGATCGAGGCGGTCGACGAGGCCAAGCTGGCGGCACAGCGTGCCCAGGCAGAGAAGGTGGAGCGCGATCGCCAGCTCAACCAGCAGCGCAAGGAAGAGGCCGAGCGCAAGGCGGTCGCCGCGCAGGTGCGCCAGCTCATCGAGATGAACCGCCAGCCGCAGCAGGGAGATGTCGCCTACAGCTTCACCGACGGCTCCCTGGTGAAGAAGATATACGTCGACGAGGTACAGCAAAAGCAGCTGAGCAACGGCCGCCTCTGCATCGTCAAGCTGGATGAGGGGTACGAGCTGATCCCCACCCGGGTGGCGGAGAAGATCCAGCAGCGCGACGAGACCACCGCCATCCTCAGCAACCAGCCCACCGAGACCCCGGACGAGGACGACCCCTACGCCGACTTCCAGGTGCCGGATGATTTGATGTGGTGATGTAGTCTGGGCATGACTGCCCAGACTACGTGAAGAGGGCGACCTCTTCCTGAGTGAGGGGGCGATACTCCCCCTCGGCCAGCTCATCGTCCAACAGCAAGGCCCCGATACGCTCCCGGTGCAGCGCCTCCACATGGTTGCCGACCGCGGCGAACATGCGCTTCACCTGGTGGTACTTGCCCTCGGTAATCGTCAGCCGCGCCTCGGTGGGTGACAGAATCTCCAGCCGCGCCGGTTTGGTCATACCCTCTTCGTTACGCAACGCTATCCCCTCGGCAAAGCGCTCGACCAGGGCCTCGTCCAGCGGCTCCGCCAGGCTCACCAAATAACTCTTTTCACACTTGTGCTTGGGTGAGGTGATACGGTGGCTCCACTCGCCGTCGTCGCTGATCAGCACCAGGCCGGTGGTATCGATATCCAGCCTCCCCGCCACGTGCAGCCCCTTGAGGTTGCCCTCTTCCAGCAGGTTGAGCACGGTGATGTGTTGCGCATCGACGGTGGCGCAGACCACGCCGACCGGCTTGTTCATCATAAAGTAGCGCGGCCCGCTGAGGCTCAGCTCGCGCCCCTGCCACTCCACCACACTCTCCTCGCCCACATGCATAGCACCGTTACGCGCCTCCTTACCGTCCACCGTCACCTCACGGCGGCGCAGGATCTTCTGTGCCTGCGAGCGGGTCAGGCCGGTGGCGTGGCAGATCAGTTTATCGAGACGAATATCGGGCATAGCAAGGGGTCAAAGGGTGTTGCGTAACATCAGCTCATGCGGGTGCGGATAGAGGTAGTGCTGGCGCGCAATGTAGTCGTGAGGGTGAAGGCGGAAGTGATGCCTTAACAGTGTATGGGGGACACTCAGTGGTACCAGGCCCTCTTCGTACTGTTCGAACAGTTCCAGTAGTTCCGCCTTACTCTCGCTGTCGAGCTGCTGTTTCAGGTAGCCCATCAGGTGTTGCATCACATTAACGTGACCGCCCCGTGAGGCGGGATGGCGGATCGCCAGCATCAACTCTTCCAGATAGAGGCAGAACAGCACCTTGACGTTATCGGCACTCACCTCGGCGAGCATCCGCCCCATACGCTTATAGGCCGCCTGGTCGTGCGCCATCACCAGGTATTTATGCTCCGCATGGAAGGCCTGCAGGCCTTGCGGCGTCAGCCCCGCCTGTTTCATCTGTTGTGCGCGGTGGTAGGCGAAGATGCGCACAATAAAATTCTCACGCAGCTCAGGGTCGCCCAGGCGCACCTCATCCTCCACCGGCAGTAGCGGTAGCTTGTTAATCAGACTATAGGCATAGGCACCACTGGCACTGGCGGTAACCTGTCCCTGTTCGTCGTACACCCTCACCCCGGCCATACCGCAACTGGGTGAACGTGCCTTGAAGATATAACCGCACAGCGACTCGGACTCATCGGCCACCTTCTTGCCGTACGCATGCAGCACCTCGGTGACATCGACCGCCCGGTTATCCACCCCGACGACACGAATCACCTCACCCTGCAGTTGCAGCTGGATAGGGGGGCGCGGTACCCCCAGGCCAACCTCCACCTCCGGGCAGAAGGGGACGAACTGGAAGTGCTCCGCCAGGGTACCGTTTATGTAAGGGTCAAAACGGTCGCCACCGTCATAACGCACCTGCTGCCCCAGCAGGCAGCTGCTGATACCGATGGGAATTTTGGCAAAATCATCCATCTCCTACTCCTTGTTGCGGCGCTCCGCCCGCTCTATCAACTTCTGCAGGGCCCGCGACACTGCGGTAAAGCCGAAGCTGGCGGTGACGAAGGTGGCCGAGCCGTAGCCGAAGTTGCAGTCCAGCGTCGCCCCCTTCACCCCCGGTTTACGCTGGCAGACGCTGCCGTCGGCCTTGGGGTAGAGGTGCTGCTCGGTGGAGAAGACGCAGTCAACACCGAAGCGCCGCTTGGGGTTACGGGCAAAGCCGTGGTGGCTGCGCAGGCGGTGGCGCACCTTGGCCGCCAGCGGGTCGTTGTGGGTCTTGCTCAGGTCCGTGATCTCGATGCGTGTGGGGTCGGTAATACCGCCCGCACCGCCGGTGGTGATGATGGGGATCTTGTTGCGGCTGCAGTAGTGAATCAGCGCCGCCTTGTGGCGAATCGAGTCGATGGCGTCGACCACATAGTCGAACTCCTTATCGATATACTTCTCGATATTGGTCTCGCTCAACAGGTCGTCGATGGCGGTGACGCGGCACTCGGGATTGATCGCCAGCACCCGCTCGGCCATCACCTCTGACTTGGAGCGCTCGTAGGTATCAGTCAGGGTGTGTAGCTGGCGGTTGGTATTGGAGATGGCGATATCGTCGTGGTCGATAAAGGTGATGGCGCCGACGCCGCTACGCGTCAGGGCCTCGACTACCCAGGAGCCGACCCCGCCAATGCCGATGACGCAAAAGTGGCTGTCGCGGATCGCCGCGGCACCCTGGGTGCCGTAGAGCCGCTGGATGCCGCCGAAGCGGGCGATGTAGTCGTCACTGGCCATCGTGAGTACCAATCATTGAGAGTGGCGCCTAGTCTATCATGCGCCCGCGCCGCCCCGGCTTATGGAATAGACCTCCAGCGGTGTGGCCTTGCCCTTGAGCGCTACTTGGCGTTTCTGCATCTGCGGCACATCGCCCGTGAGGTGCAACATCACCGGCTGGGAGAGCAGTATCTCGCCGCCACCGGCACTATCACAGAGCCGCTTGGCGGTGTTGACGCTGTCGCCGAGCAGGTCGTAGCCCTTGAAGCCGTCGGCCCCCATCATCCCCTCCACCACCGGTCCGCTGTGTATGCCGATACCTGCCCTCAGACCCTGCTCCTGCAACAGTGCATCGGTGACCTCATGCAAGGCCGTGGCCGCGGCAAAGGCATCGGCAGGCTCGACGAAGACCAGCATAATCTCGTCGGCAGTGAACTTGACCTTAATGGCGTGGTGTCGCCGCCATACCGGCAGCGCCGTCTCGTAGTAGGCATTCATCAGCGCCACCACCTGTTCCGGCTCACGGCTTTCGCTCCAGGCGGTAAAGCCGCGTATGTCCATGAACAGAATGGTTCGCTCGTGGCGCCGCAACGACAGCACGCTCGGGTCGTCCACCGCCTGTGCCAGCAACTCCTTGCCGAGCAGCCACTCCGAATACTCCTTAAGTTGCAACGCCGTCGCCTTGAGCAGGGCGAGGTAGCGCTCCGCATTGATGTGGGCGAAACCGATAATCAGGCCGACCAGGGGAATCGTCACCGTAACGAAGAGATGGGTCTCGCTGTCGAGGAACACATCCAGCGAGGCGTAGGTATCCATCATGAACTCGAGAATGGCGTACATCACCAGGACGATGGAGGTACGCAGCAGGTTTTCCAGCAGGATCAACGGCGCCGCCAGCTGCGACGGCATGCTGAGGCGCAACTGCTGCACCACGCCGATGGCCAGGGCGAAGTACCAGTAGGCCTGGTGGTGGTAGCTGTCGAAGAACACCGCCCCCTCCAGGGAGACCTCGGCCAGGGTATAGAACAGCGGACCGATCAGGTTTCCGATGAAGGGGCGCGGCGTACCGAGGTAGTGCCAGCGGCTGATAAGCCACGCCTGCATCGTTGCGGCAATAAGGATGAAGTAGGGGTCCAGCTCCCACAGATACTCCCCCGGGTCACGCAGCAACAGCTCGAGGATAATGTTCGCCAGCGGGAAATAGGCGCTGTTGGTGAAAAACTCGCGAAAGAAGTGGCCGCGCGGAGTCCCTCTCAGGCGAGACTCAATGGTACCGTTCATTGCTTACACTCCCCGGCGTTCAACATAGCGGCAGAGGATAGCATGCCTGCCTAGGCCTCACCCTCACCCACCCGGCTCAGCAGTAGCGCCCCCAGGAGAAACAGCAGCAACAGGGAGAGGATGCCGATGCGCGGGCTGCCGCTAAGCGCCCCGACCCAGCCCACCATCACCGGGCCGAGCACGGCGGCGAACTTGCCCAGCATGTTGTAGAAGCCGAAGAACTCCGCCGATTTGTCCACAGGGATCAGCCGCGCGTAGAGGGAGCGGCTGAGCGACTGTATCCCGCCCTGTACCAGGCCGATGGCAACGGCCAGGCCGTAGAACTCCACCTGGCTCTCCATGCGCGAGGCCCAGGCCACGATCACCACATAGACGCCAATCGCCAGGTAGATGCCCCGTTTGGCACCGATACGCTCCCCCAGGTGGCCGAAGGCGATGGCGGCGGGAAAGCCGACGAACTGGGTGATCAGCAGCGCCACAATGAGGCTGCTGGAATCGAAGCCGAGAGAGAGGCCGTAGTCCACCGCCATGCGCACGATGGTGTCGACCCCGTCGATATAACACCAGTAGGCGAGCAGAAAGAGAAACACCGTACGCAGCCGGCGGATCTCATGAAAGGTGTCGTAGAGCTGACGCAGTCCGCCGCGCACCGCCAGCCAGGCACTGCCGCGGCGACCGTCCGGCTCAGTCACCCAACGGGCCAGTGGCAGGGTGAAGAGCAACCACCATAGCGCCACCATAAAGAAGGAGAGGCGCACCGCCTCGCCCGCATCGGCGAGGCCGAAGAGTCCGGGCTGTAGCGTCATCCATACATTGAGAGCGAACAGCAGGCCGCCGCCCAGGTAGCCCATGGCATAGCCCAGGGCCGAAACCCGGTCCAGTCGCGCGGGCTCGGTAACGAAGACGATGAGCGAGTCGTAGAAACTGATGCTGCCGGAGAAGCCCACCGAGGCCAGCACATAGAGCAGCACCGCCCACTGCCACTCCCCCTTCGCCACCAGCGGCAGCAGTGCCGTCATGCAGACACCGAGAAAGGCGAAGAACAGCAGGAAACGTTTGCGCGCCGCCCACTGGTCGGCGATCGCCCCCAGGATGGGGGCCAATAGCACGATCAGCAGGCTGGCCAGGGAGTTGGCCAAACCCAGGTAGAAGGTGCTTTCGCTAGCCTCCACCCCGGCGCTCCAGAACTCTTTAAAAAAGATGGGAAAGAAGCCCGCCATCACCGTAGTGGCGTAGGCGGAGTTGCCCCAGTCGTAGAGTGACCAGGCGAGTATTTTCCTGTCGCTAAAGGCAATAGACCATCGCATCGGCGCACGATAGCACTATTCGACCCTTATCGCCGCCACTGGTCATATATTGCGATTCCCTATAAAGTGAAAGCCAATAGCTGCCGACTAAATGGAAGGGAAGCGATAAAGGCGCATCTAAACCATCTTCCGGGGGGGGAGCATTTCTGTGTTGATTACGCGTATCTTCAACAACATGATGATTCGAACCAAACTCTGGTTCGGCTTTAGTATTATGTTCGTGGTGCTGGCGGCACTGGCAACCAACGTCCTCATCAGCTTCTCGGCCACCCACGACAATGTCGACAACATCGTCAACACCATCCAGCCCCCTCTCATCGATTCCATGGCACTGGCCAACCAGATCGACTCGGCCAGCGAATCGCTGGGCTTCTACCTGCTAAGCAAGGAGGAGAGCCACAAGCAGAACTACCTCGACACTCTCGAGCAGATCGGAGCCACGATGCAGACCCTGGAGCAACGCCCTCTCATCCAGAGCCACGCCGAGCTGCGTGGACAGTTCGAGAAGCTCCAGATACAGGTTCTACGCTTTGCCGCCTACCGGGAGCAGATGCTCAAGCTCGCCGATAGCCGCGACACCAATATCCCCGCGTTCGCCTACTCGGCCGAGAAGATCAACCCGCTAAGCCGCCAGACCCTGCAACTGCTCTCGATGATGCAACTCTCGGAGGCCGATGAAGAGGCCACCGACGAGCGACGCGAACTGCTGGTGATCATCAGCAACCTGCGCTACGCCTGGGTCAACGCCATTATGGAGATCCGCAGCTACCTCGCCTTCCGCACCAAAGCGACGGAGCAGAATATTTATAACTACGTTGAAAGCACCGCCGCTGAGCTGGAGAAGGTGAAGGAGCTCGAAGAGCTCCTCACCTTTGAGCAGGCCGACGCACTGGAGCAGTTCGAGGCACTCTCCGCTGAGCTGGTTAGCAATCTAAAAGGGCTAATCGAGCTTCACAGTAGTGAAAAGTGGCGTACCGATGCCTACCTGATTCGTCACGCCATCGGCCCCCTGGCCGCCAGCATCAAGGGCGACCTCGACCAGCTGGTGGAACGACTGCAGCAAACGACCAATGAAGACAGTGACTCCCTCATCGCTCAAATTGAACAGGGGCGCACCGTCACCATCACCCTGTTAATCATCGGCCTTACCCTCGGCACCCTGGGGGCCGTCATCGTCAGCAAGGTGATCACCGAACCCATCCTCGGTGCGGTGAAGAATATGAACGAAATCGCCGGCGGCGGCGGCAACCTGGCCTGCAGCATGAGCCTGAAAACCAAAGATGAGCTGGGGCAGTTGTGCAGTGCCTTCAATAACTTCCTCGGCACCATCCGCGACATCGTCAGCCCGGTAATGGGCTCCACCGAGCGCCTTAGCAGCTCCGCCGAAAAGATGTCGCAGGTCACCGCCCAGACCAGTGAGGGGATTACCCGCCAGCGCATGGAGACCGAGCAGGTGGCCACGGCGATGAACCAGATGACCTCGACCGCCCACGAGATGGTCAACCATGCGCAGAGCGCCGCCACTGCCGCCAGCGAGGCCGATGAGGAGGCACTGAAGGGACGGAAGATCGTCGAACACTCGATCAACGACATCAATCAGCTCGCCTCAGCGGTACAGAACGCCGCCGAGGTGATCCACCAGTTGGAGCAGGACAGTCAGAACATCGGCAGCGTACTCGACGTTATTCGCGGCATCGCCGAGCAGACCAACCTGCTGGCGCTCAACGCCGCCATCGAGGCGGCCCGCGCCGGCGAGCAGGGCCGGGGCTTCGCAGTGGTGGCCGATGAGGTACGCACCCTCGCCTCGCGCACCCAGTCCTCCACCCAGGAGATCCAGGAGATGATCGAGCGGCTGCAGAGGGGGGCCAACGACGCGGTAAGTGTGATGGAAGAGGGGCGCGAGCAGGCCCAGTCCAGCGTCGAGCAGGCGAGTCGTGCCGGTGAGTCACTGGCGTCGATCACCCGTGTGGTCGCCCGCATTACCGAAATGAACAACCACATCCTCAGCGCCGCGCAACAGCAGGGCCACGTGGCCGAGGAGATTAACAGCAATATCACCAGCATTACCCAGGTGGCCGAACAGACTGCCGCCGGCACCCGCGAACTGGACGAGGCCAGCAGCGAACTGGCGCAACTGGCCGACGAGCTCAAGTCACTGGTGGGGCACTTCCAGACCTAAAGGTCTCCCGCCCCCCCCGCCAGGTGGCGGCTTACTGGAAGTTGGAACTTATACTGGCCCCTATGACCGAGTCGGCACTGCTATCGGTAAAGCCTGCCGTATAGTAGACGGAGTAGGCAAAACGGTTTTCAAAGCGGCCATTAAACGCAGCGGTCAGTTCATTCACATCGTCACTCCCACTGAGCGATGCCTGCTCGGCATAGTAGCCCAGCCTCACGCCATAATCGGCCCCCAGCGGCCAGGTCAGCGCCGCACCGGCAAAGGCGATATCGTTGTAGTCCACCGTGGAGGTGTCGCCCAGCCAGCGATAGCCGACAAGGCCCTCGAACATACCCTGGGCAACATCCAGCTGCAGTGAGTAGTCATTCTCCCCCGTCCCCAGCCCCTTGCGCACACTCGCCGTACCGAATTTCACCTTCGCCCTGGCCGCCAGTTGGGGTCGCGACGCGCCCTGCGGCAACAACAGATAGCCGGCTCCGACGATAATATCCCCCATCCCTGAGGCGGTGCGAGAGGAAGCGCTTGTGCCTCCGCCGCCACCGCTGCCCATCCCCGAGCCGGAGAGTCGGCGGCCGTCGTAGGTGACATCGGATGAACCCTCGACGATCAGCCAGGGGAGGGTCACCTCGGCCATCATCCTGCCGTTGTAGTATTGCCAGCCAACCGGGATATACCAGGCGTGGGTAGTATCGCCGCTGTCGTAATCCCCCGAGCTGTACTCTACGCCCACACTGTAGCTGCTCTCTGCGGCAACGCCCTGTGCAGTCGCCGCCAACAGCATTACGCCGCCGAGCTTCTTTAGACCTTTCAACATTAATGCTGTCTCCTCATTGGCGATGCCCCCTGGTGGCGAAAGCGAAACGACTCCTGGTTATTCATTCGCGGCATCTCGCTATCTTGTTGCATGCGCATCTGCTCACGCAGCTCCTTGCGCTGTTCTGGGGCCAACTCATCAAAACGCTCACGCAATGCCTGCTGACGCTCCGGGGGCAAGGTACGAAACTGTTCCATACGCTCGCGCAGGCGCTGCTGCTGCTCGGGTGGCATCTGCTTGAACTGCTCAAAGCGCTCTCGGACCTGCTGCCGCTGTTCGGGCGTCATCGCCTGCCAATGCTCGAAACGCTGCTGTGCACGATTACGCTCCTGGCGATCCATCTGCTGCCAGCGTTGCGCCCCCTTCTGCAGGCGCCGTTGCCGCTGCTCCGGCATCGCCGACCACTCATCCTGGTAGGGCTGCAACACCTTCTGTTCAGCCTCATCCAGCTGCTCCCAGTCGAGTGCCTGTGCCGCAGGAAGCCACAGTGCGGCCAGCACCCCTAACACGACCTTAATTTTCATCGTCATCACCTTTTTCCCGCACCGCCTCGGCCTGCAGCAGGGCCAATACGTGAGGGTCAACCTCATTGCCCGCCTCATCCTGCCACTCGCCCAGGTACTCTAACAGCTCCAGGGAGGGCAGCTCGGTATCCTCCGCCATGCCCGTAAGCGGAAGCAACAACAGCATGCCGGCAAGAAGATGCTCAACCCGCATGGTACTGCTCCTGCTCAAGCCAGTAGTAAAACTCCAGATCCTGATAGAACTCAATATCATCGCCCTCCCCCAGCAACTGCTGGTCAGCCACACTGACACTCTGCAACATTGCCTCGCCGGGGAACGGCGCCTCGCGAGCCGTCTCAAGCCAGATCGCCGTGGTCGCCACCACGACAAAAACCGATGCCGCCAGCGCCGGGAGCCAGTGCCGCCTGGGGGCCCGCTGCGCGACACGCGACAACGCCTCACGCCGTGCCGCGCGCAAACGCCCCTGTAGCGCCGGCGATTGTGCCTCAACTCCCGCATCGAGCTGCTCTCTGGCTCGCACGACAAATGCCTTCTCGTCACTCATTTTCGAACTCCTCAAGCCGCGCCCGCAGTGCCTTGATGGCACGTGAGTAGTGGGTCTTGACGCTTCCGGCAGAGACCCCCATGGCACTGGCGGTCTCCTCCACACTTAAGCCCTCCCAGGTGCGCAACAAAAACGCCTGTTGCTGTCGATTCGGCAGGGCACCGAGTGCGCGCTCCAGCTCATCGCCAAACTTCGAATGTTGTAGGGCCTGCAGAGGTCCCGGCCCAATGGGGTCTGGCAGGCTCTCGATCGGATCGCCGCCATCGCTCTCATCCTCACGACCAAACCAGACACGAAACCGGTTACGCAGGCTGCTGCGGCGGTACCAGTCACGAATCCGGCTCTGCAGGATACGGTGAAACAGTGGCGGCCATTCAGCGCTACTCTTTTCACTATAGCGCTGCACCAGCTTAAGCATTGAGTCCTGCACGATCTCCAGTGCATCCTCTTCATTTCCTGTCGCAAAACGGGCGAGGTGGAAGGCGCGCCGTTCCACCCCTGCCAGAAATTGCTCCAGTTCAGCATGCTTATCCAGAGAACACTCCTTAATGCTGCAGAGTAGTGACTAGCGCCGAGCGCCGTTGTGTTTCATCTGCCCCTGCTGGTGGCGGTACTGGTGCTGGGACTGGTTCATCTTCCTCTCCCCCTCGGCGTTCTGGTAACGATTTTGCTGCTGCATACGGGCCAGCTCACCGCCACCCTCGACACGAAAGGCGGGGTGATCCCTATATTGATTCTCCTGGGGTACCTCGTCCGCCGTCGCCACCGCAGTCGTCGCCATAAGGGTGGTAACCAGTACGCCGCCGCCAATCACATTCAACCATTTCATTGTCATTACTCCTGAGTTGTATTGGGTTTCACCAGTAATAACGCACCAGCTCAGAATCGGTTGACACAAATTGAATCTTTTTTCACAGGCGGAGTATCTGCCGGCTATTTAGCAGCAACTGTTCGGCCAGTATATCGGGGGCAATACCGCGTAGCTCACTCAGCACCTGCAGCACCTCGGGAAGGTATTCGGGGGAGTTACGCTCGCCGTGATGGGCGGCGGGGGTCATATCCGGGGCGTCGGTTTCCAGCACCATCGCCTCCAGCGGCAGTTCCGCGGCCAGCCTGCGCAGTTTGCTGGAACGCTCGTAGCTAAGCATGCCGCCGAAGCCCAGCTTAAAGCCGAGCGCGAGGTAGTGCTCCGCCTGCTGCCGGTTACCGCTAAAGGCGTGGGCGATACCGCCGTGGGCAAACTTCATCCGCCTGAGGGTCGCCAGCACCTGGTCGTGCGCCTTGCGCACATGCAGCAGCACCGGCAACTGGAACTCGTCGGCGATCTCAAGCTGCCGCTCGAACAGCAGTTGCTGACGCTGACGGTCCAGCTCCTTGAGGTAGAAGTCGAGGCCGATCTCACCGATGGCCAGCGGCCGCTCGCGCTCGACCAGTCGGCGCAGTTCGGCGACGTCGGCCTCT
Source organism: Thiohalomonadaceae bacterium (assembly GCA_050298555.1). Classification (GTDB taxonomy): domain Bacteria; phylum Pseudomonadota; class Gammaproteobacteria; order Thiohalomonadales; family Thiohalomonadaceae; genus JAPHSX01. The sequence goes on from JBNKUL010000037.1 coordinate 16,860, forward strand.
GTATGGCGATCGATATAGATGGGGTGCAGCCCCAAAGCGGGATAGAGGCCCGGCTCACTACGGCACAGCGCCAGCAGGCCCGGCCAACCGGCGGCATCGACCGCCGGTACCACGATCTGCACGACCCCGGCACCACGGGCGCGAGCCAGCACCGCCTCGCGGTCGGCGTCGAATGCGGCCACATCGAGGTGGCAGTGGCTGTCTATTAGCTCCATGCCTGCATTGTAGGCCGCTTAACCCTGTGCAACAAAAAAGCGGGCTGTAATGCCCGCTTTTTCAGCTTGCCGAATCCAGTTCAGCGATTAGTTGGGGGTGTACTCCGCCGCCATCGCAGTACCAACCGCACTGCCGAGTTGGGCGTCAGGGACATAAAACCAGCGTCCGTCGTTCCCGGCATCGTTATACCGGGCCCAGCCGGCCAACTGGCCAGAGCTGCTGTAGCTGTACTGGGTATAGGCCGAGACCTCATCGTCGGGACTGAGCCATGCATTGTCCGGCCCCGCCGCATACTCGACCTTGCGGGAGATATTGCCGGCGCTGTCGAGTTCATACTCAGAATAGGCCGCAACGTCATCGTCACCCGTGTGCCAATCTCCATCACTACCTGCCCCGAGATATTCGACCCTACGCCATTTTCCGTTTTCCAACACATATGAGTAGTAATCAACCACTGTATCATCTGGGTTGTATTTGGTTACTTGTATCAAATTTCTCGGCAATACGATTTCCACAGGACCATCGAACGACGTGGCCGAGATACGGATATCCTCTTGAGTGCTAGTAGTGTCATACTCATAAACCGTATATCCGGACACCGTATCCTTTGAAGTAAACCACGTTTCATCCGACCCGCTACCGGAGTATTCAGAAATTCGTTCCAATCGCCCCTCCTGGTCGTAAAGGTAGCCTTTGTAGGAGGAGATCACGTCATCACCCGTCATCCACTCACCGTCACCACCACTGCCGCTAAATGAAGCTTCCCTAAGAAGGTTGTCATTATCATCGTACAAATACTTGGCATAGGATGAGATAACGTCATTATCATCGAACCACACATCCCCCCCATTATCGGAATAGGTGGTCACATCCTTTTTATACGTTTTACTAACGGAATCGTATGCGTAGGTATAGGCTGTATAGCCCGTCCGCACGCCATCACCATCAAAGTTCTCTGCGCGTACGATATTGCCATCGCCGCCATAGGCATACTCATCATAGCTAGATACGACATCGTTACCGTCGTACCAAACGCCACCGGTGCCACTATCACTATATCGAGTAGTGCGAGATAGGCGACCATCACTGTCATATTCGTACTCAGTCACCTCACTCACCAAGTCATCACTCGCCTGCAACTCCGCATCATGAGACCACGTACCATCGTCGCCACGCCCAATATATCGCACCACTTTGGTGAGGTTACCGTTGGCATCGACGAAACCTTTGCGGTAGCCAACTTCATCACCATACTCGTCAAAGTAGACCTCAAGCGTCTGCGTACTGCCCTTGCCGGCAGCCCCGCCACCGTCCCCATCGGAAAATATACCGCTGTTACCGCCACCACAGGCGGCAACACCCAGGCTTGTTAACAAAACCACGACCGGCTTCCTGAACAAGTTTCTCCCCTCCAACCACACGCTAAAGTACGCCCCTGCTGCGGGGCTGTTCCAGCCGCTACCCTACCACCAACACCTTATTTATGTCACTCAGGCCAAGTCCCGTGAATGGCGGGTCATGTGGCAGGGCAAAACTTGTATACTACGGGGCTTGCCACAAACATCTATAGATGAGCGAATCAAGAAAGGAAAACCACACCGATGAGCCACCCCGAAAGCCACGCGGCCTTTGAGTTTCTGCGCGCCGAGCGCATCCCCTCGCTGAACCTGGAGCTGCAGGAGTTCCGTCACCGCGAGACCGGCGCGGTACACCTGCACCTGGCGGCAGAGGATGACCAGAACACCTTCCTCGTCGCCTTCCGTACCGTGCCGCAGGACTCCACCGGGGTGGCCCATATCCTCGAGCACACCAGCCTCTGTGGCAGCCACAAATATCCGGTGCGTGACCCCTTCTTCATGATGACGCGCCGCTCGCTCAACACCTTTATGAACGCCTTTACCGCCGCCGACTGGACCGCCTACCCCTTCGCCAGCCGCAACCTGAAGGACTTTAACAACCTGCTCGACGTCTACCTCGACGCGGTCTTCTTCCCCAGTCTCAACGAGATGGACTTCCTGCAGGAGGGGCACCGGGTGGAGTTTGCAGAAAGCGGCAATCCCGACTCGGAGCTGGTCTACAAGGGGGTGGTGTTTAATGAGATGAAGGGGGCGATGAGCTCCCCGGTGAGCGCCCTCTATCAGGCGCTCACCCGTGAGCTCTTCCCCACCATCACCTACCACCACAACTCGGGCGGCGACCCGGAGGCGATCCCGGACCTCACATACGAGCAGCTCAAGGCCTTCCACGCCCGCCACTACCACCCGAGCAACGCGGTCTTCATGACCTTCGGCGACATCCCCGCGGCCACCCACCAGGCCCGTTTCGAGAGTGAGGCGCTGAGCAAATTCCAGCGCCTGGAACTGGATATCGCGGTGCCCGATGAGCAGCGCTTCTCCGCCCCCATCGAGGTGGAGGATCGCTACGCCCTCGACGGCGAGGAGGAGACCACGGACAAGACCCACATCGTACTCGGCTGGCTACTGGGCAAATCGATCGATGCCGAAGAGGTGATGCGCGCACACCTGCTCTCCGGAGTACTGCTCGATAACGGCGCCTCGCCGTTGCGCCGCGCCCTGGAGACCAGCGAGCTGGGCAGCGCCCCTTCACCGATGTGTGGCCTCTCCGACTCCAGCCGCGAGATGATCTTTGCCGCCGGCCTCGAGGGCTCCAACCCGGAGCAGGCCGAGGCGGTGGAGAAGCTGGTACTCGATGTATTGAATGAGGTGGCGGAGAACGGCGTCGACAAGGAGATGGTGGAGGCGGTACTGCACCAGTACGAACTGTCGCAACGCGAGGTCAGCGGTGACGGCTTTCCCTACGGACTGCAGCTGATGGTCAACGCCCTCGGCACCGTGCTGCACGGCGCCGATGCACTGGCGGCACTCGACATCGACCCGATTATCGCCAAGCTACGCCAGCAGATTGAAGAGCCGGAATTCATCAAGGGCCTCGCCCGCGAGGTGCTGGAGAACCCCCACCGGGTGCGCCTGGTGATGCATCCCGATCCGCAACTGAGTGCCGAACGCGCGGCAAAAGAGGCCGAGCGCCTTGCCGCCATTAAGGCCGGGATGGATGACAGCGACAAGCAACGGGTGATCGAACTGGCCGCCGCACTGCAGCAGCGCCAGGAGCAGCAGGACGACCCGGAACAGCTACCCAAGGTGGGGCTGGAGGACATCCCGGCCGAACTCGCCATCCCCGATGGGGAAGAGACCACCATCGCCAGCCAGCCTGCCAACTGGTACGCCCGCGGCACCAACGGCATCGTCTACCAGCAGGTCATCGTCGACCTGCCCGAACTGGACGAGGAACTGGCGCAGCTGCTGCCGCTCTTTACCGACATCGTCACCGAAGTGGGCAGCGCCGGGCGTGACTACCTCGGGTCACAGGCGCTGCAGGCGGCGGTCACCGGCGGTATCGGTGCCAGTATTACCCTGCGCGGTGCGGTGGACGACCTGAGTAGCGGGCGCGGCCTCTTCACCCTCTCCGGCAAGGCGCTGCTGCGCAACCAGGCGGCGCTGAGCGACCTGATGCAGGAGACCTTCGAGGCCGCCCGCTTCGACGAGCTGCCGCGCATCCGCGAGCTAGTGGCGCAGGAGCGCATGTACCGTGAACAGCGCGTCACCAGCGCCGGCCACAGCCTGGCGATGAGTGCCGCCTCCTCCGGCCTCACCCCCTGTGCCGCCCAGCTGCACAACTGGAACGGCCTGGCAGGGATCAGGGCGCTGAAGGCACTGGACGACAGCCTTGGGGACCAGGCGGCACTAGAGGGCTTCGCCGCCCGGCTGGAGCAACTGCGCGATATCCTGCTCAAGGCGCCGCGCCAACTGCTGTTGATCGGCGAGGCGGAGCAACGCGAGGCGATCGCAGGCCACCTGGCGCAGCGCTGGGAGGGGCGTGATGCGGGCAGTGCCAACGGGCTGTTTGTCCCCGCCGCCGCCGCAGGGCAACTGCAGCAGGGCTGGGCCACCTCCACCCAGGTCAACTTCTGCGCCAGGGCCTATCCCGGTGTCTGCGTCGAGCACGACGATGCCCCGGCGCTGATGGTGCTGGGCGGCTTCCTGCGCAACAACTACCTGCATCGCACCATCCGCGAACAGGGCGGCGCCTACGGCGGCGGCGCCAGCTTCGACCCGGACAGCGGCTCACTGCGCTTCTACTCCTACCGCGACCCGCGCCTGGCCGAGACCCTGGCCGACTTCGACAACTCGATTAACTGGCTAGTGGAAAATAGCCACGAGTGGCGACTGGTGGAAGAGGCGATCCTCGGCGTAATTTCCTCCATCGACAAACCCGGCTCCCCTGCCGGCGAGGCGAAGAAGACCTTCCACGGCATCCTGCACGGCCGCACCCCGGAGCAGCGCCGCCGTTACCGTGCCCGTATTCTGGAGGTGAGAGAGTCTGACCTGAAGCGGGTCGCCGAGACCTACCTCAGGCCGGAACTGGCGAGCACCGCGGTGATCAGTGATGCGGGAACTCTGGAGGGCCAACAGGGTCTAGACATTATCAAGCTCTAGACCCTGTCCCTCGGGACCTTCGATAAGACACCTTGGGGTAAACCTGCTATTAATAGTGCTGACGCAAAAGGAGTGCCTCAGATACCCGTGGCGGAAACAATGAACGACCAACCTAACCCTATCTTTAGGCGCGGCACCTTAGGGCAGCGGCTGTTTGCCCTTATCGTGTTGGGCTTTGTCATCGTTACGGGCGGCATTAACTGGCGCACCGAGAGCATCATCGAAGACACCATATTCAGCCAGGTAAAACAGCAGGCCCTGGTGTTTCTCCATGGCGTCGGACAGCAGCTAGAGCAACAGGGCTCGCCCCTTGATCCCCCCTCCGCCCAGGCGGTGCTGCAACAGGCGGTTAGGCCGCACAAGTACATCGAGTTCAGCATTAACCGTCTCTACATCTATGACCGAGATGGCCGGATCATTGCTCATGCCGGTGCCTCCAAACCCCCGACACGGGATGTGAACCTGCACTATGGCAATGTGTTCCGCACAGGCAAAGAGTTCACGGAGACCGAAGTAGAGTCGTTGGTAAAAGACGGCAAAAAGCAGCAAACCGCCCATGCCGACATCATCATCCCAATTTTTCAGGGTAAACAGGTGGTCGCCGGCCTGGAGGTAGAACTCGACCTTGATAAGACGCTACAACGCATCAAACAGATCGATAACGCACACGAAAACGATATTTGGTGGTTTGTTTCTCTCGCCACCCTTGCCGGACTTGGCCTGATTGGCCTGGTGGTCAATAACGGCCTGATCAATCCCATTAACCATATCGGCCTGGTCGCCAGGCAAATCGCCGAGGGAAAACTGGCGGCGCGTATCAAGAAGTTCGGCTATGGCGAGATAGGGCGCCTGGGACAGGACATCAACCAAATGGCCGACAACCTGGAGCGCATGTTCAACGAGCAGGAAGAGGCCTATATCCAGTCCCTGCAGTCACTGGCCAAGGCGCTTGAAGCCAAAGACCCCTATACCGCGAAACACTCGGCCCGGGTATCGAAGTTCTCCGTTATGCTCGGTCGGCGTATCGGACTGCCGGAAGAGGAGCTGGTACTGCTGAAGAAGGGGGCGCTGATGCACGACCTGGGGAAGATCGGCATACCGGATGCCATCCTCAACAAGCCCGGTCCTCTCGATGATGAAGAGTATGAGGTGATGTGCAACCACCCGGTGGACACCGCCGCCATCATGCAACCGTTAAAGCGCTTTAAGGCATTTGCTGAAATCGCCGCCTGGCACCATGAGCGGTGGGACGGCAACGGTTACCCCGATGGCCTGAAGGGGGAGGAGATACCGCTACCGGCACGAATAGTAGCCATCGCCGATACCTGGGACGCGATGACCGGCGACAGGGTATACCGTAAAGGCATGCCGATTGAGAAGGCCCTCTCCATCCTGGAGAAGGAACACCATTCCGGGCAATGGGATCCGGATCTGCTTGAGCGTTTTATCGAGATGATACGTAGCGAACAGCACGCGAGAGAGGAAGTGGAAGAGGATATTTATGAAAATGCCTAGAGAAACTTTCCTGACAGGCAGGAGTGGTAGCCGGTTTAGAACAGCGACATAGACTCTTCCCTGACACTTCTCACCACCGACACCGCCCGATTAAGCTGCTCAGGCGAGTAGGGGCGGGTCAGATAGCACTCACGCAACTTCAGCATACACTTACGCCGCTCACTGTCACGGTCGCGTGAGGAGATAAAGACACAGGGATACTCCAGCAATTCGCTACAAATTTTGCGCACATCGGTGCCCCGCAACTCCGCCTCACAAATGGTTACCGATGGCGTAAACTCCTGCAGGGCTCGCTCCACCTCCTCAAAGGTGTCAACCATCCGAATCCTCGCCTCGGTATCCAGATAGCCTGAGATGAGCATTTCATCGATTTCATTGTTGCTCACAAAGAGAACATCCATGGGGGTTGTGTTGCTGTATGTCATCGCTACTCAGGTACACGAGTTAAGGAAATATTCACACACACTATACATGTGAACAACTACCCAAACCACTATGGAGGGCGGCCAAATACCGATTGCGCCGCCCAGGCTGGCCAGACCTGTTAGTCAGCTATTTCGTTGCGAAACCGCTCCACCCGCTCAGCCGTAGACGGGTGAGTAGAGAGGTACTCGAATAACTCAACCACGCGACTCCCCTCCCCCTCTCTCTTGCTACGCTCTGCACGGCGCCTAGTGTGCGAGCGCTCCAGCCCCTCGAGGATATCGGCAAAGTGATGTAGTGGTATCTGGTTGCGCTGCAGGAAATCGTAGGCGAACTGATCGGCCTGGTGCTCAAAGCGCCGCGAGTAGCCCAGCTCGACGAATAGCACGGGCAAACCAACCAGTATTGAGCTCACATCACCGGTCGCATAGGTAACGAGCAGGGAGAGGGCCGAGCTCTGCAATACCTGACGCAGGCTGTGGCGGTTCACCACATGGCCAAGCTCATGGGCCAGAACTGCAATCACCTCTTCATCGTTGCCGGCAACCTCAACCAGTTCATCAGTGACGATGATGGTACCCGAAGGCAGGGCAAAGGCATTGGCGCCCAGCATCTCACCGCCCTGTCGAAACAGTAGTTGGTAGTTGAAGCCCGGTTCCGCCTGACGTGACAGCGCGATGAACCTGGATTGCAGTCGTTGCCGTTGCGCTTCATCGAGCCGGGTCGGTGAGAGGTAGTTTTCATCCAGCACCTTAATCGTACTATCACTGGCACTGCGCATGATGTCCTGCGGCAGGGCGTAGGCGATGCCCTCGGCGGCGGCCGGCAGGCCGTACTTAAGCATGCCCCAGCTGAAGGCCACCACCGCGACAAGGGCAAGCAGCACGTAGTGCATGCGGCTCTCCAGCCGGTGCAGCAGCGCCTGCCGACCGTGTAGCTCCCTTTTACTGTGTTGGGCCACCAGGGCATCGACGGCGTCGTTGTCACCGGTCTCGAACTTACGCCCGTCGGGCAGGGTGAAATAGCGGGGGGTGTTACCGAGGCGGGAGCTTATCTCAATGCCATCCAGGGGATAGCTGACATCGTCCTCGCCCCACTGCAGCTGCAGCCGTCCCCCGTGGTGGGCACTAAGCCGCGCCCGCCAGTGGGCAGAACTCTTGCCGTCATAGAGTTCACCTTCAATAGATATCACAGGCCGATATCCAGGTCGAAGGCCTCACCGATCTCCTCACCCAGGGTGCCCACCCTCTCCTCTTCAGCGGTAATGAACTCATCCAACGGGCCGTCGGCCAGCAGGGCGAGGTGCTCGGCACGGTAATGAGCCAGCCGCACCTTGGCCCACGGCATTGCCAGCCCCAGGGTGAGGGCGATCATCAACCAGTTGGTGAGGTAGACCATGGCCAGCGAACCGGTCTGCAGCGTCGAGTCGAAGCCGTGCGCATGCAGGCGTGCGCCGTTGTAGACGGTATTACCGATGTTTGCGCTAAAGTAGGCGAAGGCAAAGAGGTAGCCCACCAGGGCCAGCAACGGGCCGATAAGCGGCACCACTGCCAGCACAATGGCCAACACCATGAGCAGGGAGGCACGAACGGCGACTCCATAGATATCACGCCAGACGAAGTCTGCATTAAAGGAGCTGCAGCCGTAGCGCGAGCAGTCTACGATGTAGTGCTTCTGCCGAAACACCGCATAGGGCATCAGCAGGCCAAAGGAGAGCGCCCCGGCAAGTGGCCACAGCACAAAGGCCTTAAAGGCGTCCAGGTAGTCTCCATCAAAGCCGAAACGCAGATTGCGGTAGACCGTGTTGTAGTTGCGAAAGGCCATGGAGCGATTGATCAACCAGGGAAAGGCAACGATGAAGAGCAGCACCAGGGCGCCATAGAGAATGCCGCCGAGCGGCAGTGCGGTGGAGGCGTAGTTGAACAGCAGCAGGAAGCCCACCGCAACGACACGCCCCTTGAGGATAGCCACCGGGTTGGCAGTGTACTCAAAGCCGGCACCGTCGAGCCGGGTATTGCCATAGAAATAACGGTGGTTACGTACCTTGGCCCAGGCAGAGAAGATGCCGAGGGTGAGGATGGAGAGAAACACGTTGACGATCCAGATTTTGAAGTACTCAGCGCCGTTGCCATGGAACTCGAACTGCTGGCGCTTTCCCCTATCCTCCGCCGCATCCGTAGCGGTACGACTACCATCATGGCTGTGCGCCCCCAGGGCGATAAGCTTTGCCTCGTCCATCGCCTTTACTTCGGTAAGTACACCGATCTTCTCCAACTGCTGGGTGAGATTGTGCGCAAGCTCGTGGCTGATATTCTTCTTCAGGACCACCGCCGACAGGGTGAAGAGCCGTTCCACCTTTTCAGCGGTCAACTCGAACAGCTGTTGCAAGCTCTCCTTGACCTGTTCCGGGTCGACATCATCGACCAGGTCACCACGAAACACCACCATATAGTTCACATCAGACATTCCACCTCTCCCTGTGTGGTTTTCTCACTGCATTCACGCACTGCGAAGGTACGTTTCTTATTATGCTGTTTCCAGGTTTTTAACATGCCGCCCAAGAGGGGTCAACGCAGAGCAATAGAGTCGTGACAGGGAGATACGCTCAACCCTTCTGATGCTAAAGATATCGGAAAGCTCGAAGGGCTACGTCCATAGCGGTCGGACCTTATCCCATGAGCTTATCCATCCAGGAATATCATTACCGCTCATCGGCTTGCTGATGTAGTAGCCCTGCACCAAATCACAGCCTAGTCCCTTGACCAGATCCCACTCTTCCTTTGTCTCCACGCCTTCCGCCACCAGCGTCATATTGAGCTTTTTGGCCAAATCGACACTCGATTCCAGAATCGCCATAGCCGCCTGGTCGTGATCGGCACGATTGACAAAACTGCGGTCAATCTTCAGTTCATTGAAGGGGATACGGCGTAGCTGCTCCATGGACGAGTATCCGGTGCCAAAATCATCGATAGAGAGCTTAACCCCCTGCAGGTAGAGCCGAGTCAGAATCTCCAGGGCACTGGTGAGATTCTGCATCAGTCGCGACTCCGTCACCTCGATAGTAATCCCAGAGGGGTCGATACCAAGCGATGAGGCGGTATCAATCAACATTTCCGGCAACTCGAGTTGCTGCAGGTTATGCACAGACACATTGACGGCCACCTGCAGCTTGAGTCCCATGCGTTGCCATGCCGCGGCATAACGCATTGCCTGGAAGAACACCGTCTGCGTCAGTGCATCAATTAGCCCACTCTCCTCGGCCATTGGGATGAAGCGGTCCGGGGTAACCACGCCGTAATCGGGGTGGTTCCATCTAACCAGGGTCTCGACCCCATCGATATGGCCACTCTGGACATCCACCTTGGGCTGAAAATAGGAGACCAGTTCTCCACCGCGCAATGCGCGCTCCAGTTCCGTTGCGTCCAGTGAGACCGGGCTTTCTGTAGCATGACGCTGTGCATGTGCAGGGGAAGTATTTTTCAGCGCCTCGGCCAATGCCTTTGTCGTCACCGGCTTCTCGAGTGCCGCGAGGATATTGAGTTGGTGTGCCTGCGCCAGATCATACACCGACTCAAGAAGACGGTTGTCGCTACCGCTGATGATAATAATGTCACCGGAATAGTGACGCTCTCCGAGGTGACGCAGAAACTCTATGCCATCCATGCCGGGCATGCGCAGGTCACAAAGGATTAACGACAACTTTTCTTTATCGGCATCAATAACGGAAAGTGCCTCGCTGCCATCCACCGAAACAGTTATATCGCGTATTCCCAGCGCATGAAGAACCGGCGACATCAACTCCACAATCATCGGGTCATCGTCGACAAGAAGCACCTTCTTCATAATAGCTTTTCCCCCTCCGCTCCTTATGTGATTGGTTGTGAATCAACAAATATCAAGCCAGCAGTGTTGCGATTTCATTCTCCAGCTTTTCCAACAAAGGTGCGAGACTCTGTTGCTGAGCAAGGATCTCCTCGCGCCGCTCCTCCTTGCCAGCCTGCTCCATCGTCTGTAGCAGTGACACCAACGCTTCTGCCCCCAGCGCCCGTGCCGATGACTTGATACGGTGCGCAAGCAATCCCACCTGCTCAAGATCATCCTCAGCAATCGCATCATTGATCTCACTGACGGTATCCCGAGCCGTTTGCAGAAACTTCTTCAGTATCTGCTGTTGCACCTCGCTGTCGCTGCCGACATATTCGGTCAGCACATCAAGACGTACCAGCCCCTCCCCATTCACCTCCTCACCGGAAGGAAAAACTCCTCCTTCATCTTGCTGCTGAAGTGGCTCCACCCACTTTGCCAGCTCGCGCCTGAGGCGTTTTAGTTCGAGCGGTTTGCTCAGATAGCCGTCCATGCCGCACTGAATACACTTATCCCCCTCTCCCTGCAGCGCGTTAGCGGTAACGGCGATGATTGGAGTGTGGTTGCGTCCCGTTACACTCTCATCTTCACGAATAGCTGCCGTCATCTGGTAGCCATCCATTACCGGCATATGGCAGTCGGTCAATACCAGTGCGTATTCTTCCTCGCGCCACATCTGCAGGCCTTGTCTGCCATCTGCAGCGATATCCGCGGCATAGCCAAGCAGCCATAGCTGGCGCAAGATGACCTCCTGATTGGTTAGGTTATCCTCTGCCACGAGAATCAGGCGATTCATACTCTGCGCCATCTCCCGGCTTGGAGGGGCGACGGCAACGTTAATCGGTTCATCTCCGCTGCCAACAGGTGGACTAGCGCGTCCAACCGCCGAGGCAATTGCGCTATGCAGTGCGCGCCGCTTGAGCGGGTAGTTTTCCACCAGGATGACATCATCATCCTTCAGCTCGCGATACTGCAGTTCATCGGGAACGGCCAGCACATAGCGTAGTTGCCCAGCAGACTGCTCACGCAAACGCTTTAATAGCGGTTCCATCTTGTCACCAGATATCGTTTTAAATAGCAGAACAACATCATACGAGTGACCACCATCCAGCTCCGACCATAATGCCTCATCCGTGGAGACCACCCGGCTGTCGCATCCACAGGCATTGACGTAGTTATTAACGTTTTTGAATTCATATTCATCAGGAACCAGACACAGTACCGATAGGTCGCTAATAACCGGTTCACTTGGGACTATCGCCGTTCTATCACAGACAAAGGGCAGGTCGACGGTAAAGGTGGTGCCTTTGTGCTCGACACTCTCGACCGAAATCCCCCCCCCCATCATTTCGGTAAGGTTCTTGCAAATGGAGAGACCCAGCCCAGTACCGCCAAAGCGGCGTGTGGTCGAAGCCTCGGCCTGGAAAAAGGGGCTAAATAGTCGCTGCGTCACCTCTTCGCTCATCCCTATACCGTTGTCCTTGACGCGAAAACGGATTTGAATATTCACCCCATTGCCCCCCTCCAGCCGGCTGACGTCCACCGCCATATAGCCATTCTCCTTGTTGGTAAACTTAATGGCATTGCCGCACAGATTGTAGAGGATCTGCCTTATTCGTACCGGGTCGCCGATTAGCGGCAAATTGAGATTGGGGTCCTGATAGAGGTAGAAGCGGATATTCTTGCTACGGGCGATCGGCCGTATGATATCGGCGACGCTGTCGATTACATCGTCAAGACTGAAGCTGGTCTGTTCCAGCTTGAGCTTGCCCGCCTCGATCTTGGAGAGGTCGAGGATGTCGTCAATAATGCGGAGCAGTGAAAAGGCGGAGTCATGCACCACACCCAGCATACGCTGCTGTTCCTCGTTCAATGGTGTATTGCGCAACAGTTCGATCATACCGACGACACCGTTCATCGGGGTGCGGATCTCGTGACTCATGGTGGCAAGAAAGGCGGACTTTGCCTGTACCGCCGCCTCGGCGTTCTCGCGCGACTGGATCAACTCCGCCTCTACCGCCTTTCGCTCAGCGATGTTCGTCACGAAGGCAACAAACATCGCCTCCGCATCGGACTCTTCAGGCCGATACATCGCCGTAATCTCCACCGGCACTGACGCCCCCCCTTTCGTCTGGTGTGTCGATTCAAAACGCCCCCAGCCCTGCTCCACATAGGGTCGCATCAGCTCCCGCCACTGCGCCTGTGGGAATCCCGGATCAAAATCACTAATGCTCATCGCCCTCAGCTCATCCATGCTGTAGCCGAGGTGCTTGCCCCCCTCATCACTCACCCACACTAACCGGCCATCACTGGCGCGAAACCAGAACTCTGCAATTCCTGTACGCTCCAGCACCTGATGGGTCAGCGACAATATCTCATTGGCCTCTTCAGCGGCCTCCTTCTCCTGCTGAATCCTCTCCGCTGCATCGACCTGGGCGGTGATATCCTGCACCACCCCGATCATCCTCACTGCCTTGCCACTCTCATCGCGGTAAACCCTGCCGACCTCGTGTACATATCGCACCTCACCATCCCTGGTGAGAATGCGGTGCTCAAGGTCGTAGGGATCGAACTCACCACTCAATGCCGCCTCGATACAGTGCGCCACATGGTCGCGATCCTCGGGATGGACACGACTCATGAATAGTTCATAACTAGGGGAATCCTCACCCTTGTCCGCGCCGAATAAGCGATAGGTTTCGTCGGTCCAGGTAATATCGCCATCCTCTATTCCCCAATCCCAACTGCCGACATGAGCAATATGTTGCGAGCGTTGCAGCAGGTCCTCATTGCGCTGCAGTGCCCGCTGCGCATCGACCCGCTCGGAGATGTCATGGAGAATGCCGATAAACCGCTCCTCCCCATTACGTTGCATGCGGGTAACGTTGAGTTCAATGGGGATCAAACGCCCATCCTTGTGCAGGCCATACAGCTCTCGCGAACGGTTAATCACGCGTGACTCGTAGAGTTCCGATTGCTGCACATATTCGTCGTGCTGCCGGCGCATTTCATGGGGCATCAATTTATTGACATTCCGGCCCACAATCTCACTCACGTCGTAGCCGAACATCGCTGCGGCTGCGGGGTTGACGGTCTCGATCTTCGCGTTACGATCGATGGTGATGATCCCCTCGCCACTGTTTTGCAGCACCGCGCTGAGGTTACTCTGGATCTGCCAGTTCTTGCGCCGCGTCAGGTAGAGAAAGGTGGAGAAAATCAATATCAATATGCTGCCGCCCCAGGTCATCCCTTGCATCAGGCTACGGCCCGTTGCCAGCGCGGCCCCTGCCTCCGCCGCATCCAGCTTCGCGCCTATCCCCATGTTCAGCATAGCGAGCCAGCGTCCCTGCCCCACCGAATCGACGCCGCGGTAGTCCTCGAACTCCACCACTCCGTGGACAGGCTGCTGCCCCACAATGGCTGCAACCAGTTCGCTCAACGCTCCGCTATCCGGCACTCGCAACTGTAGCGCCAGTTGTGAACCCTCCCCTTGCGGCAAGATACCCATACGGTAGAGCTGCTCTTCGTAGCGGCTGATAGTCAGCAGGCGTCCCTGTGCATCAAAGGCGTAAACCTCTCCACTGCCGCCGAATTTCAGGCGTCTGAACAATGCATTAAACTCATTCGGCACCGAGAGGCGAAACAGCAGGAACATCTTCTCACCGCGAATCGTGCGGCGAAGCGGAGCACCGACAAACATCGTGACAGGCCGATGACCATACTGCTCCGTCTCGTCATCCAGCGGTACATCGGAGTAGAGCGGCAGGCTCAGCGCCACATCCCCCTCACGCATGCGCGCAAAGAACTCAGGTTGTCCCTCTAGCAGGCTTTTAATGCCGACATTGCTATCACGTGAGGAGGCGAGATTGTAATTGTCGCTATCGACGATAAAGAAACCCAGGTATCCCAGGTCCCCCATGAGCGGAACAAAACGGTCCCGCAGCCGCTTCTGTCCCGGTGATGAGAGCAGGCCTGTTCCGTCATCATGGGGCACAGCGCTCAACTCCCGCACCGCCTCCTCCACCTCGGACTGGCTTGCCCAGTAGCGCACACCGGCACTTTGGTTATTGAACCAGCGCTCCAGCGATAACTCTGCCGCATCGACGGTGCGGTTCAGCTTATTACCCACCTCCTCATAGATCGCTGAGCTAAAACGCTGCTGGATGGTCCATGCACCGAATTGCAGCGCCGCAATGACCAGCAGAGTAGTGAGTATTAGGAGTCGTTTTTCAGTAAGTACGCTATTCATTCCTGTCATCCCGCCTGCGGCCGCCGAGTGCCCTCGCCACGTTTAGACCTCCTCATCCATACAACTCGAGAATAGACCATGACCATCTGCATACCAGTGAGCCTCCCATACCGTCACTGAGGAATATGCACGGGCGGGGCCAGGCATCCGATAGCGCCTCAACCTAGCCTGCGGTAGACTGCGCACTCAACCCACAAAAGGATCCAACACGCACCATGCACGCCCTGGAAATATCCGGCCTGGAGAAGACCTATCGCAACGGCTTCACCGCCCTCAAAGGCATCGACCTAAACGTTGAGGAGGGAGATTTCTTTGCCCTGCTCGGCCCCAACGGCGCCGGCAAATCGACCACCATCAGCATCATCACCTCGCTGGTGAACAAGAGCGCCGGTTCGGTCAGGGTGTTCGGCAACGACATGGAGCGCCAGCCGATGCTGGTAAAACGTGACCTGGGGCTGGTGCCGCAGGAGTTCAACTTCAACATGTTCGAGCCGGTGGAGGAGATCGTGATCAACCAGGCCGGCTACTACGGTGTGGAGAAGAAGATCGCCGAGGAGCGCTGCGAGTGGGCACTAAAGAAGCTGGGGCTGTGGGAGAAGCGCCGCGCCATGGCACGCGGCCTCTCCGGCGGCATGAAGCGGCGCCTGATGATTGCCCGCGCCCTGGTCCACTCGCCGCGGCTGCTGATCCTCGATGAGCCTACCGCCGGTGTGGACATCGAGCTGCGCCGCTCCATGTGGCAGTTCCTGCGCGAAGTCAATGCGGAAGGCACCACCATCATCCTCACCACCCACTACCTGGAAGAGGCGGAGATGCTGTGCCGCAACGTGGCGATCATCGACCAGGGTGAGATCATCAAGCACACCTCGATCAAGGAGCTGATCAACCAGCTCGACAAAGAGACCTTCATCCTCGATCTGGGCACACCGCAAAAGGTATGCCCAGAGCTACAGTGCGGCTACCCAGTTGAACTGACTGACGAGACAACACTGGAGATCGAGGTGCGACGCGAAGAGAGCCTCAATGTCATCTTCGCCGAACTCAGCTCATTGGGTATCGAGGTGGTATCGATGCGTAACAAGGCCAACCGCCTGGAAGAGCTGTTCCTGGACCTGGTCGAGAAAGGGGGGGAGAAGTAATGGGCCTGCAAACCTACCGTATCGCCTTCAATACCATCCTGGTAAAGGAGATCCGCCGCTTCCGCCGCATCTGGGTACAAACCATCGTACCGCCGATGATCACCACCGCCCTCTACTTCGTCATTTTCGGCAAGATGATCGGCTCCCAGCTCGCCCCCATCGAGGGTTTCAGCTACATGGACTACATCGTACCGGGGCTGATCATGATGGGCATCATCACCAACTCCTACGCCAACGTGGTCTCCTCCTTCTACGGCGCGAAGTTCAGCAATTACATCGAAGAGCTGTTGATCTCCCCCATCCCCCACTCGCTGATCCTCATCGGCTACATCTCCGGCGGTGTGGCGCGCGGACTGACCGTGGGGGCGATGGTGACCATCGTCGCCACCTTCTTTACCGACCTGCACTTCCATAACATCGCGGTCATCCTGAGCGTGGCGCTGCTTACCTCGATCCTGTTCGCCCTCGGCGGCTTCATTAACGCGGTATTTGCCAAGAGCTTCGACGACATCAGCATCATCCCCACCTTCGTGCTGACGCCGCTGACCTACCTCGGTGGGATCTTCTACTCGGTGAGCATGCTGCCCGACTTCTGGCAGAGCCTGTCGCTGGGAAATCCTATCCTCTATATGGTCAACACCTTCCGCTACGGCATGTTGGGGGTCTCCGATATTTCGCTCGGCGTCGCCTATGGCGTGATCATCGGCTTCATCGCCCTGCTCTACAGCTACAGCCTGTGGCTAATGAAACGTGGGGTGGGGTTGCGGGGGTAGCCATTTGCCCCGCAACGGGCCGCGCTAACCGGAAAGCAGTTTCCACCAGTTTTTGCTGTTATTGCGGTGGCGCTCAAACAGCGCCACCGCCTCCTCCATACCCAGCTGTTCAGCCAGTTCCTGAGCGGTGAGTTTTTGTCGGTTCCTCAGGTAGGGGTCTGCCCCCGCCTTGAGCAACTCGGCCACAACCGAAACATGCCCCCCACGAACCGCCAGCAGTAACGCCGAGTTACCCGCCCTGTTGCGCTGATCAAGCGGTGCCCCCGCCTTGAGCAACGCCTTTACGATCGCCAACGCCCCCTGTTCAGCGGCGAGTGCCAGGGCGGTATTACCGTCACGACTGGTGTGGGCCACATCGGCCCCTGCGCGCAATAGCAACGCCACACACTCCAGGTGCCCCCCGAGCACGGCGCGTGACAGGGCGGTATGCCCTTTGTCGTCCCCGCTACCCTCCCTCGCCCCATGCGCCAGCAGCCGTTGCACCATCGGCGCATCGCCACGGTCGGCGGCATACCACAGGGCGTCGCGCCCCTTGCTATCTTTAGCATTGGGATTCGCACCGGCCGTTAACAGGCGTTCGGCAAACTCGCCGTAACCGCCCAACACCGCACGCTGTAACGGCGTGATACCCTGCCGATCCGGTTGCGCCGTGTCGGCCCCGGCCGCCAGCAACAGCTCGATCACGCCGCCCTCACCCAGCGCTGTCGCCAGGGCCAGGGCCGAACGCCCCTGCGCATCACTGGCATTGGCGTCGGCCTCAGCCGCCAGCAACAGGGCCACCGTCCGCTTGCGCCCCTGCCGCTCGAGTGCCCAGATCAAGGCACTACGTCCGCTGTCGTCTCGGTGGTTGGGATCGGCCCCCGCCTTGAGCAGCCTGGCCACCACATCGTGGTGGCCGCGCCAGGCGGCGCGGGTCAGGGCCGTGTGCCCCTCGACGTCCACGGCATCCACTTCGCCCCCCCGGCCGATAATGGCGGCAACCTGTTCATCCTCACCGCGCCAGGCGGCGATCATCAACGGCGACCAGCCCTGGTAGAGGCCCTCATCGCCCTCCCCCTGCGTGCCCACCAGCGCGGCGAGTGAGCGCTCAAAAGCGCCGCTCTGCCGACGCGCCCCGGCCTGCTGCAGCTGACGGGCAATCGCCGTATGCCCGCCCTGCTCGGCGATGGAAAGGGCGGACTCGCCGTTGGCACAACGCAGGTTGGGATCGGCCCCCTGCGCCAGCAGGGCAGAGACGGCGGCGGATTTGGCGGCACGCACGGCATTGATCAGTGCGGTGTTGCCATCGCTGTCGCTGGCATCGACCGCGGCACCTGCGGCCAGCAGCCGCCGTACCGTTGGCGCATCACCCAGCCGCGCGGCGACACGTAGGGGAACATCACCGTAACGATCCGCCCGGTTGGCATCGGCGCCGGCCCTGAGCAGCTCTACCACCACCTTGGCGTGGCCCCCCTCCACCGCCTCCAGCAAGGGGGTGCGGCCATTTTCATCCCGGCCATTCGCCGCGACACCTTGCCGCAGTAGGCGCCTCACCGTCTCCAGCTCGCCCCTGCGTGCAGCGGTTCGCAGTTGGGCCGCGTCACCGCTCTCCTCTTTCGGCACGTTCTGCAGGCGGGCCCGGGCGGAGTCATCCCCCTGGGCGGCGGCCTGGCGGTAGCGTCCAACGGCCTCCCTGGGGCTGCTGCAACCCTCCCCCTTCTTACACAGGTCGGCGCTCAGGGTGAGTGCTTTGGCATGCCCCTGAGCGGCCGCCTTTTGCGCCCAGGACGCGGCCTGGCGCAGGTCCTTTTCGACGCCTCGGCCGCTGCGATAGAGGACGGCGAGCTGATATTGCGCCTCGGCATCGTTCTGCCTCGCCAGCTCACCAAGCAGGCGGGCCATACGTGGGTAGTCGCGCTGTCGTGCAGCAAGCAGGACATCGTCCATGGTTTCGGCCAACGCCAACGGCGCGGTGAAGATCATAAGGGACAGCAACAGGGGTAGTTTTTTCATTATGCAGTACCGTATTTGGTCTCGACTTCAATGCCGATCTGCTTGAGAAACGGCGTCGGCAGGATTCCTCCGGCGGAGATGATGACCGCATCATTGTCGATGGTGATCGACTCATCACCCTGCAGCAGCTCCACCCTGTCGTGCTCTATCCGTTTCACCGTAGAGCGCATCAACAGACGCAGGCGGCCCGCCGACTCGGCCTCGGCAATGCGGCGGCGGTTCTTCTCCTTGGCGCGGCTAAAGGCCTCGCTGCGGTAGGATAGGGTGACCTCCGTATCCGGCTCATCGGCAATGCTTGCCGCCGCCTCCAGCGCACTGTCGCCACCGCCGACCACCAGCACCCTGCGCCCACGGTATTGTTGCGGGTCGATGAGGCGGTAGACCACCTTGCTTAGCTCCTCGCCGGGGACATCGAGCTTGCGCGGTGTGCCGCGACGGCCGATCGCCAGCAACACCGCACGGCTACGGTAGTCGGCAGAGGAGGTTCGCACCGCGAATCCCTCCTGCTCAGGCTTGATATCCTCAACCCGCGCCCCGCACTCGATGACCAGTTCGTTGTCGGCGATCACCCCCTCCCAGAACGCCAGTAACTCCTCCTTGGAGACCTCGGTAAAGCCGACCTTGCCGACGATGGGCAGCTTCACCGGGGCGGTCATCACCACCTTGCCGCGTGGGAAATGGGCCACCGTACCGCCTAGGCTCTCCTGCTCCAGCACCTTGTAGCGCAGCCCCTTCTCCTTTGCCGCCAGCGCCGCGCCCAGACCCGCCGGTCCGGCACCGACAATGATGAGGTCGTAATGCCCCTCCCTGCCGAGGCCATCCAGCCGGCTGATCGACGCCACCGCCTCGACACCCTGGGTGACGGCGTTACGGATAAGCCCCATCCCCCCCAGTTCACCGGCGATATAGAGGCCCGGCACATTGGTCTGGAAATCGGCGGCGACATGGGGGATGTCGACACCCCGTTTCTCGCTGCCGAAGACCAGGGTAATCGCGCCATGCGGACAGGCGAGTCGACACGCCCCATGACCGATGCAGCGCGTCGGATCAATAAGGTAGGCCTTGCCATTAATCACCCCCAGCACGTTCCCCTCGGGGCACGCCCTGGCACAACCACCGCTACCGATACAGCGATGGGGGTCGATCAACGGATGGAGCGAGGCCGGCTCCGTCATCCCAGAGGCCTGCGACTGGGCAAGGCGCTGTGCCGCCCATGCCTCGCGGCGGCTCCGCCGGTAGAGATAGCCCCCCCAGATCGCCAGAAACGGCACCAAATAGACCGCCCAGATCATCCAATCGACTTGCTGCATTAGCCACTCCACGGTTAACGAATGAAGAAAAGTGTGAACATTTCATCATAATTGCGTTATCATTTTTGGGAATATAATCCCAATTCGAGAGAAAAGATAACACAACAGGGCTCTACATACGATGTCATCGGTAATGGTTAAGGAAGCGCAGCCAATCTCTACCCCCCTTCTCAGCCGCCTTGGCTGGCTGCTCTTTTTCATGGCTGTCGGCTGGCTGCTCTACCGCGGCTGGCTGCTGCGCGGGGAGCACTATCTCACTGCCGAGAAGGGGGTCGGCTACCTGCTGGGGATTATCGGCGGCTCCCTGATGCTCGCCCTGCTGCTCTACCCGCTGCGCAAGAACCTGCGCCTGATGCGCCGCTGGGGCTCCGTATCCATCTGGTTTCGCATGCACATGCTGTTCGGTGTACTCGGCCCGGCACTCATCCTGTTCCACTCCAATTTCATACTCGGCTCGCTCAACAGTACCGTGGCACTGCTATGCATGCTGCTGGTGGCAGCCAGCGGCCTGATCGGCCGCTTTATCTACACCCGCATCCACTACGGCCTCTACGGCAGCAAGGCAACGCTTCAGGAGCTGGGGGAGATCGCCACCTCCAGCAAGGGACGGCTGGAGTGGTTGTGCGGGCGCGACGAGGAGTTCCAACAGAGGCTGAGACAGGTCGAACTGCTCGCCATGGAGCCGGTCAACGGTATCTGGCACAGCCTCGCCCGCTGGCTGAAGTACACCCTCAGCGCCTGGTGGATACGCTGGCACCTCGGCCGCCTCACCACCCAGGCGCTCAGGCGCGCCGGACACCTCGCCAAGTGGGACAGCAAGACCCAGCGGCGACAACGCAGGGAGGCACGCGCCTACCTCAAGCGCTACTTCCAGACGGCCCGCAAGGTACTGGAGTTCAACTTCTATGAACGGATGTTCGCCCTCTGGCACGTCGTTCACCTGCCCTTCTTTTTCATGATGCTGCTATCGGGAGTGATACATGTCATCGCCGTTCACATGTACTAAGGCGCTTTCCCTGCTGCTGGCACTCTTCGTCTGCCTGCCCGCCCAGGCCGCCAAGATTGAGACGCTGTTGATGCCGGGCAAGGTCATCGAGGGCCATGCCGAGAAGGAGCAGGAGTGCAACAGCTGCCATGCGCGCTTCAGCAAGGAGACACAGGACCGGCTCTGCCTGAAATGCCACGACAAGATCGACGCCGATATTAGCGACAAGCGCGGCTACCACGGCCAGTCGCCACAGGTAGCCGCCACGGCCTGCAGCAGCTGTCATACCGACCACAAAGGGCGCAAGGCCGGCATCGTCCTGCTGGAGCGCGACCTGTTCGACCACGAGCAGACCGACTATCCGCTACGCGGTGGCCACACCCGTGTCGAGTGCCACAGCTGCCACCAAAAGGGCGAAAAATGGCGTGAGGCGCCAGACAGCTGCATCGCCTGCCACCGGGATACGGACGTTCATAAGGGCAAGCTGGGCGAGCAGTGCGCCGACTGCCATGGCAGCGAAAGCTGGAACAAGTCGGAGTTCGACCACGACAAGACGAAATTCCCGCTCAAGGGCGGCCATCGCGAGACCCTCTGCTCGGGGTGCCACCTCAACCCGCACTACGAAAAGACCCCCAAAGAGTGTGTCAGCTGTCACCGCACGGACGACGTCCACCGCAACGGCTACAAGGAGAAGTGCGACAGCTGCCACAACAACGAGGGCTGGAAAAAGGCCAGCTTCGACCACGCCGCTACCGACTTCAAACTGCGCGGCGCCCACCAGAAGATCGGCTGCGTCAGCTGCCACCGACCGGGCAAGCCGAGCGACAAGACCCCCACCAGCTGCGTTAGCTGCCACCGTGGCGACGACCCGCACCGCGGACGCAACGGTGAGCGCTGCCAGCAGTGCCACAGCGAGCGCGAATGGGGCCGTTCACGCTTTAACCACGACAAGGACACGAAGTTCCCGCTACGTGGGCCCCACAAAGAGGCCGGCTGCACCGCCTGTCACGGTGGCGGTGTGAAAAAAGATGCGCCGGTTCGCCAGTGCAGCGACTGCCACAAGGGAGAGGACATCCATGACGGTGAGCTCGGCAATCGCTGCGACAACTGTCACCGGGTCGACAGCTGGCAGCAAACCAACCGTTTTGATCACGACCTGAGCCACTTCCCGCTATACGGCATGCACGCCCTCGCCTCCTGCGAGAGCTGTCACCTGAAGGGGCGCTACGCCTCGCTGCAGCGAGAGTGCAACGACTGCCACGACAACGATGATGACCACCATGGCGCGCTGGGCGACTCATGCGGCAGCTGCCACAACGCCAACGGCTGGATGCTGTGGCAATTCAATCACGACAACACCGACTTTAGCCTGGAAGGTGCCCACCAGGAGGTCAGCTGCAACAGCTGTCACCAGGAGGCGCCGGCCGACAAAACCCCAACAGCCTGCGCCGCATGCCATCAACGTGATGATGCGCACCTTGGCCGTTTCGGCCAGCAATGCCAGCGCTGCCACGACACCACGAAATTCAACGTCAGACCCAACCAGTAGGGACTTAAGGGAGTATCACCATGCATCAAACCCATACCGCACGAAGCACCCCCTACCTGGCGCTGCTCTGGCTGTTGCTTCCGACACTGCTCAGCGCGGCCCCGGTAGGCAGCGATTTCGACCACGCCACCACCGGCTTTGACCTCAACGGCGGACACCAGCTCGCCGAATGCGAGAGCTGCCACCTTGGCGGGGTGTTCCGCGGTACGCCGCGCCAGTGTGCCGTCTGTCATACACGACGCGAGATCGCCGGCGGCACCGTGATGCCGCCCAACCACATCACCACCAATAACGTCTGCGAGGAGTGCCACAGCAGCTATGCCTGGGAGAGCGTCCCGCGTGTCGACCACGCCTCGGTGATCGGCAACTGCTACAGCTGCCACAACGGCGTCTCGGCAGAGGGCAAGCCGGCCACCCACACGGTCACCTCCAACCAGTGCGACGACTGCCACCGCACCAGCATGTGGGGGGGGACACGCTACGACCATACCGATGTCGTCCCCGGCCAGTGCAGCAACTGCCACAACAGCAGCCTGGCTGCCGGCAAGGGGATGAAACACATCCCCACCAGCCGCAGCTGTGACGACTGCCATACCACCCACAGCTGGACACCGGCAAACTACGACCACCAGGAGGCAACGCCCGGCCAGTGCTCCACCTGCCATAACGGCTCGATGGCCACAGGCAAACACACCCTCCACATCCCCACCACGGCCAGTTGCGACAACTGCCATAGCACCCTCGGCTGGACACCGGCCAGCTACGACCACCTGGACGCGACTCCCGGCCAGTGCTCCACCTGCCATAACGGCTCGATGGCCGACGGCAAGCACAGCACCCACCTCCCCACCACGGCCAGCTGCGACGAGTGCCACACCACCAGCGCGTGGATGCCGGCAAGCTTCAATCACAATGCCGTCTCCCCGGGACAGTGCCACGTCTGCCATAACGGCATCACCGCGACCGGCAAGGACGCCGGCCACCTTGCCACCACCGCCTCCTGCGACGAGTGCCACACCTCGCTGGCCTGGACACCGGCGAGCGTGAACCACGCCAGCATCTCCCCCGGGACCTGCTCCAGCTGCCACAACGGGGTCGACGCCACGGGCAAAAACGCGACCCACCTGGCGACCACCGCCTCCTGCGACAACTGCCACAGCACCAGCGCATGGCTGCCTGCCAGCTTTGACCACGCTTCCGCCATAGCGGGCGGCTGTGCCGCGTGCCACGACGGCTCCACGGCCGAGGGCAAGGGCACCAGCCACCTGCCGACCACCGCCTCGTGCGATAGCTGCCACAGCACCACGGCCTGGAAGCCGGCAAGCTTTACCCACAGCAGCAGCAACTACCCGGCACATGGGGTACGCCTCGGTTGCAGCGATTGCCACACGAACGGCGGCTACACCATCTCCTGGACCTTCTCCCCACCCGACTGCATCACCTGTCACGAGAGCGACTTCAGGAAAGAGCACAGCTCGAGCCATCGCAGCAGCTACCACTATTGCGCCGACTGCCACGTACACAAAAACTCGCTAAGCAGCGGTGATTGGGAGTAACCGTAATGAAGACGCCTATGACTATCCACCCGATCCCGGCACTACTGCTCATGCTCTGCCTGTTTGTCGGCGCCAACTCCGCCACGGCCCAGGGTTACGATGCCATCGACACGGTCGAGCTGACACCCGTTGCGGACGGCACCCGCGTAGCGATCCGCTTCAACCTCACGCTGCAATACCTTGGTCACACCCCCCGTGACCAGGGGAGGAGACTGTTCGTCGACCTGCGCCTGGTACAACAGGGGGCCGATGACAGCCCCCTGCCCGAGGAACAGCAGCTGAAGTTCCAGCCCACGCCACAGGCCCCACTCTCCCGAATCAACTACCGAAGTAGCGGGGAGGGCACCGCCCGCATGGAACTGGAACTTTCTAGCCGGGCCCGCTTCGAGCTTAAACCCGACAGCGATTTTCGCGGCATCACCATCACCCTGCTGCCGGTGGTGGGGGACGACAGCCGAGAGCCACAGCGCGCCACGCCCACGATAGAACGGCAGGCCAGTGCGCTGATGAGAGAGGCACGCAAAAGCCTGGTGGATGAACGCAACTTCCCCAGGGCCGCCGGCCTCTACCAGCAGGTGATGGACCTACCGGAAAACAGCCAGAGCCAGGCCGCACTGGAGTACCTGGGGCTGAGCTACGAGCGCATGGGAGAAAGGGAGCAGGCACTGAAGGTGTATCAGGGCTACCTTGCCCGCTACGACACGGGGGATGGCAGCGAGCGGGTACGCCAACGCATGATGAGTCTGGCCACCGCAACACAACAGGCACAAAAAAAACGACAGCAGAGTAAGCAGGATGGAGAGGGCTGGAAAAACTATGGTGCCCTCTCCCAGCTCTATCTGCATAACGGCAGCAGCGTCGATGGCAGCGGCAGCGAGACGACCAACTCCTCCATCGTCACCACGCTCAGCCTGGACTCACAGCGCCACGGTAAGCGCTCCGATACCCGTTTACGGCTTGCCGCCAGCCAGCAGTACGATCTGCTTAACAGCGAGAGCGGCGACCTCCGTCTCAGTTCGCTCTACCTGCTGCATCGCGACAGGGAGAGTGACTGGTGGCTGCAGGCGGGCAGGCAGCGCAGCAGCAGGGACGGCGTGTTAAGCCGCTTCGATGGGCTAAAACTGGGTTACCGACTGGGAAAGAGGGTCGAACTCTCGGCCACTGTCGGTCACCCGGTAATGAGCACCGCGGAGATGCTCGATACCGGTCGGCTGTTTACCGGGCTGGCCCTCGACCTCGGCCCCTTTGCCAAACACTGGGAGCTCTCCCTCTACGCCATAGAGCAGCGTGTCGATACCCTGGTGGATCGCCAGGGCGTCGGCGGTGAGTTGCGTTATTTCAAACCGTCGCTGACCGTACTCGGCATGGTCGATTACGATACCTTTTACAGTGAACTGAATATCGGCATGGTGCTGGCCAACTGGACCCTGAGCAACAACACCACACTCAACGCCTCGCTGGATGTAAGGAAGCTCCCCTTCCTCACCACCAGCAACGCGCTGGTGGGGCAGCTCACCGCCGACAACCAGGCGGTCGAAGATATCGCGCAGTTACGCACCCTCTATAGCGATCAGGAGATCTATCAACTGGCCCGCGACCGTACCGCACAGGCGCGCACCGTGACGCTTGGCCTGTCGCACCCGCTCAACAACTCACTGCGCATCGCCGCGGATGTTTCGCTCATGCGCACCGGAGCGACCAGCGCCTCCGGCGGTGTCGCCGCCACCGCGGCCAGCGGCGACAACGTCTCGCTCAACCTGCAGATGATCGGCACCGGCATCCTCAACGGCGATGACCTCACCACCCTCGGTATCCGCGGCAGCAGCAGCGACACCGTAGACAGTGTGGGGCTCTATGGCGGCAGCCGCCTGCCACTGCGTAAACCGTGGCGGATCTATCCGCGCCTGAAGCTGGACCAACGCCAGTGGAACAGTGTGGATCAGAGCGAGTTGATCTTCTCCCCCTCGATCCAGATCGACTATCGCCTGAACAACATGCGGTTCTGGGCCGAACTGGGTACCGAGTGGGTGGACCGTAGCCTCACCAGCGGTTCGGAGCAGACCCTCTCCACCTCCGCCATTCTCGGCTACCACTTCACCTTCTAGGAGTTACTTCTCGCGTGTCGCACGGAAGGCGACATCGGGGTAGCGCTCCTCGGCCAGCTGCAGGTTGACGCGGGTCGGGGCGATGTAGGTGAGGTCGCCGGCGCCGTCGATGGCGAGGTTGTCCTCGTTCTTGCGCCGGAACTCCTCCATCTTCTTCTCATCATCGCACTCCACCCAGCGGGCAGTGGCGACGTTGACCGCCTCGAAGATCGCGTCGACCTTGTACTCGTCCTTGAGGCGCTGCGCCACTACGTCGAACTGCAGCACACCGACGGCACCGAGGATGAGGTCGTTGTTCTTCAGCGGACGGAACAGCTGGGTCGCGCCCTCCTCCGACAACTGCTGCAGCCCCTTCAATAACTGTTTGGACTTGAGCGGGTCCTTCAGCACCGCGCGGCGGAACAGCTCCGGCGCAAAGTGGGGGATGCCGGTGAACTTCAGATCTTCGCCCTGGGTGAAGGTATCACCGATCTGGATGGTGCCGTGGTTGTGCAGGCCGATGATGTCGCCGGGCCATGCCTCCTCCACGTGGCCGCGCTCCTGGGCGAGGAAGGTGACGGCGTTGGGGATCTTCACGTCGCGGCCGATGCGCACCTGCTTCATCTTCATCCCCGGCACGAAGTGGCCGGAGCAGACACGCATAAAGGCAACACGGTCGCGGTGCGCCGGGTCCATGTTCGCCTGGATCTTGAAGACGAAGCCGGAGAACTTCTCCTCCTCGGGCTCAACCTCGCGATCCTTGGTGGGACGCGGCTGCGGGCCGGGGGCGTAGTCGACCAGGGCGTCGAGGATCTCCTGCACACCGAAGTTGTTAATGGCCGAGCCGAACAGCACCGGGGTCATCTCGCCACGCAGGAAGGCATCGAGGTCAAACTCGTGGCTGGCGCCGCGCACCAGCTCCACCTCTTCGCGGAACTCTTCGATCAGGCTGCCGAACAGCTCGTCGAGGCGAGGGTTGTCCAGCCCCTCGATCACCTCACCATCCAGCTTCTTGCCGCCGTGGGTGGCCGACATGATGGTGATGGAGTCGTTGTAGAGGTCGTAGACCCCCTTGAAGTTCTTGCCCATGCCGATGGGCCAGGTGAGCGGCGCGCACTGGATCTTGAGAACGTCCTCCACCTCGTCCATCAGCTCGATCGGCTCCTTGCCCTCGCGGTCGAGCTTGTTGATGAAGGTGATGATGGGGGTGTCGCGCAGGCGGCACACCTCCATCAGCTTGATGGTGCGATCCTCGACGCCCTTGGCCACGTCGATCACCATCAGCGCCGAGTCGACCGCGGTGAGGGTGCGGTAGGTGTCCTCGGAGAAGTCCTCGTGTCCGGGGGTATCGAGCAGGTTTACCGTGTGCTCACGATAGGGGAACTGCATCACCGAGGAGCTGACCGAGATGCCGCGCTCCTGCTCCAGCTTCATCCAGTCGGAGGTGGCGTGGCGCGCCGCCTTGCGCCCCTTTACGGTACCGGCGAGCTGAATCGCACCGCCGAACAGCAGCAGCTTTTCGGTCAGCGTGGTCTTACCCGCATCGGGGTGGGAGATGATGGCGAAGGTGCGGCGTTTTTTCGCCTGCTCCTGCACCTGCTGTTGCAGCTCGGACATGGAAGGAACCAGATGTATGAATTAAAGGGGGGCAATTATAACGGTGGGGCACGGGGGATGCACGACGGGGATGCGCTAAGGGGTTATGGCTCAAACTCCATTAATGCACGCGCCATGATGATCGCATCCTCGCGCCCCTTAGCGGCGGGGTAGTAGCCGCGGCGCAACCCCACCTGATGGAAGCCGGCAGTCTCGTAGAGGCGCACGGCGATAGGGTTGGAGGGGCGAACCTCGAGAAAGGCGGTCTCGGCCCCGTGGCGCTTGGCGACCTGCAGCAGGTGCATCAACAGGTCGCGACCCAGGCCACGCCCCTGACAGTGGGGGGCAACCGCCACGTTGAGGATATGGGCCTCGCCCACCGCTACCGACATAATGCCGTAACCGATGAGCGTCTCCCCCTGCTCCAGCACCCAGCAGGAGTAACGCACCCGCAGGCAGTCGTGAAAGATCCCCTCGGTCCAGCCGTGGGGGTAGACCTCGTTCTCTATCGCCATCACCGCCTCGACATCCTCGTCGAGCATCGGGCGCAGCAGCGGTTGCGGACTATCCATTACCGCGCTCAAGCCGGCTCCTTGAGCACACTACGAGCGAGGCAGAGGTCGGCCCACGACTTGCGCTTCTCCGAGGGCGAGCGCAACAGGTAGGCGGGATGGTAGGTGACCACCACCGGGATAGCACCGTCGTAGCGGTGCACGCTGCCGCGCAGCTTACCGATGGGGGTCTCCACCTTGAGCAGGTTCTGCGCCGCGATACGCCCCACCACTAATATGACTTTGGGCTGCACCAGGGCGATCTGCCGCTTGAGGAAGGCCTCGCAGGCGGCGGCCTCCTCGGGCTGCGGGTCGCGGTTGTTGGGCGGGCGGCACTTAAGGACATTGGCGATGTAGACCTGCCGGCGCTTCAGGCCGAGGGCCCCCAGCATGGCGTTAAGCAGCTGCCCCGCCTTGCCGACGAAGGGCTCGCCCTGCTGGTCCTCGTCGGCGCCGGGGGCCTCGCCGATGATCATCCAGTCGGCCTGCTGGTTGCCGACGCCGAACACGGTCTGGCTACGATTCGCCACCAGCTCGGCACATTGCGAGCACTCACTTACCCGCTGTTGCAGCGCAGGCCAGTCGAGGGTGGCGATATCGGGGAGTGTCGGCTCAGGCTTGTCGGCAACAAAGGAGGACTCATCGATCTCATCCTCCTCGGGGATATAGCCCGAATCATCGAGCGGCGGTGCCTCGTCGAGCCAGGCGGGCACATCGTCTGCAACGGCAACCGGTTCCGGCTTGGGTTCCGGCTTGGGTTCGGGTTTGGGCTCAGGCTGAGGCGCGGCCTCCACGACAGGCGCGGCTTCTACGGCCGCCTCGACCGGGGCCTCTGCCGACACCTCTTCCTCGACAGGCATGTCGCGCCGCTCCCAGGGCTGTATCCCCAGGGCGTCGAGGTAGAAGCGCTGTTGCGGGTCCATTCGCTTTTAGACGTCCGCGCCCTGTGGCTTGAGGCGGTCCTCGGGGACGAGGATCTTGTTAATGCCGTTGAGGTAGGCCTTGGCCGAGGCGATGACGATATCGGTATCGGCGACCTGGCCGTTGACGATGCGACCCGCCTTCTCCAGACGTACCGTCACCTCGCCCTGGGAGTCGGTGCCGGAGGTGATGTTGTTGACCGAGTAGAGC
Source organism: Thiohalomonadaceae bacterium (assembly GCA_050298555.1). GTDB lineage: Bacteria > Pseudomonadota > Gammaproteobacteria > Thiohalomonadales > Thiohalomonadaceae > JAPHSX01. The sequence continues at coordinate 46,310 of JBNKUL010000037.1, forward strand.
TGCAGCTCGGTACCACTCTGCACCAGCGATTCGATCGCCTTGAAGGTGGCGTCGACCGGGCCGGAGCCGGTGGCGCAGAGCTTGTGCTCGTCGCCATCGATGGAGAGGGTGATGCACGCCTCGGGGGACTCGCCGGTCTCGGAGCAGACCTTGAGCGAGACCAGCTTGTAGTGCTCGGGCACCATCTGCTCGACGCTGGTCTCGGTGGCCAGGGTCTGCAGGTCCTCGTCGTAAATTTCGTGCTTCTTGTCGGCCAGCTCCTTGAAGCGGGCGAAGGCGTCATTGAGCGCCTCCTCCGAATCGAACTCAATACCCAGCTCGGACATGCGGGTCTTGAAGGCGTTGCGGCCCGAGTGCTTGCCCATCACCATGCGGTTGGCGGACCAGCCCACGTCCTCAGCGCGCATGATCTCGTAGGTCTCGCGGTGCTTGAGTACGCCGTCCTGGTGGATGCCCGACTCGTGGGCGAAGGCGTTGGCGCCGACGATCGCCTTGTTCGGCTGCACCGCAAAACCGGTGATGCCGGAGACCAGGCGCGAGGCGGGAACGATCTCGGTGGTATTGATGTGGTCGACGTTGCAGGCGAAGACATCCTTACGGGTCTTCACCGCCATCACCACCTCCTCCAGCGAGGCGTTACCGGCGCGCTCGCCCAGGCCGTTGATGGTGCACTCCACCTGACGTGCGCCGTTGACCACGGCGGAGAGGGAGTTGGCCACGGCGAGGCCGAGGTCGTTGTGACAGTGGACGGAGAAGATCGCCTTGTCGGAGTTGGGCATCTTCTCGCGCAACTGGCGGATGGTCTCGCCGAACTGCTCAGGCAGATTGTAGCCGACGGTGTCGGGCACGTTGAGGGTGGTGGCACCCGCCTCGATCACCGCCTCGAAGATGCGGCAGAGGAAGTCGAGCTCGGAACGCCCCGCGTCCTCGGCGGAGAACTCCACATTGTCGGTGTACTGGCGGGCGCGCTTCACCGCGGCCACCGCCTGCTCCACCACCTGGTCCGGGCTCATGCGCAGCTTGCGCTCCATGTGGATCGGTGAGGTGGCGATAAAGGTGTGGATACGGCCGGAGTTGGCGTTCTTCAGCGCCTCACCGGCACGGTCGATGTCCTTGTCCAGGGCACGGGCCAGGCCGCAGATGGTGGAGTCCTTGATGGTGTTGGCCACCGCCTGCACCGCCTCGAAGTCGCCGGGCGAAGCGATGGGGAATCCGGCCTCGATGATATCGACCCCCATACGCTCCAGGTTCTTGGCGATGCGGACCTTCTCCTCCTTGGTCATGGAGGCGCCGGGGCTCTGCTCGCCGTCGCGCAGGGTGGTATCAAAGATGAATAATTTATCGCTCATGGGAGATCTCCAGTAATTGGCGACATTCTAGCGAAAAGCGGGGGGGAATTGGAGAATTGGCCGGGCCACGTGCAGGCCCGGTTATTTCTGCTGCGAGGCATCCTCACCGGCCTGCAGCTGGCGGCGGCGGCGCATCAGCATCCAGCCGGTGGTCACCAGCCCGGAGAGGGCGTAACCGGCGAAGACCAGGAACAGGATCTTGGGCGGGTCGAGGGTGATCAGTACGAAGATCAGCACCACCACCAGCAGGAAGAAGAAGGGCACCTTGCCCTTGAGGTCGATGGTCTTGAAGCTGTAGTAGCGGACATTGCTCACCATCAACAGACCTGCGGTGATGGTCACCGCCCAGGCCGCCCACTCGAGCTTACGCGGCTCCAGGCCGAAGTCGCCGGCGATCCAGACGAAGCCGACCACCACCGCCGCCGCTGCCGGGCTGGCGAGACCGACGAAGTAGCGCTTGTCCGCGGTGCCGATCTGGGTGTTGAAACGGGCCAGCCGTAGCGCCGCGCTGGCGGTATAGACAAAGGCCGCCAACCAGCCGTAGCGCCCCAGGTCGGAGAGTGTCCACTCATACATCACCAGCGCCGGTGCCACACCGAAGGAGACCATATCGGCCAGCGAGTCGTACTCGGCACCGAACTCGCTCTGGGTGTTGGTGAGGCGCGCCACACGGCCGTCCAGCCCATCCAGCACCATGGCGATGAAGACCGCAATCGCCGCCTGCTCGAACTGCCCGTCCATCGCCCGAACAATGGCGTAGAAACCCGCGAACAGGGCGGCGGTGGTGAAGAGGTTCGGCAACAGGTAGATGCCGCGGCGGCGTTTGCTTTTGGATTCCATGGGCGCTTTATTGTCTGTATCGCTTAAGGTTTTGAATGATAGCTGCTTTTTTCCTGTGACAACAGGGAGGTGACGGGATTCCCCTACCTACTCATCATCGCCCGATAGGCATCCCGCAACCGCGCCCTCTCCTCCTCGTCGCGGCTCAGCGTCCCCTTTAGCACCAGGTAGGCGATCTCCTTCGCCTCATCCAGGCCGCGGCCGGGCAGGGGTACGATGTCGCGGTAGTCATGCCACTTCACCCCCTTCTCCTTCAACACCAGCTGGTAGGCGTAGCGCCCCTCGCCGCCGTAGATGCGGAGTGTGTGGTGTTTGTATTTGGCGGCAATATAAGGCTTGCCCTTCTTCGTCTGCCCCTCCCTCCACTCCGAGGCGTGGACAAACTCGCTAATGTTTTTATAGAGCGACACCAGACGGTGGCTGATGAGCTGCTCATTGCGGGTGAGGTGCTCAATGCAGGTACTGCCGACCGTCTTGTAGCCCCAGGCGGGATGGTAGGTGAGGTGGGCATAACGGATCGGGTTGCCGCAGTTGTGACGCTCACAGACCCCGTCGAGGCTGCCGAGGTCGACGATCTCCAGTAGCGTCCAGCCCCGGTCCGGTTCGATTTGACCATGCTCGCGAGCATGACACCCCTTGCACAGGGTGCGGCAGTCGCTCAGGGCATAGTCCCACGGCGCCCGCCCCTCGATGTAGTGCTCGTGGTGCACCTGCAACGTCACCTCATCCGGACCGCGGCCGCATTGCAGGCAGCGAAAGCCGTCGCGGCGCTTAACCTTGTCGGAGAAGAGGCGCCATTTGTCGTTGATGTATAGGGGGGTGGGGCCGGCCATGGCTTGGGGGTTTCATCCTTGGGGTGTTGTGCTTTTGGTGGAGTATAGACAGGAATTTGAGGCCGGTAGCGCGCAGGCACGCAAGCGTGCCAACCCTACAAATAGCACTACCGCCGTAGGGTAGGCACGGGGTTTTGTGCCTACGCGTTTGTATTTACTGTGGATCTGTAATCCGCCTCAGGTACATACCCGATCCTCAACGAAGGACTAGGTATAGGACTCGGATCATCAGCGGCTCGCCAACCTGTGGCCCAATCCTTGTACATCTGAAAACTTCTAGAGTCTAATGAAATCTGTGCCAACAAATTGATCGGTTCAAACCCTCTCGGTACTGGTTTTCCTGCATCCCAATTAAACGAGGACATCATCATCATAAATTCCCTGTGAAATTTTTTTAGGCTGATACCAGTAGGCCCTTTCGTCACCAGCGGCACTGGCGCAGGCTTTTCGATACTGTCAGCCAAGTAGAGTGCGGCATCAATATATTCCAAAGGCTCTATCGCTTTAGCCAGATATGCACAGATCAAATCCCTATCTATCGTTGGTGCTCCTTCGTTCAGAAATACAACAACTCCCTTGGCCTCGACAAACCCGAGAACTCTCTTTGCATCACGTATCTGTTTATTTGCCTGCCTTAGGTGTTTTGAGAAAGTGTGATCTAATTTCTTGCGCAAATACCTAGGCCATGGAATAGCTGGGCGGAAGCCAGAGAGCTTTTTTGCGAGATTAGCTTCCAAAACCTTAACTTCCAAAATGCATTCTGCATTTTGACTAACCGTATAGTTGCCAGCTTTAGGTAAAGCGTCACCACTCACCTCTGTTATCGTACCCAGTGCTGCTTGTTCACCATTACCATTTGGGCTCTCTACCGAAACACTCCTAGTTGTAGCTATACCATTACCCTCATTGCCACAGTCTGATTCAAAGCCTAGCCATATATAGTCCGGCTTGTTCAAGCTTTCACCCCATCCTTGTGCTCCCGCATTCGCCAGATCGTGCAAAACGCGGAAATCCCCAGCATCTGCACTTACAGCTTGTGGCCATTGCTTAAATAGACTCTCTAAGTTCTTTCGTGTAAGCCGACGCTTCATGGGCATTATGTTTCAACTCTGAGTTAACACTGAATAGCGTATTTCCTAATTCCAACCTTAACACCAGCTCGAACCATTAAGAAACGATACACACTCCCACGCAGAACATGTGAGCGAGAACACCCCAAAACGAAAAAAGGCCGGTTACCCTTCGATAACCGGCCTTCTTCACAAAGAAAAACTAAAACCTTAGTTCTTCTCTTTATCCACCAGCTGGTTGGCGGTGATCCACGGCATCATCTTGCGCAGCTTGCCACCGACGACTTCGATCTCGTGGGCGGCGTTGTTGCGGCGCCATGCGGTCATCTCGGGGTAGTTGGCCATGCCCTCGAGGATGAACTTCTTGGCGTACTCGCCGTTCTGGATGTTGGTCAGCGCTTCGCGCATGGCCCAGCGGGACTCCTCGTTGATTACCTGCGGGCCGGTGACGTACTCACCATACTCGGCGTTGTTGGAGATGGAGTAGTTCATGTTAGCGATGCCGCCCTCGTACATCAGGTCGACGATCAGCTTGAGCTCGTGCAGGCACTCGAAGTAGGCCATCTCGGGGGCGTAACCGGCCTCTACCAGGGTCTCGAAGCCGGCCTTGACCAGCTCAACGGCGCCGCCGCAAAGTACGGCCTGCTCACCGAACAGGTCGGTCTCGGTCTCGTCCTTGAAGGTGGTCTCGATGATGCCGGTGCGGCCGCCGCCAACGCCCATGGCGTAGGAGAGGGCGATCTCTTTAGCGGTGCCGGAGGCGTCCTGGTAGATAGCGATGAGGTCGGGGATACCGCCGCCCTTAACGAACTCGGAACGTACGGTGTGGCCCGGGGCCTTGGGGGCGATCATGATGACGTCGAGGTCGGCACGCGGCACTACCTGGTTGTAGTGGATGGCGAAGCCGTGGGCGAAGGCCAGTACCGCGCCCTCTTTGATGTTGGGCTCGATGGCCTCTTTGTAGAGCTGGGACTGGAACTCGTCGGGGGTCAGGACCATAACCAGGTCGGCACCCTTAACGGCCTCGGAGGTCTCCTTAACGGTGAGGCCGGCGGCCTCGGCCTTCTTGGCGGTGGCGGAACCGGCGCGCAGGCCGATGGTAACGTCAACGCCGGAGTCCTTCAGGTTGTTGGCGTGGGCGTGGCCCTGGGAGCCGTAGCCGAGGATGGTGACCTTCTTACCCTGGATGATAGAGAGGTCGCAGTCTTTGTCGTAGTACATATTCAGTGCCATGTCGGTCGTCCTTCAAACAGTCGATAGTTCAAAATTAAAAATGATTAAATGTGCAGTGCCTTGTCGCCACGTGAGATACCGGTGATACCGGAGCGGACGGTCTCGAGGATGTCGTCCTTCTTCAGTGCGTCGATAAAGGCGTCGAGCTTGGTAACGTCGCCGGTCAGCTCGATAGTGTAACTCTTACTGGTGACATCGATAATGTTGGCGCGGAAGATGTCGGCCAGGCGCTTGACCTCTTCGCGCTGGGTGCCGCTGGCGGCCTTCACCTTGATCAGCATCAGCTCGCGCTCGATGTGCGGCCCTTCGGTGAGGTCCAGCAGTTTGACCACGTCTACCAGCTTGTTCAGCTGCTTGGTGATCTGCTCGATGATCTGGTCGGAGCCGCGGGTCACCAGGGTGAGGCGTGACAGCGACTCGTCCTCGGTGGGGGCCACGGAGAGCGACTCGATGTTGTAGCCGCGCGCGGAGAACAGGCCCGCCACGCGCGACAGCGCACCCGCCTCGTTTTCCATCAGGATGGAGATAATATGTCTCATATCAGGATCATCTCATCTAGTCCGGCACCGGCGGGTACCATGGGGTAAACGTTCTCGCCCGGGTCGGTGAGGAAGTTCATGAAGACGAACTTGTCCTTCATCTTGAACGCCTCTTTCAGCGCCTTCTCCACATCCTCGGGCTTTTCAATCTGCATGCCGACGTGGCCATAGGCCTCGGCCAGCTTGACGAAGTCGGGCTGCGCCTCGACGTGCACCTGGGAGTAGCGCTCCTCGTAGAAGAACTCCTGCCACTGGCGCACCATGCCGAGGAAGCCGTTGTTAAGGCAGATCACCTTAATCGGCAGGCCGTACTGCATGCAGGTGGCCAGCTCCTGGATATTCATCTGCACGCCGCCGTCACCGACGATCACCGCCACCTGGTTCTTGGGGTGGGCGAACTGCACGCCCATCGCCGCCGGCAGGCCGAAGCCCATGGTGCCGAGGCCGCCGGAGTTGATCCAGCGGCGCGGCTTGTCGAATTTGTAGAACTGTGCCGCCCACATCTGGTGCTGGCCGACGTCGGAGCAGACGAAGGCGTCGCCCTTGGTCACCTTGTGCAGCGACTCGATCACGTGCTGCGGCTTGATCAGCTTGCCGTCGCTCTTGTAGCTGAGGCAATCGCGGGCGCGCCACGCCTCGATCTGCTCCCACCACTTGGCCTGCGCCTCGCCGTCCAGCTTCTTATCGCTCGCCTTGATCTGGGTGAGCATCGACTTCAGTACGCTGTTGACGTCGCCGACGATCGGCACGTCCACCGTCACGTTCTTGGAGATGGAGGCGGGGTCGATATCGACGTGGATGATCTTGGCGCGCGGCGCGAACTTCTCGATTTTGCCGGTAACGCGGTCATCGAAGCGGGCGCCGATGGCGATCAGCAGGTCGCAGTGGGAGATCGCCATATTGGCCTCTACCGTACCGTGCATCCCCAGCATGCCGACGAACTGCTTATCGCTGGCGGGGAAGCCGCCCAGTCCCATCGAGGTGTTGGTGACGGGGAAGCCGAGCGTGTGCGCCAGCTCGGTCAGCGGCTTGGCCGCGTCGGCGAGGATAATGCCGCCGCCGGTGTAGATGATGGGGCGCTTGGCGCTCAGCATCATGTTCACGGCGCGCTTGATCTGCCCTTGGTGGCCTTTTACCACCGGGTTGTAGGAGCGCATGCTCACCTTCTTGGGGTAGACGTAGTTGGTGCGCTCGCCGGTGACATCCTTGGGGACGTCGACCACTACCGGGCCGGGGCGGCCGGTGGTGGCGATGTAGAAGGCCTTCTTCAGGGTCTCCGCCAGGTCCTTCACGTCCTTCACCAGGAAGTTGTGCTTGACGCAGGGGCGGGTGATACCAACGGTGTCGACCTCCTGGAAGGCGTCGTTGCCGATCAGGGGGGTGGGCACCTGGCCGGTGATCACCACCATCGGCACCGAATCCATATAGGCGGTGGCGATGCCGGTCACCGCATTGGTGGCACCGGGACCGGAGGTGACCAGCACCACGCCGGGCTTGCCGGTGGAGCGGGCGTAGCCGTCCGCCGCGTGGGTGGCCGCCTGCTCGTGGCGCACCAGGACGTGCTTCACCTTGTCCTGCTTGTAGATCGCATCGTAGATGTGCAGTACCGCCCCGCCCGGATAGCCGAAGAGGTGATCCACCCCCTCGTCCTGCAGGAAGCGCACTATGATGTCTGCACCGGTCAATTCCACCTGAGAGTCTCCTGTCGAAAGACAAAAATGCCCGCGAAAACGGGCAAGTATATAAGAAGTTACGAACTAGGGAAAACTACTTACATTCGCCCCCAAGGTCAAGGGCGTGAGCGGAGACACGGTATTACGGGAACTCCGTGCTATTATCCGCCATATTCACGTGGATAATGAATGACCATGAAAAGAACGCCCCTCACACACTGGCTGCTGCTGACGGCGCTGCTCCTCGGCAGCCACGCCGTGCAGGCGACCAAGCTTTACCAATGGACCGACGAGGCCGGTACCGTTCACTACAGCGAAAAGCCGCCCGGCGATTCAGATAGCGTAATCGTCGAAGAGAAGACACCGGCCGCGCCCCAGGCGGAGCCTCCCGCCCCTGTCGAAACGCCACAAACCACCACGCCCGAGTCCCACTCGGTGGCCGAGCAGTGCCAGGCACTCTACGAAGAGCTGCAACGCTACGACGGCGACGAGGCCCTTATCGACGAGGAGGGGCAGCCGGTAGTGATTAGCCCCGAGATGCGCGAGGCGAAGATTAGCGAAATCAAGGAACAGCTGGACCAACTCTGCAGGTAACCCCCATGCCCTATCTACAGATCGACACCAACCTGGAGCTGGAGAAGGCCGAGGAGCAGGCGCTACTGGCGCCCTGCTCCCAGGCGGTGGCCGCCGCCCTGGGCAAGCCCGAGCGTTACGTCATGGTCAACATCCGTAGCGGCCAGAGCATGCTGTTCGGCGGCAGTGATGCCCCCTGCGCCTACCTCGAGCTGAAGAGCCTGGGACTGCCGCAGGAGCAGAACGCCACCCTGTCGCAGACCCTGTGCGATCTCATCGGCGGCCAGCTGCCGATCCCCGCCGAGCGCATCTACATTGAATTCTCCAGCCCTGAGCGTCATATGTGGGGCTGGAACGGCGCGACCTTCTAAATAGCCCACTCGGCTCCCTGGCGATTTATCGCCACGCCGTTCTGGCGTAAAATCCCCTCTTTCGACAACAGTAAAGAAGACCCATCGCCATGCGCACCAGCCAATACCTTATTGCCACCGTAAAAGAGACCCCCGCCGATGCCGAGGTAATCAGCCATCAGCTGATGCTGCGCGCCGGGATGATCCGCAAGCTCGCCTCCGGCCTCTACACCTGGCTGCCGATGGGGCTGCGGGTGCTGCGCAAGGTGGAGGCGATTGTGCGCGAGGAGCTCAACCGCGCCGGCGCCCAGGAGGTGCTGATGCCGGCGGTACAGCCCGCCGAGCTGTGGCAGGAGTCGGGCCGCTGGGACGCCATGGGCGCCGAGATGCTGCGCCTGAAGGACCGCCACGAGCGCGAGTTCTGCTTCGGCCCCACCCACGAGGAGATCATCACCGACCTCATCCGTAACGAGCTGCGCAGCTACAAACAGCTGCCCGCCAACTTCTACCAAATCCAGACCAAGTTCCGCGACGAGCGCCGCCCGCGCTTCGGCGTGATGCGCGCCCGCGAGTTCCTGATGAAGGACGCCTACTCCTTCCACGTCAGCGAGGAGTCGCTGCAGCAGACCTATGAGGTGATGCACGAGACCTACTCGCGCATCTTCACCCGCCTGGGGCTGGAGTTCCGTCCGGTGCTGGCCGACACCGGCGCCATCGGCGGTAGCGGCTCGCACGAATTCCACGTACTGGCCGACTCGGGCGAGGATGCCATCGCCTTCTCCACCGGCAGCGACTACGCCGCCAACGTGGAGAAGGCCGAGGCACTGGCACCGCAGGGCGAGCGCCCCGCCCCGACGATGGAGATGACGGTGGTCGATACCCCCGAGCAGCACTCCATCGAGGAGGTCAGCACCTTCCTGAAGGTAGAGCCCAGGCAGACCCTGAAGACCCTGGTGGTTCGCGGCTGCGACGACAACGGCGAGGCCGAGGGCGTGGTCGCCCTGGTACTACGCGGTGACCATGAGCTGAACGAGATCAAGGCGGAGAAACTGCCGCAGGTCTATGCACCGCTGACCATGGCCTCCGACGACGACATTCGCGCCGCCATCGGCTGCGAGCCCGGCTTTATCGGCCCCGAGGGGATCGGTACCCCGCTTATCGTCGACCGCGATGCCGCCTTCGTAAGTGATTTCGTCTGCGGCGCCAACGAGAGCGGCAAGCACCTCACCGGCGTCAACTGGGGCCGCGACCTGCCGGAGCCCGAGGTGGCCGACCTGCGCAACGTGGTCGAGGGCGACGCCAGCCCCGACGGCCAGGGCACCCTGACCATCAAGCGCGGCATCGAGGTGGGTCACATCTTCCAGCTCGGCACCAAGTACAGCGAGGCAATGAAGGCCACCGTGCTGGACGAGAACGGCAAGGCGGTGACCATGACCATGGGTTGCTACGGCATCGGCGTCTCCCGTGTGGTCGCCTCCGCCATCGAGCAGAACCACGACGACAAGGGGATCATCTGGCCTGACGCCATCGCCCCGTTCCAGCTGGCGATCCTGCCGATGAACATGCACAAGTCCGAGGCGGTGCGCGAGGCGGCAGAGAAGCTCTATACGGAACTGAGCGAGGCGGGCTACGAGGTGCTGCTGGACGACCGCAACGAGCGCGCCGGGGTGATGTTCGCTGACATGGAGCTGATCGGCATCCCCCACCGCATCGTCATCGGCGACCGCGGCCTGAAAAACGGCATGCTGGAGTACAAGGGGCGCCGCGACGCGGAGAACCAGGATATCGCCATCGACGAGGTCGCCTCCTTCCTGCAACAGAAGCTGGTGCGCTAACAGGAGACGGCAGACGCTTGTTAATGGGCGGCGGCTTCACCTCGGCGCATAACCCCCAGCGCCGAGGCGAATAGCAGTCCCACCAACGCCCCCAGCGCGTGCGCCTCCACCACCACGTTGCCGCCCGCCGCCTCGCGGCTGCCCGGCAACGGCCCCTGCCACAGCTCCCAGGCCACCTTGCCCAACACAATCAACAGCAGCAGCGGTGCCTCGCGCTCGCCCTGCAGCAGCAGGCGCACTCCGCCCGCCACCAGCATACCGTGCAGCAGCCCGGAGAGGCCGACATACCACGCCAGGCCGGGCAGCCATAACAGCAACCCCAGTGAGATCGACGGTAGACCGATAGCGATCAGCCACCACCAGTGGCGAATGGAGAGGGCATGCCCTACCAGCCACCACACCAGCAGCAATCCCGCCAGGTTGAGCCACAGGTGCGACCACCCCAGGTGTACCAGATGGCCGGTGAATAGCCGCCACCACTCCCCCGCCAGGATCGACTCACGCTGGTAGCGCAGCAGTTCTGCCACCCCATCACCGGCCAATGCAACGGCGAGGGCAGCGAAAAGCAGCGTTACGGCTGGAATACTCTGTTTGAAGGTTTGCCCCATTACGCATTCCCAATCTATGATCTGGGCATGGTAGCCCAGATAACAGTGAACAGCATCCCGGCACGGCCCTTGCCAGTATTAATACTGGGGTGGCTGCTTGTGTTCTTCAGCCTCGGGGCAAGCGCTAACCCACAGCAGGAGACGGTCGATCAGACGCTGAAGCAGCGGCTGGCCGAAGCACTGGCCGATCAAAGGGATGACATCGACCGCTTCGATGCCGAGGTGTGGCTGGTGGACATGTCGCAACGCCTGAAGCAGCGCCTGCGCGACAGGGCCAGAAGCGATGCCGGCGACGAGGAGAAGCTGCTGCAGCTGCTGCAGCAGGTGCACCTGGAGGCGCGGCGGGCCGAGCTGCCGCCGGAACTGGTACTGGCCGTGATTCAGGTGGAGAGCAACTTCGACCGCTTTGCCATCTCCGAGGCGGGGGCGCGCGGGCTGATGCAGGTGATGCCGTTCTGGCTCAGGGAACTGGGACGCCCCGACGACAACCTGTTCGAGCTAAAGACCAACCTGAGATTCGGCTGCACCATCCTGCGTTACTACCTGGATATGGAGAAGGGCGATACCGGCCGAGCCCTGGCCCGCTACAACGGCAGCCGCGGCAGCTTCCGCTACCCCAATAAGGTCTATAAGGCGCTACGCACCACCTGGTACAAATGAGCTAACCGGTGGTAAAGCCACCAGGCGGCTCCAGCTCAACCCACTCGCACCGCACCTCATCGACCCGCGCCTGCTCCGGCCCCTGCTGCAGCCACTGGCGCAGCCTCTTCAGCGCCGCCTCCTCACCGCAGGCGATCACCTCGACGCTGCCATCAGGCAGATTGCGCGCCGAACCGCGAATGTTCAGCTGCTGTGCCTGGCGCTGGGTGCTGGCGCGAAACCAGACACCCTGCACTTGGCCGCTGACGATGCAGCGCTGACATGCCATGTTAGCGCCGTAGGGTGATGAGCTTTACCGCCTGCATACGGCCGTTAATCGTCTCACCGGCCTGCACGAAGAGCTGCTGCACCCTGCCATCGAACGGCGCAACGATACGGCGAAGTTCAAGCTCGCGCTGCGCCTCCACCACAGCCAGCTCGGCGTTCTGGTGGCTGCTCTGCGCCGCGGCATGGGCGATGCGCGCGAGATCGAGGTCGTGATCGGACAACAGGGTACGGTCATAAAGCTCCTCGTTGCGCTGCAGCTCGTTAAGCGCCTCCTTGAGCAACAACTCCTGGTGCGCAAGCTCGACCTCGGCCCGCTTCAGTCGCGCCTGGGCCACGACGGCCTCCAGCTGCAGCAACACGGCACCGCGCTTTACCTGCGCGCCCTCACGCACCTTTACCGACACCACCTCTGCGGCAAGGTTGCTGGAGAGGGTAACGGTTTGCCCGTTACCCTGCGGCTCCGCGGCCTGAGTAGCCAGCGAAATGAAGAAACAAGCGATGAGCAGGAATACTCTATTCATTGCCATTACGACCCCTCCTGCGGTGCTGGCTGTGCCGCACCAATAAGTTGCTCTAACTCGACACCACACAGCGCACGCAGCTGCTCCCATGCCAGGACCATGTCGAAATCATTCTTAACCAGCGCCAGTTGGGCATCGCTGAGGCGCACCATGGCGTCGCCGAGGTCCGCCTTCACCTCCATCTCGTAGTTGGCGCGGCTGCGGTCGAGATAGAGTTCGCGATAGTCGAGTTCGCTCAGCGCCTCCTCCCGCTGCAGTGCCAGACGCTGCAGCTCGAACCAGCTCTCCAGCAGGGCCTGGCGCAGCTCCTGGCGCGCCTCGATCAACCTCGCCCGCAGCCGCATCAGCTCGGCCTGTTCGCTCGCTACCGCGGCGTCGATGCGGTTACCGTTGTAGATCGGCACGCTCAGCGTGACCCCGGCGCGCCAGCTGTCGCTGGAGCCGAGCTCACGGCTGTAGGCCGAGGCCTCCAGCTCTGCGTTAAGGCTGGGCATGGTGCCCTTGCGCGCACCAATCACCCTTTGTTGTGCCGCCTCCAGCTTCAGCTGCAGCGCCTTGAGCGTGGGATTGTGTTGCATCGCCAGCTCCAGCAACTGCTCATACTCGGGGCGTTGGCGTCCCTTGTGATTGAACTCGGGGGTAACCAGGTCCGAGGGCAGCTGGCCGGGGTGATTGAGCACATTGGCCAGCCTGGAACGGCTGATACGTTGCTTTGAGCTGCTCTGAGTGACCCGCAGGCGCACACTCTGGTAGTAGCTCTCCTGCTCCAGCAGTTCGATATCGGAGCTCTGCCCCAGTTCATGGCGGTTACGCAGTCGATCCAGGGTGATATAGGCGACGGCCATCTCCTCGTTGTCACGGAAGTTGGCCTGGTCGGCGAGCAGTACATCGAAATAGGCACGCATGATGGCGAGGCGGTGCTGGTCGCGCTGCGACTGATAGCTGTGCGCCATCGCCCCCGCCTCTTCACGTGCGGCCTGCTGCAGCGCGCTGGTGCGCCCGAAATCGTAAAGCTGCTTGCGCAGGAACAGGGAGCCCTTGTGATCGTCGGTAACATCATTGCTGGCGGCAACCGAGGGCGGCTGCACCCAGCGTGCCCGCGCCTCCAGCGAGACGCTCCAGTCGTCCTGTGCCTCACTGCCCTGCACTCCGGCCTCGGCGGCGCGCAGGTTTGCCTCTGCCTTCTGCATGGAGGGGTGCGACGCCTCGTCGACCAGGGACAGGGCGTACTCCAGCGTCAGCGGTTGTGGGAGAGCGGGCGCGGTTTCGTCTGCGACGGCGACGCTGCCGCAAAGCAACAACAGACCGGCTACGATACGTTTCATAGGCACGCCCTAGCGCTTGGCACGTTTGAAGCGGGTAAAGGTGGTCTTCTCGTAATGGCCTTCGGCCACGAACTCACCCATCCACATAAACTCCTTTACCCCGGAGGTCTTGCCGGTATGGCGGTGGATGCGCTTGCCGTTGAGGTCAAAAAAGGCGATGACCGGGGTGGCGCGCACACGGTGCTTTTTGGTCGCGAACTCCTTCTGCGACATGGTCTCGCCCTTAAAGTCGGCAATCTCCACGTCGCCCTCGATGTCCACCGGGAACATCAGGAAGTGTTCGCGATAGTAGGCCTGCACCTCGGGCTGATTGAGCACATTACCCTTCATGTACTGGCAGAAGGGGCACTCGTCCATCTCGAAGAAAAGCAGGATGCCCTTCTTGCCCTGGTCACGGGCATTCTGTAGCTCCTCGGAGAAATCGCCGAAGGTCTCATTGAAGAAGTACTGGTAGGGGTCGCGTGGCGCCTCCGCCTGGGCGGTACCGAACAGGGAGGTAACCAATAGCAGGGCCAGTGTCAGGATATTTTTTTTCATTCTCTTCCCCGTGCAAGGCTGCGGCGTGTTCTCTATTTCTGCCGCTGTTGTGCAATAAAGTTTTCGATCGCCTCGGACGTCACCGCGCCCGTCTGCTTAGCCACCACCATACCATCGGGATCGATGAGATAGGTAGTAGGGTAATTCCTAATCCGCTCCAGCATCGGCATGTCGTCACTCATCGGCACAATCGGGTAGGTCATGAAGTTGTCCTCGACGAAACGCTGCAGCATCTCCGGCGGCAGCTCCTCCATGTCGATTCCCACCACAACCGCGTCGCTGTCCTTGTGGTTTTCATGGAACAGGACCAGTTCCGGGATCTCCGCCAGGCAGGGGGGACACCAGGTGGCCCAGTAGTTGAGCACAATCCACTTGCCGCGATATTCGGAGAGTTTGACGCTCTTACCCTCCAGGTCGGTAAAGTGGAAATCAACCGGGTTGGCCAGCAGCGGCTGGCTTGCCAGCAATGTAACAAGCAGAAGCAGTCGTTTAAGCATGATTATCTCCGGTTGATGACTTCTTTTCGTCCTTATGCTCCCCCGCATGGGAGAGGTAGAGCGCCAGCCCCAGCAGGCTGATACCGCCGGCCAGGTAGAGCAGTTCCAGCGGCGAGGCAAACTTCATGCTGATGGCGTGTTCGAAGAACTTCACCACCAGAATCATCAGGATCACCTTGGCCAGGCGCCCCTTAAGGTCATCAAGGCTGGTGATCAGCAGCACGTTGGAGGAGGTCTCCGAGTTCTCGGCCTTGTCGATCTTACTGATAAACAGCTCATAGAGGCCAAGCGCAAAGATCAGCAACACCGTGGCCAGCAGGTAGCCGTCGACGATCTCCACCACATGGGTGATGGTGGTGCTACGCAGGGTGTTACGTTCGGCAACCCCCAGGGTGGAGGAGGCGTAGTCACCCAGGTGGCTGATCATAAAGTAGGCATCGACCGTCGCCATATAGAAGACCGCCAGGGAGCTCAACAGGCTGGCAACCACGGCAAACAGCACCGCGAAACGGCTCTCCCACAACACCCCTTCAAACAGCTTTTCTACAGACTTCATTGGTACTCTCACCCTATAAACGGTTGCTAAATTTATGATCATCACAGACAAAAGAAAAGGGCCCCCAATGGGGGCCCCTTCGTCACCAGCCTGTAGTGTGGCTTACTGGGCGAGGTAGGCCTCGTCAGTGGCCTCTACTACACCGAGAGACCAGGCGCCGCGGGTGCGGGCGTGGTTGACGGCGGCATCGATCTCAGCGGCGGAAGCATCACGCTGGATGGAGAGGTTCTGGCCGGGGAAGATCAGGTCGGCGTCCTGAATCTGGCTGCGGTTGGCCTTGTAGATCAGCGGCCACTGGTAAGGGTTGCCGTAGATTTCGCTCTTGGCGGAGATGCCCCACAGGGTATCACCAAGGACGACGGTGTAGCTGCTGGCCGTGGTCTCCTCCATCTTGGCAAGCTCGGCCTCCTTCTGGGCCAGAGCGTTCTCGGCCTGACGGCGTGCCTGGTTGGCCAGCTGGATCGCCTTACCGGTATCACCGGCCTTCAGCGCCTCCTCGGCCTGCTTGATCATCGCTGCGGTGTCGCGCCATGCGGCACCGGCAGCCTCGGCCTCAGCATTTGCTGCCTTGGCATCGGCAATCGCACGTTCCGCCAGGGCTACCTGATCCACAGCAGGCTGCTCGGGCTCCGGGGTGCTGGCACAACCTACTGCAATGCTCAGTACCAGTGCGATCAGGGCTACACCCTTGAATCCTTTGAGAAGTTTCATCGTCTGTTGACTCCGCCGTTTAAGATTGTTCGTTAAGTTAATGAAAAATTAGCGTATTAAGGTTCAAATTAGCACTTGCCCCAAAACCGTGTCAAGGCTGGGGATGAGGAGTACGACACGGTTTTCACATAACAGTGGGAATAAGTTTAGCGGCCCCTCGCCGCCAGCGCCTCGTCACGGGCCTTGATCGCCAACGCCTTGGCCACCGAGGCGGCCATTCTTGCCGCCTCATACTCCCCCTGGTTAAGGGTCTTGGTGGCCAGCTCCAGCGAGTCCTCGGCACTGCGTAGCTTCTGCTCGGCATATTTCTCCGCCTGGGCCTCCCGGGCCGCTTCCACCGCCTGACGGGCATCGCTCATCTCCTGCACCGGCGGCACCACGGCACAGGCGCCGAGGAGCAGGAGCGCCAACAGGAGAGGAAGAAAAAATTTGTTTTTATTCAGAAACATAGTCATCCGGATAGGCCCGTTAACACGGCTGTGCAGCAGGCAATTACAAGTTGTGGTGACGCTATCACCGGCCCTATAGGCTGTCAAGCCAAGAGCCGGTAGAATAGCCGCCTCCCGCAACCACCTGGATATCCTGCCATGAGCGAAATACTGGTTCTCTACTACAGCCGCCACGGCGCCACCGCCGAGATGGCCCGGCTCATTGCCCGCGGCGTCGAGGAGGTTGAGGGGATGACTGCACGGCTGCGCACCGTGCCCGAGGTCTCAACCGTCTGTGAGGCGAGCGCCGACACTATCCCCGACGAGGGGGCCCCCTACGTCGAGCTGGACGATATGAAGGAGTGCGCCGGACTGGCCCTGGGCAGCCCCACCCGCTTCGGCAATATGGCCGCACCGATGAAATACTTCATCGACAACACCTCGCCGCTGTGGCTCTCGGGAACGATGATCGGCAAACCGGCGGCGGTATTCACCTCCACCTCCAGCCTGCACGGCGGCCAGGAGAGCACCCTGCTCTCCATGATGTTGCCGCTGCTGCACCACGGCATGTTGATCACCGGCCTGCCCTACAGCGAGACCGACCTGCTCCACACCACCGGCGGCGGCACCCCCTACGGCGCCAGCCACCACGCCGGGGCCGACAATAAGCTAGCGCTGAGCGAGGCCGAACACCGCCTCTGCATCGCCCTGGGCAAACGCCTCGCCGCCACCGCCAGCGCCCTGGAGGCAAACAATGGATAAGCTGCGCCGCGCCCGCATTTTTGCCCTCTGCGGCTATTTCGGCCTGCTGCTGCTGTTTCCACTGTGGTATGGCTGGCTGTCGCCAACCGAACTGCCGCTGCTGCTGGTGCTGGGGCTGCTGATGGGACCGCTGCTGTTTCCGCTGCACGGTCTCTACTACGGTCGCCCCTACACCTACGCCTGGAGCAGCTTTCTCGCCCTGTTCTACTTCATCCACGCGGTGGTGGAGCTCTACAGCACGCCGGAAGACCGCTACCTGGCGCTGCTGGAGCTGCTATTGAGCCTGTCGTTCTACATCGGCAGTGTGGTCTACGCGCGGCTGGGCGGCCGGGAGTTGAAGAAGAAGCAGGAAGGCTGACCTACTGAATAAAGGTTTTGACGAAGGGAATGGTCAGCTTGCGCTGTGCCGCCAACGAGCCTTCGTCCAACCGGTCCAGGAGTTCGAACAGGTAGTGCATATCGCGCGAGCCGTGGTTGAGCAGGTATTCGGCCACCTCTACCGGCAGCTCCATGCCGCGCTGCCCGGCACGCATTCGAAGCGCCTCGGACTTTCCGGCATCATCCAGCGGTTGCAGCTGGAACACCGGCCCCCACCCCAGGCGTGACAACAGGTCGGGCAGCTCGATACCCAGGGCTGCCGGCGCACCGTTACCGGCCACCACCATGCGGTGGCCGGCATCCCGGACACGGTTGTAGAGGTGGAACAGGGCCTGCTCCCACTCCGGGTTTCCCGCCAGCAGCTCCACATCGTCTATCGCCACCAGCGCCATCTGTTCCATCCCCTCGAGCATCTGCGGCGACATTGCCAGGCACTCGGCCAGCGGCAGATAGGCGGCCAGTCCACTCTCTTCGCCCACCTGGTGGCAAGCGGCCTGCAACAGGTGGCTGCGCCCGCTGCCCACCGCGCCACCTATATAGATAAAGGGCTCGGCCGCCGCCTGCAGGGCGTGGCGCACCGCCGCATTGGCGCCGGGGAGGAAGTTGGCGAAGGTGGCACCGTCCCTGAGACCGATGCGCAGGGGGATCTGTTGTCCGGATGAACTCATAGGATGTCAGGAGGACTCTTCTGTTTCCGCATAGAGGCTGCTTTCGACGTAGCGCTCGTGGGTATAGCGCAGCAACACCATCACCACCGCCGCCACCGGCAGGGCGAGCAGGATACCGAAAAAGCCGAACAGTTGACCACCGGCCAACACCGCGAAGATCACCGCCACCGGGTGCAGGCCGATCTTCTCGCCCACCAGCATGGGGGTCAGCACCATCCCCTCGATCATCTGGCCGATGCCGAAGACGATGGCGACGTAGAGCAGCGGCAGCGCCTCATGGAACTGCATCATCGCGGCGATACCGGCGGCGACGATACCGACGATAAAGCCCAGGTAGGGGACGAAGCTGACCACTCCGGCCAGCATACCGATGAGCAGTGCCAGCTCCAGGCCGACGATAGTCAGCCCTACCGAGTAGATGATCCCCAGCGCCAGCATCACTGTCATCTGGCCACGCAGGAAGGCCCCCAACACCTCATCGGAGGAGCGTGCCAACCTGGCCACCACCGCCTCGTAGCGGCGCGGCAACAACTCGTGCACCCGCGCCACCAGGATGTCCCAGTCGCGCAACATGTAGAAGGTGACCACGGGGATCAGCACCAGATTGGCCAGCCCGGCGAGCAGGGCACCGCCCGACTTGGAGACCACTCCCAACACCCCCTTCATCGCCCCACCGGCCTGCTGCCACTGGCTGCGCAACGAGTCCGCCAGTGCGCCCAGGTCGAGGATAGGGCCATCAAGACCGAGGCGCTCACTGATTGCCGGTATCGCCACCTGCTGCAGCCAGTGGAAGTATTGCGGCAATTTACTGATCAGCAGGGTGACCTGCCGCTCCAGCATCGGCACCAGGATCAACAGCAGCAGCAGCGCGGCCAGGGAGAGGGTAACGAAGACGGTGATCACCGAGAGGGTACGCGAGAACTTCCACTCCTCCAGGCGATCCACCAGGGGATCGCCGATATAGGCGAGCACGGCACCCGCGAGAAACGGTGTCAGCACCGGCGCCAGTAGATAGAGCAGCCCCCCGCTGAAGCTCAACCCGGCCAGCAGAAACCACTTTTGTGATTCAGTCACTCCCTTCTCTCCCTCTTAATCTCTAGCGCCAACTTCGACCAGGACCATACGTAGTGCCCACCGCTGAGCAGTGTGGTGGCGGTCACCAGGGCGATTATTGCGCCTAGCCCCCAAGCTGGAAGCGACAGGCCGATCGGCAGTGCCATTACCAGCAACACCAGCAGGATCTGAAACAGGGTGTTGGCCTTGCTGATACGGGTGGGTGCCAGCTCGATATCGCTGACAAAGCGGTGAAACGCCAGACTGCCGGATATGATCACCACATCACGCCCCAGCACCAGCACCACCAACCAGCCTGGCAACAGCCCCAGCCAGCCCAGTGTGATATAGCTGGCGGCCATCAGCAGCTTGTCGGCCAGCGGGTCGAGAATCGCCCCCAGGCGCGAGCGCCAGTCAAAACGGCGTGCCAGATAGCCGTCGAGGCCGTCGCTGGCACCGGCCAGGGCAAACAGCGCCAGGGCCGTGGCGAAATCATCACGCAGCAACATCAACACCACGGGGGGCACCAGCAGGATGCGGATAATACAGATCAGATTGGGGATATCGCGCGCTTTCACGGCAGCAGGCGGTAGTAGCGCTCCATCAGTGCGGGCTGCTGCTGGTAGACCGCCATCTCATGCTGAAACTCGTTAGCGCCCTCGCCCCCCTCGTCACTCGAGGCCGGCTGCCCGGGCTCTACCGCCTGTTCCGGCAAAGCCGGCTGTTCGAGCTGCAGCGGCGCCTCGACCTGCACCAGGCGATCGCCCATGGCGATCGCCTGCAGTACCGTGTCGCTGCCGCCCTCGACCTGCAGCAGGAAGTTGCTTGAGGTGGCATCGACACGCCGTAACGTTACGGCAGAGACCCCGTGCAGTGAGTGCAGGTAGTCGGTCACGCGGCGGTGGGCGGCCATACTCTCTATACCACCGATATGTAGTACCAGCTGCTCGACACCCATGTAGCTGCTCTCGGCGAAGCGCTGTGACAGATAGTCGCTGCTGCCGCCGACACCGCTGGCGATTACCGCCATCACATCCTCGGAGGTGTGGCGCCACTCGTGTACATCGCCCTGGTAGAGCAGCATCCAGCGTGCCTCCCAGGCGCCGCCGGCGGCATAGAGCTTGCCCACCAGCACCGCCTGGGGCTCATAACGCGCGGAGGCGCGCTGGATGGTGTCGACGAAGCCGCCCCAGACATCCACGATGCGCAGCTGCGACTGGTCGGTCAGATCGAGCAGCGGCAGGCGTATCGGGATGGCGCGACGCTGCGACTCGGCATCCAGCACCTCACGCACCAGCCCCTCATCGTTGGCCCCCACCAGTACCCGTTGCGAGCCCTCCTCTACCGCCAGCCACACCAGGGTCGTCGGACGTGCCGCGCTCCAGACGGTAAAGCCGTATCGGCGCAGCAGGTCGTCGATGCTGCCGCTGTCGAAGCTCACCCACAGCATCAGTCGGCTCTCCTTGACCGGCTCATCGCCCTCAGCGGGCTGGCGCTCCTCCGGCGGGATCGCCTCACTGCGGTAACGATACTGGCGTACGTAGCGCGAGGCGTCCGCCATCGCGCTGAGGATCACCTCCTCTTGCAGGATACGGCTGTTACCGCTCACCTTGAGCAGCACCGCGGCCATCGCCTCGCCCATGGCGGTGGTACGGGCGACCGCCCCCTGATCGGCGGCCTCCACCTCAGCCTCGTAAAGGCCATCAGATTGCGAGGCCTGCAGCGGCAGGGCCCAGAAACAGAGCAGGGCGAAAAGGTTATATAGATTAAGGTTTCTCATGTGAGCGCAAGCTATGCCAGTGCATGGCTCAAGTCAAGGCAGGACAGGAAGACGCCACCGCGGCGTGCTGGTAGAATACGCCGTTTCTTTTTATGCCCTTTTCTCTGGGAGAGCAGATCCGTGAGCGACAAACAGCAATCATCCGGCCTCAGCTATCGCGACGCCGGTGTAGACATTGATGCCGGCAACAGCCTGGTCGAGCGCATTAAGCCCCATGCCAAGCGCACCATGCGCCCCGAGGTATTGGGCGGTCTGGGCGGTTTCGGCGCGCTGTTCGAGATCCCGCTGGATCGCTACAGGGAGCCGGTACTGGTCTCCGGCACCGACGGCGTCGGCACCAAGCTGAAGCTGGCGATGGACATGGGCAAGCACGACACCATCGGCATCGATCTGGTGGCGATGTGTGTTAACGACCTCATCGTCGGTGGCGCCGAGCCGCTGTTCTTCCTCGACTACTACGCCACCGGCCACCTCAACGTCGACGCCGCCGCCGATGTGGTCAAGGGTATCGCCGACGGCTGTGAGATGTCCGGCTGTTCGCTGACCGGCGGTGAGACCGCCGAAATGCCCGGCATGTACGAAGGCGACGACTACGACCTGGCGGGCTTCTGCGTCGGCATCGTGGAGAAGAGTGGCGTCATCGACGGCTCCAAGGTGAAGGCGGGCGACACCCTGCTCGGCATCGCCTCCTCCGGCCCCCACTCCAACGGCTACTCCCTGGTGCGCAAGGTGCTGGAAGTAAGTGGGGCCTCACTCTCCGACGAGTTCCACGGCAAGACCCTGGGAGAGACCCTGCTGGAGCCGACCCGTATTTACGTCAAACCGCTGCTCGACCTGATCGGCAAGGTCGACGTCCACTCCCTCTGCCATATCACCGGCGGCGGCCTGCCCGAGAACCTGCCCCGTGTGCTGCCCGACAACTGCCGCGCCGTCATCGACAGCAACAGCTGGCAGCGCCCGCCGGTGTTTGACTGGCTGCAACAGCAGGGCAATATCGCCGACAGCGAGATGTACCGCACCTTCAACTGCGGCGTCGGCATGGTGGTCGCGGTCAGTGCCGAGCAGGCCGAGCAGGCCATCGAGATCTTGAAGGCCAACGGTGAAGAGGCCGTGGTCATCGGCACCATCGAGGAGTTCAGCGAAGGCGAGCAGGTCGTCATCAACTGATGAGCGCGGCGAAGCTACCCCCCAAACTTCCCATAGTCGTCCTGATCTCCGGCAGCGGCTCCAACCTGCAGGCGATTATCGACGCCGCCAACGACGACCTGCCGGTCGCGATCAAGGCGGTGATCAGCAACAAGGCCGAGGCCTACGGTCTGGAGCGTGCCAGGAAGGCCGGTATTGAGACCGTGGTGGTCGACCACACCGAGTTCGAAAGCCGCCAGGCCTTCGATACCGAACTGGCCCGTATCATCGACCAGTTCGAGCCGGGGCTGGTGGTACTGGCCGGCTTCATGCGCATCCTCACCGATGACTTCGTCAACCACTACGACGGGCGCATGCTCAATATCCACCCCTCGCTTCTGCCCAAGTACAAGGGCACCAACACCCACGCCCGCGCCATCGAGGCAGGCGATGCCGAGGCGGGCTGCTCCGTCCACCTCGTCACCGCCGAACTCGACTCCGGTCCGGTGCTGCTACAGGCAAAGGTGCCGATCCTCAAGGGCGATACCCCCGAGACCCTCGCCGCACGGGTGCTGGTGGAGGAGCATAAGGTTTATCCTGAGGCGATTAGGCAGTTTGCGTTGGGAAAATCATAAAAATAACGGACCTTACGGTCCGTTTTTATTGCTAAGCCTTTATTCATCCTTGAGAATATTGCCGCCTCATCGCCCGGCACGGACAAGGCGAACATACATACCCGTGTCGTAATACTTCAGTGCCCCATACGTATAGCCCGTATCAAAACTGATTGCCCACGCCCTGTTTTGCGCATATTGGCTATTAAAAGGGACAGAGGACCAGAATTCTCCACTCGGTGTATCAGGAAATTGCCCTGCATTAATTACCGGACGTGCACATCGCTCCTCGACGATAGACTCCAGCTCATTCCGATTCGGTACACGCCAGTCTCGCCAGCCAGCGTAGCCGGCAGAAGCATCACCATCGAAGTCTGATGCACCGCTATTGATGTCCAGTGCAGCCTGCAAAGCAGTGTGCCACTTATACCCGGTAGCGCTACCTCTACAACTAGTGCCGTCCCAACTCTGACCCAAGCTGCAGCGCATCCACACAAGGCCTGTACTATTTTGCGTGACTGTGCCATCACCGTTATCAGTAAACACTTCGTTGGGAGTAGTCTCTACCACAGCCGTATTCTCATTACCGCTACAGGTAACCGCCGCATGGAGTGCGGAGGAGAGCAGCAGCAGGGAAATCACAAGTACGGTTTTCATCATCGTCTCCTTACACCCCGTGCCCATGTTGGTATCCATAATCAGTTTCCTTACTCAGCGCTACGAACAAGACGGAGATAATAGCCATTGCCCGTACCGTCACCATTCTTCTTTGCCTGCGAAGTAACCGTCGCATCTGCGAAGGAGACGACAAATGCACTACCTTCGTAACGTGCAGAGGAGGAGGCCGTCCACCAGTATTCGGATGAGGAGGCATTGGGAAAGAAACCGTTTTCAATGGTTGGCCCCGCATTGAGAACACTTAGATTCAGCAGCGACACCAACTCCTTGCGAGTAGGCGCATGCCAATCATTATAACCGCAGATACCGCCATTCGAGTTGACTTGTGCAACAAACTTTTCTGTGTCGCAATTTGTGCCGTCAAAACATATGCCGCTGTTTTCTATTCCTGCCTCCCCCCCATTGATGGAGCTGTCCGGGTTATACCAGCTGTAGGTCCATGACTTATCACGTAGCCCCATATCATCGTTTTTTACCTCCCACATCAGGCCTGTAACGTTATCAAGAACACAATCCCAACTGCTGGCCGAGGCTGAGAGGTGGTTACCATTAGCGTCAATCTTTGTATAACTGAAACCGGCATGACCATCACTATCATCATTGTGCATAACATCACGGCCAAAATGAGCATCCTGGCCAGCAGGAACCAGGTCCCCCTCCCCGTCCACTCCCACTTCGGTTGCACTAGCTCCTACAGCGACACAATCAAGCTCATTGTCATGGGTAGCTGCTGCATCATAGCTGTCGCTGATATTTGCCTGGTCACCACAGAAAACTACGCCAGTATCATTGAGCCTTCCCCCCGTATCATCATCGATAATAGTACCGACAGCAGTTTCTATACCCAGCAATGCGTTCGTGGATATGTTGGAAAAAGCAAGGGAGAGCGTCTCACTCGGCTCCGAAGTAAGATCACCATTAACGGGCACGGCAATGGTATTACTAGTCGTACCGCTGTGTATGGTGAGCGTACCGCTTACTGCACTGTAATCACCATCTGCGACAGTGGCACTACCGTCACTACTGGTATAGTCAACCGTCACATCACCGTTGGCCTGAGAGCTGAGAGTGCCCGAAAAGGTAAGAGCAACGACCCCACTATCACCCTCATACACCTCTGCTTTGGTAACAGTAAGGGTCGGTACGGTAAAGCTTGCTGTAACTGTACACGACTCACTTATGGCACCGGTGGTGTAGGTGTCGCCATCAAGGCTGCCACCACATCCACTAACACCAGTCAGTTCGTGACCCGCATCGGCAGTAACAATAAAGCTGATAGTGGCGCCATCATTAACCGTGGCGTAGGTAGGACTGATGTCCCCTCCGCTTTCCGCAGTAGCACTGACGATATGCTGCTGCTTGTCACTAGGAAGCTCGATGCCTTGACATGCGACAAGCAACAGTCCGAGAGCTGGGGTGAGAAGGGCTAGGCGAAGGCGCCCAAAGGGGTTAACAGCAAAGCGCATGAAATAAAGCTCCCTCTTTTGATGTAACCGGAAACTAGAAGTACCTATACACTACTCCCTGAATCCAGATTAGTTATTCATCTGTGGCATCCGATACCACATATATATCGGTACTGATTCTATAGAGGATACCGAATGACAGTCAATATAGACCACAACACTCAACCGTAACCCTCATCAATAAACAGGGCGCTAGCCTCGCTTCAAACCACATCACGATACTTCTCCCGTATCGCCAGAAACTCATCAAGTTCCTCAAACAGGAGTTTAACCAGCTGCGGGTCGAAGTGCTTGCCCCGCTGTTCCCGAATAAATTCCAGCACCTTCTCCAGCGGCCACGCCTTTTTGTAGACGCGATCGCTGCCCAGGGCATCGAAGACATCGGCCAGGGCGGTAATGCGGCCGTAGATATGGATCTCCTCCCCGGCGAGACGGTTGGGATAACCGCTGCCGTCATATTTTTCATGATGCTGATGGGCTATGATGGCGGCGGCCTGGATGATGGGGCGGCTCGAGCCGCTTAACATTTCGTAGCCAAGGCTCGCGTGCTCCTGCATATGCGCATACTCTTCATCAGTGAGGCGTCCCGGCTTGTTGAGAATGGCATCGGGTATCGCCACTTTACCGATATCGTGCATCGGTGAGGCGATACGCAGTATCTCCTCTTCCGCAACAGGCAGGCCGCTCAGGCGCGCCAGTAACGCTGAATACTCAGCGACGCGACGAACATGGTTTGCCGTCTCCCGGGAACGCCCCTCACAGATGGTACCCATGGTCATGATGACCTCTTTTTGGGTATTTTCGATCTCATGCTCGTGGGCCAGCTCTGCGCTGATCCTGGCCTTCACCTCCTCCTCTATGCGCTGCTCAAGGGTTTTATTGAGCTCAGCCAGCTCTTCCCTCTGGCCTTGCACCCGAGAGAAGGCCGCCTCGCGCGCCGCCTCAACGGCCCAAACGATGAGGCACAGGGCCAGTATCTGTCCCAGATGGACAAACAGGGTATCGACGTCGCGATCACCGTCCGACAACTGGGGAAGCCATGATGCCTCCACCCCGATGCCGTGGCGGAACTCGATGAAGACAAACACCTGAAACATGATGGAGAAGGCGAGCCAGAAGATAACCGAGCGACGCCCGTCACCCAGCAGGGCAATAATAGGCAGCAGCGCGAACCACGCCGTATGCGGAGCGTGGATTCCGTCCAAACCCAGCTGGAAGTAGCTCAGGACGATAGCCATCAACAGGGCAAGCAGATTACTGGTTGTAATGCAGCCCATCCTCTCTGCCTGACGCGACAACAGGGTCGCCGCAGCGGCGATCACGGCCAGAAGCATTGCACCAGAGGTATCACCCAGAACCAGGTGGAAGAGGGAAAATGCCAAGGCAAATAATCCAACGATTATCGTCGATAGTCTTGCGACACCAATTTTTCGTTCCTGCGGCGTCTCCGCATTCTGAATGGCATCAATCCTTGAAAGAATTGATCGGTACATAGATCACTTATCCCTCCACGCAAAGAGCATGGCTTATTCTTGTTAATTGTGTTTTGGAATATTAGCCGATGAGGCTACGGGTTGAAATCCCCTAAACACGGGGAGGGTATTACAACAATTGCATCGCTGAAACGATATGCCCCCATGAACTGGGGGCACCTTGTAGTGAACTGCCTAACTATTATCGATCGTAGCTCGGCTCTGCCGCGATCTTGTGGATAGCAAGGTCAGCGCCTTCGTACTCATCCTCTTCGGAGAGGCGTAGGCCGAACAGCTGCTTCAGCGTGCCATAGACGATGAAACCGCCTGCAGTGGCGATGACCAGGCCGATCACGGTACCGGCGAGCTGTCCCATAAAGGTGACGCCACCCATACCACCGAGGGCCTCGAGGCCGAAGATCCCGGCAGCGATGCCACCCCAGGCACCACACAGGCCATGCAGCGGCCAAACACCCAGCACATCGTCGATCTTCCACTTGTTCTGCACCAGGGTGAAGGTCCAGACGAAGAGGCCGCCGGCAATCAGGCCGGTGATCAGCGCACCGAGAGGGTGCATCAGGTCGGAACCGGCACAGACGGCCACCAGACCGGCAAGCGGACCGTTGTGGACGAAGCCAGGGTCGTTCTTACCGGCAAACAGGGCGGCAAGGATACCGCCGACCATCGCCATCAGGGAGTTGACCGCCACCAGGCCGGAGATCCCCTCGACGCTCTGGGCCGACATAACATTAAAGCCGAACCAGCCGACGGTGAGGATCCAGGCGCCCAGCGCGAGGAAGGGGATGCTCGAGGGGGGATGGGCGTAGACTTCGCCGTTCTTGCCATAGCGCCCCTTGCGATGCCCCAGCAGGACTACCGCGCCCAGCGCCAGCCAGCCACCCATGGCGTGCACCACAACGGAGCCGGCAAAGTCATGGAACTCTGCACCAAAAGTGGACCCGATCCACGCCTGTACACCGTAATTACCGGCCCAGACGATACCCTCGAAGAAGGGGTAGACCAGTGCCACCAGAATAAAGGTAGCCATCAGCTGCGGGTAGAACTTGGCGCGCTCGGCGATACCGCCGGAGATAATCGCCGGGATAGCCGCGGCGAAGGTGAGGAGGAAGAAAAACTTCACCAGCTCGTAGCCGTTGTCGACGCTGATCACCTTGGCACTATCGAAGAAACCGACACCGTAGGCCACCGCATAGCCGATAAAGAAGTAGGCGATGGTGGAGATGGCGAAGTCGGTGATAATTTTAACCAGGGCGTTGACCTGGTTCTTCCTGCGTACCGTGCCCACCTCGAGGAAGGCGAAACCGGCGTGCATGGCCAGCACCATAATGGCGCCGAGGAGGACGAAAAGCGTGTCGATACCGCTACTGCTACCCATGAATTGATACTCCTGACAGATTACTTTGCATTACTGGTGCATCACTATGGCAAGAACCGCACCAAGTTAGTGCTAATCAGGAAATCAAACAGTTAGCTATCAATTCCCCTTATCACAGCGGCCCATGTGCACGAGTATGGTGCATTTTCAACATTCCTGCCCACTCATGGGGCACCCTATTGGTGCCGTGCACGATGACTGCGCTCCATAAAGAAGCGGTAGAGCATCGGCGTAACAAAGAGGGTCAGCACGGTGGAGAAGGCGAGCCCCCAGACGATGGCGGTAGCGACCGGCCCCCAGATCAGCGACTTGCCCCCCAGCCCCGTGGCCAGGGAGAAGAGACCGGCGATGGTGGTAAGCGAGGTGATGAGGATCGGGATCACCCGACGGCGCGCTGCATAGACGGTGGCGTGCAGCACGCTCATACCCGACTTGATTCGCGCATTGGCCGCGGAGATCAACACGATGGCCGCATTCACCGCGATACCACCCAACGCCACCACACCGTAAAGGGTATAGAGGCTGAGCGGGTTACCGGTGAGCCACAGCCCCAACAGCACCCCGGTGAATGCCATGGGGATGGTGACGATAATCAGCAACGGCTGGAAGTAGCTCTCGAACTGGGTGCCGAGGATGAGATAGATCATGCCGATACCGAAGAGGAAGAGGACGAAGATCGAATCGAGGCTCTCGTTGATGTCGTCCAGCTCACCGGAAAAATCGAGGTCGATGCCCGGATAGTTGGCGGCGACACGGCTCCACCCCTCCACCAACCGCTTGTTGGCGGTGACGGTATCCATCACCCCTTTGTCCAGGTCCGCTTCCAGGGTAATGGCGCGGCGCAGGTTGTGGTGGCGGATATTGGAGCGGCCATAGCCGACCTCATGCTCCACCAGCTCGCCCAGCGCCATCTCACCGCCCCCCGGCAGGGCCAGCGGGGTGCGTAGCAGCGAGTCGAGGTCGCGGTATTGCTGTTCGGCCTCTACCCGTACCTCCACCTTCTCACCGCGCACCTGCACGCTGGAGACTACCTCGCCGTCACCCAGCATGCGGACAAGGCGGGAGAGCACCGCCGGGCTGACCCCGGCACGGTTGGCCGCATCGTGATCGATACGCATCACCATCTCCATACCGCCCGGGCTGTCGTTGTCGCTGACATCGCTCACCCCCTCAATAGCGGTTAGGAGCCCCTTCAGCTCATCCACCGCAGCACTTATCTGTTCGAAGTCGTCACCGCGCACCTTTACCTTGATTGGCTTCTCGGTGGGCGGGCCGTCCTTCAGCTCGAAGAAATAGAGCTCGGCAACGCCGGTCATATTTGCCAGCAGCGGGCGCACCGCATCCACCACCTCGCGGGTGGTACGCATCCCCTCCTGGTGCGGGTTAAGGCTCACCATTACCTGGGCATAGTTATCGCCCATCAACGGTTCGGTCTCGGTGAACATAATGCCGGCGTAGCTGACCATGCCGCGCACCTCACCCTCGCGCATTGCGTCACGAATACGCTGCTCCGCCTCACGGCTCTTTTGCAGGCTGCGCTCGATGGGGGTTCCCGGCGGCATCTCGACATTGATATAGAAGAGCCGCTGCGACTCCATGGCGAAGAAGTTGACGTTAATCTGCCCCGAGGCGAGCGCGCCGATGGCGACGACGAACAGCAACACCACCGCGACGGCGGCACGCCTCGGGTAGCGCATCGCCTTCAGTAGCAGGCGCGAGTACTTCACCTGCATCAAGTGGGTATAGCGCTCGCGATGGCGCTGAATGCGTGAGGGGTTATTGAAGTTGATGCGCGCCGAGACCACGTGGGTGGGCAGGAGCCAGTAGGCCTCCAGCAGGGAGATCGCCAGTGCCAGGGTCACTACCAGTGGGATCACCATCATGAACTGGCCCAGAATGCCCGGCATCAGCATCAACGGCATAAAGGCGGCCATGGTGGTCAGCACCGAGGCGGTAACCGGTGCGAACACCTCATGCAGGGAGTCCACGGCGGCCTGCACCGCCCCCATGCCGTGGCGAATGCGATAGTAGATCCCCTCCACTACCACCACCGCGTCATCCACCAGCATACCGAGGCTGATCACTACCCCCAGTAGCACCGAATTGTTGAGGGTCTGGCCAATATTGGAGAGCACCAGGAAGGTGGCGGCAAGGGTAAAGGGGATACCGATGGTGGTGAAAAAGGAGATACGCGAGCCGAGGAAGGCCCAGGTGACCAGCAGCACCAGCGCCAGGCCGAGCACGGCATTGGTCTCCATCACATTGATGGCACGGCGGGTGGAGGTGGTCTGGTCGTCTACCAGCACCAGCCTGAGGCCGTAGGCATCCAGCAGACGGTTGCGCTCACCGATAAAGGCGTTAAGGCGCTCCAGTAGCTCCAGGGTATTGGCGCTCTCCTTCTTGAACACCGACAGCAGCATGGCAGGGCGGTCACCATAACTCACCAGCTCATCGGCACGCTCGCGGTCACGCTGCACCCTGGCCACGGAGCCCAGCGTCACCTCCCCCTCGGCACCGATTAGCGGCAGGGACTCGAGCAGCCCCGGCTCCGCGCCGGTCCCCACCATTCGCAGCAGCACATCGCGGTTATCCATACGTACGCTGCCGGCGGATAGGTCGCGGAAGTAGAGGCTCACGGTATCGGCCACCGCATTCGGCCCCAGCCCAATTGCGCTGAGCTTGGCCGGGTCGAACACCACTCTCATCTCCGGGTCACGCAGGCCGAGGGCGTCGACCCGATCGATCCCCTTCAGCCGCTCCAGGTCCTTCTCCAGTTGCCTGCCCTGGAAGCGCAGTTGCTCGTCGTTACCCATCCCCTGCAATACCAGCGAGGCGGTGGGGAAGGCGTTGGCCGAGGTGATCTCAAAGATGAACGGCGAGTTGGCCTCCTCCGGCAGCTCGCTGTTCTCTACATTCTGCACCTCACGGCGCAGGTCGGTGAGTCGCTTATCGAAGATACGCGGCTCCAGGTCGTTGAAACGGATCAATACGCTGGAGACCGACTCGCGGCTGGTGCTGGAGATAAAACGAATATCGGAGATAGAGGAGACCGCATCCTCCAACGGCGTGGTGATCAGCTTCTCCACGTCTTCGGCGGAGGCACCCGACATTACCGTGGTGATCTGGATCCAGTTGAAGTTGATGCTGGGGTCCTTCTCCCGCGGCAACATGTTGTAGGCGAGGAGGCCGAGCACCAGCACCAGCACGAAAAAGAGGTTGGCCAGCACATGGTGCTGCAATAGACGGGCAAGCATGGCCTTACTCCAGCGCGTTTACGGTATCGCCCGCACTGAGGCCGTAGCGCCCCTCCGTCACCACCCGTGTCTGCGGCGGCATCGGCAGGTAGACGGGGCTTCCCTCTCGCGCCTCCTCGGCAACGATAAACTCCGCCTTACCCTCACGCACGATGAAGACTCCGTACTTGCCGTCGCGGCGCAACAACAGCTCCGCCGGCAGGTGTGGCCGGTACTCACGCCACTGCAGCCTGCCGCTGCTACCGGGCGGTGGCGCCTCGGTGGCAAAATCGAGGCGCACCTCGCGGCTGCGCGAACGCGCAGCCAGCGCGGGGAGCACGTAGCGCAGTGCCAGGGGATAGCTGCGGCCATCGACAATCAGGCCCAGCTCCTCGGCATGCTGCAGGGAGTCGGCATCGACACTCTGCACCTGGGCTGAGACCTCCAGTGCCGAGAGGTCCAGAAGCCGCAGCAACGGCTTGCCCGGCGCCGACTTCTCACCCACACCGATAAGACGCTCCATCACCACCGCGTTAAAGGGGGCCGTGACGCTGCAGCGCGTCACATCGCGCCCCGCCTTCGCCAGGGCCGCCTCGGCCCCGGCCAGCTCCGCCGCTATCGCCTGCGCATCGGCCTTGCGCTGGTTGAGCTGCTCATCGGAGATGTTCTTGCTCTTCACCAGCGAACGGGCGCGGGCGTACTGGAACTGGGCGAACTCCAGGCGAGCCTTGAGGGCGTCACGTCCCGCCTCACTCTGCTGCAGGATATTGCGCTGGTCATCACACTCCAGGCGCAACAACTCCGCACCGGCCTCCACCACATCACCGACACGCACCGGGATCGCCGCCACCGTAGCGGCGAGAGAAGATTCGATACGGCTGTCGTTCAGGCTTATCACCTGCGCCGGGGCACTCAGCGTTGGGTGGATCGCCAGGGCCGAGAAGGGTTCGGTGCGTACCGACGTCAGCGGCTCCGCGGCCGAAGCCGCGGGGGAGAGGGTCAGTTGAGAGAACAGGGCCAACGCCCAGGCGATGCGAGATAGCTTCATGTTAAATCCTTTTTCTTGTGTCCCTGTATCAAGGCGTCCTGGTTCTTTTCTATATAGTCCCGCCCTGCCTGCAGTGCCGCCTGGGCGTAGCCGATGGCAAAGTGCGCACTGGCGGGGATGTCGTCCCGCTGCAAGGAGAGCGCGGCATGCTCCAGGTCAGCCTCAATGTCCTCAATACGCAGGCGTAGTACCTCCTGCAGCCGCGCCGTCGGCAGGGCGGCGGCGAAGACCATCTGCAGCAGAAAATCCGAACGCACCTTGTGCACCGGGTGGGCCTGTGCCAGCTCGGCACGAAACAGCGCCAGCCCGGAATCGGTGATGCGGTAGACCTTCTTGGCCGGGCGTCTCTCCTGCTCGATATCGCTACAGGTGACGTGGCCTTCACGGGTGAGCTGGGCCAGCGCCGGGTAGATGGAGCCGAAGCCGGCCACATAGAAGTGGCTGAAGCCGTCCTCGAAGAACTTTTTGATCTCGTAGCCGCTCGCCTCACCGAGGCTAAGTACGCCCAGACAGAGTGTTTTGATATCCATCGCGGAAATATATCATCCCAATATATATCGTCAAGATATATAGCCGCAGGCAAAAGGTGACAGGGCGCACATCACACGGGCCGGTACGTGCAAGCCCCCATACGGTTATGGCATAGTCGGCAGCTGAGAAAAACGTTTTCAAGAAGATGGAGAAGACCATGCATAAGCGTGCTTTGGTGTTACTGGGCGCCCTCGCCCTCGGCGGCTGCGGTGCGGCCAAGGTGGATATGTATCGCGGTGACGCGGCCCACAGCGGTGTCTATCAGGGCGGTGTTAGCTCACTGCAGCAGCTGGAGTGGAAGTTCAGCACCAAGTCGGCGATCAAGACCCCCTCGGTGATCAGTGACGGCGTCGCCTATTTCGGTAACGTGCGCGGCTTCTTCTTTGCCATCGACCTGAAGAGCGGGCGTGAGAAGTGGCGCTTCAAGGCCAACGGCCCGATCGGCGGCGCCGCCGCTATCTCCGACGGCAAGGCCTATGTGGGCAGCCACGACGGCAGCGTTTACGCCATCGACCTGATGACCGGACAGAAACTGTGGAAGGTCTCCACCGGCGGCTCGGTGACGACCTCGGTGGCACTGGTCGACGGCCTGCTCTTCGCCGGTAATGTGGCGGGCAAACTCTACGCCATCGACATCGCCAGCGGCAGCGAGCGCTGGCAGTTCGAGGCGGGCGGCGCCATCTACTCCTCCCCCGCCGTGGCTGGCGATCTGGTCTTCTTCGGCAGCGACAACGGCCAGCTGTTCGCGGTGGAGCGGAGCAGCGGCAACGAGCGCTGGCGCTTTAGCACCGGCGGCAAGGTCCAGGCGACACCCGCCATCCAGGGTGAGACCGTCTACATCGGCAGCCAGGACAGCTCCCTCTACGCGGTCGACATCCCGAGCGGACAGCAGAAGTGGCGCTACCGCACCGGCGGGGCGATCAACAGTGGTGCGGCCATCGACAGCGGCGTTCTCTACGTGGGCAGCCACGACCGCAACCTCTACGCCATCGACCTGCAGACCCAGCGCCCGAAATGGAAGTTCAAGAGCCGCGACTGGATCAGTGCCGCACCGGTGATTGGTGACAACCTGGTCTACGTCGGGGGTTACGACCATAAACTGCATGCGGTGAAGCTGAGCGACGGCAAGCAGGCGTGGGAGCTGGCGAGCCAGGGGGCCATCACCTCCTCGGCGGTTATCGAAGGCGACCACATCTACTTCGGCAGTAACGACGGTTTCTACTACTCCGTGCGTTAAGCGCCGCTACCGGCACCCCACCGCCGTGTGGGGTGCCTACCTCTTTTCTTCCTTTTTCGCCTCATCCCACAGCGCGTCCATGCGCTCCAGCCCCGCCTCCTCCACCGAACTGCCTTCGGCATCCAGGGCCTGCTCCACATAGCCAAAACGGCGCACAAATTTACTGTTTGTTGATCGCAGGGCCTTTTCGGGATCGACCCCGGCGTGGCGCGCCAGGTTGACGCAGGCGAACAGCAGGTCACCAATCTCGCCCTGCAGGGCCTCGTGGTCGTCGCCATTGAGTTCAGCACGCACCTCGTCGATCTCTTCGTGGATCTTGTCGAACACCGGGGCGATCTCCGGCCAGTCGAAACCGGCACGGGCGGCACGCTTCTGCAGCTTCTCGGCACGAGTGAGGGCGGGCAGCCCCAGGGTGACGCCGTCCAGCAGGCCGCTGTGCTCCCCCTTCTCTTTACGCTCCCTCGCCTTCTGTGCCTCCCAGGCACGGGTCTGCGCCTCCGCATCGGCCACCTCTTCGTCGGCGAAGACGTGGGGGTGGCGACGCACCATCTTCTCGACGATGGCGGCGACCACGTCGTGAAAATCGAATGCCCCCTGCTCCTCGGCCATGCGCGCATGAAACGCTACCTGAAACAGCAGGTCGCCCAGCTCATCGCGCAGCTCACCCAGCTCGCCACGCTCGATGGCGTCGGCCACCTCGTAGGCCTCTTCGATGGTGTAGGGGGCGATGGTGGAGAAGTCCTGCTCGATGTCCCAGGGGCAGCCGCCCTCGGGGGCGCGCAACGCCGCCATCACCTGCAGTAGCTTTTCGATTTCCACGGCGGATTTGTGGGCGGGTTTAGTTGCGGGCATGGGTGATGGCCTGTGCCGAGGCCCCACGATAACGGGGCAGGGGAACGCGCTTGTAGGCGCCGCTGGCGATGTATTCGAGTACCCGGCGCAGCCGGTTGAAGCCGACCACCGAGTCGACACGCATGATCTCGTGACCGAACTCATCAAAGAAGAGCAGCGATGGGGTGTAGAAGAGCCCCAGACTCTTCGCCCACTCGCGGCTGGTGGTACGCTCGCCTGTGGGGGTGACCACCGGGGTATCGGCCCAGATATCGAGCTGTACGCTCTCGAATTTTCCCAGCAGGCGCACGATCTCCGGGTTGGTCAGCGGCGTGGTGTGGAGGATGTCGCAGGCGTGACAGTCACCCTGCTCGAAGAACACCGCCAGCGGCTGCTGTGCGGGGGTGCGACTGCGGTCCAGCGCATAGGGGGGAGAGGCGAAGAACTCCGCCTCGTTCAGCCCCCCCTCCTCAAAGGCCATCGGTGGGTCGGCCCGCTCCAGGTAGCTGCGAAAATTCTCGCGGCGATAGTGGCCGTCGGCCACGTACTCCAGTGCCGCACGGAACTTGTAGGGCGGGTAGTAGCCGCGCAGCCGCATCGCCTCCTCTCCCTCGGCATTGTAGAACAGCACGGTCGGGGTGAAGGCCACCTCCTCGATCTCGGCGAACTCCTGCTGGCTCATCTCCGTGCCGTCCATGTCGATGAGCGACTCCTCGCTGTGGATATCCACCGCCACCACGTCGAAGTAACGGCGGGTATAGCTGACGATATCGGGGCGCGTCAGGTTGTTCTCCAGAAAGGCGGCGCAATAGGGGCAGTCGTGCTGACCGAAATAGACGATAAGGCCGCGCTTGTTGTAACGCAGCGCCTCGGCCAGGTCCTCACGCAGATTAAGAAAGCTCAGCTGGAACCAGGCCGGGTGACGCAGCGACTCGGTCAACGGCTCATCCACCACCGCCGGGCCATCCACCGGCTCGTCGACCAGTGCCGCCTGCGCCGTAGCGGCGAACCACAGCAGGAACAGGACGACTGTATATATTTTTCTCATGGAGCGATGTTACCCAATCGCACCGCCCTTGTGTATGTCCCCCCGGCCATAGGCCTATAATCGGCTAGAAAAGGAGATGACATGACAACGACAAAGCTGGGACTCGCCCTGGGCAGCGGCTCCGCCCGCGGCTGGGCACACATCGGCGTGATTCGCGCCCTGGAGGAGCAGGGCATCAGGCCCGACATCGTCACCGGCTGTTCCATCGGCTCCCTGGTGGGCGCCGCCTACGCCGGCGGCCACCTCGATATCCTGGAGCAGTGGGTCAACAAGCTGAGCTTTCTCGACGTGGTGCGCCTGCTCGACGTCAAGATGAGCGGCGGCCTCATCGAGGGCGACAACCTGATGGGCTCGTTTCGCGACAAGATCGCCCAGCTCAACATCGAGCAGCTGCCAATCCCCTATGCCGCCGTCGCCACCGACCTTGGCAGCGGCCGCGAGGTGTGGCTGCAGGAGGGCTCGCTACCCGATGCGGTACGCGCCTCCATCGCCCTGCCCGGCCTCTTCTCGCCGGTGGAGACGGAGAACCGCTGGCTGGTCGACGGCGGCCTCACCAATCCGGTGCCGGTCTCGCTGTGCCGCGCCATGGGCGCCGACATCATCATCGCCGTCAACCTCAACAGCGACATCGTCGGCAAGCACCTGCGAGAGAAAAAGGAGAGGGAGGAGCAGAAGGAGCGCGACCTCTTTACCCACCTGATGGACAAGGTCAACCAAAGCCTCAAGGACACCCGCATGTCGCAATGGCTGGCGGGGCTGGAGCAGCAGCGGGAGGTGCCCGGCATGTTCGAGGTGATGGCCAGCGCCATTAACATCATGCAGGACCGCATCACCAAGAGCCGCATGGCGGGCGACCCGCCCGACGTACTGCTCTCGCCAAGGTTGGGAAAGTTGGGACTACTGGAATTCGACCGCGCCGAAGAGGCGATCGCCGAGGGCTACGACAGCGTGAGGCGAATGCTGCCGGCTATTCAGCATGCACTGGAGGGGAGGTAGCAGCCCGCTCACTCCCCGACGTCAAGATAGCCGCGCTCAATCGCCGTCTCCAGTGCACTCGAGGCGTTCACCAGCTCCTCGTAGGTGATGCGCAGGTGGCGTAGCTTCTTAATGTGGTCGGTGGTCGGCAGCGAGCCCGATGTCATGCTGGCCATGTCGATCAACTCTTTGAGGTAGGCCCCCCTGGCCCGGGCTACCATCTCCAGCACGGGGGTGAGGTCGGTGAGTTCCAGCTCCTTGATTTTGGGGTTGATGATGCCGCGATTGACATCACGGATGGCCTTCTCGATTTCCACCAACAGGCGGCTATTGCTCTTGGGCATCGTTACCTCTCCCTTTATCCTTGCGGCCGATTATTATCGCCGCGGTTATTGTTATGGCTGCTCCAACTGCAGTGGCTGGCACTTGTCCAGCAGCGCCATGAGCTGCCGTTCGGTATAGGGCAGCGCGCTACCTACTCCCCATACGGGACCGGGCCAGGCCTCATCCTCTTTATAGCGCACAATGTGGTGCAGGTGCAGCTGCGGCACCATATTGCCCAGGGCGCCGATATTGAGTTTATCGCCTTCGAAACCCTCCATCAGGAAGCGGCCCAGCGTCGATGACTCCTGCAGCAACTGCTGCTGGTCCTCTTCGCTCAACTCATAGATCTCACGGATATCCTCACGGCGCGGTACCAGTACAAACCAGGGGTAACGCGCATCGTTGAGCAGCAACAGGCGCGAGAGGGCGAAATCCCCCATCACGA
Source organism: Thiohalomonadaceae bacterium (assembly GCA_050298555.1). Lineage (GTDB taxonomy): Bacteria > Pseudomonadota > Gammaproteobacteria > Thiohalomonadales > Thiohalomonadaceae > JAPHSX01. The sequence continues at coordinate 83,779 of JBNKUL010000037.1, forward strand.
TACTGTCCTGCTCGAGTTGTGGGTGTAGGGTAAACAATGACTCTCTCCTCGCTCTGGCTCAGGAGTGCGGCGGCAGGTCGCCGATGCGCTCCAGGCCGATGAATTTATTATTGGCGTCGAACTTAAGGATGAACTCGCCATGCACCCCATCATGGGTGACGAAGCGGCGCAGGTGCTCGGCCGGGAACTCCACCCGTCGCCCGTCCACGCTACGCACCGAGACGGCACGAGCGGCGCCCTGGTAGTAGTTCAGGTATTTTTCCGCCGACAGGTTCAGGTAGAAGCGAATTTGGTTCACAATGAATCCAACAGTCTGATGCCACTGATGGCTCGATAATAACCGCTGCCGTGTGATTTTATAAGGGAGTTGCCATGCGCAAATTCGTCCGTACCCTGCTGTTGCTGCTGATCTTCGCCATTATGTTTCCCTTCGTCTTTCCCTGGAAGGACGGCAAGCCGCTGCTGTCGCTCTCCGACCTGAAGATGCCCAAGATTGCCGGCGTCGAACTGCCCGAGCTGCCCGATATCCAGTTGCCGGGAAGGGAGAAGGAGGAGGAGCCAGCACGCAAGCCGCACCAGCCGGTTAAGCTCTATCGCTGGAAGGGGGCCGGCGGCAACGTGGAGTTCGGCAATCAGCCGCCGCAAGGCGTGGCCTATGAGATCGTTGAGGTGAACCCGGACGCCAATGTAATCCAGGTAGCCAAACCCGCTGCCCCGGCCGCAGAGGCGCCGCTGCAGGAGGAGAAGAAGGGGGTATCCATCCCCTCCCCGCTCACCGTCTCCCCGGGTGAGGCAATGCAACTGCTGGAAGACACCCAGCGGATACGGGAGATGTCTGAAGAGAGGCTAAAGCAGCACGACGCCCTACTGCAGTAGCAATAGGGCTTAGCCCTTATCGTCCGCCTTGCCGATGGAGTGAATCGGCACCACCACGTCGCCCTGGGGCCTGGGCTCATCCTTGAAACGCGGGCGGGCATCCATCGAACGCCCCGCCTCGGCGGCCAGCTCCTGTTCGCGCTGGCTGATCAGCACCAGGCAGTCGCGCAGTCCACCAATGGTGTTGTCGGAGAGCGGATGTTTCACCCCCGGCTGGGTGGCGGTGTCCTTAATCACCTCGGTCAACACGCGCTTGACCGCGCCCAGGATCTGCTCTTCTTTCGATGGGGTCTGCTCACTCATTACTCTTACTCCGGGGGACAAAGGGACTACATAAGGGCGGTGAGTCTACAACAGAAGCCTCTAAGGCCCAAAATACTCCCCCTGCTGTAGGAGCGGCTTCCTAGCCGCGAATGCAGGGCCGGATTGAGGCTTCGCGGCTAGAAGCCGCTCCTACGGTTATCAGCACATCATCCACTACGAGTCGTTATACTCCTCAACTCCAACAAACAGTAAGGAACGACCATGCCCCACCCCCGCGCCCTGCTCCTCACCGCCCCCGGCTGCCCCCACTGCCCCGGGGTGAAGGCCGCACTGGAAAAGCTGCACGCGGAGGGGCTGCTCGACGGGCTGGAGGTGGTCGATATCAGCGTCCAACCCGAACGGGCCGCGGAACTGGGCGTACGCAGCGTGCCGTGGCTACAGCTGGGCGACTTCATCCTCACCGGGGCGCAGAGCCCGCAGCAACTACGCCAGTGGACTGAACGCGCCGCCGACCCGGCCGGCATGAGCGGCTACCTGGCACACCTGCTCAAGGGGGGCGAGCTGGGCGAGGCGGAGAGGCTCCTCGCCGCCCAGCCGCAACACCTGCCCGCCCTGCTGCCGCTGCTGGAGGATGAGGAGAGCCCGATCCAGGTGCGGCTGGGGGTCAGCGCCATCCTCGAGGGCTACGAGGGCAGCGAGCAACTATGCGCCCTGCTGCCGCAACTCATCACCCTCAGCGAACATGACGACCACCGCCTGCGTAGCGACGCCTGCCACCTGCTTGGTCTGAGTCACGACGAGGGCGCACGGCAGGCGCTGCAGCGCTGCAGCGAAGACGAACACGCAGAGGTGCGGGAGATCGCCCAGGAGGCACTGCAAGAGCTGTAGAGGCCGCTGCAACTTGATTGCCGCGATGCGGCACGGCACTATCCCCCACCTTGATAGGGGCGTTCACCGCCCCCACCTCCATCCCAGCGGTAAGAGACGAGAGAGACAACATGGCAACCACCAGCACCACCGAGCGCCTGGCGCAGTTCCTCGGTGACTTCAAAAAAGAGCAACTGGGCGATATCGAAGCGGCCGCCGAGAAGGGCGATACCGAGGCCTGCTTCGAGCTCGGCGCCCTCTACGCCAACGGCCGCGGCGTGAAGCAGAACAGTCAGCTGGCGCGTAAGTGGCTGAAACGGGCGATCAAGCAGGAGTCGGTCGCCGCCCGTACCCTGCTGGCCTGGCTCTACCTGAACGACGACTCCCTGGGGCAGAGCGACACCGAGGCACTGGAGCTGTTTCTGGAGGCCGCCGAGGCCGGTGACAGCGACGCCCAGTGCTCGCTCGGCGACCTCTACCAGGAGGGGGCCGCCGGAATCGAACCCAACCCGAACGCCATGCTGCAGTGGTACGACCGTGCCGCCCACCTCAACCACCCCAAGGCACAGTACATGCTGGGCAAACTGATGGCCGAGGGGCGGCTAGTCGAACAGAATGACGAGGCCGCCTTCCAGTGGCTCACCCTCGCCATCATGAACCAGAGCGAACCGGCACAGAAGGAGCTGGCGATGCTCACCGCCCGCCTCTCCAATGACGAGCTGGAACAGTACAAGCAACGCATGATGGAGCGCATGCAGCAACCCCACTAAGGCCCTGCGATGGAAGAGAAAGAGTACAAAAAGACCTTCCGCTCGGTGAACGATGCGCCCTGCATCTTCGCCAAGGCGATCCTGCGTCGCTGCTGCGCCTGCTCACGTTCGCAGAAGCTCTTCATCGCCGAGCGCGAGGCGGTCTCCTGTAAGTCGCCCGGTGGGCGCCAGCGCTGCGAAGAGGTGCTGGCGGTACTACGTGACAAGGCCGCCTTCGCCCTCAAGCTGCCCACCATCGAGGGCCCCCTGCCCCACGGCAAGGAGCTGAAGGTACAGTGCGGCGGCATGCTCGGTCTGCAGGAGTCGCTCAGGCACGAGCCCGCCGAGGTGGTAGAAGACATCCACCAGCTGCTCGAGGCCTCGTTCGAGGAGTACGGCGGCGCCGAGGCCCTCCCCTACAGCGAAGTGGTACGCACCGTCACCAGCTTCCAGCCGCGCCCAAAGAAGCGCTAATCCCCCCTACTCTCTGCCGGTCTATACTCTCCTGATAAATATGTTCATCAGGGGGAATAGCCATGTTTGAAGTCGCCGAACTCGGTCACTCGCTTAGCAAGAAGGAGTACAACGAAAAGGTACCAAAGCTGCGCACCGAGCTGCTGACGGTGCAGGAGCGGCTTAAGGAGGCCGACTTCCCGGTAATCGTGCTGGTCTCCGGGGTGGATGGCGCCGGCAAGGGGCAGACCGTCAACCTGCTCAACGAGTGGTTCGACCCGCGCTACCTGCGCACCTTCGCCTTCGGCAAGATGAGTGACGAGGAGCGCGAGCGCCCCGCCTTCTGGCGCTTCTGGCAGGCGCTACCGCCCAAGGGTCACATCGGCCTCTATGTCGGCTCCTGGTACAGCCACCCCATCGCCCAGCGCGTCACCGGTGAGTACAACGACTCCGAGCTCGACGGCCATCTGTTACGCATCAAGAATTTTGAGAGGGAGCTGGTCGACGACGGCGCCCTGGTGATCAAGGTGTGGCTCCACCTGAGCAAGGATGCGCAGAAGCGGCGTATGAAAAAACTGGAGAGCAACCCGGAGACCGCCTGGCGCGTCAGCAAGCAGGACAAGAAACACCTCAAGCTCTACGACAGCTTCCGCAGCATCGCCGAACGCACCCTGCGCGACACCAGCACCGGCGAGGCACCCTGGATCATCGTCGAGGGGACCGATGAGTACTACCGCGGCATCAGTGTCGGTCAATACATCCTCGAGCGCATCAGCCACCGCCTGGATCAGCAAGAGGCGCAACACGCCGATGACTCCCCGCCGCCCAGCTCGGAGCTGCTGCCGGTCCTTACCCGCCCCCTCACCCTGCTCGGTCACCTCGACATGAGCAAGGCGCTGGAGAAGAAGAGCTACCAGGCCGAACTGGAGAAGTACCAGGGCAAACTCAACAAGCTGGCGCGGGCCGCCCATGAGCAGAAGATCTCCAGCGTCATCGTCCTCGAGGGGTGGGACGCCGGCGGCAAGGGGGGGCTGATCCGCCGTATCATCCCGTCCCTGGACGCCCGCAGCTACCAGATCATCCCCGTCGCCGCCCCCACCGATGAGGAGCGCGCCCACCACTACCTGTGGCGCTTCTGGCGCCACATCCCGCGTGCCGGCATGGTTACCATCTACGACCGCAGCTGGTACGGCCGCGTGCTGGTAGAACGGGTAGAGGGCTTCGCCGGTCACGACGAGTGGATGCGCGCCTACGCCGAGATCAACGACTTCGAAGAGCAGCTCACCGAGCACAACACCGTACTGATGAAGTACTGGCTGCACATCGACAAGGACGAACAGCTGCGCCGCTTCAAGGAGCGCGAAAAGATTAGCTACAAGCAGTACAAGATCACCGATGAGGATTATCGAAATAGAGAGCGCTGGGACGACTACGAACATGCGGTCAACGACATGGTGGAACGCACCAGCACCGAATTTGCCCCCTGGATCCTGATCGAGGGTAATGACAAGCGCTTCGCCCGTATTAAGGCAATAAAGAGCTACTGCGAGCGGCTGGAGCGGGCATTGGACGGGGGCAAATGAGCCTGCAGAAAAACAGTGGCGCGGTCCGTCGCTTTCAAAAGGCGATGGGGTTCGCCGCCTGGCTGCAGGGCATCCCCAACAAGGCCACGCCAGCGCCGTTCCGGCTGGTACAGATCGGCTCACAGTTCTGGCAGTCGCGGGTGCTCTATGTCGCCGCCGAACTCGATATCGCCACCAGCCTGGCGGACCAAACCCTGGGCTATAGCGAGATCGCTGAAAGGGTCGACGCCTCGCCCGACGCCATCCACCGCATACTGCGGATGCTCGCCGCGATGGGGATCTTCGAAGAGGTCGAAGCGGGCCGATTTCGCAACAATAAGACCTCCAACTACCTGCGTGAAGACAACCCGCAGAGTGTGCGTGCGATGGTGCTGATGCACAATTCGGAAGCGATGAGCCGCCCCTGGTACGAGACCCTGCTGCAGGGTGTTAAGGAGGGCGAGCCGCCGTTCAGGCTGGCGCATGGCGAGGCGCTGTTCGACTACATGGACAGCCACCCCGATTTCGACTCCCTGTTCGCCCGGGCCATGGACAGTGTGGAGGCGCTTTCCGGCGACGCCTTCGCCACCGACTTCGACTGGAGCCAGTTCGACCGCATTATCGATGTCGGCGGCTCGAAGGGCAGCAAATCGCTCGCCATCCTGAAGCAACACCCGCAACTCAGCGCCCTCATCTTCGACCGCCCACAGGTGATCGAAGGCGCCGCCGACTACTGGCAACAACAGGGCGAGCAGGAGATGCTGAAACGCATGCAGTTCGAGGCGGGCGACCTCCTCGAAACCCTGCCACAGGCCCAGAGCGACCGGGAGATCTATCTGCTCTGCGCCGTACTCCACGGCATGAGTGATGAGATGGCGGTCCAGGCGCTGAAGCGCGTTGCCGAGGCCGCCGCAGTCCACGGCACCACCATCGCCTTAATGGAGATGGTGATGGACGAGTTCCATGCCGACCTCACCGCCGCCACCTTCGACATGCAGATGTTCATGGGCACCGAAGGGCGCGAGCGTACCCTCAATGAGTGGCTCAAACTCTTTAGCGCCGCCGGACTGGTACTGAAGGAGGTGGTGGGGTTGAGGAGCTTTGGCAAGATTCTGGTGCTGAAGGCGGCGGGTGTTTAACACGTAGGAGCGG
>JBNKUL010000038.1:0-32003 GCA_050298555.1 Thiohalomonadaceae bacterium
CCGGTCGCCTTCCACTGCCACTGCTCCCACGAGCGCGTCGCCGACTCGCTACGCAGCATTGGCCGCGACGAGGTGATGGATATCCTGGAAAAGGAGCAGAAGATTGAGGTGAGCTGCCACTTCTGCAATAAGCTCTACCACTTCGATGCGGTGGATGCCGAGCAGCTCTTTGCCGAGCAGCCGCAGCCCCCAGCGGGACAGACGCGCCACTAATAACCGTTGGCTGGAGACCTGGACGGTCTGCCCCCCCATCCCCCGCCATGAAATAGGCCGGCTTCCCTACTACTATTGGCTATGATGCTCGTGCGACAGTGGCAAAGATGTTGCGCACGGTTGCCAGACGAAAAGCAAAAATAGGGAAGCTTTATGGGAAGACGGGTCGAGGATGTTGCCAGGCAGTTGCTCTGTGTGGTGGCCCTGTGCCTGCTTCTCCTGCCCCCATGTTCCGCGGCGGCAGCTGCCGGCGACAGGGAGGCAATGCCGGCGGCCTCACTGCCGTTAAGTGAGCCGGAGAGGCGCTGGCTGTCGGAACACCCCCACCTTCGTATCGGGATTATGGATGCGTGGCCGCCGATGGACTATGTCGATAGCCGCGGCCGCCCCCAGGGTATCGGCGCAGGTTATATCCACGCCCTTAACAAGCGTCTTGGTAACCGCCTGCAGATCGTGCCGGGACCGTGGAAAGAGACCTTCGATGCGGTGAAGGAGGGGCGCCTGGATGCGCTGATGGACATCACCCCCCGGCCCGACCGTGAACCCTTCTTCAATTTCACCGAACCCTATGTCTCCGTACCGCACGCGATTTTTGCCCGCAAAGGGGAGGACAAGCTCAATACATTGGCAGACCTTAAGGGGCGGAGTGTCGGTGTCGAGCGCGGCTTCTTCATCGTCAAGGTGCTGCAGCAGCACTACCCGGGGATAAAGGTCAGGGAGTACGACTCGACCAGCAACGCCCTCGATGCCCTGGTCAAGGGGGAGACCGACGCCTACGTCGGCAACCGTGCGGTGGCGATATATATCATCGAGACGGAACTCATCTCCAACGTGCGGCAATACGGCAAGATTAGCGAGACCGTCTCCACCAACGCGATCGGCGTGCGTAAGGATTGGCCGATGCTGCGGGGCATCCTGCAGAAGGCACTGGATGATATTACCCCGGAGGAGAAGCACGCCATCCTGCGTAAATGGGTCGAATTACCTGCCGTCTACTATCTTCCGATCCTGAGTAATCTGGAGCAGCAGTGGCTGGACGAGAGGAGTGAGATTCGGGTCGGGGTGATGGATGCCTGGCCCCCCTTCAACTTTGTCGCGACCGATGGCAGTCCAAGCGGTATCGGTAGTGACCTGATTGCGGAGCTCAACCGCCGTTTGGGGGATAAGTTGAAGCTCGTCTCCGGCAGCTGGAAGGAGCTCTACAGTCAGGTGCAGAAGCGGCAGCTCGATGCCATCATGGATATCACCCCCAAGCCGGAGCGCGAGCGGTTCTTCAACTTCACCTCCCCCTATCTCGATATCCCCCATGTGATCGTTGCACCCAAAGAGGCTCCCTACCTCGGTAACGAGGACGACCTCAAGGGTAAGGTGGTGGCCCTGGAGAAGGGCTTCGGCAACGTTAAATATTTCCAGCAGAACTATCCGGACGTCACCATCAGGGAGTATCGGGACACCGCCCACGCCCTGGATGCGGTAGCGCGGGGAGAGGCCGATGCCTACGCCGGTAATCGCGGCGTTGCGCTCTATATCCTGGAGCAGGAGTTGATTACCAACCTGCGTATCCATGGCCGCCTGCGCAAGGAGGGCTCCATCCTCGCCTTCGGCAGCCGTAAGGACTGGCCGATACTGCGCGATATCCTGCAGAAAGGGCTTGACGATATTAGCCATGAAGAGCGCAGGCAGATGCTGGGCAAGTGGATCTCTGTCGAGAAACCAACAGCCGAGCGCGTGGAGCTGAGCGCCAGTGAGAGGCAGTGGATTGCCGAACACCCGGTGCTCACGGTTTCCAACGAGCCGGACTGGCCCCCCTACGACTTTAGCGAGAAGGGCCGTCCCGTCGGTTACTCTATCGATTACATAAAGCTGCTGGCTGAAAAGCTGGGTCTGGAACTCAAGTTTGTTACGGCTGGTTGGAGCGAACTCTATAAAAAGTTTGAGCACGGAGAGATAGACCTTATCCATCCGTTGCACTATAGCGAGGAGCGTGAGTCGATCATGAACTTCACCGCTCCTATCTTCACCCTCTCCAACGCCATGGTGGTACGCAGTGACAGCCGCGATATAACAACCCTGCAAGAGCTGCACGGCAAGACATTGGCCTGTGCCGAGGGCTGGGCCCTTACCGACTATGTGCGAAAAAACCATCCGCAGATCCGCATCTACATGGTGAAGAATTCGCTGGAGGGTTTAAAGGCGGTGCAGTTTGGCCAGGCCGATGCCTGGATCGATGTCTTCGGTACCAGCCGCTATCTCATCGACCTGCATATGATGGGCAACCTGAAGATCACCAGTGAGGTGACGGACGCAGGCAAGTACGGCTTTGTCGAACACTACATCGGTGTGAAAAAGGAGTGGCCGATCCTGCGGGAGATGCTGGACAAGGCGATCGCCTCTGTTAGTGCGGCAGAGATGCAGCAGCTCAACGACAAGTGGCGTATCTTCTCCGAGCGGCAGCGCACGCTGCACCTTAGCGCGGATGAGCGGGTCTGGCTGGAAGAGCACCCGGTGCTGCGCACCGCCATCGATAGCCACTGGGCACCCATCGAATATATTGACGAGCAGGGCGTGTACCGTGGTGTTTCCGCCGACTATCTAAAGCGGATGGAGGAGTTGCTAGGTATCCGTTTTGAGGTGGTCTCAGACCTTAACTGGCAGCAGACGCTGGCCGCTTTCAAGCGGGGTGAGATCGATGTTTTGCCTTCGTTGCGCCGTACTCCCCAGCGTGAGGCCTATATCGACTTTAGCGATAGCTATACCGGCTTTCCCATCAGCATTTTCACCGGTTCCCGCGTCCCCTATGTTGGCAGTTTGGAAAAGCTCGAGGGGCTCAAGGTGGGGGTGGTTGATGGGCACGCCACCCAGGACCTGCTCTCGCGCTACCATCCCGATATCGAACTGGTGCCGGTGAGTGATACGGTCGATGGCCTGGATAGGCTTTCTGATGGTGAGATCGACGCCTATGTCGGCGCACTACTTGTCACCAGCTACTACATTGCGCAGGAGGGCTTCACCGATATCAAGGTGGCGGGAGAAACTCCCTATTACTACGAGCAGAGCATGGGGCTGCATAAGGGGAATCCCGTGCTGCTCTCTATCCTCAATAAGGCACTGGCCGCCATATCGCAGGATGAGCGTGAGACCATCTACAACCGCTGGGTGGGGGCGCGTTATGAGAGTCATTTCAACTATTCGCTAGTATGGAAGATCGTGCTGCCGATCCTGGTGGTGGTCCATTTGCTGGTGTTCTGGAACTGGCAGTTAAATCGGGTGGTAGGTCGTAGAACCGCAGAACTGAAGCGGAGTGAAGAGAAGTTCCGCGGCCTGGTCGATAACGCCCCAATCGGTATCCTCCTCTCCACGCCGGATGGCGATGCCCTGGAGGCGAACCCCGAGGCCGTAAGGCTCTTTGGCTATCCCAGCAGAGAGGAGTTTCTGGACGTGCCGACGAGCGAGCACTACTTTGACGCCTCCGACCAGGAGCGTTTCCATGAGGCCCTGAATGAGGGCGTGGTAAAGGGGTTTGAGGCCCGCCTTCGACACAGTGATGGCAATCCGTTCTGGGGGGTGGTGACCGCGATCCACCAGGCCGGTGAAGCGTCTGAATCACGCCAGCTGACGATTATTGAGGATATCACCGAGAGAAAGCTCAGCGAACTGGAGTTGCAACGCTATCGTCAACATCTCGAGGAGCTGGTGACGGAGCGAACGGCCGAGCTTAGCCACAGCGAAGAGCGCTTCAGGGCGTTGGTGAGTAATAGCCCTGGAGCGGTCTATCGTTGCCGCAATGACGCCGACTGGACCATGGATTTTATTAGTGATGCGGTGCTCGAGCTCTCAGGTTATCCCGTCAGCGACTTTATCCATAACAAGGTACGTAGTTATGCCAGCATCATTCACGCGGAAGATGTGAAACTGGTAGCGGAGAAGGTAGCGCTGGCGGTAAGTGCCGGGCGACCGTATGAGATGACCTACCGCATAGTGCGTGCAGACGGCGAGGTGCGCTGGGTGGATGAGCGCGGCTCGGCCGTCCGGGATGACGGGGAGGATACGGAGTGGTTGGAGGGGATCATTGTCGATGTCACCGGGCGCAAGGTCGCGGAGGAGAAGTTGAAGCAGTCACTCGCCGAACTGGAGCGCTTTAACCGGCTGACCGTGGGCAGGGAGAAGCAGATTATTACGCTGAAGCAGGAGATTAATGCGCTGCTGAAGCAGGGCGGTCAGGAGCCAAAGTACAGCAGCGTGGAACAGGGCGTAGATGACAGTGGCCAATAGAACGGAGTGTGCGAAATGAAGCGGGGAGGCCATTATCACCTCACTGTGGTGCCTTTGCTGGCTTTGCTGGTGGCACTGTTTGCCGCGCCCTCAGATGCCACGACGGTAGCAGGCATGCAACCAATACGGATAGGTGTACTGGCCAAGCGCGGCAATGAGGCGACCCTGAAGCGCTGGCAACCCCTTGTCGACTACCTGCAGGGCAAGGTGCCCGGTCGCAACTTCTCCATCGTGCCGCTCTCCTTTGAAGAACTCTCCCCCGCCGTGAGAGACAAGGAGCTCGACTTTGTCCTCACCAACTCCAGTTACTACATCACCCTGGAGCGTGAGCACGGGGTCACGCGTATCGCCACCCTGCGTAACCAGGTCAGCGGCGGACCGGTGTTGAACAGCTTTGGTGGGGTGATCTTTACCCGCCGTGAGCGGGCCGATATCGAAACTATCGCCGACCTGCGAGGCAAGCGCTTCGCCGCCGTCGACGAGCTCTCCTTCGGTGGCTGGCAGATGGCATGGCTGGAGATGTTGCGGCATGACTTTGAACCCGGTGATGAACTCGGGAAACTCCTCTTCGCCGGTACCCATGACGCGGTGGTATACGATGTACTGAAGGGGGTTGTCGATGCCGGTACGGTGCGCACCGATACCCTGGAGCGGATGCAGTTGGAGGGGAAGCTCGAGCTTGGCGAGATCAAGGTAATCAACCCGAAACGGTACGACGACTTCCCTTTGCTGATCAGCACCCCGCTCTACCCGGAGTGGCCCTTCGCCAAATTGCGCGGCACAGCGGATGCGCTGGCCCACGATGTTGCGCTCGCCCTAATCGAGATGCCAGAGGGGGGGGCGGTGGCGCAGGGCATGGGCATCGCCGGCTGGACCATCGCGCAGGACTACTCCGATGTGGACAGGGCGCTACGCGAGCTGCGCGTCGGCCCCTACGAGGGCATTGGCCAGTTTACCCTGCGGGATGTCCTCATGCGTTACTGGTATGGCTGGCTGCTGCTCTACCTTCTCCTCATGCTGGCTGCAGCGCGCATGATCTACCTGCGCAGGATGCACGATGTCGAGCTCAAGCGCAGTGAGGCCCTGGAGGAGGTGGTCGAACTGCGTAACCGGGAGTTGGCAACGGCGGCGGAGCTCGAGCAGGCGGAGGCGTTTAGCCGCTCGCTGCTGGAGTCGACCGCTGAGGGGATCTTCGGTATCGACCGTGAAAATATCGTCACCTTTGTTAACCCCGCTACCGCGCAGTTATTAGGGTATCAGCTGGAGGAGTTGCGGGGAGAGAAGATCCATGCGCTGGTGCACCACTCCTACCCGGATGGCTCTCCCTATCCGGAGGAGGCCTGTCCAATGCGCCGGGCGGTGACAGAGGGCGTGCCGCAATACAACAGTAACGAGGTCCTCTGGCGCAAGGATGGTTCAGCCCTTCCCGTGGCCTACAGCAGTACACCGGTTTACCGGGATGGCGAGATCACCGGTGCGGTCGTTGCCTTTACCGATATCAGTGACATCCGGGAGACGGAGGCTGCCCTACGCGAGTCGGAGCAGCGTCACCGTGAGATATTCAACACCATTACGGATGCACTGTTTGTGGTGAATCCCGAAGGAATCATCGTTCAGGCCAATGCGGCGGCCAGTGAGATCTATGGCTATACGCATGATGAACTGATCGGCCTCCACGCCCGGTATCTGGTTACCCCTGAGTCTCAGCCGCTACTTGATCATTTCATGCGTGTTGGTTCCTTTTCCGGTGAAACCACCGACCGGCGCAAGGACGGAACGACCTTCCCTACCGAGGTGAAGGGGACGCCGATTACCCTGGATGGTGAGCGCCAGTTGCTTGCCATCGTGCGTGACGCTACGGAGAAGAAAGAGGCCGAGACGGCACTAAAAAATCGCATCGAAGAGCTGGCGGATGTACGGCGGGTGATGCTCAGTATGATGGAGGACCTGGACTTCGCCAGGGAGGAGGCCGAGGAGGCGACCCAGGCCAAGAGCCTGTTTCTCGCCAATATGTCGCACGAGATCCGCACGCCGATGAACGCAGTACTGGGGATGCTCTACCTGGCGCAGAAAACGCAACTGACCGAGCTGCAGCGCAACTACCTGAAAAAATCGGAGAATGCGGCCCACTCCCTGCTGGGGATCATTAACGACATACTCGATTTTTCCAAGATCGAGGCGGGAAAGCTGGAGATCGAGCAGAGCCAGTTCGGTCTCGACAAGGTGCTGGAGCAGCTGGTCGATGTGGTCGGTTACCGCGCCGAAGAGAAGGGGGTGGAGCTGCTTATTCGCCGCGCTGAGGATGTCCCCTTCGCTCTCATCGGGGATGGCCTGCGTGTGGGGCAGATCCTCACCAACCTCTGTACCAATGCGGTGAAATTTACCGAGCAGGGGGAGATCGAAGTTTCGGTAGAGGTCGTAGAGCAGAGTGATGAGCGCATACAGCTTAAGTTCTGTGTGCGAGATACCGGCATTGGCCTTACCCAGGAGCAGCAGGCAAAGCTGTTCCAGAAGTTTACCCAGGCGGACCAGGGGACCACACGCAAGTATGGCGGCACCGGGCTTGGTCTTACCATCAGCCTGAAGTTGGCCGAGCTGATGGGGGGGCGCTGCTGGATCGAAACCAGCGCGCCCGGTGAGGGGAGCACCTTTTGTTTTACCGCGAGCTTCGGTTATGCCAGGGAGGCGGAGGCACAGCACCAGCAGCTGCTGAAGAAGGTGTTGCCGGCCATCAGTGGCCTGCGGGTGATGGTGATCGATGACAGTGATGCCTATCGGAGCATCCTCGAGGAGATGCTGACGAGTTTCCACTTCGAGGTTGAGACGGCGGCCCGGGGCGAGGAGGGGGTAAGTCGTCTGGAGGTTGCCGAGCGGCCATTCGATATCGTGCTGGTCGACTGGAAGATGCCGGGGATGTCGGGGGATGAGGTGGCCTCTGCTATTCACCAGAGCAGGCAACTATCCCTTAGGCCGAAGGTGATCATGGTAACCGCTTTCGGACGTGAGGAGGTGCGGGAGGCGGCCGAGCGGGTAGGGGTGGACGGTTTTCTGTTAAAGCCGGTGACCCCCTCGATGCTGTTCGACGCGATTATGTCAGCCCTGGGCAAGGAGGCGGTATTCCGCCCCAAAGAAGAGCAAAAGTCTACCGCATTGCCGAACTTTGCCGGGGCACGTCTGCTGCTGGTGGAGGATAACGAGATCAACCGCGAGGTGGCGGTCGAGTTGTTGCACAGCATGGCGTGCGAGGTGGAGCAGGCGGTTGATGGTGAACAGGGCGTGGCGATGGTCAAACAGCAGGCCTATGACGCTGTGCTGATGGATATCCAGATGCCGAAGATGGATGGCCTGGAGGCGACGCAACAGATACGCCGGCTCTCGAGTGCGCCGGATGACCGTTTTGCCACCGTGCCGATTATCGCGATGACCGCACAGGCGATGAGCGGTGACAGGGAGAAGACCCTGGAGGCAGGGATGAATGACTATGTCAGCAAGCCCATCGACCCGGCGCTGCTCGCCGCGGCCCTGGCAAAGTGGCTAAAGGTGGCGCAGGGGCCCAGCGCTACAGGGGAACTTGAGGTGCCGGCATCGGCGCTGAGCGAAGAGGAGAGCGGCAGGCTCACCGCACTACGCAGTATCAACACGGCGGACGGTATCAGGCGTATTGGCGGCAACGAGGCGGCCTATCTCAAACAGCTCAACCGCTTTGCTGATAATTATGATGGTGCGCTGCAGGCGGTAGGCGAAAAAATAGAGCAGGGGGAGCTCGAGGAGGCGGAGCACCAGTGCCACGCCCTGAAGGGGGTGGCGGGTAACCTCGGTGCCGAACAGCTGTTTGAGCTGGCAACCGTTATCGATAATCAGCTAAAAGGGGGAGCGGTCCCGCCAGCAGAGCAGCTGCAGCAGTGCGAGGAGGCGCTACAGCAGGTTATTGCAGAGATCGCGACACTGCGGCGTGAGCCGCTAGCGAGCAGTGAACATGTGAGTGTCGATAAGGAGGCGCTGCAGCCGCTGCTGCAGCGGCTGCTGAGCCTTATCGATGAGGACCTGGGCGCGGCGGAGGACGTACTGGATGAGCTGCAGAAGATGTGCGCCGGAAGCGAGTGGGAAGAGATGGCGGCGCAGATTGCGCAGCGTGTCGATTCGTTTGATGTCGACGGTGCCAAGGTGTTGCTGCAGCAGGAACTGCAGTGAGGCGGTGAGGGGAAGCCTGCCCCGCCTTCGGATGCGACAAGGAGAGTTTATGCTGAGTGGTTCAAGAGATAACTGTAGGTTTCGGTTACCCGCCACGGTCCTGTTGTTGGCGCTGCTGCTGGCAGGGTGTGCGCAGGACACTCGGGTGGCGGAGCCTGCGGTCTCGCCTTCCGATATGGGAAAGGCGGATCTGCATCAGGTGAAGAGTGAAGAGCTGCGTCGCCTGATGCGCTCGATGAATATGACACTGTTCGAGCCTGAGATGACCGCGCTGGATATGGATGAGCAGCGCCTGCGTCGGGCGCGGGGTATCGCTGTGCTGCTGAGGATGATTACGGAGGAGATTGTGGCCCTTGGCGACGGTGAGTTGCAGTTGTCTCCCGCTGAGCGCCAGCTCTTTAGCACCTATGCCTCAGAGCTGAGAGGGCACGCCAGGCGTTTTGAAGAGATCGCTGAAAGCGGTGCGGCCGAGGCGTTTATGCCGGCGATGCGAGAGACGGTAGCAACATGCAACGGATGTCACGATCGCTTCCGTGATATGTAGTGGATGACTCGCGCAGAGGGGGATCTCAATGAAAAGGCGAGCAGGGACGAATTTTGTGGCGTATTTGGCGGGGGCCGTGCGGCGTTCTGCCCCGCTTGTCATCTTTTCACTACTGTCATCACCCGTGGGCGCGAACGCCTCGGTGGGTGATGATGCTGATCGTGGCATTCTTGAACTGCTCTCAGCGCAAACTGTGTTAACGGTGGGCGGACGCATCAACCTGACCGCCGCCTGGGACACACCGGCAGGGAGCTTCAGTCCCGCAGGCACCCTTGCCAGCGCTAGTGGCGAGGAAAATCAGATGACGATGCACCTGCGTAACAGCCGTCTCTGGTTCAAGACACGTACACCCACGTCCTACGGACAGATGCGTACCTTGATTGAGACCGATTTTGGTGGCACCGCCGGAAGCGAAATCTCCAGCAATTCGCACAACCTGAGGCTGCGTCATGCCATCTTCCAACTGGGGGGCGTGACCGTGGGACAGACCTGGTCGACCTTCCAAACCTATGTCTCGCCAGACATTCTTACCGATGCCGCCTATATTCAGTGGACCCGACAGCCGCAGCTGCGCTGGAGTGGCGGCGGGGAGAGTGTCGGCTATGACATTGCCCTGGAGCAGGCGGAGAGCACACTGACCGATAGCTCCGGCGGTCAGGTGTTGCCGGCCGATGACCGTATACCCGATCTGGTGACCCGCCTGCACGCTGAAGGGGCGTGGGGCCGGGCCGGTGTGGCGCTGTTGCTGCGTGAGATCCGCCAGGATCAGGCTACCCTGAGTGACGGGGTGACGGTGCTACAGAACAGTGACAGCGCGGTGGCCTGGGGCTGCAACCTTTCCGCCCTGTTCAAGCTGGGTCAACAGGATGACCTGCGCCTTGGCCTGATTAGCGGCAAGGGGGTGGGACGCTACCTGGCACAGAACGCCTACAATGCGGGTAGCGTCGATAATCAGGGGAGTATCGGCCTGCAGGCGGCCAGCGGTGGTTATGCTGCCTACCGCCACTGGTGGAGCGCGACGCTACGTAGCAGCATCGCCCACTCCGTGGTGCAGAGCGACAATGACCTTACTGTTGTGCCATTAAGCGTCAACAAGGAGGCCTACTCCTATCATCTCAACCTGCTTTGGACGCCGCTGCCAAACTCACAGTTCGGTGTGGAGTACGCCTATCTGGAGCGTGAGCAGGAGGATGGGGTGAAGGCAGATATGCAGCGGCTCTATTTCGAGTTGCGCTATGACTTCTAACCGCGCTATGTGTCGCAAAGGGGTGGGTATACGTATGGTGGAACAGGGTGGTGCTAGCGGGGAAAAAAGAAGGGGCGGCGTATTCCTCCTTCACGCCCTGGGGGGGCCACTTCTGGTCGCCCTTCTTTTGAGCATGGTCGCTGCAGCGGCTGAGGTAAATGCAGCACAGGGAGATGGCCCGGTACGTTTTCTCTCAACACAGTTTGCCCCGCTAAATGAGTCCGACATCATGCGCCACGACATCCTCAGCGGGTTTAGCGGTGAGGTTGACTTTCAGCCCTATGATGAGCGTACCGTCTTCACACAACTGGCGCTGGGGGAGGTGAAGAAGGGACACTTCACCCCCCAACTGCTGGGGGGGCTGCATGGCGACCTGTTGAGCCTGCACCGCGAGGGGGGGCTTGCGCCGTTCGATACCACCGCGCTGCAGCTGCAGCAGCCAGTGATCCCCGAGTTTATGGCGCAGGGAAAATTCACCGGGGGAGAACAGTATTATCTTCCCTGGATGCAGGCGACCTACATCATGGTGGCAAGCCGCAAGTCGCTACGCTACCTGCCAAGGGGGGCCGAGCTGGAGAACCTGAGCTATTCGCAGTTGCTGGCCTGGGCAAAAAACATGCAGCAGGGGAGCGGTTCCCCGCGGCTGGGTTTCCCGGCGGGACGCCGGGGGCTGATGCACCGTTTTCTCCAGGGCTACCTCTACCCCTCCTATACCGGCTCCACCCTAAGCCGCTTTGCCAGTGCAGAGGCGGTCACCATGTGGCGGCAGTTCTCGGCGCTGTGGCAGTACGTGCACCCGAACTCGCTCACCTATGATCGTATGGACGAGGCGCTGTTGGGTGGTGAGGTGTGGGTGGCATGGGACCATACGGCACGGCTGCTCTCCGCCTTTGAGCGAAACGCCGACGAATTTATCGCCTTTCCTGCTCCCATCGGCCCCCACGGCAGGGGCTATATGCTGGTACTGGCTGGTCTTGCCCTGCCCAGGGCGGCGAGCGGTTCGTCACAGGCGAAGGCATTGAGCGAGTATTTATTGCGACCGAAAGTTCAGCAGGCCACATTGGAAAAACTCGGCTTCTTTCCGGTGCTCGATGTCGGCAGTGGTGGCCTGCCGAGGGGGATCGCCAGGCTGGCCGATGCGGTGCGCAGGCAGGCCACCTCTGCACAGAGTGTGGCAACCCTGCTGCCGAGTGGGCTCGGCAAGCAGGGGAGGCGTTTTAATCTCGCCTATCTGCGTACCTACTCGCAAATTGTGCTAAGGGGGCGTGATCCCGACGAGGTTCTCGATGCTCAGGCCGGGATTCTGCGCGAGGTTATGGTCGCTACCCGTGCCCCGTGCTGGGCGCCGGATACGGCCACCGACGGCCCCTGTGTGGTGGAGTAAAGCGATGCAGACGCAAACGGTACAACGTTTTGGTGCCATCTTTGCGCTGGTGGTGAGCCTTATCATCGCCGGGGGAGGTTATCTCTGGGTGAGCCTTGGGCGGGTAGAGGTTGGATTGCCATTAGCCGCCCTGCAGCAGCATCGTGGCCTGAGCAATACCATACAGTCGCTCTCCAACCTGGCGGCAGGCCTGGATGCCCTGCGCATTGAGAAAACCCGGGAGCACTATGAGGAGATGCTGTTGGCACTCGACATCGCCCATGCCGCGACCCGCGATTTTAGTCAAAGCCTTACCGCCAGGGAGGCGGAGCCGCTACGCACGGTGAGCAGTGAGGCACTGGCAACGGTAGCAAGGATTGAGGCTGAGCTATCGCGTTTCTCCGCTGTGGGTCCGAAGCGAGTGCTGGCACTGCATACCCGCCTGCTGGATGTGTTGGCGGCCTATACCGACCTCTATCTACGGGTGAACGACAATGCAGTCAGACAGCTGACACAGCAGGTTAGCCAGATTGCGACCCTGCGCAACAGCACGCTTGTCGCCACCATACTGATTACCCTGGCACTGGGGGCGGTGTTCTGGCTGGCCTGGTTGCAGCGGCGCACGATCACCCTGCTGCGGCGCACGGAAAATGAGTTGAAACTGGCGCGTGATGAAGCGCAGCAGGCCAGTCGCGCCAAGTCGGAATTCCTCGCCAGCATGAGCCATGAGATACGTACCCCGATGAATGCCATCCTGGGGATGCTCTATCTTACCCTCAAGAGCGAACTCAACCCGGTGCAGTTCAACTATCTTTCCAAGGTGCAGAGTGCCGCCAGGTCGCTGCTCGGTATCATTAACGACATTCTCGACTTCTCGAAGATCGAGGCGGGCAAGCTCGACATCGAGCACGTCGAGTTCGAACTGGATACGGTGCTGGTTCAGCTCAATGACATGGTCGGCCATCGGGCCGAACAGCGCGGTATCGAATTCCTGGTGCGACAGGCGCCAGAGCTGCCGCGTACCCTGATCGGTGACCCGGTGCGTCTTGGTCAGATCCTGATCAACCTCTGCGGCAACAGCGTTAAATTCACCGAGCAGGGAGAGGTGGAACTGGCGATCAGTTGTGTCGAGTGCAGCGACGAGCAGGCCCTGATGAAGTTCTGTGTGCGCGATAGCGGTATTGGTATGAGCAAGGAGCAGCAGCGAATCCTGTTCCGCAAGTTCTCCCAGGTAGACCAGAGTATTACACGGCGCTATGGCGGCACCGGCCTGGGGCTGGCGATTAGTGAGCACCTGACCCACCTGATGGGGGGGCGGATCTGGCTGGAAAATTCTGTCCCGGGGAAGGGGAGTACCTTCTGCTTTAGCCTGCCGCTCGGGGTTTCCTCCACGGCGGAGAGGAGCCACCGCCGTCTCATCGCGCAGATGATTCCTAAGCTACAGGGGATACGCGCGCTCATCGTTGATGACAACGAGGTCGCGCGGGAGGTGCTGCGCTCTATCCTCGAGGAGTTCCGTTTCGAGGTGCGAAGTGTGCGAAGTGCTGAGGAGGCGCTTGCCGAGTTGCAGTCCCCGGAAGGCGGAAAAGGCTACGATGTGGTGCTGATGGACTGGAAGATGCCGGGGATGCATGGCGATGAGGCGACGGTGCGCATTCATCGTGATGCGGCCATTCAGCCGAAGCCGAAGGTAATCATGGTTACGGCCTACGGGCGCGACGAGGTGATGCGGGTGGCTGAGCGTGCCGGTGTCGATGGCTTCCTGATTAAACCGGTCACCCCCTCCACACTGCTCGATGCGATCATGGCGGCGCTGGGACAAGAGCTGGCCAGTCGCAGCAACAGGCCGCAGCAGCATGAGGTCGAGACAGACACCTTCCGCGGCTCACGGGTATTGCTGGTAGAGGATAACGAAATCAATCGCGAGTTTGCCACGGAGTTGCTGGCGAGCTTCGGGATGGAGGTCGACCATGCGCACAACGGTCAGGTGGCGGTCGCCCGCGTGCAGCAGCGCAGTTACGATATTGTGCTAATGGATATCCAGATGCCGCTGATGGATGGCTATGAGGCAACCCAGCGCATCCGTGCCCTGGCGCAGCAGCCCGGTGGTGAGCGCTTTGCCAGGCTGCCGATCATCGCCATGACTGCCCAGGCGATGGTGGGCGACAGGGAGCACGCCCTTGCGGTCGGTATGAGCGATTATATTTCCAAGCCGATCGACCCGCCGCAGCTGCTTACCCTGCTTAAAGAGTGGTTACAGGGAGTAGACCTTGCGGGTGAGCCTGAGGAGGATGTTTGCCGCTTCCCCGAAGACCTGATGGGCCTCAAGAGTATTAACGCCGAACAGGGGTTGCGGCGCATGGCATGCAATGAGGCCGCTTATCGCAAGATGCTGCTGCGTTTCCATGAGCGTTACGCCGATAGTGCCAGGGGAGTGCGAGGATTGATCGCTGAAGGCCACCTGCTGGAGGCAGAGCACCTGTGCCACGCCCTTAAGGGAATGGTCGGCAATATCGGTGCCGATAGTCTGTTCCATGCCGCGGTAGAGATTGACGAGCAGCTCAAGCAGGAGCAGACACCGGCCGATGAGCAACTGGATAGCTTCGAGCAGTTGCTCTCCCAGCTGCTGGAGGAGATCGCTCCGCTGTTGCCGATGGCCGTAGGTGTCACTTCGGCAGAGGCGGTGGTAGTCGACCGGGTTGAGCTGCTCGCCAGGTTGGCCGATCTCAAGGGCGCTATCGATGATGATATCGCTGAGGCGCAGGAGCTGATGGCCGGGCTGAGTGCCATGGTGGCGGGAAGTGAGTGGGAGGATGAACTTAAGGCGATCAGCGACAGGCTGGAGGAGTTTGATACCGACGCGGCGGTGGCGCTGACCGAGCGGTTACAGGGGAGGCTGGTTTGAGTGTGCGGAACGGCAGTATCGGGAGGATCAGGGGGGACATCCAAAAGGGCAGCGGACGACAACTTTTCATCCTTTGGGCTTTCGTCATCTTCACCTCTGCCTCGGTTAACGTCTATCTGGCGCAGTACCATGCCGAGAGTATTGCCCTGGAGCAGGCGCGGGCGATGTTTGAGCAGATTGTCCTGACCCGTAACTGGAATGCCCAACATGGCGGTGTCTATGTGCCGATCAGCGAAACGACACAGCCCAACCCCTACCTAAAGGGGGAAGACCGCGATCTGGTCACTGACGGTGGTACCCGTCTGACCAAGATCAACCCCGCCTATATGACCCGCCAGGTGGCCGAGTTGGCTCAGCAGGGAAGTGGCGTGCAGTTCCATATCACCAGCCTCAAACCGATTCGACCGCAAAATGCCCCGCTACCGTGGGAGCGTGCCGCACTGGAGCGTTTTGAGCTGGGTGAGAAGGAGGTCGGCGAGTTTCTCCCTGAGGGGCACAAATACCGTTACATGGCGCCGCTTGTCACCACCAGTGCATGTCTCAAGTGCCATGCCGTCCAGGGCTATAAGCAGGGGGACATACGTGGCGGGATCAGTGTTACCCAGCCGGTGGAGGGGATTCTGCACAACCGTGAGCATACCATCGTCAATACTTTCATTATTCATTTTCTGGTGTTCGTGGCAGGGGTGGCCGCCATACGTAGCTATCTACGCAGCCAGCAACGCTTGCAGGCGCTGAGTGTAGACAAGGAGGGCGCGGTTCAGGCGAACGCCTTCAAGGGGGCATTTATCGCCAATATCAGTCATGAGCTGCGCACGCCACTGAATGCCATTATCGGTATGAGCTACATTCTAGAGGGTGAGGCGATGACGCCGGCACAGCGTGACTATCTGCAGAAGATTAGTGCGGCGGGCAAACAGCTCAACACCATGGTCAACCACATGTTGGACTTTTCCCGGCTCGATGCCGGCACCATGCGCCTGAACCTCGCCCCGTTGCGGTTGCATCAGTTGGTGCAGGAGAGTGCCGCGTTGATGCAGGAGCCGGCGGCGAAAAAGGGGCTTACATTAACGGTCGACTTTGACGACGGGATTCCCGACTGGTTTCTGGGGGACGGGCAGAAGATTCAGCAGATCCTGTTTCACCTCCTCGACAACGCCATCAAGTTTACCGAGCGGGGGGAGGTTAGGGTCTCAGTCTCCGCGCACCGTGAGGCGGGGGATTTCTACAGTGTCACGCTTAGCGTGGCGGACAGTGGTATCGGTATTGAGCGTTCGCCCGAGTGGTTGGAACAGCACGAACTCTCGCAGATCGAGGATCACCACACCCGTCACCAGGGAGGGGTGGGACTTGGCCTGACGCTGTCACGGCGACTACTGCAGTTGATGGGGGGGCGGTTGCGCATTAAGAGCGAGCCGGGCCAGGGAACCCTCGTTACTGTGGAGTTGAGGATGGGGCTGGCCGCTAAACCTTCGCACAGCGAGACAGGGACTGCAGGGAAAGCGCTCCCCCCTGGTGCCGGGGAGACGGCAGAGGCCGCGGAGGAGGAGCGCGCCCTCAGGAAGCTTGAAGGGGTCGAGCGACAGCGCCTGCAGCAGCAACTGCGGCAACTGCTGGAGTACCAGGAGAGTGACTTCCCGCGCGCCCTGGAGAGCATCGCGGCACTAATTGATGAGTACCAGGGGACGGTCTACCTGCAGCAGCTGCAGCTTCTCTCCGATAAGCTGTCCGCGTTTGACAGTGACGGGGTAATAGAAGTTGTCCACGCCATGCAGCAGAGCCTGACACAGCAGAAAAAAACAGCCGGAACGTAACTTAAAGGAGTGTCGAATGAGTGGTGGAAAGCAGAAAATCCTAATCGTCGACGATGTTGCCGAGAACATTCACTTTCTGATGAACATCCTCAAGGGGGAGTACTCCATCATCGCTGCCACCAACGGCGAAAAGGCGCTGGAGCATGCGCGCAAGGAGCCGCGTCCAGACCTCATTCTGCTCGATATCATGATGCCGGGGATGGATGGCTATGAGGTCTGTACGACGCTCAAGGAGGATGAGGCCACCGCAGGTATTCCCGTGATCTTCGTCACCGCGATGGGGGAGATTGCCGATGAGACCAAGGGGCTGCAGCTCGGTGCCGTCGACTACCTGACCAAACCGGTGATCCCGGAGCTGGTTAAGTCCCGTGTGTTTAATCAGCTGGAGTTAAAGCGCTATCGTGACCACCTTGAGGAGCTGGTTGACGAACGCACGCTGCAGCTGAAAAAGTCAAAAGAGGCGACGATTGAGGCGATGGGTATCGTGGCGGAGGGACGAGACCCCGAGACCGGTGGTCATATCCAGCGTACCAAGGAGTATGTACGGGTGCTGGCCGAGACGCTGGCCCAGCGGGAGAAGCACCAGGCGCTGTTAAGCCGGGAGTACATCGAGCTTATCTACCATTCGGCACCGCTGCACGACATCGGCAAGGTGGCGATCTCCGATAGCGTCCTGCTCAAGCCTGCCAAGCTGAGTGATGAGGAGTTTGAGGTGATGAAGCAGCACACCACTATCGGCGAGGCAACCATTCAGGAGGCGCAAAACCGGCTCGAGGAGGTGCAGATGCTCGATGTGGCGCGCGAGATCGCCGGTGGTCACCACGAGAAGTGGGACGGTAGCGGCTATCCGCGGGGGCTCAGCGGAGAGGCGATCCCCCTGTCGGCGCGCATGATGGCGGTAGCCGACGTTTATGATGCCCTGGTGTCCAAACGTCCCTACAAGGAGTCGATGCCGCATGAGGAGGCCGCGGCCATTATTCGTGCTGGTGCCGGAAGCCACTTCGACCCCGAACTTATCGAAATCTTCAATGAGCTGGAGGAGCGGTTTATTGAGATCGCCAACCGCTACAGTGAGTAGCGTGCCGTGAAAAACTAAGCGGCTAGCGACCCTTTTCCACCCTCCATCTCCACCTCCGCTATGTAGACGGTGTCATGAGCAGCCTTGTTTGGCACTCCCGGCCCTGCTATGGTTATGTGGCTGACCGATCGGTCAGTGTGTTAGGAGTCCCGATAATGTCTGCAACCAATCCGCTAGCGCCGGTTAATGAAACCGCCCGCTCGATACTTGTCTGTGCGCGCCAGCTCTTTGCCGAGCGTGGTTTTGACGGCGTATCGGTGAGCGACCTGGCGGCGGCGGCAGGCGTCAGCAAGGCCAATATCTTCCACCACTACGGCTCCAAGCAGGCGCTCTATATGGCGGTGTTGAGCGATTGCATGGAGGACTTCGGCGAACTGATCGAGCACCTGCAGCCACAGCGCGCCCCTATTGAGCAGCGCCTGCAGCACTTCCTCCAGGCCTACGGACGTTATCTGCAGCAGCAGCCTGAGAGGGCGCAACTGGTGTTGCGCGAGCTGTTGCAGAACCGTAGTGAGTTCACCGAACAGCTGGCGGAGCAGACGACCAACGCCCACTTCAGGCAGCTGCACACCCTGCTGCAGGAGGGGCAGCGGGCGGGCGAGATTCGCGCCGGGGTCGACATGGCGGCACTGGTGGTGATGATGATCGGGGCGGTGGTGTTTCCGTTTCAGGTCCGCTCCCTGCTGCAGCACAATCCGGAAGCGGGTTTTATTGACGACGCTGAACAGTACAGTCACCTGTTGGTGGACATCCTTATGCATGGAATTAGTACCAAAGAGAGTGAGAAATGAAGAAGAGATCTGGGTTCGTACTGCTGGCCTCCGCGCTGCTGCTCGCCGCCTGCGGAGATAAGTCGGGTGAAGAGAAGGGCAGTGAGGCCAAAGCGGCTGCCCCTGAGCGTGCGATTTCCGTCACCGCGACGACGGTTGAAGCGACGTCGGTGCCGATCGTGCTGGAGGCGGTGGCGGACGTACAGAGTACCCGGGCGCCCACCATCGGTGCCGAGATCAGCGGCCGGGTGACCGAGCTACTGGTCGATGTGGGCGACGTGGTGGCCAGGGGCGATGCGCTGGGCCAGATCGATCGCAGCGGCATCCTGCTGGAGCTGGATGTGGCCCGGGCCGAGCGCAGCCGGGTGGAGGCCCTGACCAAAAACCAGGAACTGGTGGTGAAGCGCCAGTACGACCTGAAGAAGAAGAGCTTTGTCGCCGACAGCGCCATCGATGATGCCGAGGCGCAGCTGCGCGCCCTCACCGAGCAGTTGAAGGTGGCACGGGCACAGGTCGCGTTGGCCGAATACAAATTAAGTAAGAGCACGATTACTGCGCCGCTGGCGGGTAAGGTCGATGCCCGCAGGGTCTCGGTGGGCGACTACGTTAAGGACGGCGCCGCGCTCTTTACCATCGCCGATACCGAGTCGCTTCGCCTGCGCATGATCTTCCCTGAACCGGCAATGGGGCAGTTGCACGAGGGTGTGCCGTTGAAGGTGATGAGCGCGGTCGATCCCGGCAAGCTGTTCGCGGCGAATATCAGCGAAATTCGCCCGCAGGTGGATGGGGCCAACAAGGGGGTGACCGCCTATGCCGATCTGCCCGACCCCAGCGTCACCCGTGCCGGGGCCAGTGCCGCCGTCTGGGCCACCGTGGCGGTGCATGAAGATGCCGTCGTGGTGCCGCAGCTGAGCCTGGTGCGCCGCCCCGCCGGTGAGGTGGTCTATGTGCTCGGCAGCGACAACCACGTCAGCGAACGCAAGGTGGTCAGCGGTGCTCGCCTGGAAAACGAGATAGAGATCGTCGAGGGACTGGCTCCCGGCGAGCAGGTGGTGGTCGACGGGGCGGGTTTCCTTACCGATGGCGCCCTGGTTGAGGTGAAGTAATGAACCTGCCCGAGATATCGATTAACCGTTATGTACTCGCCTACATGCTCTCGGGCGTGTTGGTGCTGTTCGGCCTGGTCAGTTATGAGCGCATCGGTGTCGACCGCAATCCGGCGATCGAGTTTCCGATGATCACCGTCTCCACCGCCCTGCCCGGTGCCAACCCGGAGATCATCGACTCCAGCGTCACCAATATTATCGAGTCGGCGGTCAACAGCATCCCCGGTATCGAGCACATCGAATCGACCTCCAACCCCGGCGTCTCCATCGTGGCGATCCGTTTCGCCCTGGAGAAGAGCGTCGATGTCGCCTTTAACGACGTGCAGGCCAAGGTCAATCAGGTGCTGCGTAAGTTGCCCACCGATGCCGATCCGCCGGTGGTGGCCAAGGTGGAGTTCGGCTCGATGCCGATTATGTGGCTTAGCCTGAGCGGCAACCGCACGCTGCAGCAGCTCAACGTCTACGCCACCAACGTGATCAAGAAGCGCCTCGAGACCATCGACGGCGTCGGCGAGGTGCGTATCGGCGGCAGCCGCGAGCGTACCATTCGCGTCAATCTCGATCCCAGCCGCATGGCGGCCTACGGCATCACCCCGCAGGAGGTGATCGCCGCCTTTAAGCGAGAGCATGTGCAGCTGCCCGGCGGCTTTATGACCGCGGGGAGCCAGGACGACCTGATTAAGCTCGATACCGAGTTCCACAAAGTCGACGAACTGGCGGGGATGATCGTCGCCAACCGTAGCGGCCTCAACATCACCCTGCGGGAGATCGCCGAGGTGGAGGATGCCCTGGCCGACTACCGTAGCCTGGCCCGTTACAACGGTGAGCCGACGGTGGGCATCGGTATCGTCAAGATCGCCAACACCAACACCGTGGCAATCGTCGACGAGGTGAAGCGTCGTCTCGACGAGGTGATCCGCCCGCAGCTACCGCCGGGGATGGAGATCGGCGTTGCCACCAATGACGCCGACCTCATTACCGACATCATCGAGGGGCTGAAGTCGCACCTCATCGAGGGGACGCTGCTGGCGGCCCTGGTGGTGTGGCTGTTCCTCAAGAACCTGCGCTCCACCCTCATCGTCAGCGCCGCCATCCCGGTCTCCTTGCTGGGCGCGGTGGCGGTGATGTATTTCGCCGGATACACCTTCAATATCATGACCATGCTGGCGCTGCTGCTGCTGATCGGCGTGGTGGTGGATGACGCCATCGTGGTGCTGGAGAACATCTACCGTACCCGCGAAGAGCATCGCGAGATGGACAGTGTCGCCGCCGCCAAGCAGGGCACCCGCCAGGTGGTGTTCGCGGTGCTGGCCGCCTCGCTAACCCTGGTGGCGATCTTCGCCCCGGTGATCTTTATGAAGGGGATCATCGGCCAGTTCTTCCAGTCCTTCGCGGTGGTGGTGACCGTCGGCGTGCTGGTCTCGCTGTTCGTCTCGCTCACCCTGACGCCGATGCTCTGCTCGCGCTACCTCTCCATTCCCAAGCGCCACGGCAGGCTTTACCGCATGCTTGACCATGTTTTCCATGCGATGGATAACGGTTATCGTGCGCTGCTTGAGCTGGGGCTGCGCCACCGCTGGAAGGTGGTGCTGCTGACTATCGCGGTGGTCTATTCCAGCGGCTACTTCTTCGGCAATATCGGCAAGGGCTTTATGCCGGAAGAGGACGAGAGCCGCTTCATGGTTACCCTGAAGACGCCGACCGGTTCCAGCATCGACTATACCGCTGAGCGCCTGCAGAAGGTCGAGGCGGTGATTCAGTCCCACCCGGAAATTCGCTCCTACTTCAGCCTGCTTGGCGGCGGTCGTGCCGACAGCGTCAATACCGGTTCGGTGATCGTGCGCATGGTGCCGCAGACCGAGCGTACTATCCGCCAGGCGGCGTTGATGAAGACGGTGCAGCGGGAGCTCAACCAGATCCCGGGGATACGTGCCTTTGCCTCACAGATCCCGATGGTCGGCGGCAACCGTGGCGAGCCGCTGCAGTTCTCCCTGGTTGGCACCGACCTCTACAAGGTCGCCGAGTTTGCCGATGGCTTGAAGCAGCGTCTCGCCGCTGATGAGCGCCTGGGCCAGATCGATATGACCCTGGTGATGGACCTGCCGCAGGTAGAGCTGGAGCTGGTCCGTTCGCGTCTTGCCACCCTCGGTATCGCACCGGTGGATGTGGCGCAGGCGATCAATATTCTCGGCGGCGGTGTCGACATCGCCAAGTTCAACGATGTGCCGGGTGACGGTGAGCGTTACGACGTGCGCCTCAAGGCGGGGGAGGGCAAGGTTGCTCGGCCGGCTGATTTAGGCCGACTCTACGTGCGTGCCGCCAATGGCGAGATGATTCGCCTCGACAACCTGGCACGCCTCAACGAGGGGGTGGGTCCGGCGGTAATTTCACGCTACGACCTGCAGTACTCCGCCAACTTCTACGGCACCCCCACGGTAGCGGAGGGCGATGCATCGAAGATTCTGTTCGAGCACGTGGAGGCGATGGACCTGCCGCTGGGCTACCAGGTACGACTCAAGGGGCGTGCCGAGGAGTTTGCCAAGACCGCCGGCTACATGGCGCTCGCCTTCATTATGGCGATCGTGCTGGTCTACATGGTGCTGGCGAGCCAGTTCAACTCCTTCATCCAGCCACTGATCATCATGGTCGCCCAGCCGCTGGCGATCATCGGTGGCGGCTTCGGTCTGTGGCTGATGGACCACTCGCTCAACATTTATTCGATGATTGGCCTGGTGCTGTTGATCGGCCTGGTGGCGAAGAACTCCATCCTGCTGGTCGACCTGACCAACCAGCTGCGAGATCAGGGCAAGGGGATTGGCGAGGCCCTGCTGGAGGCGTGTCCGATACGGATGCGCCCGGTGCTGATGACCTCGCTTACCGTGATCCTCGCCATGCTCCCCGCCGCCAGCGGTGTGGGGGCCGGTGCCGATACCAACGGCCCGCTGGCGGTGGCGGTGATCGGCGGCATGGTGAGCTCCACCCTGCTGACCCTGGTGGTGGTGCCGGCGGTCTACTCGCTGGTGGAGGGGGGGCTGCAGCGCCTCAGGTCGCGCTTCGCCTCTCGCTAGTCCTGTGCGGCTGACTGGGCAGGCAGGCCGAACGAAAGCAGTGCGGCCACTGCCACAAAGCCTGTGGAGAGCCAGAGGCAGCCGCTGAGGCCGAGCGTCTGATAGGCCCAGCCGGAGAGCACGGTACCCGTCAGCCGTCCCCCCGCGTTCGCCATGTAGTAGAAGCCCACGTTCATCGCCACCTTGTCGTGGTCGGAGTAGGCGAGGACGAGGAAGGAGTGGATCGCGGAGTTGATGGCGAAGACGATGCCGAACAGCACCAGCCCGGTGACGAGCACACCCTGTGCCGGCAACCCCAGTTGCAGCCCCAGCGCGATGGCGGCGGGAAATAGCGACAGCACAAAGGCCCACAGCCTGGCGCTGGTGCCACTCGGTCCCTGGCCGTGGCGGCTGTGACGCAATAATTTAGGCGCGGACGCCTGCACCATGCCGTAGCCGATCACCCACAGGGCGATGAAGCCCCCCACCTCGGTAAAGGACCACTGCAGTACCTCATAGAGGAAGACCGGCAGGGCCACCACGAACCAGACGTCGCGCGAACCGAAGAGGAAGAAGCGCGCCGCCGACAACCAGTTGATGGCGGAGACGCGGGAGAAGAGCTGGGAGAACTTCGGCTTCGACTTCATCTTGCCGACGCCTGAGGGGAGCAGCATTGCGGTGATAATCAACACGACCGCCAACAGGCCCGCCAACAGCGCCAGCGCACCGCGAAACCCCAGCCACTCCAGCAGTGCCGCACCGACGAAGAAGCCCGCCCCCTTGAGGGCGTTCTTCGAGCCGGTCAGCAGTGCCACCCACCTGAATAGCGAAGAGCCGGAGCCTTCGGTGGCGATCGCCTTGACCGAGGCCTTGGCCGACATCTTGTTGAGGTCCTTGGCGATGCCGGAGAGGGCCTGCGCCGCCATCACGTAGCCGACCGAGAGCCAGCTGTCGGGGACGGTCAGCATCAACAGGGCGGCCACCTGCATCCCCATGCCGATGTGCATGGTGAGGTTGAGGCCGATGCGTGCCCCCAGCCAGCCGCCTACCAGGTTGGTGACGATGCCGAAGAACTCATAGAACAGGAACAGCATCGCCACCTCGAAGGGCGAGTAGCCGAGCAGGTGGAAGTAGAGCACCACCAGCATGCGTATCGCCCCGTCGGTGACGGTAAAGGCCCAGTAGCCACCGGTAACGACGAGGTAGTTGCGCAGTGCCTGTTCCATGCCCAATTACCAGCCAGGCGCCTTAGAGCGATTCGTACTCCAGGTAGGTACGGTTCATGTTGGCACGGTGCAGCTCGTAGAAGTGCTCCAGGTGCTCGAAGGCGGGCAGGGCGTTGTACCTGTCCATCACTTCCGCCATCGGCTCCATCTCTTCTGCCGCGGCACCGATGGTGTCGTTGAGGAAGTCGTAGTAGTCGCCACAATCACGGCGCGCCTTGGCCAGGTCGGAAACGCCGCCGTGTCCCGGCACGATGAACTCGGGCTTGAGCGACGCCATCACCTTAAAGGCCTGTTGCCCGTGTCGGGGGCTGGACCAGGGGAGAACGGCGAAGACGCGGTCCACATAGACCAGGTCGCCGCTGAAGACCACGCGCTGTTGCGGCAGCCAGACCATGGCATCGCCGGGGTAGTGGGTGTCGGTATAACGGATGTTCAGCTCGACGCCACCCAGGGTAATGGTCGCTTCGTCGCCCTCTAGCAGCTTGCTCGCGGGCAGCGGGGTGGTGCCTTTAAGGCGCTCGCCGAGGAAGCCCTCCAGCCCCTTCATCTGCTGTTTGGCGTACTCAGCCTGTGTCGCCGCGGTACGCTCCATGGCGATGATCTCCGCCCCCTTTTGCGCGAAGTAGTCGTTGCCCAGCCAGCGGTGGTCCTGGCTGCCGGTGTTGATCACCCAGCGCACCGGACGATGGGTCACCTGGGTAATGGCCTGGTGCACACGCTCCGCGCCCAGGTAGGAGGCGCCGGAGTCGATGAGGATCACCCCCTCCGCCGTGTCGATAAAGCCGAGATTGTTGTTAAGGCCGTCGTTCTCCGGGCTGCGCTGGCCCAGCGGACCGATGATGGCGTAGACGTTGTCCACCACCTTCTCTGCCTTCGGGGTGTAGCCCTCCGCCCAGGAGAGAAGCGGCAGGAGTAACAGGG
The DNA here is from genome assembly GCA_050298555.1 of Thiohalomonadaceae bacterium. GTDB lineage: Bacteria > Pseudomonadota > Gammaproteobacteria > Thiohalomonadales > Thiohalomonadaceae > JAPHSX01. The sequence goes on from JBNKUL010000038.1 coordinate 24,697, forward strand.
CGATAAAGAGGGGGAGGTTTTTTTTCACGATTATCATCTCACTTATTTGTTGGCAGGCTGGATTCATACCAGCCCTTGGTATTGTTGACGATTTTTACTACGGAAAGCATGACCGGGACCTCGATGAGGACACCGACAACGGTGGCCAGGGCGGCACCCGACTCGAAGCCGAACAGCACGATAGCGGAGGCTACCGCCAATTCGAAAAAGTTACTGGCCCCAATCAGTGCCGATGGTGCCGCAACACAGTGGGCGACACCCAGCTTGCGGTTGAGCAGGTAGGCAAGCCCTGAGTTGAAGTAGACCTGGATCAGGATGGGCACCGCCAGCAAGGCGATGACCAGTGGCTGCGCCAGGATCTGCTCTCCCTGGAACCCGAATAGCAGAACGAGCGTAGCGAGTAGTGCCGTCAGAGAGAGCGGCCCCAGCCTTTCCAGCATCCGTGATAGCGAGTTCTCACCTCCGGAACTGAGCAGCGTGCGCCGCCATAACTGGGCGATGGCCACCGGGATAACGATATAGAGCACGACCGATAGAAACAGTGTGCTCCACGGAACGGTGATGGCGGAAAGGCCCAGCAGTAGCCCGACGATCGGGGCAAAGGCAAAGATCATAATGGTGTCGTTAAGCGCGACCTGTGTCAGGGTAAAGTGCGGCTCACCATCGGAGAGGTTGCTCCAGACAAAGACCATGGCGGTACAGGGGGCGGCGGCCAGCAGGATAAGACCGGCGATATAGCTGTCGATCTGCTCGGCGGGTAACCAGTCGGCAAACAAGCCACGAACGAACAGCCAACCCAGCAATGCCATGGAAAAGGGTTTTACCGCCCAGTTGACGAAGAGGGTGACGCCTACGCCACGCCAGTGCTCTTTCACATGATGCAGGGCGCTAAAGTCGATCTTCAACAGCATCGGGATAATCATCAGCCAGATTAAAATGGCTACCGGCATGTTTACCTGGGCGACCTCCATGCGCCCCAGTACCTTGAAGGGGCTGGGGAACCAGTGTCCTAAGGCAATGCCTGCAATGATGCAGAGGAATACCCAGAGGGTTAAATAGCGTTCAAACAAGCCCATCTTCGCGCCCTGGCTCTTTTTCGCGGTGACTTCACATTGTGCCGACATCGTAAATACCCGAAGTTGCGTGGTGAATCAGGCGCTGCAAATGCCGCCCGGACGATTGGCCATCTGTGTGAGAGCCTGGCGGTCGCTGGCATAGGGCTCTTCACCCTGGATGCCTTTGACGGTGGTGTGGATTACATCCCTGCACCAGTCGGGGAGGCCTTCATTGATGCGGTAATAGCTCCACAGTCCCTCCTTGCGGTCGCTCGCCAGCCCCGCCTTGCGCAAGCTGCCGAGGTGGTGGGAGACCTTGGGTTGGGGCAGGGCAAGGGCATGGGTCAGCTCACAGACACACAACTCGCCGTGGCCGGCGAGCAGTGCCAGGCAGCGCAGCCGTGTCTGATCGGAGAGCGCCTTGAATAGTGTGGTGGTGTCCATATTGACCGAACCCTATATCTACAGAGGTCGATATAGTAGGCGCGTAAACGGGAGGATGCAACGGGGTATTTTTTTTTGCAGCGGAAACGAAAAACGGGCGCCTGGATTACCGGGCGCCCGCTTCGGGAATATGGTGGCTATACCTAGATTCGAACTAGGGACCCCATCATTATGAGTGATGTGCTCTAACCAGCTGAGCTATATAGCCATGTTTTGAGGGCCGCAATTTTGCGGTTTTGCAGCCCTCCTGTCAAGCCCGATTTGGGCTCAATTGCTGACAGCTTAGACGTTGAAGCGGAAGTGCATCACGTCGCCGTCCTGGACGATGTATTCCTTGCCCTCGAGGCGCAGTTTTCCCGCCTCTTTGGCGCCCTGTTCGCCTTTGCAGGCGATGAAGTCGTCGTAGGAGGTGACCTCGGCGCGGATGAAGCCCTTCTCGAAGTCGGTGTGGATGACACCGGCGGCCTGGGGGGCGCTGGCGCCGATGCGCACGGTCCAGGCGCGCACCTCTTTGACCCCGGCGGTGAAGTAGGTCTGCAGGCCGAGCAGCTTATAGCCGGCACGGATCACGCGGTTGAGGCCCGGCTCCTCCTGTCCCAGCTCCTCGAGGAAGGCCGCGGCCTCCTCCTCGTCCAGCTCCACCAGCTCGGACTCGATGGCGGCGCAGACGGCGACCACCTCGGCCCCCTCGCTGGCGGCGTGTTCACGTACCGCCTCAAGGTGGGGATTGTCCTCAAAACCCTCCTCGGAGACGTTGGCGATGTACATGGTCGGCTTAATGGTAAGCAGGTGCAGCTCGTAGAGGCCTTTGCGCTCGTCCTCGTCCAGCTCCATGTTGCGCACCATCACGCCCTCGTCGAGTCCGGCCTTCACCTTCTCGAACAGCACCAGCTTCGCCTTCGACTCCTTGTCGCCACTCTTCGACTGCTTGGCCATGCGCACGATGCCTTTGTCCACGGTCTCCATGTCGGCCAGCATCAGCTCGGTGTTGATGACTTCGATGTCGTCCAGCGGGTGTACCTTGCCGGCGACGTGCACCACGTTTTCGTCCTCGAAGCAGCGTACGACCTGGGCGATGGCGTCGGTCTCGCGGATGTTGGCGAGGAATTTGTTACCCAGCCCCTCGCCCTTGGAGGCGCCGGCCACCAGACCGGCGATGTCGACGAACTCCATGGTGGTGGGCAGTACCCGCTCCGGCTTGACGATCTCCGCCAGGGCATCGAGGCGCGGGTCGGGCATCGGTACGATGCCGACGTTGGGCTCGATGGTGCAGAAGGGGTAGTTCTCCGCCTGAATCCCCGCCTTGGTGAGGGCGTTGAAGAGGGTCGACTTGCCGACGTTGGGCAGGCCAACGATGCCGCATTTAAATCCCATGGTGTCTGTTCCGTTAAGTGTTGTGGGTTACTGGCCGTGAAGCCGGTTCATCGCCTGTTGCAGATCGCCGCTGAGGATCAGCGACAGTTCGTCGAGGGCACGCTCTACGGCACGCTCGATCTCAATCTGCTCGCCGCTGGGGGCCTTGCCCAGCACATAGCCGGAGACCTGGCTGGCGTGGCCGGGGTGGCCGATGCCCAGGCGCAGGCGCTGAAACTCCTTGCTGCCCAGTTGCGCGACGCTATCGCGCAGGCCGTTGTGGCCGCCGTGGCCACCGCCCTTTTTCAGCCTGACCGTGCCGGGGGGCAGGTCGAGCTCATCGTGGGCGATGAGGATGTTCTCCGGGGCGATTTTGTAAAAACGGGCCAGCGCGGAAATGCCCTGGCCACTCTTGTTCATGAAGGTCATCGGCTTTAACAGCCAGACCTCGTTGCCATCGATAAGGCCCTTACCCACCTCGCCGTGAAATTTGCTTTCACTCTTCAGGCTGATGGAATAACTACGGGCGATGGCGTCTATAAACCAAAAACCGGCGTTGTGCCGCGTCTTCTCATATTGCTGGCCGGGATTCCCCAGGCCAACGATAAGTTGAATACGCGACGACAACGCCGGTCTTCTCAGCGTTCAGGTGAGGGCGATTATTCGCCTTCGCCCTCGGCTGCTTCAGCTTCACCAGCGCCTTTGCTGGCCTCCATGCTGGCGCGGGTCTTGTGGATCGCCGCAACGCCCTGGTCGTGGCCTTCGCCGTGCAGCAGCTCGACGATCTCGACGCCCTCGGGCAGCTTGATGTCGGAGAGGTGAACGATACCCTCGATCTCGACGTTGGCCATATCGACTTCCAGGTACTCGGGCAGGTCCTTGGGCAGACACTGGATCTCGACCTCGGTGATGTTGTGGGTCACAACACCGCCAAGCTTCACGCCGGGGGCGCTCTCTTCGTTAGCGAAGTGCAGCGGTACGTGCATCTTCAGCTTCTCGTTCTCGTTAATGCGCAGGAAGTCGGCGTGCATGATGAGCTGCTTGGCCGGGTGGCGCTGCAGGTCTTTCAGTACGGCCTTCTCGCTGTTGCCGTCGATATCGAGGGTCAGGATAGAGGAGTAGAACGCCTCGTTCTCCAGGCTGTGCATCAGCGGATCGTGCTCCAGGGTGATGCTTACGGGCTCTTTGTCGGCGCCGTATACAACGGCAGGTACCTTACCGGCGTGACGCAGGCGGCGGCTCGCACCTTTCCCCATGTCACTACGGACTTCGGCACTGATAGTGAAGTCAACATTGCTCATTGGTATATCTCCAGTTTGTATAAAGACGAACAAACCACCCGAAGGTGGTCTATTCACCGTTACCCGCGACCAAGTAACGGTCTCCTATAAGGCGATAGCGCCTTAATTCTGTGTGCCGCGTTAGCGGCGTCAGTCCATATAGAGTGAACTGACCGATTCGTTGTTGTTGATGCGGCGAATGGTTTCGGCCAGCATCTCTGCCAGCGAGACGACGCGGATGCGGCTGCATGCGGCTGCCTCGGGGCTCAGCGGGATGGTGTTGGTGACCACCAGCTCATCCAGCTGTGAATTCTCGATGTTCTCCACCGCCGGGCCGGAGAGCACCGGGTGGGTGATATAGGCCTTTACCTTGGCGGCGCCATGCTCCTTCAGGGCATTGGCGGCCTGGCACAGGGTGCCGGCGGTATCGACCAGGTCGTCGATGAGGACGCAGCTGCGATCCTGTACATCACCGATGATGTGCATCACCTGCGCCACGTTGGCCTTGGGGCGGCGCTTGTCGATGATCGCCAGGTCGGCGTCGTCCAGCCGCTTGGCCAGGGCACGGGCGCGTACCACGCCGCCCACATCAGGGGAGACCACCATCACGTCATCGCCCTGGTTCTTCTGGCGCCAGATGTCGCCCAGCAGGATCGGCGAGGCGTAGACGTTGTCCACCGGGATATCGAAGAAGCCCTGGATCTGGTCGGCGTGCAGGTCGACGGTGAGCAGGCGGTCGATACCGGAGCCGCTCAGCATGTTGGCCACCACCTTGGCGGTAATCGGCACGCGCGCAGAGCGCGGACGGCGGTCCTGGCGGGCGTATCCGAAGTAGGGGATGACCGCGGTGACGGTACGTGCCGAGGAGCGGCGTACCGCATCGGCCATCACCATCAGCTCCATCAGGTTGTCATTGGTGGGGGCGCAGGTGGGCTGGATGAGGAAGACGTGCCTGCCGCGCACGTTCTCCAGGATCTCTACCATTACCTCGGCATCGCTGAACTTGCCGACGATGGCCTTGCCCAAAGGCATACCAAGGTAGCCTGCGATCTCCTGTGCCAACTGGGGGTTGGCATTTCCAGCAAATACCATCATATGCGACACCCGGAACCCTAGACGTGAGTGCGGCCGTAAATATACGGCCGCTGGTGGAATATGGCTGGGGCGGTAGGATTCGAACCTACGCATGACGGGATCAAAACCCGCTGCCTTACCGCTTGGCTACGCCCCAGTAAAACTTGCTTTGAACTATCGGCTCTCACGAAAAAGCCTATAGTTCAAAACTCCGCCAGCCTGCGTTGCAGTGCTGAGCGGTTGCTGCCCTTGGCCACAAAGCCCCGCCATCCGTCGGGAAGCTGTTGGTAGACCGCTTGCGCCTGTGCCTCGTTATCGAAGGCGGCGAAGATGCAGCTGCCGGTGCCGGTCATCTTTGCCTCGGCAAATTGACCAAGCCATGTCAGCGCCTGAGCGATCTCAGGATAGTGGCGCGAGGCCACCGGCTGACACACATTCCCGCCATGCCCGGCGAGAAAGTCGCGTATTCTGATGGCTTGGCAGTCCCGTGTCAATTGTGGATCGGAAAAAATTTCAGCGGTGCTCACCTCGACCGGTGGAATCAGCACCAGATACCACGGCTCGGGCAGATCCACCGGCTCGAGGATCTCACCCACCCCCTCGGCCCAGGCGGCGTGGCCGTGTACGAAGACCGGCACATCGGCGCCCAGTTGCAGCCCCAGCGTGGCCAGTTGCTCTGGCGACATCCCAACTCCCCATAACCGGTTGAGGGCGACCAGCACGGTGGCGGCATCGGAACTGCCGCCGCCCAGGCCGCCGCCCATCGGCAGAATCTTCTCTACGCGGATGTCGGCACCCAGGGGGCAACCGCTCTCGGCCTGCAGCAGGCGGGCGGCACGCACTACCAGGTCCTGTTCCGCCTCCACCCCCGCCAGCGTGTTGAGGCGGCGGATCTCACCGTCCTCACGCACCGTGATATGGATGGTGTCGCCGTAATCGAGAAACTGGAACACGCTCTGCAGCAGGTGGTAACCGTCGTCACGACGGCCGGTAATGTGCAGCATCAGGTTGAGCTTGGCGGGGGCGGGCCAGTGGCTGGAGGTCAACTCTCACCCTCCGCCTCGGTGGGCAGCGGTTGCCAGTCGCCGATGACCAGTTTGACCCGCACCTGATGGTTATTGATAAAGACCTTGCGCGGCAGCTCGCCCCCCGGGCGTGGCTGATAATCGAGAAAGGCGATCTCCCACCCGGCCTGTTGCAGTTTGCTCAGCCTGCCGAACTCGTCCAGGGTGGGGACGTACTCGCCCGGGGCGGGCAGCCCCAGCACCCAGTAGCGCAGTGCCGAGACCGGTACCTTCCAGCCCAGGTGCTGCAGCAGTAGTTCCTCCGGGCTGCTGGCGTTGAGGGTCTCGCCCTCGTCGGTCTGCAGCATCACCTGCACCGCGTCGCCGTGCAGCCGCATCGAGCCCTGGCCCAGCGGGGCGATGATATTGAGCGAGTAGTGCTCATCACGCTGTTGCCACATGAGGTTCATGTGCCACGCCTCGTCCTCGTTCAGTACCGCCAGGCGGCCGGAGAGCTCCCAGCGGTTCAGCTGTCCCAGTTGTTGCTGGCGCAGCTGCCACTGTTGTTGCGGGTCGATATCGGGACGCGGCGGGGTGGGGCTACAGGCCGCCGCCAGTAGGGCGAGGAGGAGGGGAAGAAGCCGCTTCATGGGATAAAACGCTTAATCGTCTGCAGCAGCAGCGGCTGTTCGGGCTCCCACTCCTGGGCTGCTTTCCAGACGTGGCGCGCCTCCTCCTGCATGCCGCTTACCCACAGCACCTCGCCCAGGTGGGCGGCGATTTCGGCATCCTTCAGCTGGGCCAGGGCGCGCTGCAGGTAGTCGCGCGCCTCCTCCATGCGGCCCAGGCGATAGAGCACCCAGCCCATGCTGTCGAGGATGGCGGCATCGTCGGGCTTCAGGCGGTGGGCGCGCTCGATGTAGTCGAGGGCCTCCTGGTAGCGTTCGGTGCGGTCGGCCAGGGTGTAGCCCAGCGCGTTCAGCGCGTCGCCGTTGTCCGGCTCGCGCTCCAGGATGTCGCGGAGATCGCGCTCCACGACGTCGATGCGATCGAGGCGCGCGGCCAGCATCGCCCGCGCGTACAGCAGGCCGCCGTCC
>JBNKUL010000039.1:0-15814 GCA_050298555.1 Thiohalomonadaceae bacterium
GTCCTCGCGCTTGAGCCATACCCGGTTACCCAGGCGATGGGACATCAGCTGCGCTTCGTCCACCGGGGTCTCCCGGGCGACATCGTACACACGGGCATCGAGAATACGCTTGATATAGGACTGGGGCATGGCCGAATTCGCGAACTGGGGCAACGGGACCGGCCATAGTAAGGGACTTGCCGGGCTTTTTCAGCCCGGGGGTTTGGTATTTTTGGTGAAGCGACCACCCCCCTAACCTATAATGAGCCACGCCTGCCGACAGCACCTGCCGGCCGCCAGCGAGGAGACCGCATGACCCAGGACGAATTGAAACAGGCGGTGGCCGAAGCCGCCCTGGCCTACGTGCAGCCCAGACTCGAAAATGACTCGGTTGTCGGTATCGGCACAGGATCCACCGCCAACCGGTTCATCGATTGCCTGGCCGCAATCAAGGGCCAGGTCTACGCCACCGTGGCCAGCTCCGAGGCCTCCGCCGAGCGCCTCAAGTCCCACGGCATCCCGGTCTACGATCTCAACAGCGTCGACCAGGTGGATTTCTATATCGATGGTGCCGACGAGGCCAATCGCGCCCTGCAACTGATCAAGGGTGGCGGGGCCGCCCTGACCCGGGAAAAAATCGTCACCGCGGTAGCACGGGAATTCATCTGTATCGCCGACGAAAGCAAACTGGTCCACACCCTGGGCGCCTTCCCCCTGCCGGTGGAGGTGATCCCCATGGCTCGCAGCCACGTGGCCCGCGAACTGGTCAAACTGGGCGGCGACCCGGTCTACCGCGAGGGCGTGGTGACGGACAACGGCAACATCATTCTCGACGTGTACAACTTCTCCATCCCGCAGCCGCTCGCCACGGAGCAGAAAATCAACGGCATTACCGGCGTGGTCACCAACGGCCTGTTCGCCATGCGCCCCGCCGACGTGGTGCTGGTAGGCAGCGAGTCGGGTGTGACCACCCTGTAACCCACCATTACTGTCATCACGGGAGGGGGCATGCCAACAGATGACCATGGCAGGGAGCACGCCTCCTTCCGTGTCGACGACAGACTCTACCTCGACTACCAGCAGGTAGCCCCCGACGAACTGGCCAACACCTGGCGCCACGACACCAGCCACTTCTGCGATGAGCTGATCCACCTGCGCGAGATCTCACTGCAGTCCAGCCATATCCTCGCCAACATCCGCAAACACCAGCCGGATATCGGCACCTACCTGTCGCTGCTCGACAAGAAGATCGAACTGCTCACCAGACTGGTGGGGGCGGTCGCCATGGGGGGAGAGGTGAGGCCGACCCAGCGGGTGAATCTCGGTACCGACGGCATGCGCTTTATGGCGCAGGAGGCGCTTCCCGTGGGGGGGCCGCTACGCCTCAAGCTGGTGCTCTTCCCTTCGCGTCTCTGCCTCCACCTGCAGTCCACCATCACCACCTGCCAGAAGGTGGAGAAGGGGCACCTTGTCGAGGTAGCGTTCAAGCAGGTGGGCGAGGCCGAGCACGAGGTGTTGATCCGCCACCTGCTGGAGAAGCAGTCGGCGGCACGGCGGCGCGAACGCGGGAATTAATCCCCGGAAATCAATCCTTGGTGGCGAGGACCTGCTGCTGTTGCTGCAGGTTGAAGCGAATCAGCTGCTCGCTGTCTTCATCACGGATGTATTCAAAGTCGAGGGCGACACGGTAGCCCCCCTCCTCCAGTGGCCGTACCGAGACGGCGCGGGCATAGAGCACCATGCTCCAGGCGATGCTGGGCAGGGTGAGGGTCAGCTGCATCGCCCTGCCTACCTCGATCTCGTGCTTATAATCGAAGGCGAGACCGGTGGCACTCAGGTTGATTCGGCGTAGCGGAAGGTCCCTGACATTGTTGTGCCAGTGCTGACCGAGGCGTATCAGGTCGAGCTTCTGGTTCAGTAGCTCCATCGCCGCCACGGTATTCGGGGAGGTGGGGCGCAGCTCGTCTAGCAGCGCCTGCAGCGCCACGTCGACCTCGCTCAATGCCCCCGGCAGTGTGGCACTCCAGTTGGGGCGCTTCCTCAGCTCCTCGATACCACTGCGCATACGGGCCTCACTCAACAGCTTGGCCTCGAAGCCGACCTCTACATCCAGACGAAATGAGCGTCGCTGATTATCCATAACTGCTCCTACTGGTTCTCCAGGGTGCCGAACAGGTCCTGGATCTCCTGAGTGAGCTCGGGCTGCAGCGCCGGCACCTCGGCATCATCCTGGATCACGATGGGCTCACCGCCCGGGGACACGGCACCATCCACAATCGAAGGCTGGCCTGTGGTTTCGGGCTGCGGCAGCGGCTCTTCAGCGCCACCCTGCGTATCAAAGCCCGGCGGCAACGGCGGAATGATCGAGGGCTGCTCCGTGGTTTCGGGCTGCGGCAGCGGCTCCTCAGCGCCCGGCTGGGTATCGAAGCCCGGCGGTAGCGGCGGGATGATCGAGGGTGGTTCCTCGGCCTGCTGCGGCGCCTCACCCTCGACCTGTGGCATCTCAGCGCCACCGACCTCCTGCAGCGTGTCGTTTTCGCCGGCCGGTTTTAGTGCCGGGGAGATCACGATCTCCACACGGCGGTTGGTGGCGCGATTCTCGGGGCTGTCATTGGGTACCAGCGGCTGGGTGTCGGCCAGCCCCTTCACCTCGGTATCCGCGGCATTGATGGTACCGTCCGCCAGCAACTGCTCCAGTACCGAGACGGCACGTGAAGAGGAGAGCTCCCAGTTGGAGCGGTAGCGGAAGGTACGGATGGGGATATCGTCGGTATGGCCGGCGACGGTGATGGTGCCGGGGGTGGTGGCTATCTGCGCGCGGATCTTCTCCAGTATCGGCAGGAACTCCTCACGCAACTCGGCCGAACCGGAGGGGAAGGAGCCCTTCTCCTTAATGCGGATAATTACCCGGTCCTGCTCGCTATCCACCTCGACCAGCCCCTGGTCGATCTGCTCCGCCATCTGCACCTTGAGCTCCTTGGCCGCCTCCTGGGCCGCCTCCTCCATCTTCTCCTTGGCGCTCTCCAGGCTGACATCCTCCTGGGTGGTGGTTTGACGCACATCTTGCACTATGGTCGGTTCGGTCTTACCGGGGCTGAACTCCTGGGTGATGATGCTGGTCCCCATGGGGATGTCGGGGGCCTGGACCTGGCGCTGTACACCAAAGGCGGACTTCATCGAGCCGGCGATCTGCTTGAACTTGATGACATCCATCTCGGAGAAGGAGAGCAGCAGCACGAAGAAGCACATCAGCAGCGACATCAGGTCGGCAAAGGTCATGACCCATGCCGGGGCACCAGTCTCGCACTCCTGCTGTTTACACTCGCACTCTTGTTCCGCGCTCATCGCTCAGCTCCGTCGACAGGGGGCCCCGTCTATTCGGCCTCGTCCTCGGTCTTGCGCATCTTCTCCGGCAGGTAGGTGGAGAGGATCTCCTGAATCATACGCGGGTTGTGGCCGGCCTGGATGCCTGAGATACCGTCGAGGATCAACGACTTGACGCGCTGCTCCTCGGCGCTGCGCAGCGCCAGCTTGTCGGCGATGGGCAGGGCAAAGAGGTTGGCGATCATCGCACCGTAGAGGGTGGTAAGCAGGGCCACCGCCATCGCCGGGCCGATCGCCTTGGGGTCGGACATATTGGCCAGCATCTGTACCAGGCCGATGAGGGTACCGATCATCCCCATCGCCGGTGCGAAGTCGCCAAGGCCCTTGAAGATCTTCTGGCCGATATCGTGACGCTCGATGGCGTTATCCATGTCCTTCTTCAATACGCTACGCACGATCTCCGGGGTGTGGCCGTCGACCATCATCTGGATCCCCTTCTTGAGGAAGGTGTTCTCCACCTCCACCCCCTCCAGGGCAAGCAGTCCCTCCTTGCGCGCGGTATTGGCCATGTTCTCCAGGTCTTCAATCAACTGGTCCAGCTTCTCTTCCTTGTGCATGAAGCTCTTCATCGCCACCTTAAAGGCACCGACGAATTGAGCCATACTGAACTTCATCAACACGGCGGCAATGGTGCCGCCAAGTACGATGATAATAGAGGGGGCATTCACAAACATGCCGGCGCTGCCGCCGAGGATGATCGCACCGACCATTACGCCGATGCCGGCGACCATGCCGATGAGTGTTGCCAAATCCATCAGAGCTGCTCCGATTTACAGTTATTTCGTGGCCGGTCTGGGCCTGGTAGGGGCGGAAGCAGGAGAAAAAAATCCGCTCCATTCGAGTCAACGGACAATGATAAGGAGATCGGGGAAATATTTCACCTGCTACGATCCCGCCAGTGGTGACGCGAGGTCGTAGCGGTGGGAGATACAAGCGGTATTATCAGCCCCGGTAGGCCGCGTCGCTCCAACACCTGGGCAGGGACTCACCAGAGGGGAACTCCAGCTGCGACTTGTCGAAATTGGCGGGCTCCTGCATCTCCTCGCCCGCATGGTAGCGACCTGCCACCTTGCTGCTATTGGGGTCGATCAGCGCGGCGATATCCAGCACCTCAACCACATCACCATTATCTTTGTTTTTCAGGAACATATGTACTCCCTCTGATTACAGTTTGATTAACGTCGGGGCTATCGTCTCTGCCCCTTCATCAATAATAGCCGCTAATCGGGAGAGTGGCGTAGCGCCTACAACAGCACCCGCTCAATGCCGCCGCGCTTCACCTCATCGATGAAGGCCTGCTGCCACTGCTCACCATGGAGATGACGCATCAGCTCAACCACGATGTAGTCGGTGTCGATGCCGGTGGTATTGCGGTAACGCGAGAGCCCCTGCTGGCAGGCGGGGCAGGAGGTCAGTACCTTTACAGGCGCCGTCGCGCTGCCTCCTGGCGCGCCGGCATACCGTCCATCCATGGACATAAGCCCCTTACGCAGCTCCTCCTCCTTGCGGAAACGCACCTGGGTGGAGATATCGGGGCGGGAGACGGCAAAGGTGCCCGCCTCGCCGCAACAGCGGTCGGAGAGCGGTACCGCCTGGCCCATCAGGGTGGAGGCGACCTTCACCGGATTGTGCTGCTTCATCGGGCTGTGGCAGGGGTCGTGGTAGAGATAGTGCTGCCCCGCCACACCGTCGAGCTTCACCCCCTTCTCCAGCAGATACTCGTGGATGTCGAGCAGGCGGCAACCGGGGAAGATCGCCTCGAACTGGTACTTCAGCAGCTGGTCCATGCAGGTACCGCAGGAGACCACCACGGTCTTGATGTCCATGTAGTTGAGGGTGTTAGCGACGCGGTGGAACAGCACCTGATTGTCGGTGGAGATGCGCTTGCCGGTCACCTCATCACCTGCGGAGTTCTGCGGATAGCCACAACAGAGGTAACCGGGCGGCAATACGGTCTGTGCACCAGTTTTATAGAGCATCGCCAGGGTGGCCAGCCCCACCTGGCTGAAGAGGCGCTCGGAGCCGCAACCGGGGAAGTAGAACACGGCCTCCTGCTGCTCCGGATTACCACTCGGATCGCGCAGGATCGGGATCACCTTGTCGTCCTCCAGCCCGAGCATGGCGCGGGTGGTCTGACTCGGCAGTCCCTTGGGCAGCGGTCGCTTGACGAAGTTGATCACCTGCTCCTTGACCCGCATCTCGCCGGTGGTCCCCCTGGGACGGCGCTTGTCACGCAACAGCCCTATGCGCTTGGCCAGCTTGTGTCCCAGGCGCTGTCCGGCGTAACCCCACTGAATCATCGCCTTGCGCATGAACTTGATCGTCGCCGGGTCGGTGACGTTGAGGAAGGCCATCGCCATGCGGGTACCGATACGCGAACGCTTCTGGCCGTGCAGCCGCAGGGCATTACGCATCTTCACCGTGACATCGCCGAAGTCGATATTTACCGGGCAGGGTTTGACGCAGCGGTGGCAGACGGTGCAGTGGTCGGCCACATCGTTCATCTCGTCGAAGTGACGCACCGAAATGCCGCGGCGGGTCTGCTCCTCGTAGAGGAAGGCCTCGACGATAAGGCCGGTGGCAAGGATCTTGTTGCGCGGCGAGTAGAGCAGGTTGGCGCGCGGCACGTGGGTGGTGCAGACATTCTTGCACTTGCCGCAGCGCAGGCAGTCCTTGACCATGTCGTTGAGCTCGCCCAGCTCGCTCGCCTCGAGGATCAGCGCCTCCTGCTGCAGCAGGCGTAGCGACGGGGTATAGGCGTTCTCCAGGCCGGAACCGTCCAGCAGCTTGCCGCGGTTGAAACGCTGCTCCGGGTCCACCTGCTGCTTGTACTCGGTAAAGGCCTCCACCGTGTCGGCGGCGAGGAACTGCATCTTGGTAATACCGATACCGTGCTCGCCGGAGATCACCCCGCCCAGCGACTCGGCCAGCGTCATAATGCGCTCCACCACCCGCTCCGCCTCGTGCAGCATCACATAGTCGTTGGAGTGGACCGGGATGTTGGTGTGCACATTACCGTCACCGGCGTGCATGTGGGTAGCGACGAAGATACGGCGTGGACGCAGCTCGGCGTGGATGGCGTCGATGCGTCCCCGCACCCCCTGCAGCTCGCGGCCGGAGAAGATCTCCTTTAACGGCTTCTCCACCTCATCGCGCCAGGAGATACGCAGGTCGCGGCGCAGAATAAGGCTGAACAGGGTATCGCCGGTTTGTATGCGTTCACCGACATCCACTGAGTAGAACTCCGGGTGCTCGCCGGCCGCCAGATCCAGCCCCTCTACCACTCCGCGCCAACGCCTGGCGGTTGCGCTGAGATGTTGCTGCGCCGCCTCGCGCTTGGCATCGATGATCGCGCTGTTTTCGTCGCTCTCCTCGAAATCGGGGTCACTGCGCCGCTCGGGCAGGTCTCCCGCGAGGTACTCCGCCAGCCGCTCCGCCATCTGCAGTTTGTTGTGGATAGACTGCTCGATATTGATACGCTCGATCCCCTCGCTGTAGTCAGCCAGGCGCTCTAGCGGGATCACCACATCCTCATTGATCTTGAAGGCGTTGGTGTGGGCGGCGATGGCGGCGGTGCGGGTACGATCGGCCCAGAAGCGATGGCGCGCCTCGGGGCTGGTGGCGATAAAGCCCTCAGCGCCGCGGGCATTGGCCATGCGAACCACCATCGAGGCCGCCTCGGCCACCTGCTCCTCATCGTCGCCGGCGATATCGGCCAGCAACACCATCTTCGGCAGGTCGGCTCGCGGCGCCTTGGTGGAGTAGTTGACCGCCTTGATGTAGCGGTCATCCAGGTGCTCCAGGCCGGAGAGCATCACCCCGTCGAGGGCATCCAAATAGTCTTTAGTTTCGACGATGGCGGGCACCGAACGGCGCAGCTCCGAGCCAAAGAACTCCATGCAGACGGTACGCGTGTAGTTCGGCATGCGATGGAGGATAAAGACCGCCGAGGTGACGATACCGTCGCACCCCTCTTTCTGGATACCGGGCAGGCCGCCGAGGAATTTATTCGTCACATCCTTGCCGAGTCCACGCTTGCGCAGGTGCTCACCGGGGATCTGCAGGGTCTCAGGCTCGCCCTTTAAGGTCTTGCCGTCGAGGCCGTAGCGACTGATGCGGAACTCGGCAAACGCTACCTCGTGGATCTTCCCCAGGTTGTGGTTGAGGCGCTCCACCTCCAACCACTCGCCATCGGGCATGACCATGCGCCAGGAGGCGAGGTTATCGAGGGTCGTCCCCCACATCACCGCCTTCTTACCGCCGGCGTTCATGGCGATATTCCCGCCGATACAGGAGGCGTCCTGTGAGGTGGGGTCGACGGCGAAGACATGGCCCGCCGCCTCCGCCTGCTCGGAGACCCGACGGGTGACCACCCCGACGCCGACCTTGACCGTGGCGACCTCGTGCTCAACACCGGGCAGGGAACGCGGCACCACCTCATCGAGCTGCAACAGCTTTTCGGTATTAATCACCGCGCTGTCCGCATGCAGCGGCACCGCACCGCCGGTATAACCGGTACCGCCACCGCGCGGGATAATGCTCAGCCCCAATTCGATACAGGCACGCACGACCTCGGCAATCTCCTCCTCGCTCTCCGGGGTGATCACCACAAAGGGGTATTCGACGCGCCAGTCAGAGGCATCGGTTACATGACTGACGCGGGCCAGGCCGTCGAACTGGACATTATCCTTGCGGGTGATGCGTGCCAGCCGGCGTGCCGCCTCGGCACGCTTGTCTTTAACACAGGGCAACCAGCGCTCGAACTTTCCTACCGCCTCACGCGCCGCGCGGGCAAGCTTCAGCGCATCGTCATTGCCCGTGGCACGCTGCTCGATCTGATCCAGGCGGTGGTGCAGGGCGTGCACCAGTGAGTCCCAGCGCTTGCGGTTCTCGATAAGGTCGTCCTGGATAAAGGGGTTGCGGCTGATGACCCACATATCGCCCAGCACTTCGAACAGCATGCGCGCCGAACGCCCGGTGACACGTTCGCCACGCAGGGTATTGAGCACCTTCCACATCTCCTCACCGAGGAAACGGATCACGATCTCACGATCGGAAAACGAGGTGTAGTTGTAGGGGATCTCGCGAATGCGGACCGGGGTGTCGCTGCTCATCGAGGGCCATGACTCGTCATGCGAAAAAGGCCGCATAGTTTAACACGGCAGGGGAAAGGCGTAGAAGTCCGTCATTGCGACAGCTTGAGAGAAGAGGGTTGAGCCTGGAACTGAATAGCCCCAAACGTAAAACGGGCGCCCTCCGAAGAGAGGCGCCCGCTTGATTCAAGATGTCTGAATCAGACTTTATTAAAAGTCAGATTAGAACTTCTTGATCATACCGAAGTGCAGGACGTTGCCGGCATCGGCCTTGTCGCGGTAGCCAGCCCATACAGCGGCGGTCTTGCTGAAGCTGTGGGTAGCCTTCAGAGAGGTTACGTCGCCACCGAACTCAGCGGTCTTGAAGCCAACCAGGAAGGAGTTGTTACCCATTTTGTAGTCCAGACGAACTGCGGTGTCAGCGTTGTCAGCGTTGGCAGTGTACAGGCCAGAAACCTTGGCAGCACCCATGGTGTAGGAAGCGCCAACCTGCTTCAGGTCAGAACCGAGGCCGGAACCGGTAGCGGTAGCGGTGTAGCCAGCGGAAACAGCCAGGGGACCAGCGCTGTAGAACAGAGCCATGTCCTTGTGGGTGAACATGTCGCTATCGGTGCCGTCCAGAACGCCGGCAACAGCAACGGTGATACCGTTGAAGTTGGGAGAAACGTAGGCAACAGCGTTTACACGACCGATAGCGGTAGCAGCGGTCTCGAGCTGGGCGTCAGCACCGTGGGAGCTCATGCCGTCGTCCATCATGCTGGAGATCTTGCCCTCAGCCAGGGTCTCCATGCGACCGGCGATAACGGTACCGAAACCGCCAGCGATGCCAACGTAGGCGTCTTTCTGGCTACCGGAAGCGTCTGCGTCGATGACCAGCTTACCCATGGCCTTCATGCCGCCACCGATGTCCTCGGAAGAAGAGAAGGCGAAGCTGTTATCGAAGCTGGGGCCGAACTGGGTGGTGGTGCTGTCTTCAACGTCAGAAACAGCTACTTTGATCTGACCGCTGATTTTAACGTCAGCTTGGGCAGCCATCGGAGCAGCCAGAGCGGCGGCAACAGCCAGAGCGATTACGTTCTTTTTCATTTACGTTCTCCTAGAATGGATTGTTTTTTCATCAACTAATTGCAATTAATTGGGCTTCATTTCTAAAGCGAGACAAAATCTACCCCCTGGAAATAGGGATTGCAAGCCTTTTTTCAAAAAAAACAACAAATCTGCGAACTGTTGCAAAAATACAACAACCATATATTTCAATAACTAAATTCAATCCGCTCATAAGCTGTTGCAGATAGATGTCGTAACACTTTGAAATATATAAAGTTAGTTTGTAAGCGCGTGCTAATATAGACCCATTCCACGCAACAGGCCCGCTCCCCCACGTGCGCGGACCGTATAAACGCAAAAAGGCCCGCAAATGCGGGCCTTTTTCGGTTTGCAGCAAACTGCAGCGAATTAACGCTTGGAGTATTGCGGACGCTTACGCGCCTTGTGCAGACCGATCTTCTTACGCTCCACCTGGCGGGCGTCGCGGGTGAGGAAGCCACCGGCACGCATGGTGCTACGCAGGCTCTCGTCGTGGGCCACCAGGGCGCGAGCGATAGCGTGGCGAATGGCGCCAGCCTGTCCGGTGTTGCCGCCACCCTTCACGGTGACGTTAACGTCGAACTTATCGAGCATCTCTACGGCTTCGAGCGGCTGACGAACCACCATGCGGGCGGTTTCGCGACCGAAGTACTCGTCGATGCTGCGCTTGTTGATGGTGATCTGGCCGTTACCGGCTACCAGGAAGGCACGGGCCGCTGAGCTTTTGCGACGGCCGGTGCAAATGTTGTGAGTCTCTGCCATGGTCTGTCCGTACCTTTAGATTTCCAGCGGCTGGGGCTGTTGGGCTGCGTGATTGTGCTCTGCACCGGCATAGACTTTCATCTTGCGGTACATGGCACGACCGAGCGGGTTCTTCGGCAGCATACCTTTAACGGCACGCTCGAGTACCTGCGGGGCATCTTTCTGGATCAACTTGTCAAAGTTGATCGACTTCATGCCACCGGGGTAACCGCTGTGATTGTAGTACATCTTGTCCTGCGCCTTGTTACCGCTAACGCGGATCTTCTCGGCATTGATAACAACGATGTAGTCACCGGTGTCCACGTGCGGTGTGTACTCCGGCTTGTGCTTGCCACGCAGGCGGCGCGCAATCTCGGTGGCCAGACGGCCCAGAGTCTTGTCGGTGGCGTCTACCACGTACCAGTCGCGCTTCACGCTTTCGGGCTTAGCACTAAATGTCTTTGTCCCAATCATCTCAAAATCACTCCAACTCGAGCGGGGTTCTCGTAAAAAAGAGGCGGAATAATACAGAATGGCGGCGCAACATACAAGGGGCGCTGCATGGAAAATCCCACTCTCACCGCAATCGCTATATATAAATAGTGAACACACCACTTACAGGCGGGGAAAAATTTACGGGGAAGAAAAGAAAAAGGCGCGGCTAAAGGGGGGAGGTGCCGCGCCTATATAAAGTATCCACCAAAGGAGGATGGAGGAGTCTGCTGAGCGCGGAACCCTTCCGCTGCATCAGCGTGTTCTAATATATCAAATTTCTAATTTATGTCAACAGTGTCAATACAATTTTTTTATCGGGCGTCGTATTTATATTTATAAGGTCATAATAAGCTCCTTACCGGCCGCTTAACCTCAAACGCTCCACCGGTCTGCCGTTCAGCAGGTGCTCTTCGATGATCTCGTCGATATCGGCCAGGTCAACGAAGGTGTACCAGACCTCTTCCGGGTAGACCACGATCACCGGCCCCTCGCTACAGCGGTTGAGGCAGCCAGCGCTATTGATACGGATCTTGCCCGGTTCATGGATGCCCAACGCCTTACAGCGCTTCTTGGCATAGCTGCGCATCGCTTCGGCATCGAAGTCCTGGCAGCAGCGCCCACCGTCCTCGCGCTGGTTGGTACAGAAAAAAACGTGGTGTTGATAGTAGCTCATATATCAATAGGTATGGGTTGCGCAGAGAGATTTGGCTAGAATAGAGCCTTTCCCGCCCAGCCACCAGCCGAACGCCTTGAACGATACCCCCCACATCCTTGCCGCCGCCGACCGCTGTGTCATGTGTGGGCTCTGCCTGCCCCACTGCCCCACCTACCGGCTGCACCACAGTGAGCTTGAGTCGCCGCGCGGCCGTATCGCGCTGATCCAGGCCCTGGCCCGTGGTGAACTCCAGGCAGATGCCGCGCTGCAACGCCACCTCGACAGTTGTCTGGTGTGCCGCGCCTGCGAAAAGATGTGCCCCTCCAAGGTTCCCTACGGCCAACTTATCGATGAAAGCAGGGCATTGCTGCGCCGCCAGGGAAAAAGGGCGGTGACCGCGGTGGAGCAGCTACTGCAGCAGGTGACGGACGAAAAGAGGCTTCAGCGCAACATTAGCCTGTTACGCGGCTACCAAAAGAGCGGTGCACAGGCCGTGTTGCGCGCCACTGGCCTGCTCAAGTTGGCCGGTGTGGAGGAGCTCGAGTCGTCACTCCCCACCATTCCGGTGGCAGCGAAGCTGGCTGATCACTATCCGGCACAGGGGGAGCCGCGTGGCCGTGTCGGCCTGCTCACCGGCTGTATCGGCTCGCAGCTGGAGGGCGAGGTCCACCTGGCTGCCATTGAGTTACTGACCCGCCTCGGCTTTACCGTTGAAATACCAACGGCACAGGGGTGCTGCGGCTCGCTACACCAGCACAACGGCGAAACGAAAAAGGCCGCCGAACTGGCGCGGCACAACATCGAACTGTTCGACGGGCTCGAACTCGACGCCGTCATCAGTACCGCCAGCGGCTGTGCCGCACAACTGGCCGAATACCCTACACTCTACGGCGACAGCACGACCCCCTACTACGAGGTTTGTGACTTTCTTGCCGCGCAGGAGTGGCCCGCAACACTTCAGCTTAAAGCGCTGCCGCTAAGGGCACGGCTACACCAAAGCTGCAGCCAGCGAAACGTACTGCAGAGGCCCGATGCGGTGGCGGCACTGCTGGCACGCATCCCACAACTGCAATGCGAAGAGCTGGCAGAGAACGAACTCTGCTGCGGCGCCGCCGGCAGTTACCTGCTCAGTCAACGCGACAACGCCAACGCGCTGTGCGAGCGCAAGCTCGACGGCATCGAACAGGGCAGCACCGGGCTATTAGTGAGCAACAACCTGGGCTGCGCCCTGCACCTGCGCGATGGCCTCAAACAGCGCGGCATGGCGATCGAGGTCGTCCACCCGCTATTGCTATTACAGCGAGCCTTGCACTAAGCGCTTGTTCCCCCTTTTTTCAGCGAGTATCTTTACGCCCATGAGAAACTACTCCCCACTCGACAAACTGGTCATGAACCTCGACACCGCGCTGCGCACAGTGGCGGGCAAACCTGTGCTGACTGAGCGCCCCAATCCCGCCGCGGCGATCCCCGAGGCCGAACTGAACGACAGCGAACGCGAACTGGCGGGACGGCTGATGCGCATCAACCACGCCGGTGAGGTCTCCGCACAGGGGCTCTACCAGGGGCAGGCGCTAACCGCCAAGTTGCCCGAGGTACGCGAAAAGATGGAGCGTGCGGCGCTGGAAGAGAACGACCACCTGGAGTGGTGCGAACGCCGCTGCAAGGAGATGGGCACCCACGTTAGCCTCCTCAACCCTGTGTGGTATGGCGGTTCCGTCGCCATCGGCGCCCTTGCCGGCGCAATCGGCGACAAGTGGAGCCTGGGCTTTGTGGTGGAGACCGAACACCAGGTGTGCAAACACCTGGATGAGCACATCGAGCAGCTGCCGGAGCACGACCAGAAGACCCGTGCCATCCTTAGGCAGATGTGGGACGACGAGGCGCGACACGCCGACATGGCCCAGGCCGCCGGAGGTGCCGAGTTCCCCGCCCCGATCAAGGGGATTATGCAGCTCACCTCCAAGGTGATGACCAGGACCGCCTACTGGATTTAAGTGCAACATCGATAAACAAAAAACGGGGCCGACGGCCCCGTTTTTTGTTATCCGCAGGAGCGCGACTTACTCCTCGGCGATCTCAAAGTCGTGAGTAATCGCCACCCCGGCATTACCCAGCATGATGGAGGCGGAGCAGTATTTCTCGGCCGACAGCTCTACCGCCTTAGCCACCTTCTTCTCGCTCAGGCCACGCCCCTTGACCACGAAGTGGACATGGATCCTGGTGAAGACCTTGGGCTCGCTCTCGGCCCGCTCGGCCTCGATCTCGGCGACGCAGTCGGTCACCTCCTGGCGCTGCTTTTTCAGGATATGCACCACATCGAAATTGGTGCAGCCGCCCATGCCGAGCAGCATCATCTCCATCGGCCGTACGCCCAGGTTACGCCCCCCCATCTCGGGCGGACCGTCCATCACCACGGCGTGGCCGCTGCCCGCCTCAGCCAGAAAGGTAGCCTCTTCCACCCACTTGATTCTTGCCTTCATGCCTACCTCTTATGCAACACTATTTAATTCATCCCGCCGCCGCGGCTTGCCTCGGCGGGGGGGGCTTGGTATACCATAGCCATCAATAACCACAAAACGGAAACTGATATGGCATCGATCGTGCCCCCACAACCCAACCCTGTAATCGAGCGCTTTCTGGAGCACTGCCACCGCCGCCGCTACCCGGCCAAGAGCACCATCATCTGCGCCGGCGACAAGCCCGATGTGCTCTACTACATCATCAAGGGCTCGGTAACCGTTTTAATCGAGGATGACGACGGCCACGAGATTGTACTGGCCTACCTCAACGAAGGCGACTTCTTCGGCGAGATGGGACTGTTCGACGAGGAACAGGGACGTAGCGCATGGGTACGCGCCCGCGTCGAGTGCGAGGTGGCCGAGATCAGCTACAGCCGTTTCCACCAGCTGGCAGAGACCGGCTCCAACCTGCTGTTCCAGCTCTCCAGCCAGATGGCCACGCGCCTGCGCAAGACCAGCCGCAAGGTGAGCGACCTCGCCTTCGTCGACGTCACCGGACGTATCGCCCGCACCCTGCTGGACCTGGCCAACAGCCCCGACGCCATCACCCACCCCGACGGCATGCAGATCAAGATCACCCGCCAGGAGCTGGGGCGCATCGTCGGCTGCTCACGGGAGATGGCCGGGCGCGTGCTCAAGAACCTTGAAGAGCAGGACCTGATCTCCGCCCACGGCAAGACCATCGTCGTTTTCGGTACCCGCTAAGCATTACACCTTTAACTGCTTCAACCGCGCCGCCAGCAACTCGGGAAAGCGTTTATACCAGGTGGCGTTGAGGGGTGAAGGATGCGGCAGCGGGTGCAGACGCAACTCCCGCTCACTGCCATCCAACGCACTGACCATCACCGTCACCGACTTCTCAAAGCGGTCCTCCCGCGCCCAGAACGCCTCCAACCGCTGCTTCACCTCGCGCGGCTGGTTGATGGCAAACCAGAGAAAGGCCTCACGCCCCAGGGTGATCACATCGCCGCCCTTCCAGTTCTTGATCAGCAGGTCGGCGATCAGTGGCTGGAAGCGCTTCTTCACCTTCATCGACCACGCCTTGTTGCCCAGCGGCTTGTAGGGCACGGTGTTGGCCCAGAAGAATTTCTTGCCTACCTCCACCGAGGCCTCGAAGTCCGGCATCTCCTCCTTATACAGGTAGCGGTAGATGGTGGTACGCACCTTTTGCCCGCCGGCGCCGATGAAGGGCATCTGGTGCTGCACCTCATCGCGCCCCGGGTCGCGACCGAAGAAGGCGACCGCCACATCCGGGTCGCCCTGCCCAATCACCGGCTCCAGCGGATCACGCTCAAAGGCCTCATAGACGGCGCTATCCACCCCCTCCAGTCCCTCCGCCTCTTTGCGAAAGGCGGCACGGCGCTCACTGTTTCCCACGACTAACTCCAGGATATCTACCATCAAAGGCCAGCGACTATAACCGCTCCGGCCCGGTTTGCGTAGTCACGACGCCTCGCGGTAACGCACATAGCGCCAGACATCGTGCTTCTCACTGCCTAGGTTGGGGCAGGGAAAATAATGAGGAACAAGACTCTCACACTGATAGCCGCACTTCTCCAGCACCCTGGCCGAGGCGGGATTTTCCGTCACGCAAAGTGCCCAGATGGCGCTCACCGGACTGTGCGCGAACAGCGCCTCGCCAAGCAGGCACAACGCCTCGGTGGCATACCCCTGCCCCCAGGCCTGCGGCGCCAATACATAACCGACACCCACATTGCGTCCCTTCAGCTTCGCCTCGATCATCCCCACCACCTCGCCATCGACCACGATCACCCAGGCAAGGCGCTCCTCTCCTTGCCACGCCTCGATGCAGCCTTGCAGGAAGCGACTTGTCTCCTCGATATCTACATGTGTGGACCAGG
>JBNKUL010000040.1:0-16225 GCA_050298555.1 Thiohalomonadaceae bacterium
TTACTGTGTATCGCATTTACTCACCACAAAAGGCAAACCAGCAACGGTAGTTATCCTCATCCGCCGCCGCCACCACGGAACGCGGTATCAACTCACTGGCGAGCACCGCATCGCCCTGCAGTGTCGAGGCGTGGCCGCCGGCCTCCTTGAGAATCAACTGGCCGGCGGCATAGTCCCACAGTTTCTGCCCGCCGTGCAGGTAGACATCGACGCGGCCGCTGGCGACGTAACACCAGTCGAGGGCACCTGAGCCGAGGTTGCGTTGCGAGCTGTAGGGGGGCTGTGAGACGACCCTGGCCGCCAGCTCCGGGGTGAGGCGCTTGAGATCGACAAGGGCGATGCCCTGTTTGAGCGGGCGTGTTGCCTGCGGTGCGATCAGCGGCTCGCCGTTGAGCCACGCCCCCTTGCCCCGTTGCGCGGAGAAGCTCTCATCGCGTAGCGGGTCGTAGATGATCGCCAACTCCACCTCCCCCTGTCGCATCAACGCGAGGGAGACACAGAAATAGGGAATGCCGGCGGCATAGTTGCTGGTACCGTCCAGGGGGTCGAGCAGCCACAACCCATCCACACTATCCTCCAGCAGCTGTTGCTGCTGCTCAGGGGTCATCTCCTCGCCCAGCAGGGGAATCTGGGGCCAATGCTGTTGCAGCAGATCGACCATGCGCTGCTGCATCGCCAGGTCCACCTCGGTGACGAGGCTGCCGTCACTCTTCAGGCTGTGGCCCACACGGTGGAAGCGCGGCAGCAGCTCCTCTTTGGCCGCCTGGCGGATGATCTGTTCTAACTCTTTTCTCATGAATAATATGCGTAGGCTGGGCAGTCATGCCCAGCAATCGAATACAAACGCAGCTGCTGGGCATTGCTGCCCAGCCTACGGTTATTGTCGACACAAAAAAGGGGAGTGCCGACGGCACTCCCCTTTTTACCACAATCGGGCTTGCGCTATCAGGCGCGGCCCATTACCGAGAAGCTCTTGATGAAGGGACCCGCCATGCGCGGGTCCTTGATCATGGCGCCGTAGTCACCGACGTTAAACTTGAGCTTGCGGGTGGTGTAGGCCGCCCCCAGCCCCATCATACCGATACCCTTTTTGGCCCACTTGGCCCAGTTGTCGGCCGAGGCACGCAGGTCCCAGTTCAGGGCTTCGCCATTGTAGGCACCGGCACTGGTGGCCCTGCCGTTCTCAACCACGAGCACACCGAGTGGTGAGGCATCGCCATCAAAACCGTAGGCAATGGTTGAGTTAAATCCAATCTGCTCCAGCGCACCGGAGAGCTCAGGCTCCGCGTTCCACTGCTCGGCAAATGATTTCATCCAGTCATCAGAAAACATATCAGCCATGATATTTCCCCCTTTGTTGTTGGTAGGTTATTACATCATCAGTAAACCGTAATTATCCTACTAAATATAGGGCTACTGGCGCCCGAATAGCAAGCCGCCAGGCAGGTTAAAGACGTAAAAAAAGCCGGATAACTATCCGGCTTTTTCACTCAGCTTATTCCCTGCTGCAGGCTTATCATCCGACAAACACCCGCGCATTGCGGAACATGCGCATCCACGGGCCGTCTTCGCCCCACTCATCCGGGTGCCAGCTGTGCTGCACGGCGCGGAACACCCGCTCCGGGTGCGGCATCATGATGCTGAAGCGGCCGTCGTTGGTGGTGAGACCAGTGACGCCCAGCGGTGAGCCGTTGGGGTTGGCCGGGTAGAGCTCGGTCGGGTCGCCGTAGTTGTCCACATAGCGCAGCGTCGCCAACTGCTTGCGCAACACCTCGCTCGCCTCATGCCCCTCACGGAATTCGGCACGCCCCTCACCATGGGCCACGGCGATCGGCATCTTCGAGCCCTCCATGCCGGCAAGGAAGATGGAGGGTGATTTCAGCACCTCGACCATGGAGACGCGCGCCTCGAACTGCTCCGAGTTGTTGCGCACGAAGTGGGGCCAGGCGTCGGCGCCGGGGATCAGCTCGTGCAGGTTGGACATCATCTGGCAGCCGTTGCAGACGCCAAGGCCGAAGCTGTCACCACGCTGGAAGAAGGCCTCGAACTCGTCACGGGCGCGCGGGTTGAAGAGGATCGACTTGGCCCACCCCTCACCGGCTCCGAGCACATCGCCGTAGGAGAAGCCTCCACAGGCGACCAGGCCGTTGAACTCCTTCAGTGAGACACGTCCCGAGATCACATCGCTCATGTGCACGTCGACGGCGTTGAAACCGGCACGGTCGAAGGCGGCCGCCATCTCGATCTGGCCGTTGACCCCCTGCTCGCGCAGTACCGCCATGCGCGGACGCTCGCCCTTACTGATGTAGGGCGCAGCCACGTCCTCGTCGATATCGAAGCTGAGATCTGCCTTCATGCCCGGGTCGTTACCGTCAAGGATACGGTCGTACTCCTCCTGGGCACACTCGGGATTGTCGCGCAGCGACTGCATCTTGTGGGTGGTGGCTGACCAGGCGCGCTGCAGGTCGATACGCGCCTCGTCCAGCAGGGTGCTCCCCTCGCGCTTGATGACGATACGGTCATTGTCACTCAACGCGCCGATAACAAAGCTGTGGTGGCCCAGTTCGTACTCGCGCAGCACCGAGAGCACCTCCTCGGTATCGAGGTGGTGCACCTGGATCACCGCGCCCAGCTCCTCGCTGAACAGCGCGGCGGCCGCGTCCTCACCCAGCTCGCTCATGTCGATCTCAATGCCGGTGTGACCGGCGAAGGCCATCTCCGCCACGGTGGTGAAGAGGCCGCCGTCGGCACGGTCGTGGTAGGCCATGATCTTGTGCTCGGCGCTCAGCTCCTGGATAGCGGCATAGAAGTTCTTCAGCTGAGCCGCGTCGTCCACATCGGGGGCGTGGTGCCCCACCTCACCGTAGACCTGGGTGAGGCAGGAGCCGCCGAGGCGGTTCTGGCCCTTGCCGAGGTCGATAAGGATGAGGTCGCTGTCGCCCTTGTCGCTGCGCAGCTCGGGGGTGAGGGTCTTGCGCACGTCGGAGACCGGGCCGAAGGCGGAGATGATAAGCGACAGTGGCGCGGTGACCGACTTGTCTTCACCGTCGTTCCACACCGTCTTCATCGACATGGAGTCCTTGCCCACCGGGATGGAGATCCCCAGCTGCGGGCAGAGCTCCATACCGACCGCCTTCACCGCCTCGTAGAGACCGGCATCCTCGCCGGGGTGGCCCGCCGGGGCCATCCAGTTGGCGGAGAGGACGATATCCTCAATATTGTCGACCTTGGCCGCGGCCAGGTTGGTGAGCGCCTCGCCCACCGCCATGCGGGCAGAAGCAGCGTGGTCCACCAGTGCCACCGGGGTGCGCTCGCCCATCGCCATCGCCTCGCCGGTATAGCCCTCATAGGTGGAGGCGGTAACGGCGCAGTCGGCCACTGGCACCTGCCACGGGCCGACCATCTGGTCACGGTTGACCAGGCCGGTAATGGTGCGATCGCCGATGGTAATGAGGAAGGTCTTGTCGGCGATGGTCGGCAGCTGCATCAGGCGGTAGGCGGCGTCCTTGATATCCACCTTGCTGCTATCGAACGCCTGCTTCTGGAACGGCTTGTGCTGCACGTCGCGCAGCATCTTCGGCGGCTTGCCCAGCAGCACCTCCATCGGCATGTCGATGGGGGTGTTATCGAAGTGGCCGTCGCCCAGCACCAGGTGCTGCTCGGAGGTCGCCTCGCCGATCACCGCGAAGGGGGCACGCTCACGCTCGCAGATCTCGCGGAAGCGCTCCATATCCTCCGGCTTGATCGCCATCACGTAACGCTCCTGCGACTCGTTACACCAGATCTCCATCGGCGCCATGCCCGGCTCATCGTTGGGGATGGCGCGCAGCTCGAACTTGCCGCCGCGCCCGGCATCATTCACCAGCTCCGGCATGGCGTTGGAGAGGCCGCCGGCGCCGACATCGTGAATCGACACAATCGGGTTGTCGTCACCCAACTGCCAGCAGCGGTCGATCACCTCCTGGCAACGGCGCTCCATCTCCGGGTTACCGCGCTGCACCGAGGCGAAATCAAGGTTCTCGGCCGACTCACCCGAGGTCATGGAGGAGGCGGCGCCACCACCGAGGCCGATGAGCATCGCCGGGCCGCCCAGCACCACCAGTTGGGCGCCAGGGGGGATAATGTCTTTCTCTACATGATCGACGCGGATATTGCCCATACCACCGGCCAGCATGATCGGCTTGTGGTAGCCGCGCACCTCATCGCCATCGGGACCGGGCACCTTCTCCTCGTAGGTGCGGAAGTAACCGTTGATCGCCGGACGGCCGAACTCGTTGTTAAAGGCGGCGCCGCCGAGGGGGCCGTCGATCATGATGTCCAGCGCGGAAACGATGCGCCCCGGCTTGCCGTAGTCCACCTCCCAGGGCTGCTCGAAGCCGGGGATCTTGAGGTTGGAGACGGAGAAACCGGTGAGGCCCGCCTTCGGCTTGGAGCCGCGGCCGGTGGCACCCTCGTCGCGGATCTCGCCGCCGGAGCCGGTGGCGGCACCGGGGAAGGGGGAGATGGCGGTGGGGTGGTTGTGGGTCTCCACCTTCATCAGGATCGCCATCTCCTCGTTGTGGTAGCTGTACTGCGCCGAGCCCGGCTCAGGGAAGAAGCGCCCCGCCTGGGGACCGGAGATGACCGCCGAGTTGTCCTTGTAGACAGAGAGGGTCTTGCCCGGATTCTGCTGGTGGGTGTTGCGGATCATCGCAAACAGGGACTTCTCCTGCTCCTGGCCATCGATGATCCAGTCCGCATTGAAGATCTTGTGGCGGCAGTGCTCCGAGTTGGCCTGGGCAAACATCATCAGCTCGGTATCGGAAGGGTTGCGCCCCAGGGCGGTGAAGTTCTCCACCAGGTAGTCGATCTCGTCGGGGGCCAGCGCCAGGCCCCACTCGGTGTTGGCGCGCTCCAGCTCCGCCTTACCGCCGCCCAGTACGTCGACGGTGCGCAGCTCGGCCGGCTCGTGGCTGGCGAACAGCCCCTCGGCATCCTCCACCGAGTCGAGCACCTGCTCGATCATGCGGTCATGGATCAGCGCGCTAAGCTGGTCACGGGCCACCTCGGAAAGGGCTGCACCGTTCTTGCCGCTGGCGTAGTAGGCGACACCGCGCTCCAGCCGCCGGACCCCCTCCAGGCCGCAGTTGTGGGCGATGTCGGTCGCCTTGGAGGCCCAGGGGGAGATGGTGCCGATACGCGGGATGACCAGTAGCAGGGTCCCCTGCGGCTCTTCGGTTTTCGCGCTCGGGCCGTAGCTGAGGATCTGCGCCAGCACCGCCTGCTCGTCCGCGTTCAGCTCGCTCTCGCAGTCGGCGAAGTGGAGGTATTCGGCGTAGACGTGTTTAACCTCGGGGGCCGCATCGGCGACGCGCGCCATCAGCTTGTCGAGACGGAAGGGGGAGAGGGCGGGGCTACCACGCAGTACCAGCATCGTCGGAGACCTTATAAAGGGAAAAAATGGATGGGCAATTTTATAGGAAGCGGGCCGCAACATAAACCGCCTGATTCGAGGCATACCCATTCACGCCCATCCCGCGTAAACTGCCCGCCACAGCAGCCGGAGAGATTGAATGACAAACGAACAGACAGCCACCCCCGAGCAGACCGCCTTCGCCGCGGCCCTGTCGATACACTACATCACCATGGGCCTCTATATCGTCGGCTTCCTGGGGATGGTCAGTACCCTGTTGCCCAAGCTTATCGAGGGGGGGGAAGAGCACATCGTCGGCTACGCCATTCTCACCCTGCTGCCCGTGCTCCTGTTCGCGGTACAGCTGCTGGCGCTAAAGGGGCTGAAAAAGCGCCAGGCCTGGGGCTATCAGGCCAGCCGCCTCCTCGGCTACCTGCTGCTGCTCGGCTTCCCCTTCGGCACCGTACTGGGGGGATTCCTGCTGCTGCAGCTGTCGAAATTCCGCCTCGACGGCTAGGCCCGACCTTTCGGTTATAATGCCCTCCCCCAGCGATATCCGGATCCAGTCATGAAGCAACCTATCACCGACCTCCCCCACTGCGGCCTGCTGCGCCGCCTCGCGGCCATTCTCTACGACACCCTGCTGCTGCTGGCGCTGCTGTTCATCGCCAGCGCCCTCTATATGGCGGCCACCGGCAGCGAGGAGGCCTCCACCGGGCAGGACGCGGTGCGTTCGATCTTCTTCATACTGCTCTCCTTCGCCTTTTTCGCCTTCTTCTGGCTGCACGGCGGCCAAACCCTGGGGATGCGTGCCTGGCGCATCCGCCTGCAGAGCTTCAACGGCGGCCCCATCACGCCGTGGCAGGCGATGCTACGTTTCCTCGTCGCCATCGCCTCCTGGCTGCTGTTCGGGCTCGGCTTTCTCTGGTCGCTGATCGACAAGGAGAAGCTCACCTGGCACGACCGCTATTCAATGAGTGTACTGGTGGTGATTCCGAAGGATCAGGCGCGCAAGTAGCTACTGCCCGCCCGCCAGGGAGCGGTATTCCAGCAGCTGGGTGGTGACCGTGGTGTTCTCTTCGCTCTTCTCTATCTTCATCGGCAGGTAGTCATAGTGGCGGGCCGCCCAGATATGGGTGGTGCCGATCTGGACTTTCACGCAGGGAACCTTACCGAGTCCATCGATTTGCAGCGCCTCCTCCCCCTGCAGCTGGAACTCGAAGGGCTCCACCTCGCCGCCCTCGACCACCGGGTAGTTCATCGCCGTTTTCCCCCGCGACAGGTCGTGCCGCAGGGCGATTTGGTACATCTGCCGATCCATGGTTCCCGGCACCACGGGTAACTGCGCCTCCTTTCCCTTACGCCGTATCTCCGCTACGCCGTTCTCCCAGTCAAAGTCGATGCGCTCAATGGTGGTACCGCTGCGCTCTTTGTGCCGGTACTCATAACTAAGGGGGACGGGGAGACCGTTTTCGTATCGCCATTCACTCTTCTCGGTCACGGTATCCGGCTTAAACCACGCCGTCACGCCGGTGGTATAGGCGCGGGTCTGCATGCCCTGCCTGCCGGGGCCGACAGGGGCCAGCCGCTGTACCAGCTCCCCTACCTTAAAACCGTTGTAACGCACCTCGTACTTCGCCCAATAGGGCGCGAAGCCGTCAGCCGCCAGCAGCGGTAACGAAAACAGACTCAGCAACAGGGTGAACAGGATACGCATCATCACACCTCCATATGACTAGTGTACTCCGTGCATTGATACTCGCCATGTGGCGGAGTACCATCAGTCGCTACATTGAGTATCGCCATCATCATGAAGACCTTTCCCGGCAGCCTGCCACAGTTCATTACCCGTTACTTCTCCCCCTTTGGGCCCCTTGCACCGGTGGTATTCCTGGCGTGCGCCGCCTTTCTCCTCTTCTTCTTCAATCGCGTCGCCCTCTCGCTCTCCTATTTCAATGAGCTGCAGGGGGTAGCCGGGGCCTGGAAGCTGTTTTTCATCGGCATCCGCATGGATGCCATCATCCTCTGCTACCTGCTGCTCATCCCTGCCATCCTGCTGCTGTTGCTGCCTGAGCTGGGGGGGCGCTACTGGAAACCGCTGTTTAGCGGGCTGTTTGCCCTGCTCGGTGGCTTCTTCGTCTTTATGGAGATCGCCACCCACCCCTTCCTGGCAGAGTACAGCAGCCGCCCCAACCGCCTCTTCGTCGAGTACCTGAGCAATCCGGGAGAGGTGTTGGGCACCGTCTGGGGCAGCCACGGTGGCCTGCTCATCACTGCCCTGCTGATCGTCTGCGTCATCATGGTGCTGGGGGCCAGGGTGAGCCACGGCCTGCTGTTTCACCACCGCCCCTGGTCCTACCCCAGGCGGCTCATCATGTTGCCGCTGGTGATCGTCACCCTGCTGCTCGGGGCACGTTCCAGCATCGGCCAGGGGATCAGCAGTCCCGGCCTGGCGGTGTTCTCGCAGCACCACATCGTCAACGAGATCGCCAACAACTCCAGCTACAACATGCTGTTCGATGCCTACACCTTCTACATGGATGAGTTCGACATCCCGGCGGCATATGGGCAGATGGAGGAGAAGGAGATCATCGAGCGGGTACGCCGCCAGACCGGGGAGTCCCTGCAGGCCTTTAACAACGATGAAATACCACTGATGAGAAAGGCCCCGGCGAGAGTGCCACGCCAGCGCCCGCTCAACCTGGTGATGATCCTCGCCGAGGGGATGGATACGGAGGTCATCGCCTCGCTGGGCGGCAAGCCCCTGAGCCCCAACTTCGACGCCCTGAGCCGCGAGGGGCTGCTGTTCACCAACCTCCAGGCCACCGGCTCACGGACCAATCGCGGGCTGGAGGCGGTGATCTCCGGCTGGGCACCGCTGCCGAGCATGAGCACGGTCAAGCTGGGGCTGGCGCAGAACAACTTCTTCACCCTCGCCTCGCTGCTAAAACAGCATGGCTACCAGAGCGAGTTTATCCACGGCGGGGACAGCAAGTTCGACAATATGCGGGGCTTTTTGCTCGGCAACGGTTTTTCGCAGGTCATCGATGAGGGCGACTTTGATGGTGACGCCTGGCGCGGCACCTGGGGGGTGGCCGACGAGGAGGTCCTGCTGCGCGCCAACCGTGAGTTTGCCGCCCGCGGCGACCAGCCCTTCTTCAGCCTTATCCTTACCCTCTCCTACCACAAACCCTACGACATCCCGCAGGGCCGCTCCGGCTTTGCCGACGAGAAGCCTGGAGACAAGGAGAGTGCCGCCTACTATGCCGACTATGCCCTGGGGCGTTTTTTCGAGCAGGCACGCCGCGAAGAGTACTTCGACCACACCCTGTTCGTCATCGTCGCGGACCACCACCATTCGGTGCACAGTAACGGCAAGATCTTCCCCATTGACCAATACCGCATCCCCGCCCTCATCATCGGGCCCGGGATCGAGGCGGGCAGGATAGAGCGCCTGGCCAGCCAGATCGACCTTGCCCCTACCCTGCTGCCCCTGCTCGGCCTGGAGTTCTCCCACCCGATGCCGGGGCGCGACCTGTTGACGGCCCCGGCAACGCTGGCCGGGCGCACGGTACATATCTTCAACGACACCTTTGGCTACCGGCGTGAGGATCAACTGGTGGTGATGAAGCCCGACGTTCCGGCGGCACAGTACCGCTACGACAAGGGCGACCTGACGGCGACGCCGCTGGATGAGGAGTTATACCGCGACGCACTCAGCCAGCTGCTGTTCTCCGACCTGGTCTACCGCCAGCAGCGCTACGCCAACGCGCCCCGCTAGGGCCTGTTAGGCGTCCCTTGTCGCCTCACCCCTTCACCCGGCGCATCAATACCAGCCAGATGATAAAGGCGACCACGGTCGGCGCCGCCGCGCTAAAGGAGAGGGGCAGCTCATAGAGCAGGCCGAAGCGGGTGAAGATACCGTTGAAGAAGTAGAAACTGATGCCGATAAGGGCGCCGATCATGACACGCTGGCCGACGCTGACCGAACGCATGGAGCCGAAGATGAAGGGGATCGCCAGCAGCATCATCACCGCGGTGGAGAACGGCATCATGACCCGCATCCAGAAGGAGAGCTCATAGCGCCGCGCCTCCAGCCGGTTCTCCTCGAGAAAGCCGATGTAGCCGTAAAGGTCGCGTATCGACAGGTTCTCCGGCGGGATCACCACCATATTCATCACCTCCGGCGCCAGCTTGCTGCGCCAGACAAAGCCCTCCTGCTGTAGCACCTCGGTACTTTGCGGGTGAAACAGGGTCCGCGACACCTGCTGCAGGCGCCACGCCTCGTCGCTGTACTCCCCCTTCTGCGCGTGCACCATTTCGCTAAGCTGCATCTTGTCGTCATAGAAGTAGAGATAGACGTTACGCGCCTCGCCCGAGGCGAGGAACTCGCGAATATTGATAAAGGCGTTCTCGTCACGCGCCCACAGCCCACCACTGGTGATACCGATACGCTTACCCAGCGCCTCAGCGCGCGCCATGCGCGCCTCCTTTTCCAGCTGCGGCGCCACCAGCTCGCCCATCACCGAGACGACCACCACCATCACTGCCCCGGTCATCAACACGGAGAGGACGATACGCTGGATCGAGACCCCCGCGGCGCGGATCACGGTCAACTCACTGGTGTTGACCAGGGCCCCGAGGCCGAGCATACAGCCGAGCAGCGCGGCCAGAGGGAAGAGCTCATAGGCCTGGCGCGGGGTCAGCATCAGCGAGTAGAGGATGGCGTCAACGGTGGTGTAGCGTCCCTTGCCCACATCCCCCAGCTCGCCCACCAGGTCGCTGATGAAATAGAGGCTCAGCAGGGTCAGCAACACGGCCACGGTATGGCCCAGCACCACCTGGCCGATGTAACGGTCGATCAGCTTCATGAGGCGAACATCCTGCGCGGGGCCGGCATCGTGTTCTCACGCCAGTGGAGCGTAGCGATCAGCAGCAGCACGCCACCGTGTACCCACCAGATCCCCAGCTCTACCGGCACCTCCTCGCTGGCGATCCAGGAGCGGCCGAAATTGATCAGGTTGTTATAGACGATGTAGGCCACGATGCCGACGACGAGGCGGCCAAAGCGCCCCTTGCGCGGCGAGGTCCTGGCCAGCGGCACCGCCAGCAGGGCCAGCAGCACGGTGCTGATGGGAGCGGCGATACGCCAGTGCAGCTCCGCCTGCTTGGAGGGCTTATCGCTGCCCCACAGGTCAAGGGTGGGCATGGCGTTATGGGAGCGCTTACCGGGCGAGAACGGTTGCGGCTGCAGCAGGATACCGTGGCTCTTGAACTGGGTGATGCGGTAGTCGGCCTGCCCCACCTGGCCCACATAACGATAGCCGTCGAGCAACACCAGGTAGCGACTGCCGCTCTGCTTGTCCGTCGTCTGGTAGGCCGAGGCGGCGGTCATGATAAAACGCTGTCCGTTGTCGTCGCCGTTGACGTAGACCGAACGCAAACGGCCGCTCTCCTTGTCCAGCTCCTCCACATAAACCAGGTAGTTGCCGCCCCCCATGGTATTGAAGGTACCCGCCTCGATGCCCTCGATATCGCTCTTGCTCTTCGCCACATCCATCAGCTGATGGATCTTCTCCTCGGCCAGCGGCGCCGAATAGAGCGACAGCACGCCCGAGGCGGCGGAAACCGCCAGGGCCACCCACAGCACCGTACGCATCACCCGTCCCTGGCCGACGCCGCAGGAGGCGAAGGCGGTCATCTCACTGTCGTGGTAGAGGCGCCCCAGCGCCAGCATCACCGCCAGGAAGAAGGTCAGGGGGAGGATTTGCGACAGGTTGAGCACCGTCATGTGGCCGAACAGCGGCGCCATGGTCTCCAGCGGATAGACCCCGGCAGCCACCTGCGAGAGGACGCGGGCAAGGGTACCGCTCAGCAGGATCAGCAGCAGCACCACGGTAATACCCGCAAATGCCGATGCTATTTCCCGGAAAAAGTACCGCTCAACAATCAATGACCGCGCCCCACTGAATCAATACCGTGAATGAATAGAGTTGTTATCTAATAGGAAGAAAGTTTACGCTATCGACCTTCGCGACAAAACCGTTTATCCCGCTCGACGCAGCACACACTCAGGAGCCACAATGGAGTTCACCACCAGCGCCACCACCCCCGGAAAATCCTCCAGCGCCTGCCTCATCCTAGGCATCTATGAAGGCAACAAACTCACCCCCAGCGCCGCTCTCGCCGACGAGGCCTGCGGCGGCCAGATCAAAAAGGTACTCAAGGGGGGCGACCTTAAGGGCAAGCTGGGCCAGAGCCTGATGTTGCACCAGCCCGAGGGGCTGAACTGCCAACGCCTGCTGCTGGTGGGCTGCGGCAAGGAGAAGGAGCTGAACGACCGTGCCTTCCGCAAGATCAGCGAGGCGGCCGCCAAAGCGGTCAGCGCCAGCAATGCCAAGGACGCCCTCTGCACCCTGGCCGAGCTACCGCTGCCAGAGCGTGAGCTCGACTGGAAGGTACGCCAGGCCATAGAGGCCTTTGGCCACGCCGACTACCGCTTCGAGCAGATGAAGAGCCAGAAGTCGGAAGAGAAACCGGCGCTACGTAAGGTCAACTTCCCCCACTCCACCCGCGCCGAAGGGGCGCTGGTCAGACTGGGGATCCTGCAGGGGCGCGCCCTCATTGACGGGATGGACTTGAGTAAGGACCTGGCCAACCTGCCAGGCAACGTCGCCACTCCCAGCTACCTGGCCGACCAGGCGAAGAAACTGGGGCGCGCCTACCGCAGCATCAAGACCACGGTGCTGGAAGAGAAACATATGGAGAAGCTGGGCATGGGCTCCCTGCTCTCGGTGTCACGCGGCTCGCGCCAGCCGGCCAAGCTGATCGTGATGGAGTACAGGGGCACCACGGCCAAGACCAAGCAGAAGCCGGTGGTGCTGGTGGGCAAGGGGCTCACCTTCGATGCCGGCGGCATCTCCATCAAGCCCTCCGCCGGCATGGACGAAATGAAGTACGACATGTGCGGCGGCGCCAGCGTATTCGGCACCATGAAGGCGATCGCCGAGATGGAGTTGCCGATCAACGTGGTCGGCGTGGTGCCCAGCTCGGAGAACCTGCCCGACGGCGACGCCAACAAGCCGGGCGACATCGTCACCTCCATGTCGGGCCAGACCATCGAGATCCTCAACACCGACGCCGAGGGTCGCCTGATCCTCTGCGACGCCCTTACCTACTCGAAGAAATTCGACCCCGATGTGGTGATCGACATCGCCACCCTCACCGGCGCCTGCGTCATCGCCCTGGGCGGCCATGCCGCCGGTCTGCTGAGCAACAACGACGAGTTGGCCGCCAAACTGCTGGAGGCGGGACAGAAGTCGGGCGACCGCGCCTGGCAGCTGCCGCTGTGGGAGGAGTACGACGAGCAGCTGAAGAGCCCCTTCGCCGACATGGCCAACATCGGCGGCCGCGAGGCGGGCACCATCACCGCCGCCTGCTTCCTCAGCCGTTACACCAAGGAGTACACCTGGGCGCACCTCGACATTGCCGGCACCGCCTGGAAGAGCGGCGCGGAGAAGGGGGCCACCGGACGACCGGTGCCACTGCTGACCCAGTACCTGATCGACAAGGCCAAGGGCAATTAATCTCCAATGACCCGCGTTGATTTTTATATCCTGGAGCAACAGCACGCCGAGGCACGGGCACGCTTCGCCTGCCGCCTCGCCGAAAAGGCGTGGCAGCAGGGCAACCAGGTCTACATCCATACCGGCAACGCCGAAGAGAGCCGCCGCCTGGATGAGCTGCTGTGGACCTTCCGCGCCGGCAGCTTCGTGCCCCACGCCCTGGACGGCGACGAGGCCGCCGATGAGGCGCCGATCCACATCGGCCACGGCGACGAGCCGCGTCACCACGACCAGGTTCTGATCAACCTCGCCCCCGAGGTGCCGCTCTTCTTCAGCCGTTTCGAGCGGGTGGCCGATCTGGTGGACCAGGATGACGAGACCCGCAAACAGGGGCGCGAGCGCTTCCGCTTCTACCGCGATCGCGGGTATCCTCTGGAGAACCACACCATTAACAGCGGACAGTGAGCATGATCGACGACATCCCCTCCTCCGGCGACAGCAAACAGCAACCCGACGAGCTGCTGGACGAACTCGACTCCATTGTGGAGCTGCTGGACGAAGAGCCGGAGCCGCCGCCCACCGTCGGCAACGAGACCGAAGAGGAGTACCAGGCACTGCAGCGCGAGGCCGAAGCGGCGGGCATGGAGCTGGACGAGTACATGCTGGCGCAGGCCGAAGAGACGCTCGAAGAGCTGGAGACCGCTGCCCCCGCTGAGGAAGAGGCGATACCACTGCTCGATGAAGTGGTGGATGACCCAACCTCCCCTCTTAGCGCCGAAGAGGATGAGGAAGAGGAGCTTAGCCTGCAGGAGATCGAGGAACTGGTCGAGCTGCTGGTGGAGCGTAAGCTCAAGGCGCTACGCCCCGAGGTCGAAAGGCAGGTGATGCAGGAGTTGCGGGGGATGTTGCCGGTCGAACTGTTTAACTAGGATGTTAACGGTTTCTAAGTCGAATTAATCAACGCCAAAAAAAAACCGCCCAATCGGGCGGTTTTTTTTATTACGCCTTGCAGCGTTGCCTTAGTTCACGGTTACGGTATCCATCCAGATATCACTAATCTGCGGCGTTGCGGTATTAACGCCGGTAAGCGTCTTGTTGAACAGCAGGAAGCTGCTACCCGTGGCATTGAGGCTCAGCACACTACGATAGTGCCACTCCATCTGCCCGTCCGATGCGGTGGGGTCGTTCATGGTAACAAGCGGAGACTTGCCGTCCGGCAGCACCGTGTTGAGATCGAGCTTCCAGTAGGCGGTTCCCGAGTCACCATTACTGGATGAGTAGCTCAGGGTGCCGGCATCGCCGACGCCATCGAAGTTATCAAACACGACGGTAGTAACGTCCCCATCCTGCCCCGTCAGGGTAAAGGTCTTGCCAGCGACATCAGCCAGCGTAAAACCTCCCATGGCGTAGGAGTAACGGGTGAAGGCAGTACCGCCCGTGACGTTGTGCACACCCTGATAGCTCACGCCGCTGGTTCCACCAGAGAGCTGATAGATATGGCTGGTGTTGGTGGCATTCTGCGAGATGCGAATAGCCGCGCCGCTGACCGAATCCACCGCATCGGAGATGCTCTTGTCGATGATGGCATAGCTCCCATCATCCTTCTCCTTGAAGATCTTGACGGTGCCCGCGGCCGGATACTGGAACGCGATGTCATAACGGCCGTTGTTACGGATACGGAAGGCGCCATACATGTTCGCCGTTTTATTGGCCAGGGGGGTGATGTCGATCGGCGCCTTCATGGCGCGGTATTGCGTGGTGACATCACCAGTCCAGTTACCGGTTGTGGTATCGATATCCGGTATCCAGGCGGCCATTCGTACCGTCGAGGAGGTCGAACCGACCAGCGGCACACAGACCCTGGGGGTGACGGCGACCGGCGTGCCGGTGCCCACATCGACATACGGCGTGCTGAGGAAGGCCTCGGACTTAATCGAGCAGCTCAGACCGCCCGAGAAGTCGTTAAAGGCGAACTCGCCATCAGCCGAGGCACCGTCGCAGCTGCTATCCTGAACGACCATCTCCCCCGAATCGAGGTGGAACATTCTCCCGGGAACGGTGGTCATGTCGAGCGCCTGGGTGGTGGTATCAGCCAGGAAATCGCTCGCATTCAGGGTACGGGTAAAGACGACCGTGCCCGAAACGTTGGCCGTGGCGCCAGTGCTGCTGTCTGTTTGGGTGCCGGTATAGGTGCCATTGAACACATCGCTGGTGCCGCCAAGCACTGTCACCACATAGTTATCCGAACCGTTACCCCACTCGAGGCTGAGCTGGTCACCGCTCAGTGACCAGGTACCCGCCGGTACCGGACCTGAACCGTAGAAGTAGTCATAGTCCTCGACCGTCAACGTGTTGTCTGCGTTAAAGGTCACCATATTGTTACCGCCCAGGTGATAGCGCTTACCCGCGATATCAGCCGCCGCGATAGGCGCCTCAATCAGCTGCACGGCGAGGGTGGGGTCACTCTCCACCTCGGTCACCAGCTCGGTGGTGGTGACCGTCAGATTGGAATTTTGCAGCAAGGTATCGACATCCCCTTGCGGGTCGGCAGAACCGACAATCGCATCGGCCAGCGCCTCGGTATCGGATGAGCTGTTGGTGGCACCGTAGTCGATAACCGCCTTAATCGCCGCGGCGGCATACTTAATCTTGTCCTGGGTGGCAGTATCGCCCTCGATGGTCTGCTTGATTGCCTCAAGCTCGGCCGCGGTCAATGACTCCGGGGTGGTGCCGCTGGTTTGCGCCTGCGATTTCACGACCGCATAGACGGCGGTACTTACGTTGGTGACGTTCAGGTCCGGGTTCTCGGAGCCGCTAACGGTACCATCGCCTGCGGCAGTGGAGCCGGCGATCTCACCCACGGTGCCGGGCAGGGTGGCGAGTGAAAAGTTCTCGTCGACAACTCGGGCCCGTACCACGCACTGCTCCTGGTACTGGCTTTCACTGACAGTGAGGTTAAGGGTGTAGTTACCGGTCGCGTCCGTGGTGGCGGTACCAACCAGCTGGCTGCCCACATAGGCCTCCACGACGGCCCCCCCGATCTCCTCGTCATAAACCAGGCCGGAGAGCTTGATGGCAACGGTCTGATCACCGCCGCCACCATCACTGGAACTACCGCCGCCGCCACAGGCCGCGAGCGATGCGAACACCCCCATAAGCAGGAATTTTTTCAGCAAACCATTCATCCATCTCTCTCCTTATTGCCGATTCGTATTAACTCTTCACTGTCAGCTTCTGTCAGTCTCAAGCTCTCTGTATAGCACAGGCA
>JBNKUL010000041.1:0-26376 GCA_050298555.1 Thiohalomonadaceae bacterium
GCAAGACCACTGTCACCCAGGCACTGCTGAGCGAAGCGGGTGTCGTGCGCATCCGCTCCGATGTGGAGCGCAAACGGCTGTTCGGCCTAGACGCCCTGGCTGACAGCGGCTCCGCGCCGGGGGAGGATATCTACAGCGCCGAGGCCTCACGCCGTACCTATCAACAGCTGCTGCAGCTTGCCGCGGCGGCGCTCGAAGGGGGCTACAGCGTGATCGTCGATGCCACCTTCCTGCAGCGGGGGGAGCGCGACCGCTTTCGGCAGCTGGCGAAGCGGCAGCAACTCCCCTTCACCATCCTCCACTTCCAGGCCGATAGCGACACCCTGCAGCAGCGCATCGTGGCGCGCAGCGAACGGGGGGACGACGCCTCCGAGGCGGACCTTGCGGTGCTGCGCCACCAGCTGACGCACTACCAGCCGCCGGGGGAGGACGAAGATATCCTCACTATCGACAGCACCGACGAAATTCGCAAACGACTCCACACCACATAAACAGCGCCTTTTCAGTTTCATTTCATCCCGCTCAGGCATCATCTGCGCAAACTGAAGCTGGAGATGACGATGAACACCTCACTAATGATTAAGGTATGGGACCTCCCGGTACGGCTATTCCACTGGACGCTGGTGCTCGCCTTCGTCCTCGCCTTCGCCTCCGAAGATGAGCTGATGGGGCTACACGTCGTGGCCGGCTATACCGTGATAGGGCTATTGGCCTTTCGCCTGGTGTGGGGCCTTATCGGCAGCCGTCATGCGCGCTTTAGCGACTTTGTCCGCCGCCCCTCGGTCGTCACTGCCTACCTCAAGGACGTGGTCGCCTTTCGCGCCAAGCGCTACCTGGGACATAACCCGGCGGGCGGCGCAATGGTCATCGCCCTGATGCTGAGCCTGCTGCTGACCACCGTGACCGGGCTGGCGACCTACGGCGCCGAGGAGATGGCGGGGCCGCTGGCCGAGACCATGCGCAACCTGCCCCACGCGAGCGGCAAGGTCTTCGAGGAGATCCACGAATTCTTCGCCAACTTCACCCTGTTACTTGTCGTTCTCCATCTTGCCGGGGTTGTCGTCGCCAGCCTGCAACACGGCGAAAACCTGCCCCGTTCGATGGTGAACGGCATGAAAGAACGCGATCACTAAGGAGCCACCCATGAAACCATGCAACAAACTATTTATCGCACTGCTGCTTGTAAGCGCCCCTTTTGCGCAGGCGGTTCACGCTAGCGGCGTTACGGGCGCCACCGAGCTGCTGCTGGAGCAGTACCGTGCAGCGGGTGCCGGTCCCTTCAGCGCAGAAGCGGGCGCACAGATGTGGAGTCAGAAGTTCGGCACGGACTCACGCAG
Source organism: Thiohalomonadaceae bacterium (assembly GCA_050298555.1). Taxonomy (GTDB): domain Bacteria; phylum Pseudomonadota; class Gammaproteobacteria; order Thiohalomonadales; family Thiohalomonadaceae; genus JAPHSX01. Next base: position 1,338 of record JBNKUL010000041.1, read on the forward strand.
CTGCACCAGCTGCCACACCGCCGACCTGCGCAGTTCAGGTAAGCACCAGCGCACCGGCAAGGCGATCCAGCCCCTGGCCCCCAGCGCCAACCCCAGGCGCCTCAGCGAGACGAAAAAGATCGAAAAGTGGTTCAAGCGCAACTGTAAGTGGACGCTGGACCGAACCTGCACCCCGCAGGAGAAGGGCGACTTCCTGCTCTTCATTAATGCCCAATAAACAACGGAGACGATGACGATGAAAAAGAGAGTAATCCTGTCCACCCTGCTTATCTCCTCGTTCGCCGCCAGCGGTATCGCCCTGGGTGATAGCGATGAACATGGTGGCATGTTTGGCCGCTGGTTCGGCTCCGCCAAGACCGGTGTCGCCCCGGTCGACAACGCGCGCTATCGTAGCGAATGCGCCAGTTGCCACTTTGCCTACCAGCCAGGGCTCCTTCCCGCCCGTTCCTGGAAAAAGCTGATGGCGGGACTGGAAGACCATTTCGGCGACAACGCCGAACTGGACCCCGCGGATCACAAACAGATCCTCGACTACCTGGTGAACAATGCCGCCGACAACTCCGAACACTACCGCTCGCGCCGTATCGCCGGCTCGATACGTGAAAATGAGGCGCCACTGCGTATTACTGATACCCTATACTTCCAACGCAAGCACCACGAGATCCCCGACCGCTTTGTCACCGACAACAAGGAGGTTGGCAGCTTCAGCAACTGCTCCGCCTGCCATACCCGCGCCGATAGCGGCTCCTTCAATGAGCACCAGGTACGGATCCCGGGGGTGGGACACTGGGACGACTAAAGCATGATCACAACGCCTGACATTCACCAGCCTCAACGACGGCCGCTAGTTGCGGCCCTTGCCGCGCTACTTCTGCTGGCCGCCTCTGCCGCCCAGGCCGATGACGACCACCGTCGTGCCCGCGAGCTGGTGGAATCGGGCGATATCCTGCCGCTGGAGAAGGTGCTGCAGGCGGTTACTCAGGGACGCAACTGGCGCCTGCTGGAGGCGAAGCTGGAAGAGGAGGACGGGCGTCTGATCTACGAATTTGAGCTGCTTGATGAGTCCGGCAGGGTGAGGGAGCTGGAGTACGACGCCCGTACCGGCGCCTATCTTGACGAGGAGAAAGGGGATCACTGATGCGCCTGCTGCTGGTAGAGGACGACCCCCAGTTGGCGGAACAGCTGCGCGGCGAACTGCGACGCGCCGGTTACGCCGTCGACTGGGCCGGCAACGGCATCGACGGGGAGTTTCAGGGGAGCGAAGAGCCCTACGATGCGGCGATCCTCGACCTGGGGCTCCCCGGCCGCCCCGGCCTTGAGGTGTTGCGCAACTGGCGGGCGGCAGGCAGTCGGCTGCCGGTGATCGTACTCACCGCCCGTGACGCCTGGCACGAGCGGGTCGACGGCCTCAAGGCCGGGGCCGACGACTACCTCGGCAAGCCCTTTCACTTTGAGGAGCTGCACGCCCGCCTCGATGCGCTGCTACGGCGTAGTCAGCAGCGCGCCAGCGACCTGCTTGAGGTCGCAGGCATCACCCTTGATGAGGAGCAGCAGTGCGTCCGACTCGCCGACGGCACCACCCAGGCGCTCACCGGCACGGAGTTCCGCCTGCTGCGCTACTTCATGGTTAATGCCGGAAAGATCCTCTCCAAGTCCCGGCTCACGGAGCACGTCTACGAGGGGGACAGCGACCCCGACAGCAATGTCCTGGAGACCTATGTACGACGCCTGCGGCAGAAGCTGGGCAAGGAGTGCATCGAGACCCGCCGCGGCCAGGGCTACCTCTTCCCCAAACAGCAGAGGGCACGATGAAGTCCCTGCGCCATCGCCTCAGCCTCTCCCTCGCCGCCAGCCTGATTGTGCTGATGGCCATATTGGCCTGGCTGCTGGTGACCATCGCCACCCAGCTGGCCGAGGAGTTTTCCCTGTCACGGCTGCAACACGACGGTGAGAGCCTGCTCAGCACACTGCAGATCGATGCGCAGGGGCGCCCCTCTCTCGACAACGAACTCATCGCCACCATCTACCACCAGCCGCTCTCCGGCCACTACTACCAAATCCACGCCGGCCAACACGAGTCCATCACCTCGCGTTCGCTGTGGGACAACACCCTGGAAACGACCGAGCTTGCCGTCGGCGAGTCGCGTAACTGGCACCAGGCCGGGCCAGGTGGCCAGCAGTTGCTGCTGCGCGCGGCAGCCTATATGAAAAGCGGCCAGCGGGTGACCATCACCGTTGCCGAAGACCTCACGCCGCACCAGCAGAGCATCTACCGCTACAGCGGCGCCTTCCTCGGCCTGACCCTTTTCGTGCTCGCCGCCCTGCTGCTGATCCAGCACCGCATCATCCGCCGCAGCCTTCAGCCCCTGCAGCAGCTGGCCGAGGAGCTGGGACAACTGGAGCAGGGAAAGATAGAGAAGCTGACCGAGACGGTACCGCTGGAGGTGCAACCACTGGTCATCGAGGTCAACCGCCTGCTTACGCTGATGTCGCAACGGCTGCAGCGCTCACGCAGCGCCGTCGGCAACCTGGCCCATGCCCTCAAGGGGCCGCTCCACCTGCTGAGCCGGGCGGCCTCGGCCGATACACTGCCGCCGCCGCAGGCCGAAGAGTTACAGCAGCACACCGCCCGACTGCAGCAGCTCATTGAGCACGAACTGAAGCGGGCCCGACTGGCGGGCTCCGGCAGTGCCGCGCAGCGCTTCGACCCGGGCGAGGAGCTGCCGCCGCTGGTCGAGCTGCTGACACAGATCTATCGCGACAAGGCGCTGCAGATCGATAGCGACTACCCGGACTACCCCCTCACTCATATCGATCGCTTCGACATGATGGAGCTACTGGGTAATCTGCTGGATAACGCCTGCAAATGGGCCGAGCAGCAGGTCACATGCCGCATTGAGGTGGACAACGGCATCACCCTGAGCATCGAAGACGATGGACCCGGCGTCTCACCCGAGCAGCTGGAGGCACTGACCCAGCGCGGCAGCCGCCTCGACGAAAGCCGTCCCGGGCATGGGCTGGGCTTGGCCATCGTTAAGGAGATCACCGAGCTCTACCATGGTGAACTGCGCTTCAGCGCCTCCCCCCGGCTGGGGGGACTGGCGGTCACGGTTCGGCTCAATCCCCAACAAACCTGAGGCACAAAAAAAGGGCGCCGAAGGCGCCCTTTTTCGTCAACCAGCGTAGAACTTACTTGCTGTTGTTGACCATGTACTCGATGGCACCCTTCAGCTCGTCGTCGGAGCAGGTAGCGCAGAGACCACGGGGAGGCATGCCGCCCTTGCCGTTGATAGCGCTGTTCAGCAGGGCATCGATACCGTTGGCGGCACGGGGCCCCCAGGCAGCGGCATCACCGAACTTGGGAGCACCGGCAGCGCCAACGGCGTGGCACATGGAGCACTGGGCGGTGTAGACATCCTTACCGGAGCGGGGGCCGCTGGCGGCAGGCGCGGCGGCCGCAGGAGCAGCGGCCTCGATAGCGGCGCCGGTATTCAGCTGGGCAACCGGAGCGATACGCGCGGCAACCGCCTCGTCGCTGTTGTCAGCCGCGGCACCCTTGAGTGCGCCGGCTACGACAGAGTTAAGGAAAAGGATCAGCGCCACAGCCACGATGGCGGCACCCACGAAGAAACCGAACTCGGTATTGGTCTTGTTGCTCACGTCGAACTCCTAACTATCGAATAAATAAACTGGTGTCCGCCCGGATGCGCATCTCACGAAGAGACAGGAACGCCCTATCTAACGCCAACCCCAGGCTAGAAAGCGCGCAAGTATATACCGAAATCATGATATAGACTAATTCTCACGCATCAGGACCATTTCATGGAGACAGCACGAAGCCCTATGCTAGAATCGCCGCTGCCGCGCGCCCGTAGCTCAGCTGGATAGAGCGCCACCCTCCGGAGGTGGAAGTCGGGGGTTCGAATCCCTCCGGGCGCGCCATATAAATAGAAAAGGCCCTCCGAAGAGGGCCTTTTCTATTTATAGGCTACGACTCTCCCCTTACTCCTCGGCCTGCTGCACCCCTTCAGGCGGCGGGAAGGCCTCAACCAGGCGCTTCGGCACATCGTGGCGCAACGCCAGGTTGAGGCCGCCGTTCTCCATCACGAAGCAGGCGAAGACCATAATGATGCTGGGCATCACGCCGATACGCACCAGCGCCACGGCGAGGAAGTGGCTGGGGCTCTCCGGGTTGACCGATAGCTCCACCAGCCAGCTCACCACCATCAACACCCCGGAAAGGGCGTAGCCGATGAAGAGCCAGCGGTAGTTGCGAAAGGCGTGACGCCAGTGCATCTCGATAAACCAGGTCTCGGCACGGGCGATCTTTTTGTAGGTGTAGAGGGCAAAGGCAGAAGAGAAGAGCACCGGTATCAACAGGCCGAGGCGCCCGATGCCGATGAAGATGCTCATCGGCCCGAGCAACAGCAACGCCCCCAGCCCCACCATAAAGAGTTCATGGGCGGCCTTGGCGGGCTTTATTTCAGACTCGTCGATAACAAAGGCCATATCAGGCACCCTCTCTGGAACATTAGAAGCATCTAATATAGTCCAGCGTGAGGTGACAGGCCAGTCCGATATGGGGCTAAACTAGCAACCATGAAATCGACACTGCTTTGCCTTCTTCTTCTCTTTGCCAATGCCGCACCGGCATTGGAACTCACCGCCTTCAGCGGCGAGCAGGGCGGCGGGCCACTACGCGACATCGAGGCCGACAACAGCCTCGGCCTGGAGCAGCGCCCCCTTGAGGGCCTGATCATCGGCGCCCCCCTCTCCCCCACCCAGGACCTGGAGCTCTACTACAGCCGGCAACAGACACGGCTAAAGGAGGGGACGGTGGCAGTGGCGACGGATCAGCTGTTCGATGTGGAGGTGCACTACCTGCACCTGGGCGGCACGGTGCTGTCGCCGCGCTATTACGGCTGGCAGGGCTTTCTCAGCGGCGGGCTTGGGGTGAGCCACTTCAGCCCCTCACCGCGCGGCGGCGAGGCGGAGAACCGCGCCTCGCTCAGCCTCGGCGTGGGGGCGAAGTGGATGCCGCTAAAGCATGTGGGGATACGCCTGGAGGGGCGGCTCTACGGCTCGCTGTTCAACAGCTCCACCTCGCTGTTCTGCGGCGGCGGCTGCGAGCTTGAGCTGCAGGGCGACCTGTTACGCCAGTACGCCTTTTTCGCCGGGGTGGTGGTGCGCTTCGATTAGGCCTTGTCCGACTCCGGCTGGTGCTCCAGCTCCAGCTCCCCCTTCTCCTTCAGGTGCTTCGGCAGCTCCGCCTTCACCGACACACCCAACTTGGCAAACTCCCCGGCCTGTTTGATCAGGTTGCCGCGGCCGCTGTAGAGGCGTGAATAGGCGCTCTGGTAGCTGTCGCGCGCCCTGTCGAGGGCGTTGCCCACATCGTCCATGCTCTCGACGAAGAGGCGCAGCTTGTCGTAGACCTTGGCCGCCTTGTCGGCCAGCTCGGCGGTGTGTTTATTCTGATCCTCGAAGCGCCACAGCTGGCGCACGATGTTGAGGCTGGTGAGCAGGGTGGTGGGGGTGGCAACCAGCACGTTCTGCTCCAGCGCCTTCTGGAACAGGGACTCGTCCCCCTTCAGCGCCTCGACGAAGGCCGACTCGATGGGGATAAACATAAAGACCATCTCCGGCGAGTTGAGGCCAGGCAGCTCGAAGTAGTTGCGGTCGGCGAGCTCCTTAATGCGGTCGGCCACCGAGGCGACGTGGCGCTTCAGCGCCTGCTCGCGCTCGCCCTCCTCCTCGGCGTTGACGTACTCGGTGTAGGCGTTGAGCGAGACCTTGGCGTCGATCACCAGGTGCTTGTCGTCGGGCAGGTAGACGATGGCGTCGGGGCGGGCACGGCCGTTTTCGGTGGTGAAGCTGACCTCGCGCTTATAGTCGATATCCTTGCGCAGGCCGGAGCGCTCGAGCACGTTCTCCAGGATCAGCTCGCCCCAGTTGCCCTGGGTCTTCTTCTGCCCCTTTAGCGCGGTGGCCAGCTGGTGCGCCTCTTCGGTGATCTGCCTGTTGAGCTCCTGCAGCTGCTTGAGTTCGGTGCGCAGGGCGCTCTGCTGCTCGGTATCCTTGTGGTGGATATCCTCCACCTTCTTGCGGAACTCCTCGATCTGTCCGCGGAAGGGACCCAGCAGGGTATCGAGCGAGGCACGGCTCTTCTCGTCGAAGGCCTTCCCCTTCTCCTCGAAGATCTGGTTGGCAAGATTCTGGAACTCCTTCTTCAGCAGCTCCTCCTGCTCCGCCAGCCTGGCGAACTGCGCTCGCACCGACTCCTCCTTCTCCCTCTGGCTGGTGCGCAACTCGGTGTTCTGCGACTGCAGCGTGGCGATCTGCCCCTGCCCCGCCTTCAGCTCGCCCTTGAGCTGTTCGGCCTCGGCCTGCATCTGCTCGATGCGCTCCTGCAGCCCCTGCAGGCGGGCCTTGTCGCCCTGCCCTTCGCGCAGCGCCTGGTCGCGCTCGGCGGTGGTCTGTTGCAGCTGCTCCTGTTGCACCTGCTGCTGCGACTGCAGTGCCGCCAGCTGCCGCGCCTGCTCCGCCCCCTTCTCCTGCAACACCGCCAGCTCGGTCTCCAGCGGCTTGCGCTTGCGCCCGGCGAGCAGGGTCGCCAGCAGCCAGGCGACGGCGGCGCCCAATAGGGCAATGAGGAGGGCATTTTGTAGCGGCATGGTCGGCTCCGTAATGGTTATGGGGCGATTGTACAACGGTGAAAATGGATGTGTCCGTAGGAGCCCAGTCCCCTGGGCGAATATTCGCCCAGGGGACTGGGCTCCTACAAGCCTTTTACCGCCGCCACCAGCGCCTGTCCCAGGGCGATGCCGCCGTCGTTACTGGGCAGTACGGCGGGCAGCAGCACCCGCAGGCCCATACCCTCCAGACCGGCGGAGAGCCCCTCGGCGATAAGGCGGTTCTGCATCACCCCGCCGCAGAGGGCGACGCTGTCGAAGTTATGCCTGGCAAGCAGCTGCCCTGTCTGCGCGACCACCGCCTCGATCACGGTGTGGTGAAAACGGGCGGCGATGATTGAAGCCTCAACCCCCTGCTGCAGCTCCTGCAGCAACGCCCGCCACATCGCCCCCCACTCGATACGCTGGATGCCCTCCTGAAGGGTGAATGCCACCGGGTAAGGGCGCTGCCCGGCAAACGACTGGGTCGCCAGCTGCTCCAGCTCCACCGCCGCCTGCCCCTCGTAGCTGATGCCATCGAAACGGATACCGAGCAGGGCGGCGGCGGCATCGAAGAGGCGGCCGCAGGAGGAGCTGAGGGGCGAATTCACCCCCCGCTCGATCATCGTCGCCAGCGTCTCCACCGGCTTCTGCTGCAGCCGCTCGATGACCGCTAAGGCCCCAAACTCCTCGATCACGCTCTCCCACCCCAGGGCGTGGTGCAGCTGGGCATAGGCGTTGCGCCACGGCTCGCGGTTGGCCGCATCGCCCCCCGGCAGGGCCACCGCCTCGAAGGCGGCGAGGCGGCTGTAACCACGGTAGTCGGTAAGCAGGAATTCGCCGCCCCACAGGGTGGCGTCGTCGCCGTAGCCGAGGCCGTCGAGGGCGATCCCCAACAGCGGCCTGGTCTCCCGCGGCAGGCCGTGCTCGCCCATGCAGGCGGCGATATGCGCGTGGTGGTGCTGCACGGAAACCAGCGCCAGTCCGTCACGCCGCGCCAGCGTCTCCCCCCACTGGCTGGCGTGGTAGCCGGGGTGGGCGTCGACGGCGATACAGCCAGGGGTGAAACGGAACAGGGCGGCAAGGTCATCGATTGTGCGGCGATAGTGGTCGAAATTGCCCAGCGAAGAGAGCTCACCGAGGTAGTGGGAGGGGTGGAGTCGTCCCTGCTGCAGCAGGCAGAAGCTCCCCTTCATCTCCGCACCCATCGCCAGGATGTTGTCGGCATTCGCAAAGCCCGGCGGCAGAGGCAGAGAGTCGGGCGCATAGCCACGGGCACGTCGCAGCAGGCACGGCTTGCCACCAATGAGCCGCACCACCGAGTCATCAAGGCGGTGGACGATCGCCCGATCGTGCAGCAGGAAGGCGTCGGCAATAGCGCCGAGCTGCTGCTGCGCCTCATCGTTGTCGGCCGTCAACGGCTCGCCGCTACGGTTCCCCGAGGTCATCACCAGCGGACGCCCTACCGCCTGCAACAGCAGCCGGTGCAGACCGCTGTAGGCGAGCATCACGCCGATGGAGTGGAGGCCGGGCGCGACCTCGCCACTGAGGCCGCTGTCGCCACGCGCGTCGAGCAGCACTATGGGGGCCGCCGCCGACTGCAGCAGCCGTCCCTCCTCTCCAGCGACATCGGCCAGGCGTGCGGCCATCTCCAGCTCCAGCGCCATCACCGCAAAGGGCTTGTGCGGACGCCGCTTGCGTCGGCGCAGCCTTGCCACCGCCTCGTCGTTGCCGGCATCGCAGGCGAGGTGAAAGCCGCCGATCCCCTTCACGGCGACGATGCCGCCACGCAAAATCTGTTGTGCCGCCTGTTCAATGGCACCCCCACCCTCGGCCTGCACCGCACCTTCGCCATCCGTCAGCCAGAGCCGCGGGCCGCACTCGGGGCAGGCGGTGGCCTGGGCGTGGAAGCGGCGGTCGGCGGGGTCGCCATACTCCTCGGCACAGGCGGGACAGAGGGCGAAGGGGGCCATGCTGGTAGCGGCGCGATCGTAGGGAAGGGCGCGGGTAATGGAGAGACGCGGGCCGCAGTGGCTGCAGTTGATGAAGGGGTAGCGGTGGCGGCGATCGGCGGGGTCGTGCAGTTCTCGCAGGCAGTCGGGGCAGAGGGCCGCATCGTGGCTGAGGCCGCTGCCGCTGTCGCCCTCCCGACTCGTCTCGATGGCAAAGCCGTCGCCCTCAAATGCATGCGACAGGGGGGCTCTTTCGATGGCATCGATACGCGCCAGGGGCGGGGCCTCCGCTGCCAGCCGTGCCACCAGGCTCTCCCGCTGCGCTGCATCGCCCCACAGCTCAACCACCACCGCGCCCCCCTCGTTGCGCACCGAGCCGTGCAGGCCGAGTTCGGTGGCGAGGCGCCAGACGTGGGGGCGGAAACCCACCCCCTGCACACTGCCGCTAATGTGTATCTGCTCGCCGCCGCTCATCTTTGCATCAATGGGCGGCGGTGGGCGACGTGGCGACGATCAGGCGGCGCCGTTGAGGTCCAGCAGGGGCAGCGCGACATAGAAGAGGCCGATCAGCACCACCAGCGCGCCGGCCAGGTGCATCACCGGGGGGCGGCGCAGAAAGGTGGTGAGCTTGCCCGCCACGATGCCCATGGCGAAGAGGTTGGGCAGGGTGCCGAGGCCGAAGCTAAGCAGCAGCAGCGCGCCGTCCACGGCGCTGCCGGCGGAGATCGCCCAAATCAGGGCGCTGTAGACCAGACCGCAGGGGAGCCAGCCCCACACCAGCCCCATCACCAGCGCCTGGGAGGGACGCTTCACCGGCAACAGCTTGCGGCCAAGGGGTTCGATCAGCTGCCACACGCGGCCGCCCATCTTCTCCAGCCGGTTCATGCCGTACCACCAGCCGCCCAGGTAGAGCCCCATCGCCACCATAAAGAGACCGGCGATCACCTGCAGCACGGTCTGCGCCTGGTGCAGGGCGGTGAGGTTGGTGGCGAGGGCGCCGATGCCGCCGACCAGGCCACCGGCCAGGGTATAGCTGACGAGGCGCCCCAGGTTGTAGTTGAAGAGGTAGGGGAGCAGCTTGCCGAAGCGACCGCGCACCTGTTCCGGCAGGCCGAAGCTGAGGGCGCCGACAATGCCGCCGCACATGCCGACGCAGTGGACGCCGCCGAAAAGTCCGACGGTGAAGGCGACGAGGTAGGTCACTTCGACTGGCATGATGGGGGTCTCTTGTTCCGTGTTATGAAATGAAGGCCGCTATCATAACCCGCGCCTGCAGAAGAAGACACGTGGGAGGGGCTAAAGGGTGTAGACGTCGCCCGACTCGTCCCGCTTGCGGTCCTCATAGGGGGCCGCCAGCCGGCGGTAGAGCTCCAGCTTGACGCACTCGAGCACACCCACGACCTCGTTGAGGTGGGCATAGCGCACGCCGCCCTGGCGCTGGATATAGTCGTCGAGCAGACGGGTGATCTGGTAGTTGAGCTCACCCGGACTCTCTGCCGGGCTGCCGCCAGCCAACCGCTCTCTTGCCGCTTTATCGATATAGGGCACTACTCATTACTCCTGTGCGATTTCATCCCTACCAGGATGCATCCTCAATAATGGACTCGATCAACGCCACCACCTCCTTAATCACCGCCTCGCTGCCGGGCCTGCCGCTGGGGATACGATAGGAGAGGCGCACCACCCCGGGCTCGTCGCTGACGCTATAGACGCTGATGGTGAAGGGACAGAGGACGATGTTGTCGGGGTGGGCGCGGGCCAGCTTGTGCGAGATACGCGCGCTGCAGAACTCGTAGGTCTGCGCCTCGCCGTAGACCCTGTTCTGGTAACCGAAGTCGGGGCCGGTGCGGTGCAGCATCTCACTGGCGGGCAGCTCGTGGGCAATATTGATCCCCTTGCCGACGATGGCGGCGCGCACGCTGGCGGAGACCTCCTTGAACTCACCCTCCACCTTACGGGTAACGATCGGGTCGTAACCGGCAGGGGCGTCAGCGGCAAAGCCCGCCATGCCGTAGAGAGGCAGGAGGAGCACAACCAGCAGTCGGGTTATCAGCTTAATCATCGAATCTATCCTGTCGAAGCAGTTTAAGGCCGTAGATATCACTCTACGAAGCTTAAACCATTTTACGGCGCCCAGAACTCGACCGCCCCCTGCGGCAGGCCGGCGAGCATGCGGTCGAAGGCCTCCTCATCCACATGACGGCGCAGTGACACGGCCACATCGCGAATCGCGCTATCGCTGGAGAACGCTTCGCCGGCACGCAGCGAACAGACCTCTTTGTTCATCGTCTCACGGTCGGCGAAGGGCCAGATCGGCTCATTGGTGTCCCAGTCGCTGACGAACAGGGCGCGCAGGCAGATCGGCAGTGCATTGGCAAAGTCGATGGCCTGTTGCGTACTGAGGCGGCGGCGGAAGGTCTGTAACACGCACTGCGTCATGGTATAGCTCAAATGGGTACTGCAGAGTTCCGCCCTCTCCCTGGCATCGTCCAGAAAGCGGAAAAAGTGATCCGAGGCGTGCTCGTAATGGGCTGGTAGCGGCATAGTCATCTCCTCCATTAGTCAGTGGACGGTCATCCGTGTGTTGGCTGCTCGCCGGTTATTCTAGCCTTTTTTGGCCTATCTATTTCTGAAGATAATCACATCGCGCACGATCGACTCGCTCATGCGGTGTTCGGCATGGAAGGGGGCCGCCACCAGCCCCCCCTCTTCGAACAACCCGATCAGTGCGTCGCGCTTGGGGTTGTTGCGGTTATAGGCCAACACCATAACGCCGCCCTTTTTCAGGCACGCCTTCCACGGCGCCACGCACTGCTCCAGCACCGCCAGCGGGTTGCGCGTCTTCTCCGTGGTGAAGTGCTGCACGCCGTAGGGCAGGTCGCTGATGAGCAGGTCGAACTTCTCCTTTTTATAGAGCTGGTCCGCCTGGCGGGCATCGCCCGTCACCACGCGCATCGCCGTGCCCTCCGCGCTAAAGTCGAGAAAACGCGCCTTGCTCTTCCTGTCGCCCAGCGGCCCCTCTGTGAGCTTGTGCTTCTGGCGGTGCAGCTTGCTCCACTTCTTCAGGTTGCGCTGAATATCGGCCAGCGCTTTGGGCTCCTGCTCCACACCGCGCGCCGTGATGCCGTAGCGCAGCGCCCACAGCAGGGTGGTGGCGCGGCCGCACATCGGGTCGAGCAGCTTGATCCCCTCGCCCGTCTCGGCCCCAGTCGCCGCAAGACCGACGTTAATCAGCATCTGCGTCAGGCGCTCGTTGGTCTTGCCCTTGAACTTGCTGCCGAAGACGAAGTCCTCGTGCAGGCGGAAGTCGGCGCGCTGCTCGAGCGGACGCAACAGCTCGCCCTCTACCGCGTAGAGCCCCTGGGCGAAGGAGAGGCGCAGGAGTTTTTCCCGATCGATCGCCTCACCCTCCAGCTCGAAGAACTCCAGCGGACCGATGGCGCGATGGTTAAAGGGGATATCGCCGAACAGCGCGGCCAGCTCGGCACGGGCCACGCTCAGATAGTCGGCGAAGTAGGCGGACTTCGCCTCGGGGGAGATCTGTATGGCGAGCCGGCTCATTCCACCCTCCCCCTCTTCGTCACCGGCTTCGCGGTGAATTTCCCCTGCGGCGGTCTCTCCCGCTTGCCGAGCTTGAAACTGATCGCCTGCGTCGGACACGCCTCCAGGCAGGTGGCGCAGGCGAAGCAGTCGGGGATGGTGCGCTGCTGCTTGAGGATCGCCTCCATGCAGTCGGAGGGGCAGGCCTTTTCACACACCACACAGCCGTCCTTGCAGCGGCTGTAGTCCACGGCAATCTTGGTAATGCTCAACTTTTCGAACAGCCAGCCGACCAGGCCGAAGGGACAGAAGAAGTGGCACCAGGGGCGATAGACAAAGAGGCTGGCCAGCAACACCGCGGCGAGGAACAGCGCGCCGCCGACACCCAGGTACATCGGCTTGAAGACCTTGAACGGGTCGATGGTCTCGATGATATCCACCGCGGCGATAAAGGCGACCAGGGTGAAACCGAGAAAGAATGCGATACGCACCGTATTGGAAAACCAGAACGGCGGCTTGTACTGGCGCAACAACCCCTTGCGGTCCTTGCTGTTGCGATTCAGGCGAAAGAGGAAGTCCTGCAGCGCGCCGAACTGGCAGCCCCAGCCACAGATAAATTTATTCGCCAGCACCACGGTGAGCAGGAAGAAGCTCAGTGCGAGCATGCGCGGGGCGAAGACCACGCCCTCGGCACCATAGAGCGCAATCGCATCCTTCACCGTCCCCATCGGGCTCGGGTCGGCACCGAGCACCACCCCGAACAGCGCCAACGAGAAGAGATAGAAGATGCGCCGCCGCTGTGCGGTGATGCGCTTCGTGCGCAGCACCCAGTACATCACGCCAAGGAAGAGTGTCCAGAGGGCGAACTTGATGGCGATTTTGCGCCAGTCCTTGCTGTCGCTCTCCCCCTGCAAAACCCGCTCGCCACGCAGTTCGGCCATCAGGGCCTCGGGCTCGGGGGCGAACTCGGTCAGGGGACGCTCCAGGTCGGAGCGTTGCTGAAGTCCCAGCAGCCCCTTCAGCGCCTTGGGCTCCAGGCCATTGGCCTGCGCAAACTGCCCTACCGTCATCCCCTGCTCATAGTGGAGCGCCACGGCCTCACCGCTCGCCTTTTCACCCTTACCACTCCACAGTGAGACCGACAGCCACGACAGGGCCACGACCATCACGACCATTGCGCTAAAGCGTAGCGCCACCGACACAGCCTTACTCTTCATGGGTGAACTCCAGGGGTAATCATGCCCGCGATTGTAGCAGCAAGCCGCCGCTATAGATCTGGGCTAAACGATGAACGCGAGCAGAAATTATCGGCAGGCAGGCGGCCCCTGCAGCTCACTCATAGATGAGCTCTGTCACGTTGGCCCGCCAGTATGGGTAGGCCCCCTGCTCCAGCTGCCATTCGACCCGCCCCTGCAGCGGCACCCGGTAGCCGTTCACCTCCCGGTAATCGGAGAAGTAGCCACGCCACGGAGTGGCGTGGAAGTCGCCGTCGACCTCCCGATAGCGCGCCGGGGCATAGACGGAGATGACCTCACCCAGCTCGTTGAACTCGAAATCGAGTGCGGCGCTGACACCGGACTCGCTAATCGTCGCCCTGGCGGTTCGCGTATCTAGCGCCTGCCACTCCACCCCCTGGCTCGGCAACAACGCCGTCGGGAACCAGACCGCCTCCGCCAGGTAGCGTTGCAGCGCCCCCTGATCCAGCTCCACCCTGTCGTGACTCTCTATCAGCGTGATCAGCGACAACACCTTTCCCGTCATCGCACCCCGGCCCTCCATAAAGGAGTCGAGAACCTTAATGGAGACGCCGGGAAGCATGGCGATCTCCGCACTCCAGACAAAGGCCCGCGGCCGGGTGGAAAAGGCCTGCCGCGCCGTCATCTTCGACCACTGCTGCTGCTCCGGTCTCGCCCTGAAGCCGCCCTGCTGTATGAGCCGGGCCCGGTTGATCAGCGGCTGCCCATCCTTGAGTACCCGATGAAAGTACGTCTTTACCGCCGGCGGTAGTGCGTCGGTTTCAGCAAGGTCGACCACCGCCCCCTGCCGCACGGCGCCCTGTTCCAGGGCATGAAAGCGGGAGGCAGAAAACTGCCCCCAGCGCAGGCCACCCAGCCATAAGGCGATGGCGGCGATGACAAGGGTAATCAGGATAATTTTCAGCATGCGATCCCAACCCGGCTCAGGTCAGCTCATTAGCCGCATAGAGGACCACCACCAGGCCGATCAGCCCCATCAGAATATAACTGGCGAAAAAGAGTTTCTGCTGGCTCTCGCCGCCTAGCCGCAACCCCTCCTTGCGGAAGCTGAGATTCTTCGCCGCCTCCCTGCCGGAGGTATCGAGATAGATCGCCCCGCCCACCAGGGCGACGATCGGCCACCAGCGATGATCGACGATCATCAAGCAGCCGGAAAGGGGGAGCCATACCAGGGTTAGCAGGTCCCAATAGGCGACATAGCGCTCGGCCGTAATGACGAGTGGGTCGGTATCCTCAGGGCTCTCCTGAATACCCAGTCGTTGTGCCAGCGCGAAGTTAGTACTGGAAATGAGTTGGGCCACGAACATAAAGCCGCCCAATAGCAGCAGGACCCAACCGATTGTGATTTGCATCGTCTCCCACCCCGCATAACCTCAAACAGATAGTGCTTTCCCTTTTAAGGTAGCAGTATTTGGCAAGGCTTGAGGGGGCAGGCTGGTGCCTCACTACTGCAGGGGAAAGCGCTTCTCCAGGTAGGCGAGGATGTCGCTCGACTCGTACATCCACTCGGTGGTGCCGTCGGCGTGGTCGATGCGCAGGCACGGCACCTTCACCTCACCGCCCTGCTGGCGCAGCTCCTCACGGAAGGTCCCTTCCGCCCGGGCGTCACGCAGCTCGATCGGCAGATTAAGGCGGCGCATACCGCGACGCACCTTCACACAGAAGGGGCAGGCGTGAAACTGGTAGAGGCTGTGGTTCGCCACCGCGGCCTCGACCTGCTGCTGCAGCTCGGGACGACGCTTGCCGGCACGCGGCCAGGTCAGCCAGTTAATAAAGAGGACAATGCGGCCAAGGAACCACCGTACAAATTTCATGGGAACTACCACTGTGCTACTGAGGGGGTGGCAATCATAGCGGAAATCGCCATGAAGTAAAAAAGCGCGCGTGGCCGCTCGGCGTTCTTCCCGGCTCACACCGCAAAGCCCCATGGCCACTTAATTTAAAGGGTTATGACCCGGCTTTTACTGAGCGCTTTTGTGCCATCAGGAACGCTACGGGCGCGCCTTAAAGTAATTGCGCGCCGGTGTCTCCACCATGCGTTCCAGCAGCGTTGCCAGCACGAGACTGACGGGCAGCACGACGACACCCCCCCACAGCGGCAGCGGCATGTCGAAACTCCAGGCCTGTTCTGGTCGGGCGGCCCAGGCGACATACTGAATAATGGGCTCATGGACCAGATAGAGGGCCAGCGAGATCCTGCCAAGGAAGAGAAATAGCGGCCGGCTCAACAGGCGTTGCGTGAATGAGTCCGCCTCCCGACCGGTTACGGAGAGCCCGACGATAATGACCAGGATGCCGTACGGGAATATCCCCTGCATCCACCAGGAGCCGAGGAGGTCGATCCCCCCTGCTACCTGTAAGGCCGACAGCCCAACTACGAAGGCAACGAAAGTCGCGGCGTGCCCATCGACGCGACGCGCCCAACGCGGCTTCTGATCGGTCGGGACACCCATCACACTGACCGCTCCAACATCAGCAGCACCGCGTTGACGCAGCAGCAGTAGTCCCGTCACAAGCCCCATATCAAAAACGGGGAGTCGTGATATCGGCCAGGCATGGGAGGCCCAGAATGCCCACCAGCGATCGACCGGTTCGATCACCACACTCACCCCGAAGAACACCACGCCCTGCAACAGCGCCAATATCACAATCCATCGATTCAAGGTTCGATCACTCTGCCCCTGATGCCAGCGCAACAACCAGGGGAAGAGAAGATAGAAAAAGGCGAGCGTGGAGATGGTCCAGGCGGGGCCGACGAACGATAGCGGCGGAAAGCTTGACCACATCTGCACCGCGAAGAGGTTAGTGGCGAAGGCCCACCCCATATTGGATGGCGACACCCAGCCATAGCCGTACACCGCCAGTGGTAACGCCAGCATCATCGTCGCATAGTAAACGGGGGCGATACGTGCAATGCGGTTACGGTAGTAACGCCTGGTGTCGAACCCATGCGGCTGCTTGCCGTAAACGATGGCGAGCGAATAACCCGCCAGGAGGAAGAATACCGGCATCAGGGCCGAGCCATGCAGGTTCCAGCCGGTGGAGTAGGCCAGCGTATGAAACAGCACAATGTAAAAGGCCAGCAGGCCGCGCATTCCGGTGTGGGCGTCGACAAGGCCCGCAACGCCGCTATTCGGCACGAACTCTACCCCCTGACATCCAG
The DNA here is from genome assembly GCA_050298555.1 of Thiohalomonadaceae bacterium. Classification (GTDB taxonomy): domain Bacteria; phylum Pseudomonadota; class Gammaproteobacteria; order Thiohalomonadales; family Thiohalomonadaceae; genus JAPHSX01. The sequence continues at coordinate 17,920 of JBNKUL010000041.1, forward strand.
AACTGTGCGTTACATGACAATTAGATGAAATCCAATGCCGGCGATTGCGGCACCCAGGTACCTCAACAGCTGCTCACCATCGTTAAACTTCTCGGCAGCAAGCCCCACTATCACACCGGCAATATGGATGCCTGCTGTCCCAGTAACGAAGCCAAGGGCATAGTAAACCGGCTCGACTAAATACGGGATTTCATCGCCATGGGCATAGCCATGAAATATGGCAAAGAAGCCAACAAATAACATGGCTAGAAGCGTGGGGAACTTTCTTTCGCTTGCGATTGAAATGCCCAGTGCCAATACCGAAATGGTGATGCCTAACTCAATGGAGAAAAAGGGGACACCCTGTATGCCGAGAATTCCCCCGACCAACATTACCGATACAAATGTCGCCGGCACCGTCCAGATTGCACGGCCACCCATTTGTGCACTAAGTATCCCGACACTGAGCATTGCCAGCAGATGATCAAAGCCAAGGACCGGATGCGTCACGCCAGCAACAAAGCCCCCCCCGGCACCGGCCTGATGCGCATATACGAACTGCGGGAAAAAAAGCAGGCAGGCGAGCAGCGTCGCCGATATTCTTCTCATGCCATCTCCTGTGAAATTACTGCTTACTCATAAACGGGCGTCATTTTAACTTGTTTTAACATCCGCGCTTAGACACCCTCAATCGCAATCACCTCAAAATCCGCGGCCCCCTGCCGCAAGGCCCTGGCCTGGGTGTACTCCGACGAGTGGTAGAACCCCTTCGCCGCCTGCGCATCGGGAAACTCTATCATCACGATGCGCCGCCCCTCCTCCGCCCCCTCCAGCGTCGTCACCTCGCCGCCGCGCGCCAGGACCCTGCCGTGGTGTTTTTCGATAATGGCCGGGGCCAGTTGTTGATAGGCCTTCAGCTTATCTGCGTCGTGGACGGTGATGCGTAGTATCAGGTAGGCGGGCATGGTTTCATTCCTTTGCTAACGATGTTGCTGGTGCCGGGGGCAATGAGTGAAGCGCTTTGCAGCGTTATGCATTCGGTGCCTCAACTACTCTGACCCCCTGAATTTTCATTAAGCATTTCTGACAGCCGAGATAGTGTATTCCAGTTCCGGCCCGTTGTCGCCACACCCAGGCATCGCTCTAGATTCCTCACCAGCCTGGAGCCGCCAACGCCATCCGGCGCATACAGGTAGAACACCCTCTCAGTCAGGAAGAACTCCTCTCTATCCGTCTTGAGGGTATTAAGGCATTCGAGATCAGGCTCACTTATCTCTCCAAATATAAAGAGAAAGTGGAGTAACTTACCATCCTCTGTGGGAAAGGGATTTCGCGCAATGACATCATGCAGTTCTGCCCCCGACAGCAGAATTACACCTGGGGCAAAACCGTATCGTTGCCGAATGGCCTGCGTAATGTCTCGGGAGAGTTTTTCGCGATTGTTGCGGCCGGTGTCGAAGATCGCATTACCGCTCTGGATGTAGGTCGATATGTTTTTACATCCCAGTCCAGTAAGAGTAGAGACCAGTTCCTTCATTGGGAGCCTATTGTGGCCGCCAATGTTCAGGCCTCTGAGCAGTGCAAGACAGGTGGTCATTTCTTACTCATCGCGTCATTGATACGGGGTTCCAGGGACACTGGGCCCTTGTCTCTCTTTTTCCTCTCAACAATGGTAGCGCCCCTTTTTTGAAGGGTCTGCGGAGAAGCTGGTTACGTATGTCTTTTATTGCTTTGCATTTGCTGGAAAACGCCCAGACGGTCAGCTATCTGCCAGTGGCCTGTAATCCTGTTGTCCTGAAAGTAATAGACGGTAGCCCCTGACATATGAAGTTTCTTCCCGGACGGTGGAATACCTGACACTTCGCCTAAATGGGTTCCGCTCCAGAGCCATGTAATGCAAATACTATCTTCACTTTCATAAAGCTCTCGTATTTCGAAACGCTGATCGGGGAGTGGCGCACGTGATGCTGACACCCTGTTCTGAAAACCGGGAATATCCAGCTCCATACCATCCCAGGGGTCGCCCGGATCATGAATCACCGTATAACGGTCAGCTATGTATTGTGGAATAGCGTGGATATCACCTTCATTCCACACTTTCTGGATGAAACTCTTTAAAATTTCCCTTTTCATGTTTTTATTCCATAGATGTTGATGGCACGGTGCCTGGCGCTTGTCACTCAGGCTGGGCCTGCTTATTGCCAATGGTTCTGTAATCAAGGTTTACTGTAGCGTCTTTATCAGCTCGGATAATTTACTTAATTGTGTTGCATTAAGCGGCTCAAACAAGTCACGAGATGCCTCCGAGAAAGATGCTTTCGCATCCCTGTATACCTGTTTCCCAGAAGCAGAGAGTGTAACCAGGCTGACTCTGGCATCACGGGGATTTGATTCCTTATCGACAAGGCCAATTTTCTCCAGAGGATTTAGCAAACGGGTAATCCCTGATGGGCTTAAACCCACCCGCTCAGCAAGCTCATTACGACGCATCTTCTGAGATGGCGCTATATATAGCTGATTTAGAACAAAATAATCCGATAGACCTAACCCGTGCACTGAAAGCGCACCGCCAAGGCGCTTCTGAATTTTGCCTTGCAGGTTCATGAGATTGATCACCAAATGATCGACTGATTCTTCTGACACACTCAACTCGCTTGCGTAATGTTTGAGCGCGCAACTATAGGATATATTGCTTGCGCAGTCAACTACCTCTCAATAGTAATGTGGGACCAGGGGTTCTTTTAGCGGATTCCATTTCACTTCCTCCGGACTACATGCTTTTATTATCGATAGCCACACATGGCTGTTAGAATGAATTCGCGCCTCCACTGACAGTTAAACAATGAGATACAGAAACCCTATAGTTATACTCGCCTTAGCCTGTTCCTTTTTGGGTTCCCCTATTCTTTACGCCGCAACGCCAGGTCTTGCACAACATATCGACAAGATTTCCTTCAGTAAGGATGTGTCGGGTTTTAAGCTGTTTGGCGATATCCTCTTCGGCTGGAAGATGACCCCACTGCTGGGTGAGCCGACTTATGTCTGCAAGGCCGCATGGTGGCCTACGCAAATTATTGATGGTGCCGGGGGGGTCTATTCGGTAGACGATGTGCGGATGACCGAACTGGCGGTCAAAATCCGTTTCTTCGACGGTTACCACCGCGCCAGTGATAACGATTTTTACAACGGGGAGGCAAGCTGGATAGTGTGCGATACCGGCGTGCCTGGACGCGCCTTGCCTGCAGACCTGAGGCCAACCGCTTCCACTATTCCAATTAATCACTTCTCCACGCAGGGCGACAGCCTACGTCGCTACCTTAGCCTGAATGTGCCAACCAGCCCCTCCTGGGACAAGTTTCTGAAGAAAAAGAACGACTCCTACTATTCCGCGGAGCAGAGCAGAGAAATCTTCAGCTCTATTCTTTCCACCGCAACGAACTGGTCGAACTACCGGGGTGGCAATATCTTTTATGAGATTGACAGCATTAAGTTCGATGTCAGTAAGGCGTCCCTGCAGAAACTGGAAGGGGAGAGGGAGCGTGCGATAACGAGTAATGAGGCGTTAAGCACGGCGCGCCGCGATGCGGCCACTGCCGCCAGGACGGCACAACAGGCGAGAGTCTCTGAAACGGCAACCTCCGATGATATCTTTTCTGATTCCGGCGGTTCCTCTGCCAGTGCAGAGGAGTTGTGGGATGACTTCACCAGCAGCGATAACCAGCGACTGAAAGAGGCCAGCTACCAGGAGCTGCAACAGCAGGAGATAGGCGACCTGCTGCAGTCGATAACCCGCACCAGGATACAGGTCGAGCGCACAGGACAGGAATTAAACACACGCCAGAGTGAGATGCAGCAGAAGCTTGCCTCCTTCCAGAATAGCTGCCAAAGCAGCATCGCGGGCAAGGTGAGGCAGTGTCTCTTAGATTCCTGCGGTAGACCACCCGTTGCGGAATTAACCCTCACAAGAACGATCCACTGTTATGGCTCTGACCCCAAGTGCCGTGAAGAGAAAGCCCGGGCGGAGAGAGAGGCGGAAAGGGCGAGGCGGGAGCGTGAAATGAAGCGTCAACGCGCGGAAGATAGATGGAATAGCTGCAACAGCAGGGTGGAGCCTTCATGCAAGGCGAAGTATGCCGCTAGTCAGCAATGCGAACGGCAGGTCCATTCGCTGTTGCAATAATCGAGTCAGCCACCGGCTCGTCCACCCACTACAGGGAGTGCCGGTGGCCGTAGCTGCTAAGTCAGCTCGCCCAGTAAACTCAGGGCCTCCTTGTAATAGCGGCCACTGGTGCCGGTGTTTTTCAGATACTCCTTGATGTGTTCTCTCGCCTTCCACTTGAAGATGTCATACTGCTTGAACAGGGCATGCTCGGTCTTGGCCAGGTAGAATACGATTGAGTCTGGAATGCTGAACACCCCCTGCTTGCCCTGCTCATGCAGTGCGGCAAGATAGATGTAGGCATTTTCCTGGTCCTTCTTTTTCAGATACTCCCGCGCCTTGAGAAGGAGCTGATCCTTCTTTACCGCCACCGGCAGGTCGGGATTCTCGTATCTCAGGTATCTCGCTTTATATATAAGCAAGTCTTCTAATGAGTACAGCTTGCGGTGACGACTGCGTTGGTCACTGACCTCCTTTTCACAGGACGAAATGGCGGTACTGAGATGTCTGGCGCTCTCTGCATGTCGAAGGTGGGCGCAAATATCTGAATCTCTATCGTCACTTTTAACAATCCGTTTGTCTATCTTGTTTAACCAGGATATATATTGATCAATAAACTTGTCTGGTATGGTCGTCCTTTCATATCCACTGGCGGCGGCAAAGGCGACGTCATACTTGGCAGCGGTCCGCACCGTATAGCCCATCCGGTCCTGTAGGTCGGCAACGCTATAGGCGCTCTTTACGCTGCTGGGGATGTTGCCGGCAATTTGATAGGCATCTTGAAACCGTCTCTCTTTTTCCTCCAGAGAGCGGCTGAATTCAGTGGATTTAAGCAGCAGCTCGATAAAGCCCCGCCATCTCTTTGCGTCGAAATACTCCTTACCATACGCCACCTCAGGACCAACGGTTTCCCCCTTCAGGAATCTGGCCTTATATTTCCATGCAATGTCATTGATGAGAGTCCTGTAGACGAGGGGATATGTGTAACTGTAGCCATTCCAGTCGGCCAATGAGGAGAGCAGCTCAGGGTTATGTAAGAATCTATCCGGATTAGAAGGGGAGTGACTCACTCTGCCGCTGTAGATACCGTCGCTGCCGTAGGAGTAGTGGCTTTCAATGCAGTTGAAACTGCGCATCCCCATCAAAAAGAGTGCCTCCATGCCTTGCATGGCGCTTACTCGTTGCTTGATATTCTCCTTATGTTGAGGGAGAACTTTTACGAACCAGAACGTGGCGGCCCCACAGCGCACCCGCTGATCCTTGGTTGCCATCATGATCTTGTATAGTTTGACCTCTGCGTCGGCTGCAGTGGGCTCAAGCTCAATCCGTTTCAGCGCGGCAACATCACTCCCTTCGCTCTCCGCCTCCCTCTGCGCCTCGACCGCCGGGTCGGTCGCGCAGGCGCTGAACAGAAAGGAGCAGGCCAGTAGTAGAAGTGTCTTGTTCATTTTTGTTAGCTTCGTTTGCATGTTAGATGGATTCCATATGGCAGTGCCGATAAAACCACGACAACTGTAGCACCATTCAGCCCTATTTTACCGCATGCATAACGACATATGGCTGCGACATTGAACCGCGTGCCTCAGCAGCGGTCTATACTGCTACCTACAAACCCACAGGAGGTGTCACCATGAAATTGAATGTCGGTACTATCGATAAAACCCTGCGCATCATCGTTGGCCTGGTACTCATGGCTCTTACCTATACCGGCACCATTGGTGTATGGGGCTGGATTGGCATTATCCCCCTGGTTACAGGCATTATGGGCTGGTGCCCGCTCTACCTGCTTATCGGCGTCAACACCTGCAGCGCTGGCAAGGGCGGCCAATAGCAACGGGCGGCGCCTGCACCGGCAGAACAACGAGGAGAGAGTATGCAGATCAGTAAACCGGGGGAAGAGCGGCTGGTGATGGAGTCTGAGGTCTACCAGCAGCTACTGCCGCTGGACGGCGCACAGGTCATCGAGCTTGGCTGCGGCGCCGCCATGCATACTCGCGCCATCGCCGAGAGCGGCCACCCTGCCGCGATCCTTGCCTGCGAGGTCGACACCATTCAGCACGAGAAGAACCTCAACATCGACGACCTGCCCACGGTTAGCTTCGTCCACGCCGGTGCCGAGGCCATTCCCGCCGAGGATGGCAGCGCCGACATCGTGATGATGTTCAAATCACTACACCATGTCCCTCAACAGTCGATGGCGACGGCACTTCAGGAGATCCGCCGCGTGCTCAGGCCGGGCGGTCTCGCCTACATCTCAGAGCCGGTCTATGCCGGTGACTTCAACGAACTGCTGCGCCTGTTTCACGACGAGAAAGAGGTGCGCGAGGCGGCCTTTGCTGCCGTCTGCGGTGCGGTCGAGGCGGGAACGCTGGAGCTGGTCGGCCAGCACTTCTTCAACACCCCGATGGTATTCAGGGACTTTGGGGAATTCGAGCAGAAGATCATCGGAGTGACCCACACCGATCACCGTCTCTCAACAGAGTTGCTGCAGCAGGTGAAGGAGAGGTTCGCCAGCCATCAGACCGAGGGGGGCGCCCGCTTCGTCATGCCCATTCGCGTCGACCTGCTGCGGCGCCCTGCCTAGTCGGTACGCTTTCTGACCCTTTTATCTTCATCCAATCTAATAGGGTTTGATATCGAACCAGTCAAAGTATGCTGTAACGGGCGTTACGGATGGAGTGTAGGAGCCGCACCAGCCGCTAATAGCGCTATCACAAGCCCAGAGATTTACGAACAGCTTGCCTGCAGTTGTCGGTAGCGCACCGTTACTCCCATCCTCTGTATGGACCGCCACGCCATCCACGTACCAGGTTATCGAATTGCTGCTCCACGCAAAGGCGTAGGTATGGTATTCAGCGGATGCATCGAAACCCAGATCCAATGTTACCGGGTGTTCCACACCGTTTGTCCAGTAGTTGACCTGAACCTTGGTCGGATCTTTACCGAGTATCTCAAAGTCAATCTCATCATGGGGTGCGGCGGTGTAGGTGAAGAAGCCGGTCACCGTACCGCTCATATTGGTTGCCTTGAGGCGGGCGGCGTAATAGCCGTAGCCGTAGACGTCAAGGGTTGCATACTCGCCTGATGCTGAAGTCTGCCCCTGACAGGCAAGCTGCTCAAGCGCAAGGGTCATCACCCCGGAGTCGTGGGTGACCTGTGAATCACACCAACCGTTCAGAAATGGCGAACCATTCCACCAGTTCGATTTAAGCCATACCGTGTCGATGTAACTATCTAGCTCATCGCTGTGGGTGGCATCTTCACTGTTTTTGCCATTGCATGCTGTCACCAACAGTGCAACTAGCAAGGAAATAACGGGCCGTGTAGTAAAACGCCGCACAGCTCAACTCCTTATGGTCATTAAATCAAAGGGGTCCGATATTTGGGGTCGATCCCCTATTATCCACCCTGACGCCCCTCGTCAGCAGCCACAGGCCGAAGGTGATCTCGAACAGGCCGCCCGGCGCATAAAACATCATTTTGGTCTCCTCGCTAAGCGGGGCGAGCAGACTCGCCATGGAAACCACCAGCATCACGACGTATGTCGCGATACCCCACAGAGCCAGCACCTTTGGGACATAGTTCGATCTAAAGAAGAGATAACAGAAGAGCGTGCCCCCCATACCGATAAACAGGAGGACGACATCCAGAGCGGCCGGGCGCAAATCGATGAGCGTCACGGCCAGCGCGTTGAACTGCAGGGGCGGCAAAGCGGCATCGCTCGTCAACAACAGCAGCGGAAGGATGCCGCTTAGCACTGTCGCGGCACTACCCACAACGGCCTCCGCCAATCTCCACAACAGTGCCAGTAACGCAAGGTTACGGTTCACCGGACGCAAAACAACGTAGAGGGCGTGGGCCAACATGATGACCAGGAGGTACATCATAATCTCACTGGCCACGCCAATGCGGAACAGCCCCTCATTGGCGACAATATTGTTAATGGTGGCAGAGGTATCGCCACTAACCACAATTTCTGCCAGGACGAAGTTGACGCTAAAGATACCGAGGAGAATCGTCACAAGATAGGCAAGACCCGCCAGCCTCGCATACCTCACTATCTCCTCTTTCGTCTGCTCTCTCCCCATATATCTACTGCCCCCTATTTTGAACCGGGCCGTTTGCTTGCTTGATAAAAAGTGTACAGACCTCTTTCCGCCTTACTTCTTGAGCCCTTTAGCCACTACCGGCGGCAACTTCCCCGGCGCATGAATACGCAACTGCTTGTTTACATTGTAACGCCCAAACACCACTGTTATGTCGCTTTTCACGACACCAAACTCTTTGGCGAGAAATTTAACCATATGATCAGTGGCCCT
>JBNKUL010000042.1:0-6268 GCA_050298555.1 Thiohalomonadaceae bacterium
TTACTCGGCCTTGGCGGCCGCCGCCTGTTTGTCGCGGGTGGCCTGCAGCAGGTCCTGGTTGCGGCTGGTGATGCGTTCGATAAGGGTATCGAGACCGTCGCGCTTCACCTCAGTGGCGAAGCTGCTGCGGTAGTTACTAACCAGGCTGATGCCGTCGACGTTGACGTCATACATCATCCACTGGCCCGCCTTGCGGAACAGGCTGAAGCTGACGGGGATGCGCGGACCGCCGTCGGGCATGTGCACCTCGGCCCGCACACGGGTCTTCTTGGTGCTCTCGTCGGTCTCCACCGGCAGGTAGCTGATGAGGTTGTCGCTATCCGCCAGCAGCTCGCCCAACTGCTTTGGGTCCTCCAGCAGGGCCGAGACGTAGAAGCGCACCATCAGGTTCTTGAACTCCAGGGTAAAGCGTTCGCGCTGCTCCTCGCTTGCCGTGCGCCAGTACTTGCCCAGCACGTAGCGCGACATCACGCCCAGGTCCACATGGGGCAGCAGCACCCCCTCCACCACGTCGAACAGGTGCTCATGCTTCTCATCGATGGCCGCCTGCTCCGCCTTGAGTTTGCCAATCAGCTCCTGCGTCAGCTCCTCCAGCATCTGGTGCGGCTGCACATTGGCCTGGGCACTGGCGCCGTAAGCGTAGAGGCCCAGCAGCAGCAGTAGGTAACGAAAGAAGTGTCTCATGCGAAGGGTCATCTGGTTGCTCCCGGTCTGTCGATAGGGTGATTCTGTCCAATCATGAAGGATGTTTCCACCCCAGCCGTGGTAAAATGCGAACTTGCTACCCATTTCACCTGTCGTAGCTTCATCCCTTGGACAGACTCTTTCCCGAATAGTTGTATGAAAAGCCCTGAACTCCTCGCCCCCGCGGGCAACCTGAAAAACCTGCGCTACGCCATCGCCTACGGCGCCGATGCGGTCTACGCCGGCATGCCGCGCTACTCGCTGCGGGTGCGCAACAATGACTTCGACTCGCTGGAACAGCTCAAGGTGGGGATCGACGAGGTGCAGGCCGCGGGCAAGCAGTTCTTCCTCGCCACCAACGTGCTGCCCCACAACGCCAAGGTGAAGACCTTCCTTAAGGACATCGAGCCGGTGGTCGAACTCGGTCCCAACGCCCTCATCATGGCCGATCCCGGCCTCATTATGATGGTCCGCGAGCGCTGGCCCGAGGTGCCGGTGCACCTCTCGGTACAGGCCAATACCGTCAACTACGCCAGCGTGAAGTTCTGGCAGTCGCTGGGGCTGACGCGGGTGATCCTGTCGCGTGAGCTCTCCCTCGACGAGGTGGCGGAGATCCGCCAACAGTGCCCCGAGATGGAGCTGGAGGTGTTCGTCCACGGCGCCCTCTGTATCGCCTACTCCGGCCGCTGCCTGCTCTCCGGTTACTTCAACCACCGCGACGCCAACCAGGGCACCTGTACCAACTCCTGCCGCTGGCAGTACGACATCAACCCAGCCGAGGAGAATGAGACGGGCGACGTGGTGATGAAGGACCTCACTGCCTCCGCCACCGGCAACGGCCAGCGCCACCCCGACTCCGAGGGGGTCTACCTCATCACCGAGCACGAGCGGCCCCACGCGCAGATGCCGATCGAGGAGGACGAGCACGGCACCTACATCATGAACTCCAAGGACCTGCGAGCGGTGGAGCATGTGCAACGGCTGGTGGAGATCGGCGTCGATTCGCTGAAGATCGAGGGGCGCACCAAGTCCCACTACTACGCCGCGCGCACCGCCCAGGTCTACCGCCGAGCCATCGACGACGCGATGGCGGGCCGCCCCTTCGACCCCTCACTGCTCGGCACCCTGGAGAACCTGGCCAACCGCGGCTATACGGATGGCTTCTACCAGCGCCACCACACCCAGGACTACCAGAACTACATGAGCAACCACTCCGCCAGCCTGCAGCAGCAGTTCGTCGGCGAGGTGGAGAGTTACGATAACGACAGCGGCCTGGCAACCATCGATGTGAAGAACAAGTTCGCCGTCGGCGACTCGCTGGAGATCATGACCCCCCAGGGCAATAGCACCGTCACCCTGGAGGCGATGAGCGACGAGGTGGGTAACCCGATGAGCGAGGCCCTGGGTGGCGGCTACCGGGTGAAGATCCCGCTGCCGGCGGGTGACTACGGTATGGCGCTGCTCGCTCGCAACCTGACTTGAAAAACGCGGCTCAGTTCATACTCTTGAGGGAACGCATAAAGATGGCAAGGATCACAACCCATGAGCCGCATTCGCTCCCTGCTGCTGTTTCCCCTGCTGCTGGTTACGCTCTTCGCCTGCAGTGAAGAGCCGCAGCAGCCGATACGCCTCGGCACCAATATCTGGCCCGGCTACGAGCCACTCTACCTCGCCCAACACCTGGACCTTATCAAGCCGGAAGAGTTTCGGCTGATAGAGTACCCCTCGGCTAGCGAAGTGATTCGCGCCTTCCGTAACCGCTCACTGGAGGCGGCGGCATTGACCCTGGATGAGGCGCTGTTGCTGCAACAGGACGACATTCCGGTTTCGGTGGTGCTGGTCACGGATATCTCCGATGGCGGTGACGTGATCATGGCTCGCAAGGAGATTGGCGATATGACCGCACTCAAGGGCAAGCGTGTGGCCGTCGAGAGTAGTGCCCTGGGGGGCTATGTGATCGCCCGAGCCCTGGAGCTTCACGGCATGAGCCTGAACGATATCGAGATCAGGCACCTGGAGGTATCCGCCCACCAGGCGGCCTACAGCAGCGGCAAGGTCGATGCCGCGGTGACCTTTGAACCGGTACGGACCCAACTGCTCAACCTGGGGGCCCACGAAATCTTCACCAGCAAGGAGGTGCCGGGGGAGATCGTCGATGTGCTGGTCGTCCATAATTCATTGCTGCAACAGACAAAACGGCTGAAGGCATTGATAGACGGCTGGTTTACCGCCCTCGACCACCTGAAAAGCCAGCCACAAAGTGCCGCTGCGATTATCGCCAGCCGCCATAAGATCACCGCTGCAGAGGTACTGGGCAGCTTTGAGGGACTCCAACTCCCCGACCGCCGGGAAAACCAGCGACTGCTCGCCGGCGATGGCCCCCTCTTCACCACAGTGCAACGCCTCTCGGACTCAATGCAGGAAAACGGCCTGCTGCGCGGCGAGATCTCCGCCTCGGCGCTGATTCACGACGGCATGGTCAACTAAGGAAAGCACCTTGCACGTAAGGGTTCCGATTAAGTATCTGCTACCACTGATACTGCTGCTGTTCAGTATGGCGGCCACCACGCTAATCTACTTAGTGGATCGCGCGCGATTGGCACAGAGTGTCGAAAAACGCGTAATAAGGGAGGCCAAGGACCGCCTCAGCGGGATACAGGGGACTCTGGAGTTGCTGCTGGAACTGAAGCAGCGCGACGGCGTCTCCCGCCAGCTAACCGCCTTCAGCGCCCTGCCCGATAACCGCACCCTGCTCGTTACCGATCCCCAGGGTGTCATCATTGCATCCAACCAGCTTACCGATCGCGGCACCATGCTGAGTGAGGCCCACCCCGAGGTATCCTCGTCGATGGTCTCGCATGTTATTGACGGTCGCTATCTGGAGACACACATCAGCGCAGACGGCAACTGGCTCGATGCCTATGCCAGCGTCTGTACCCGTAGTAAGAGCGCCCTGCGCCGTGACAACTGCGGCCTGCTCTATCACCGCATCGACCTCGACTACCACCAGCGTATCGCCCTGCAGCCGCTCAATGCGCAAACACTCAATATCGCCGGCGCCCTGACCCTGGCCTCCCTGCTCCTTGCCTACCTCATCCACCTGCTACTGTTTAGGCGCACCCGAATGCTGGCCGCTACAGTGGATCGTTACGCAGGTGGAGAACGGAGTGTGCGCAGTCAGCTAACTGGAGAGGATGAGATCGGACGCCTGGCCGCGAATGTCGACGCGATGATGGAGCGTCTCGAACTCGACGAACAGGAGCTGCGCGCCAAAGAGCGTCGCCTCAAGACCCTGTTCGACTCAGTGCGCGACCCTATCGTGGTCACCTCTCTGGCAGGCGAGGTCATCTCCTTCAACCGGGCGGCAGAGGAGCTGTTCGGTTATAGGGCTGCCGAGGTAGCTGGTGCGAATATCAACATCCTGATGCCACAGCAGGATCGCACCACCCACGATAGCCACCTTTCGCACTACCACGCCGGGGTGAGGCGCAGCACGCTCATCGGCAAGGGACGAGAGCTCACCGCGTGCAAGGCCAGCGGTGAGGAGTTTCCGGTTGAGGTCACCATTACCGAGATGCTGGATGGTGAGGAGGTGCAGCTGATCGGTGTGATCCGCGACATCACTGAACGCAAGCACGCGGAGGAGCAATTACAACTCTCACGCCGTGTGTTTGAGGCGGCGAGCGAGGCGATCGTAATAACCAGCCCCGATGCCACCATCATCGATGTCAATCCCGCCTATGAGGCCATTACCGGCTACAGCCGCGACGAGATGATCGGTGAAAAACCAAGCAAAATCCGCTCGAACCGCTACGACGATGAGTTCTACCAACAGATGTGGGACGACATCAACAAAACCGGGACGTGGGCCGGCGAGATCTGGGACCGGCGCAAGAACGGCGAGGCCTTCCCCCAGTGGCTCACCATCAATGCCATACGCAACCCTTATGGGGAGGTCTCCCACTATGTTGGCATCTTTACCGATATTACCGAGCAAAAAGCGGCGGAGGAGCAGCTGGAGCAGCTCGCCTACTACGACCCACTGACCAAACTTCCCAACCGGGCCCTTTACCGAGAACGTCTGGAGCGTGAATTACTGCATGCACAGCGAAACGGCCACACCTCGGCCCTGCTCTTCATTGACCTGGACAAGTTTAAACAGGTCAACGACACCCTGGGGCACGATGTGGGCGACGACCTGCTGATCGCCGTGGCGCAACGGCTGACAGGCTGTGTTCGGGCCACCGATACCGTCTGCCGCTTGGGCGGCGATGAGTTCACGGTGATTCTCTCTGAGGTGGAAGGAAAAGAGGGGGTTAGCCGCGTATCGCAGTCGATCATCGACCAGCTACAACAATGCTTCCCGCTGCATGGCCACGATGTACAAATCGGCGGCAGTGTCGGCATCGCCCTTATCCCGCACGATGCCACCGACTTCATCGAGCTCAACAAAAAGGCCGACATTGCCATGTACCACGCCAAGGCCTCCGGTCGTGGCAATTTCCAATTCTACTCGGACGATCTGGGCTAGCGACTTTGGTCACATCGGCGCATGAGTTAACATGCGCAAAACAGATCACGAGGTATTACCCATGAGCCGTCCCGACGCCGGAATCACCGCCTTCCCTCTCTCGCGCATGCGCCGCATGCGCCGCGACGACTTCTCGCGCCGCCTGATGCGTGAGTCAGTACTCACCAGCAACGACCTCATCTATCCCATGTTCATCCTCGAGGGGGAGAACCAGCGCGAGGCCGTGCCCTCGATGCCGGGAGTAGAGCGGGTCTCCATCGACCTGCTGCTGGAGCAGGCCAAAGAGTTGGTGGAGCTGGGGATCCCGATGGTGGCACTGTTCCCAGTCACCCCGCAGTCGGCCAAGTCCGAGCTGGCCGAGGAGGCCTACAACCCCGAGGGGCTGGCACAGCGGGCGGTGCGCGCCCTGCGCGAGAACTTCCCCGAGCTGGGGGTAATGACCGACGTGGCCCTGGACCCCTTCACCATCCACGGTCAGGACGGCCTGCTGGACGAGAGCGGCTATGTGATGAACGACGAGACCACCGAGGTGCTGGTAAAGCAGGCCCTCTCCCACGCCGAGGCGGGCGCCCAGGTAGTCGCCCCCTCCGACATGATGGATGGGCGCATCGGCGCCATCCGCGAGGCGCTGGAGGCCGCGGGCCATATCCACACCCGCATCATGGCCTACTCGGCCAAGTACGCCTCCAGCTTCTACGGCCCGTTCCGCGACGCGGTCGGCTCCGCCGGTAATCTGGGCGGCGGCAACAAATACACCTACCAAATGGACCCGGCCAACTCCGACGAGGCGCTGTGGGAGGTGGGGCTGGACCTGGCCGAGGGGGCCGACATGGTGATGGTCAAGCCCGGCATGCCCTATCTGGACATCGTGCGCCGCATTAAGGAGCAGTACGCCGCCCCCACCTACGCCTACCAGGTCTCCGGCGAGTACGCCATGCTCAAGGCCGCCGCGCAGAACGGCTGGCTGGATGAGAAGGCGGTGGTGATGGAGTCCCTGCTCGGCTTCAAGCGTGCCGGGGCAGACGGCATCCTCACCTACTTTGCGGTGCAGGC
>JBNKUL010000043.1:0-37885 GCA_050298555.1 Thiohalomonadaceae bacterium
CTGTGGCAGATGACCAATGTGGTGGGGCTGTTCGATGACAGCTTCGATATGGAGGCGGTGCTCAAGCATCTGCAGGAGAACTATCCTCACGAGCTGCCGAACTACCAGCTGGAGGAGCTGGAGGATCAGGACTGGGAGCGGGCGTGGATGGATGACTTCAAGCCGATGCGTTTCGGCGAGCGCACCTGGATCGTGCCGAGCTGGCACGATGCGCCCGATTCTGATGGCGTGAATATCCTGCTCGACCCGGGACTGGCCTTCGGCACCGGCACCCACCCCACCACCCACCTCTGCCTGGAGTGGCTGGACGGCCATGCGCCGGAAGGGAAGACGGTGATCGATTACGGCTGCGGCTCGGGCATTCTCGCCATCGCCGCGGCGCTGCTGGGGGCGGCGTCGGTGATTGGGGTCGATACCGATCCGCAGGCGATCACCGCCACCGATGAGAATGCACGGCGTAACCATGTGAGCGAGAAGATCGACGCCTACCTGCCGAACCGGGAGCCGAAGGCGCCCGCCGACCTGTTGCTGGCCAACATCCTCGCCGGGCCGCTGGGCGAGCTGGCGGAGCTGTTCGCCGAGCGGGTTAAAGCGGGCGGGCAACTGGTGCTTTCGGGGATCCTGCCGGAGCAGGTGGAAGGCTTACGGACTATCTATGGTGAGTGGTTTGAGATGGCCCCGGCGGTCGAGCTGGACGGCTGGATCCGCCTCGAGGGGGTACGCCGCTAGGCACCCCTCCCGCCGTTGCAGCGGGAGGCATTGGCGGCTTAAACCTTAAACTGCGCCACCAGCTCCTGCAGTTTCCGCGACTGCTCGGCCAGCTCATGTGAGGCACCGGCCACATGTACCGCCCCCTGCGAGGTCTCTTCGCTCATCTGGCTGATGCCGGAGATGCTTTGTGACATCTCCTCGGCGACCTTGCTCTGCTCCTCGGCAGCGGTGGCGATCTGGTGGTTCATATCGTTGATGCTCTGAACCGCTGAGGTGATCGTCCCCAGGCGCTCCCCGGCCTGCTCGATGTGCTGCACGCTTCCCTCGCTCTTGGCACGCCCCTGCTCCATCACCGTTACGGCATTGCGGGTGCCCTCCTGCAGCTGCTCGATCATGCCCTGGATCTCTTCGGTCGACTGCTGGGTGCGGGAGGCCAGGTTGCGCACCTCATCCGCCACCACGGCAAAGCCGCGGCCCTGTTCGCCGGCACGTGCCGCCTCGATCGCCGCATTGAGCGCCAGCAGGTTGGTCTGGTCGGCGATCCCACGAATGACATCCAGGATGGAGCCTATCTCCTCGCCCTGCGCCTCAAGGTGGCGAATGACCTCCGAGGCCCGGTTCACATCGGCCGCCAGCTCGCGGATACCGGCGATAGAGGCCTGTACCACCTCGTGTCCCCGCTGCGCCTCACCGCTGGCACTGCTGGCAGAGTCGAAGGTCAGGTTGGCGTTCTGTGCCACCTCGGATGCCGACGCCGACATCTCATTCATTGCCGTGGCCACCTGATCGATATCGATCTGCTGACGGTCGATCGCGCTGCGTGTCTGCTCGGTAACGGAGGTCATCTGCTCGGCATGCTGCGCCAGATTGCTGGAGGTGGCCGAGACGAGCGAGATCACCTCTTTGAGCTTAATCTTCATGGTAGAGAGCCCGTCACACAGCATGCCTATCTCATCCTTGTTCTTGGCAATGCGCTGCGTATTGGTGAGGTCACCCTCCGCCACCCGGTGCAACTCCTCAACCACCATCGGCAGCAGGCGTATCGCGCTATAGAGGATGAAGAAGATAAGTCCCACCAGCCCCACCATCACCAGCAGCGAGCCAAACACCATCCACTGCATGGAGCTCAGGTTGACGGTCTGCTGTTGCAGCGAGGCACTGCTACGCTTGGTGATCTCCTCCAGCACGGCGTCGACCTGCTCGGAAATGGCCGCCGCCACGCCATCGAACTCCCCCATCATCTTGTTACCGCCGGCAGGTCCCTGCTCGACATAGGCCTGGGCCATCTTCTGGCCCACCGCATAGTAGGCATCGAATGTGGGAATGAGTTGTTCGTATCTGGCGCGATGTTCCGGGTCGAGGGCGATCAGGCGGGCGACCAGCTGCTTGAAGCGTTCGGCATTACTGGCGGCCTCGTCAAAACCGTCGTTCAGGCCATCGAGGCCGCGGGTCGCACTGATATCGGTCAGCCACTGCTGCACCTGCACCACCGACAGCTTCAGCTCGTGACCGGCATTGAGAATGGGAATCGTGCGTTCAGCCAGCCTTGTATTCCCCTCCTGCACGGAGGAGACGCTGGATATTAGTATCCCGATACTAATCAGCACCACTGCAAAGAAGACTGCTCCCAGGGAGACGAACTTCTTAATCAGGGTCATATTCTTGAACATCTTCACTCCCTCCAAATATCCCGCAATAGTTGGGTCTTCATGCCCATATTAGACGTGGTATCACACCTATTTAATATTATTGTCATACTCTAATTATGAAATATAGTTGAAATTCCGTCCGGCGGGCATGCACTAACATCATCTGTGACCGATTTCTCACCCCTCACCTCAGCTCGCCAGGCCGCCCACCCCATCACCTCTTGGATGGTTGGGAAAAATAGGCTAAGTTGTCGAACCTGCGTACAATAAACAAATAATACGTTCACGGAACCGATAGCGGCCTTACCCATCACATGCTCACCCAGTGCCCAGAGTGCAAAACCACCTTTCGGCTTCACCTGAAGCAGCTAAAGGCCGCCGGTGGAAAGGTGCGCTGCAGCCACTGTGACGCCACCTTCGATGCTCTGGATAACCTCTACGATGCCGCCACTCCCGAGGCCGAACAGCCTCCGGAGCGGTCACCTATGCCGGCCGCTGATGAGCCAGTAAGTTCCACGCCGCCAGCCGACGAGGCCGTCGAATTCGAGGAGGAGGCCTTCGCCGAAGAGGCTGACGAGGCCAGCATCGAGACCAGCGCCGATCTCGGCGCTGAAACCGAAGGCGACGCTTTCGAAGAGGCGTTTGCCGAAATGACCGCCACGGCTGAACCGCAGGAGGAGACTCCAGAGCCTGAGCCGGAGCCTGAGCTCCCCAGCGAAGCGCTGCAGGAGGCCGAACTGCCACCGGAGGCCGCAGAGCCTGCCGAGAAAGAGGATATTCTCGACAGCTTCATCGAAGAGCTGGAGGCCGCTACCACTGCCGCTGAGGTGCCCGCCACCGAGGAGGAACCCGGCGAGGCCGAAGCGGCGGAACCGGAACCGGATATTTTCGGCGAAGAGCTGTTCGAAATTCCCGACGAGGAAGAGCGCGAAGCCCCCGAGCCCGATTTCGAGGCCCTGGCCGAAGAGGCGCTGGAAGAGGCGGCCGCTGCAGAGCCGGAGAGCGATTACCCGCAGAGCGACGTCGAGGAATTCGCCAAAGCGCTGCTCGAAGAGTCCGCTGAAGCGGAGCCTGTCCCCGAACCCAGTGAGCCCGAAGCCGACGAAACCGAGGCAGAACCCCTCGCCGAGGAGTTGTTCGAACAGGCTGCCGAGGCAGAACCCGAGCCCGAAGCCGAGGAAACCGAAGCAGAACCCCTCGCCGAGGAGCTGATCGAAGAGGCTGCCGAGGTGCAGCCCGAGCCCGAAGCCGACGTAACCGAGGCAGAAGCCCTCGCCGAGGAGCTGATCGCGGAGGCTACCGAGACGCAGCCCGAGCCCGAAGCCGACACAACCGAGGCAGAGACCCTCGCCGAGGAGCTGTTCGAAGAGGCTGCCGAGGCAGAGCCCGAGCCCGAAGCCGAAGAAACCGAGGCAGAAGCCCTCGCCGAGGAGCTGATCGCGGAGGCTGCCGAGACGCAGCCCGAGCCCGAAGCCGAAGAAACCGAGGCAGAGACCCTCGCCGAGGAGCTGTTCGAAGAGGCTGCCGAGGTAGAGCCCGAGCCCGAAGCCGACGCAACCGAGGCAGAGAGCCTCGCCGAGGAGCTGTTCGAAGAGGCTGCCGAGGCAGAGCCCGAACCCGAAGCTGAGGAAACCGAGGCAGAGGCCCTCGTCGAGGAGCTGTCCGCGGAGGCTGCCGAGGTAGAACCCGAACCGCAACCCGCTACCGAAGAGCCGCCAGTCAGAGCCGGTGCCGATCTACTCGGCAACTGGGAGGACGATGGCGATCTGCTGGTGGATGAGGACGAGCTCGACGCCTTCCTGGAGGAGGCAAGGCTCGAGGCCGAGGAAGATAGCGACGAGGGGCTGTTCGAGGAGCTGGATGAGGAGACCGCGGCCGCCGAGGCGGAGGCCTTCAGCGTTGAGTCGCCGTCGGCGGAAGAGGAGGCCCCGGCCGCCGAAGAGCTTGAGGAGGAGGCCTTCCTTGAGGAAGTGCTCGAGGAGGAGCCAGCCGAGCAGGACGAAGAGGCGGCGATGGACGAGGTGCTGCTGCCAGAAGAGCCGGAAGAGCCCATCGAACCGGAGCAGCCCACCGAGCCCGGCTCCCCTCTCGACACCTACTCCGAGGAGCAGATCGGAAGCATGCTCGCCGGTGAAGAGGAAGAGGAGGAGCCCGCGGCAGAACCCGAGCCCGAACCAGAATCCGCCCCCGAGCCCAGTCCGGCAGCCGAGGCCGAAGAGCCCGCCGTCGGCCCGGCGCCCGAATACTCCATCCCAGCCGAGCTGCGGGAGCCCAGGCCTGTACCGATGGGCACCACCCTGCTGTGGGGTATGGGTATCGTGGTGATGTGCGCCGCGCTGGCGCTGCAATACCTCTACTACCACCGCCTGTCGCTCACCGAGAGCCCGCAGCTGCGGCCGCTGCTCGACCAGATGTGCGCCATCACCGACTGTGAGCTGCCGCCACGCCGCGACCTGGGACAGATCGAGCTGAGCGAGCACCTGATGCAGTTCCACCCCCAGTACGAAAAGAGCCTGCTGATCACCGCGACCCTGGCCAACCGCGCCGCCTTCGACCAGCCCTACCCGCTGGTGGAGCTGTTGATGACCGATGTACAACAGCAGGTGGTGGCGCGACGCCGCTTCATGCCCGAGGAGTACGTCACCAACTACCAGCCCGGCGACCAGTTCCGCGCCAACAGCGAGATCCCGCTGATGCTGGAGCTGCTCGACCCCGGCAGCAATGCGGTCGGCTTCGAGTTCCGCTTCTATTAAGTAGTGAAAAATTGGTCAATTTTTGACCAATAACGCTTTATACACTCATTCTAAGTCGGTATCATTGGCGCCCCTTTTGGCACTGGAATACCCGGCAAGGCAATGCGCATCGGCCCCTACACACTGAGCAACAACCTGATCCTGGCCCCCATGGCGGGTATTACCGACCGTCCCTTCCGCCAGCTCTGCAAGGAGCTGGGCGCAGGCATGGCGGTCTCGGAGATGGTCTCCTCCAACTCCCTGCTGTGGGGCAGCGACAAGACCAAGCGCCGTGCCGACCATGCCGGCGAGATCGAACCGCGCTCGGTACAGATCATGGGCGCCGACCCCAAACTGATGGCCGAGGCGGCACGCTACAACGTCGACAACGGCGCCCAGATCATCGACATCAACATGGGCTGCCCGGCAAAGAAGGTATGCAACGTACAGGCCGGCTCCGCCCTGCTGCGCGACGAGGTACTGGTAGGTAAGATCCTCGACGCGGTGGTCGCCGCGGTGCCCGAGGTGCCGGTGACCCTTAAGATCCGCACCGGCTGGGACAGCGACAACCGCAACGGCGTCACCATCGGCGGTATCGCCGAGAACGCCGGTATCCAGGCCCTGGCGGTGCATGGCCGCACCCGCGCCGACGCCTACCGTGGCGAGGCGGAGTACAAGACCATTGCCGAGATCAAACAGGCCCTCACCATTCCGGTGATTGCCAACGGCGATATCGACACCCCGGTGAAGGCGAAATATGTGCTCGAAACCACCGGCGTCGATGCGGTTATGATCGGCCGCGCCGCCCAGGGGCGTCCCTGGATCTTCCGCGAGATCGCCCACTACCTGGAGACCGGCGAGAAGCTCCCCGAGCCCTCGCTGGAAGAGGTACGCGATATCCTCACCGGCCACCTCGCCAACCTCTACGACTTCTACGGCGAGTACACCGGCGTGCGCATGGCGCGCAAGCACATCAGCTGGTACAGCAAGGGGCAGCGCCACGGCGGTGCCTTCCGCGCGGCGATCAACCGCGTCGAGAGCAGCGAACAACAACTAGAAATGGTGAAGGAGTTCTTCGCCCAACTAATAGAAAGCAGGGGGATGGCCGCATGAGCGACCATGTATGCGGCAGCCCGTTAAACGGCTGCGTGCGCAAGGCACTGGACAAATATTTCGACGACCTCGGCGACCACCCGGCGGGCGAACTCTACCAACTGTTCCTCGCCGAGATGGAACAGCCGCTGCTGGAGAAGGTGATGCAGGTGAGCCGCGGCAATCAGACCCGCGCCGCCGAG
The DNA here is from genome assembly GCA_050298555.1 of Thiohalomonadaceae bacterium. Classification (GTDB taxonomy): domain Bacteria; phylum Pseudomonadota; class Gammaproteobacteria; order Thiohalomonadales; family Thiohalomonadaceae; genus JAPHSX01. The sequence continues at coordinate 6,388 of JBNKUL010000043.1, forward strand.
ATGCTCGGCATCAACCGCGGCACCCTGCGCAAGAAGCTGGTGCAGTACAGCCTGGATAAATAATCCGTTCTCCGCACTGCGGCGAAACCCATACATTTAAGCTAAGGAACCATCATGAACAAGATTCAACGTGCCCTTATCAGCGTCTCCGACAAGACCGGCATCGTCGACTTCGCCAAGGAGCTCGACGCCCTCGGTGTGGAGATCCTCTCCACCGGCGGTACCGCCAAGCTGCTGGCCGACAGCGGCATTAAGGTGATCGAGGTTGGCGACTACACCGGCTTCCCCGAGATGATGGACGGCCGCGTCAAGACCCTGCACCCGAAGATCCATGGCGGCATCCTCGGCCGTCGTGGCACCGATGATGCAGTGATGGAAGAGCACGGCATCGGCGGCATCGACATGGTGGTGGTCAACCTCTACCCCTTCGAGCAGACCGTCGCCAACCCCGACTGCAGCATGGAGGACGCCATCGAGAACATCGACATCGGCGGCCCCACCATGATCCGCGCCGCGGCGAAGAACCATAAGGACGTCACCATCATCGTCGATGCCGCCGACTACGGCCGCGTACTCGATGAGATGAAGGCCAACGACGGCGCCACCACCTACCCGACCCGCTTCGACCTGATGGTGAAGACCTACGAGCACACCGCCCGCTACGACGGCATGATCGCCAACCATTTCGGCAAACTGCTGGCCGAAGAGAAGGCCGACTTCCCGCGCACCTTCAACCTGCAGGTACAGCAGGTGCAGACCATGCGCTACGGCGAGAACCCGCACCAGAAGGCCGCCTTCTTCGTCGAGCAGAACGCCCCCGCCGGCTCCATCTCCTCGGCGCGCCAGCTGCAGGGCAAGGAGCTCTCCTACAACAACATCGGTGACACCGACGCGGCGCTGGAGTGCGTCAAGCAGTTCGATGAGGGCCCCGCCTGTGTCATCGTCAAGCACGCCAACCCCTGCGGCGTCGCCATCGGTCCCGACCTGGTCACTGCCTACGACCGCGCCTACTCCACCGACCCTGAATCGGCCTTCGGCGGCATCATCGCCTTTAACGGCGAGCTCGACGGCCACACCGCCAAGACCATTATCGACCGCCAGTTCGTTGAGGTAATCATTGCCCCCAGCGTTTCTCAGGAAGCGGCCGAGGTACTCGCTGAGAAGAAGAACGTGCGCGTGCTCGAATGCGGCAGCTGGGACGGCTCCATCGAGACCCTCGACTTTAAACGCGTCAACGGTGGCCTGCTGGTGCAGTCGAGCGACCTGCTGCTGACCAACGACATCAAGGTCGTCACCAAACGCCAGCCCACCGAGCAGGAGATGGCCGACCTGATGTTCTCCTGGCGCGTCGCCAAGTTCGTCAAGTCCAACGCCATCGTCTACGGCAGCGAGAACATGACCATCGGCGTCGGCGCCGGCCAGATGAGCCGCGTCAACTCCGCCCGCATCGCCGGCATCAAGGCCGAGCACGCCGGTCTCGAGGTGAAGGGCTCCGTCATGGCTAGTGATGCCTTCTTCCCCTTCCGCGACGGCATCGACAACGCCGCCGAGGCGGGCATCGCCGCGGTGATCCAGCCCGGCGGCTCGATGCGCGACGAAGAGGTGATCGCCGCCGCCGACGAGCACGGCATGGCGATGGTCTTCACCGGCATGCGCCACTTCCGCCACTAAGCGGAACGCGCCGCAAAAAAAAGGGCCGCTGTTGCGGCCCTTTTTTTATTGGCTTCAGTTACTCACACTTCGTTGGCGGTGCGACAGTCTGTTCCGACTTGGTGATGCGATAGCGGTCCCCCACCTCCCCCGCGGTATTAATGAAATAGCCGCTCAGGGTATCGGCGCTAATATCGATCATCAGCGACCCCACCTCCCTCTTCGCCGCCGCCATCGCCGGATGGTCCACCGAGCCGCCGTCGGCGCGGGCGCTGGAGCCGACAACGCTGTAGATGGTCCCGCTCATGGCGCTACGTTGCAGCGGCTTACGGTATTCACCGTTGCTGCCGGCCGGCAGCTTCATCTCCGGCCTAAAGCTGTCCGAGGTACCGTAGTGACAGGCCAGCAGGTGGCTGCGCTCGTAGCTATGGCTGTGGCCGGAGAGGACCAGGTCGACGCCGCCCTGCTCCAGCAGCGGCAGCAGGTTCTCCCTTACCCGGTACATGCGGCCAGCGCTGTCGAGGGCATCGTCAGAGTCGTGTGACCCTTTGCTATAGGGCGGGTGGTGGAACAGGGTGATGATCCAGCGCTGCTGGGTCGCGGCCAGGTCGCGCTGCAGCCACTGCAGCATGTCGCTCCCCGGCTCGAGGTCGCCCTCCTGGGTGTCGAGGTAGACAAGGTGAAGCTGGCCGTAGTCGAGGGCGAAGTAGTGATCGCTGCCGGAAGGGAAGCCTCCCGCCTCCCCCTCGCTGGGAAAGCTGAAGAGCTGGAAGAAGGCGTTGCGCCGTGCGTCGTGGTTGCCGTAGGTCGGCAGGTAGGGAACGGCGGGCAGCAGCCTGGGGTAGGCGTTGAATAGCTGCTTCTGAAACTCCTCGTCCTTGCCTGAGTTATAGGCGTTGTCACCGGTGGTCAGCCACAGGTCGATGGGCGGCAGCCCCTGGCGCGGATGCGCATTTGCCCACTGCACGGCCTTATCACGCGCGAGCATGGCGGCAGGGATTGCCCGCCCCGGGTCCCCCTGTACCCAGAGGCGAAGCGGGCGCTCACTACCGGGCAAGGGGGCGGTGCGGAAGCGGTGCACCGTGCCGTCCACACGGTAGAAGTAGCGGGTATCGGGCTTGAGGCCGTCGAGGCGAACTTCATGAATCCGCCCCTCCGGCCCCTCCACCACCCTCTCCAGCCTGTCGGCCATGGTACCGAAACGCACCACGCCCCTCTGCGCCTCAAGGGTCTGCCAGCGCACCGTGATGCCGTCGGGGGCCGGCAGTTGCAGATAGGGGCCCCTCGCCCCCTGGGGCCGGCTGTCGAGATAGATCTGTGCCGTGCGGCCAACCGCCAGCACCACCAGCAGGAGAATAAAAGCGCCAAGGAGCCAGCGCACGCCGCGCCGCTTTAGAAAATTCATGTTTCACCCATTACTTACTACATACCGCCGACTACCCTACACCATCAGTAGCAGTAGGAGATATTAAGTGCGGTGTGGAGGGTGTCCTCCTGCTGCAGGGTGAACTCCCGGGTCCGCACCACGTTACTAATGGCGATGCGCACACCGCCGAATAATACGGCGATGCCGTACTGCATGTCGCCGACCAGGGGCTCTTTCTCCACGCTGTGGCCATCGCCGAAGCTGTTGCCGTCGAGAAAGATGTTGTGCGCCACCCAGCGCCCCTGCAGGCCGATGAAACCGTACCAGTTGGTCTCCTGCGCCATGCCGAAGTAGGAGAGACCGGGAAAGCCGGGGTTGATGTCGGGGGGCGAGAGGTCGCGCCGCAGGTTATCACCCAGGCGTAGCGTCACCCCTGCAGCGGCGTAACTGTGGTCGTTGCCCAGGGCCAGGGTGTAGTGCGGTGTGAGGCCGTACTCCAGCCCCGCCGAGGCCGGACGTATGATACGCCAGATACGGGTGTAGCTGATACCGAGGGTGGGCTCGTTTTCCAGCTGGTTGCCCCAGCCGTTGGGATTGCCCTGGCCGATGAGGCTGTGGGCCAGTTGCTGCGTCTCCTCCCCCATGGCGGCAGGGCCGACGATGCCCACCGTCAGCTGCAGGGCATTGCCGCTGTCGTAACTGCCATTACGCTCCATCAACGACTCCAGGCTGGCAGTGACGAAGAGGTGGGCGGCGTAGGGACGGTCATCTACCACCAGCGCCTCGCTGCTCTTGTCGGCGGGGGTGAAGATACGCTGGCCGATGGAGTAGTTGATCAGGTCGAACTCACCGTTACGGCGGTAGAGCGGAAAGCGGGAGGCCAGCGACGCCAGCCAGGGCGGCGGCGGCATGAGGTAGGCGCCGGAGACCTCGAGGCCGTGGGTGTAGTTGTTGTCGTGCTGCTCGATAAAGCCGTCATTCTCCCACTGCACGCTCATAAAACGGTGCCCCGGCTCCACCCCGTAGAGGGTGGTCGGCAGCAGGCCGAGTAGCAGCAGGGTGGCGAGGGAGTGCTTCATACTTTGGGTGAGGGTTTGCCGTCCGTTGGTGAACCTTTCCCATTCTAGCCCCTCTAATGAATGAGCGGTAGGAGCGGCTTCCAAGCCGCGAACAGCGTCCACTGCCGCCCCTATGCTAGAATGACGCCGTTTTTTATTTACCTCCCGAGACCCGACCCTGATGGAAAAACTGCCCCGCCTGTTGCGTTTTGCCGCACGCATCGTCCTGCTCTATGTGGTGCTGTTCGGCTTGATGCGCGTGGGCTTCTGGCTGGCCTTCGACAACCCCGCCGACCCGATCCCCGACGGACAGCTGGGCACCGCGCTCTATCTGGGGATGAAGTTCGACCTTCGCCTGGCGCTGCTGCTGGTGCTGCCGATGCTGCTGCTGGGCTGGATGCGCTGGTTCGACCCCTTCGGCAGCCGGCCGATGCGCCGCCTGTGGCGCGGCTACCTGCTGCTGGCCTCCTTTGCCATGGTGCTGCTCTACGCCACCGATTTCGGCTACTACTCCTACCTCCACACCCGCCTCGACGCCAGTATTATGCGTTTTCTCGGCAACCCGCTGACCTCCGCGGGGATGGTGTGGCAGAGCTACCCGGTAGTCTGGATCACGCTGGGGCTGGGGCTGGCGGGCTACCTGCTGGCGCGTCTGATCAAACAGCAGCACCGCAGCGTGGCCCAGGCCCCGGCGACCACGCTGAGCCGCAAGCGCAAGGCGCTGACCGCCACGGTCGCCTTTTTTGTGGTATTCGGCGGCCTCTACGGCAAGCTCTCCAACTACCCGCTACGCTGGAGCGATGCCTTCTTCACCACCCACGCCTTCGCCGCCTCTTTGAGCTCCAATCCGGCGATCTACTTCTATTACTCTTACGAAAACGGCGGCAGCGACTACGACGAAAAAAAGGTACGCCAGCACTACGACTGGGTGGCCGATTACCTCGGCGTGGATGAGCCCGACAGCGAAAAGCTCAACTACAGCCGCCACCACAGCGCGCCACAGAGCGACGCCAGGCGCCCCAACGTGGTGATGGTGATCGCCGAATCGCTGGCCGCCTACAAGACCAGCCTCTCCGGCAACCCGCTCGACCCTTCGCCCTATCTCGATCGCCTTGCCAGGCAGGGGCTCTACTTCGACAACTTCTTCACCTCCACCGTTGGCACCGCGCGCGGGGTATTCGGCTCGATCACCGGCATCCCCGACATCCAGCCCAACGACACCGCCTCGCGCAACCCGGCCATCGCCGACCAGTACACCCTGGCGAACGCCTTCGAGGGCTATGAGAAGTACTACTTCCTCGGCGGCAGTGCCAACTGGGCCAACATCCGCGGCCTGCTGGCGCACAACATCCACGGCCTCGATATCTACGAGGAGGGGCGCTACAGCGCCCCCAACGTGGATGTGTGGGGCGTCTCAGACCTCGACCTGTTCCGCGAGGCAGACAAGGTACTGCGCCAACAGCAGAAGCCCTTCTTCGCCATCATCCAGACCTCCGGTAACCACCGTCCCTACACCATTCCGGAGGACCACGGTGCGTTCGAGCTTAAGGAGCTGCCGGAGGAGGAGGTGAAGCGCTACGGCTTCGCCTCGCTCAAGGAGTACAACGCCTTCCGCTTTATGGACTACAGCATCGGCGAGTTCATCCGCCTCGCCACCGAGGCGGGCTACGCCGATAACACCGTGTTCGCCTTCTTCGGCGACCACGGCATCACCGGCTACACCGGTGACCACACCCCCAGGCATGAGACCCAGCTGGGGCTGAACCACTACCGCACCCCCTTCGTCATCTACGCCCCCGGCCGTATCAAACAACCGCGACGTATCGATGTCGTCGCCAACCAGGTCGACGCCCTGCCCACCCTCGTCGCCTTCGCCGGGCAGGAGTACGAGAACCGCACCCTGGGGCGCAACCTGCTCGACCCTCGCTACGAGGAGCAGAGCTACGCCTTCACCATTCACAACGGCCCCATCCCCACCATCGGCATCCTGGATGACGAGTACTACTTCCGCATGCGCGGCGACGGCAGCAAGCGCGAGTTGTTGCGGCTGAACACCGACACCCCGCGTGACAACCTGCTTGGCGAGCAGCCCGAGCGGGCCGCCGAGATGGAGGAGAAGACCCTCGCCCTCTACGAGACCGCCAAGTACCTCATCAACAACAATAAGCAGTCGGTGAACGGCGCTCACTAGCTCCGCCCTCACCGCGCCAAGACAGCCGCGCCCGAAATCCGTAAACTAGCGCCCCATTCGTTAACTGATTTCGTTCAGGAGCCATCATGAAGATTCTGGTCATTGGCAGCGGCGGCCGCGAGCACGCCCTGGCGTGGAAGGCGGCACAGTCGCCCGATGTGGAGAAGGTATACGTCGCCCCCGGCAACGCCGGTACCGCCCGCGAGGCGAAGCTGGAGAACGTCAACATCGGCGTCGAGGATATCGAGGCGCTGGTTAAGTTTGCCCAGGAAAACGACATCGCCCTCACCATCGTCGGCCCCGAGGCGCCGCTGGTGATCGGCGTGGTCGACGCCTTCGAGGCCGCCGGTCTGCGCTGCTTCGGCCCCAGCAAGGGTGCCGCCCAGCTGGAGGGCTCCAAGGCCTTTACCAAGGACTTCCTGGCACGCCACAACATCCCCACCGCCGACTACCAGAACTTCACCGAGATCGATCCCGCCCTCGACTACCTGAAGGAGAAGGGCGCCCCCATCGTCATCAAGGCCGACGGCCTGGCCGCCGGTAAGGGCGTCATCGTCGCCATGAGCGAGGCCGAGGCGGAGGCCGCGGTGCGCGACATGCTCGCCGGCAACGCCTTCGGCGAGGCGGGCCACCGCGTGGTGATCGAGGAGTTCCTGGAGGGCGAAGAGGCCAGCTTCATCGTCATGGTCGACGGCAAGAACATCCTGCCGATGGCTACCTCGCAGGACCACAAGCGGGTCGGCGAGGGCGACTCCGGCCCCAACACCGGCGGTATGGGCGCCTACTCCCCGGCACCGGTGGTCACCCCCGAGATCCACGAGCGCATCATGCGGGAGGTGATCGTCCCCACCGTCGAGGGGATGGCCGCCGAGGGCAACCCCTACACCGGCTTCCTCTACGCGGGCCTGATGATCAGCGCCGAGGGCGCCCCCAAGGTGATCGAGTACAACTGCCGCTTCGGCGACCCGGAGACCCAGCCCATCATGATGCGCCTCAACTCCGACCTGGTGGCCCTGTGCAACACCGCACTGGACCGCAAGCTCGATAGCGCCTCCGCCGACTGGGACCAGCGCGCGGCAATGGGCGTGGTGCTGGCTGCGGGCGGCTACCCCGGCGACTACGGCAAGGGGGACGCGATCAACGGTCTCGACGGCGCCGATACGGACGATGCCAAGATCTTCCACGCCGGTACTGCCGAGCAGGGAGGCAAGGTCGTCACCGCCGGTGGCCGTGTGCTCTGTGCCACCGCCCTGGGTAACAGCGTCAGCGAGGCACAGGCCAGGGCCTATGAGCTGGCCGACAAGATCAGCTGGAGCGGCATGTTCATGCGCCGCGACATCGGCTACCGCGCCATCGCCCGCGAGAAGGCCGGGAAATAACCCCAACGGGGGCGACGACCCGCCCCCTCAAACCCTTAAAATTCAGCAACTAAGCGCACTTCTACCGACAAATTCACATTTTTTGCGGGATTTCCCCCGGTGTTTCGGATAGAATGCGCGGTTCAAAGTTTTTAAGCTGCTGAAATAAAAGAATATTCGTCCTTTTAGGAGTAGGCCCTATGTCTATCAAACATCCTGTTATCGCGGTTACCGGCTCTTCCGGCGCCGGCACCACCACCGTTAAGCGTGCCTTCGAGCACATTTTCACTCGTGAAAATATCAACCCGCTGGTCGTCGAAGGCGACAGCTACCACAGCCTCGATCGCGTTGCCTTTAAAGAGGCCGTTGCCAAGGCCGAGGCTGAAGGCAACAACCACTTCAGCCACTTCGGTCCCGAGGCCAACCACTTCGACAAGCTGGCCGAGACCTTCCAGTCCTACGGCGAGACCGGCACCTGCCAGCGTCGCTACTACATCCACAGCGATGAAGAGTCCGTATTCCACAGCGACCGCCTGAGCGACGGCAACACCTACGCCCCCGGCCAGTTCACCCCCTGGGAAGACATCAGCGAGCAGACCGACGTGCTGTTCTACGAAGGCCTGCACGGCCTGGTGAAGACCGACACCGCCAACGTTGCCCAGCACGTTGACCTCGGCGTGGGCGTCGTGCCCATCGTCAACCTCGAGTGGATCCAGAAGATCTTCCGCGACAACGCCGAGCGTGGCTACGACGCCGAAGTTATCGTCGACACCATCCTGCGCCGCATGCCCGACTACGTGAACCACATCACCCCGCAGTTCTCACGTACCGACATCAACTTCCAGCGTGTCTCCACCGTCGACACCTCCAACCCCTTCATCGCGCGTGACATCCCCACCCCGGATGAGAGCTTCATCGTCATCCGCTTCCGCGATCCGAACAAGTTCGGCGTCGACTTCCCGATGCTGCTGAACATGATTCAGGACTCCTTCATGTCCCGCCCCAACACCATCGTCGTGCCCGGCGGCAAGATGGGCTTCGCCATGGAGCTGATCCTGGCCCCCATCATTCACGACATGATCTCTAAGAAGGGCTAAGGCTCGCTTAGTTAAGTTGTAGTGAAGGAATGAAGAAGGCCCGCTTTTTAGCGGGCCTTTTTTGTGTCCGGATAAATGGGTAGCTGTTAATCATTCGAAAACCGATGCACTCTCAGGGAAAGTATTGGCTGGAGTGAACTACATACAACGGAGTGTAATAAATGAACAATCACCGCCCCCTGCAACTCCTCCTCTACGCCGGCGCGGCCTACTTCTGCGCCATCGCTATCGCCCATACCCTCGGCTTTAAAGTTCCCGGGCTGTTCATCTACTACAACGTTCCCTCGCACGGCTACCAGGATGGGATTATCGCCTTCCTCAGTTTCGGCTGGGCGGCCTTTTTCTATAGCTGTGCGGTGGGGGTGATGGAGAGTTTGCGACAGATTCGTGCGCTGCTGGCGGCCTGTGTCATGGCATTGATTGGGCTGGCGTCGATCAACCTGTTTAGCGACCTCGGGAATATCGACACGGCACCGTTTTGGTGGCAGTGGGGATTGTTGCTGGTTTATGTTGGGATGTTGATCGTCGCCTATATCAAGACAAAGAATGTAGGTGCGATTAGCGAAGCGTAATCGCACGGACAATCGCGGCTTGGAAGCCGCTCCTACAGCTCGTCCTCGATGCGCGCATAGAGGTCGTGCTCATCTGCCGCGACGATGGTGGCATCGACCACGTCCCCCGGCTCCAGGCCGTGCCCGTTCTCGATAACCACGACGCCGTCGATCTCCGGTGCCTCGGCGTAGCTGCGGCCGATGGCCTGGTCGCCTTCGATCTCGTCGATGATCACGGTGTAGTTATTGCCGACGCGCTGTTGCAGTTTGTCGGCACTGATCGCGGCCTGGAGCTCCATGAAGCGCTCCAGGCGCTCCTGCTTGACCTCTTCGGGCACCGGGTCGGCCAGTTCGTTGGCCTCGGCCCCCTCCACCGGTGAGTAGGTGAAGGCGCCGGCACGGTCGAGTTTGGCCTGGCGCAGGAACTCGAGCAGCATCTCGAAGTCCTCTTCGGTCTCGCCGGGGAAGCCGACGATGAAGGTGGAGCGCAGGGCGATCTCGGGGATCTGCTCGCGCCATTTGGCGATGCGCTGCAGTATCCCCTCGACGTCGCCGGGGCGGCGCATCGCCTTCAATATCTTCGGGCTGGCGTGCTGCAGCGGGATGTCGAGGTAGGGGAGCACCAGCCCCTCGGCCATCAACTCCACCAGCCTGTCGACCTTGGGATAGGGATAGACGTAGTGCAGACGCACCCAGGCGCCGAGGTTGCTGAGCTGGCGCACCAGGGACTCGATGTCGGTCTTGAGGGGGCGCCCCTCCCAGAAGTCGGTACGGTATTTGACGTCGACGCCGTAGGCGGCGGTGTCCTGGGCGACGATGAGCAGCTCCTGCACGCCGCCGTTGACCAGCTTCTCCGCCTCTTCGAGGATGGCACCTATGGGGCGGCTGAAGAGCTTGCCGCGCATGCTGGGGATGATGCAGAAGGTACAGCTCTGGTTACACCCCTCGGCGATCTTGATATAGGCGTAGTGGGGCGGCGTGAGCTTGATGCCACCCTTGGGCACCAGGTCTTCGAAGGGGTCGTGGCTGGGCGGCAGGTGCTTGTGGATCGCCGCCATGGTCTCATCCAGCGAGTCGGGGCCGGTCACCGCCAGCACCTGCGGGTGGGCCGACTCGATCACCCCCTCCTTGGCGCCGAGGCAGCCGGTGACGATTACCTTGCCGTTCTCCGCCAGCGCCTCACCGATGGTCTCCAGCGACTCCTCCACCGCCTCGTCGATAAAGCCGCAGGTGTTGACGATGACCAGCTCGGCCTCTTCGTAGCTGGGAGAGATGTGGTATCCCTCGGCGCGCAGGCGGGTGAGGATGCGCTCGGCGTCGACGGTGGCCTTGGGGCAGCCGAGGCTGACGAAGCCTACCTTGGGGATATGGCGGGAGAGGTTGAGGGGCATAACGGGCGTTCCAGCGGACAAAAGGGGATTTTATCAGCCTTCTGCCCTCAACCACAGCGCCCTGCAGAGCGGCCATTTCCGCTACACTGCACCCCATCACCAGATTCAGCGGGGAGTCAGTATGAAATACAACGAGCTTGGCAACAGCGGGCTGCGGGTCAGCCGTATCTGCCTCGGCACCATGACCTTTGGCGAGCAGAACAGTGAGGCCGAGGGGCACGCCCAACTCAATTACGCCGTGGCGCAGGGGGTGAACTTCATCGATACCGCCGAGCTCTACGCCATCCCCCCCAGGGCGGAGACCTACGGTCGCACCGAGTCGATCATCGGCAGCTGGCTGAAGCATAGCGGTAAGCGGGATGAGGTGGTGTTGGCCTCGAAAATCGCAGGTCCCGGCCCCGGCTGGATCGACCACATTCGCGGTGGCCACTCCGCGTTTAACCGCCACCACATCGAGAGCGCCCTGCACGACAGCCTCAAGCGTCTGGGCACCGACTATCTCGACCTCTACCAGCTGCACTGGCCGGAGCGGCAGACCAACTACTTCGGCAGGCTGGGCTATGAGCACAGCGAGCCCAACGACTTCACCCCCATCGAGGAGACCCTTGGGGTATTGCAGGAGCAGATCGAGGCGGGGAAGATCCGCGCCATCGGCCTCTCCAACGAGACCGCCTGGGGCACGATGAAATTCCTGCAGCTGGCCGAACAGCTGGGGCTGCCACGTGTAGTGAGCGTGCAGAACCCCTACAGCCTGCTCAACCGCAGCTTCGAGGTAGGGCTGGCCGAGGTGGCCCACCGTGAACAGGTGGGGCTGCTCGCCTACTCGCCGCTGGGCTTCGGCGTCCTCTCCGGCAAGTACGTAGAGGGCAGCAGTAGCGAACGAGACCGCATCAACCGCTGGCCCGACTACAACCGCTACACCAACGAGCAGGCCACGGCGGCCACCCGCGAATATGCGGCACTGGCAAGGGAGCACGGCCTCAGTCCCGCGCAGCTGGCGCTGGCCTATGTGAACAGCCGCCCCTTCCTTGCCGCCAACATCATCGGCGCCACCACCATGGCGCAGCTGGAGGAGAATATCGCCTCTATCGACATCCGCCTCAGCGACAACCTGCTGGCGGGGATAGAGGCGATCCACACCCGCCACCCCTACCCCAGCCCCTGACTGAGGCGTGCCGTTTGCCTCGCTGGGCCCATCTTTTTATGATGGTCGCCTAATAACCAGAAACAGGAACACACCATGAAACCGGAACTCGTCAGCTTCAAGATCTGCCCATTCGTCCAGCGCTCGGTCATCGTGCTTAAGGAGAAGGGTGTCGACTACGACATCAGCTACATCAATCCGATGGACCCGCCCGACTGGTTTAAGGCGATCTCACCGCTGGGCAAGGTGCCACTGCTCAAGGTGGGCGACGATGTAGTGTTCGAGTCGGCGGTGATCATGGAGTACCTGGATGAGGTCAACCCGCCCTCGCTCCACCCCGCCGATCCGCTACGCAAGGCGCACAACCGCGCCTGGATCGAGTTCGCCTCCACCCTCTTTATGTGCCAGTTCAACATGGTGATGGCGAAGGAGCAGGAGGCGTGCGACAACGCCGAGCAGGAGCTGCGCGGCAAACTGGCGCTGGTGAATGAACAGGTTGCTGGACCGTTCTTTAACGGCGAGGCCTTCTCCCTGGTGGATGCCGCCTACGCGCCGCTGTTCATGCGCATGGCGCTGCTGGAGGCGTGGTGCCCGATGGGGCTGCTGGAGGGAATGCCGAAGATGCAGGCCTGGTCGGAACGGCTGCTGGCGCGCCCATCGGTGCAGAACTCGGTGGTGGACGAGCTGCCGCAGCTCTATCGCGGCCATATCAGTAACAGTGGTGGCTATGGTGCGGAGCGCTTTGGCGAGTAGCGGCACAAAGCTGAAGAGACAAAAAAAGCCCCTGTAACAGGGGCTTTTTTTATTGCCGCTCATCGAAAGCAGAGGACGGGGAACTAAATCTCCAGGCCACCAATGCGCTCGGCCACGCGCCGCTTGTCCCAGCGCACGCCGAGGAAGAAACCGGCGGCAAAGAGGGCGAGGAAAAGGGCCGCCATCACCATCCAGCTGTTGCCCTCGGCCTGCTGCTCCTCTTTCAGCTCACCTTGCGTGGTGGCTAACTGCTGCTTGAGCGAGGCGTTCTCCTGTTCCAGGGCGGAGAGCTTTGCCCTCCCCTCTTCTTCGCTCTGCTGGCTCTGCGCCAACTCCGCTCGCAGTGTCTCGGTCTCGCCCTTCACCGCTTCATGCTTGCGCTGCAAGGCGGCAAGGAGCTCACGGGCGGGTAGTTCATTGCTGACATACTTGTCGCTCACCCAGCCCTCGGTACCCTTCTCGGTACGTACCCGGATAAAGTTATCCTTCTTGTCCAACACCGTCAGCTTGTCACCGGTGGTCACCACGGCGATCGACCTCTCCTTGGAACTGGGTGCGGGGCGCACCCCCAACCGCAGCTCGTCACGCACGTAGACCACCTCCGCCGCGAGGGCGCTGTGGCAGAGCAGTAACAGGAGTGTGGTGAGTAGTCCTTTATACATATGCTGTGTCATAGCCGGTTATTATTTTCCTCATCCTAACACACCTAATAAAAAAACAAAGGGTTAGTGACCTTTTAGAGAAATCACTCCAGCTTCAAGGGTAATTGGTACCGGAGTCAGCGAACGGCCGCTGCACGGTCCGTAGACGCAGTAACCGTCCTCCAGGCGAAACAACGCCCCGTGGAGTGCGCACTGGACGAACTCTTTCTCGAATGTCAGGAAATTATCGGGCATCCAGTTCAGGGTGGCGCCGGTGTGGGGGCAGGCGTTGCGGTAGGCCACCACCCCATCCCCCAGCCGCAACAGGAAGGCGGCTTGCGTCTCTCCCTCCAGGGTAAGCTCGAACTCACGGCACTGGCGGTCGGCAAGTTCATCCAGGCGACAGATCACCTTGCCCATCAGCCGCCCCCCAGCCAGGCAAACCACAGCGGCAGGGTCACCGCACTGAGCGCGGTACTCAGGGTCACGGCCATGGCGTAGAGGCTGCTGTCGAGGCGGTAGCGGTCACACAACACGATACCCAGCACCATACTCGGCATCGCCGCCTCCAGCACCACGGCGGTACGCACCTCGCCGGCCAGACCGATAAGGTCGCTACTCCACACGATCAGTAGCGGTGTCAGCAACAGCTGAATCACCACCACCGGCAATACCAGTCCCAGGTGTGTGCCCCAACCCGCGCCCCAGCGTAGCCCCAGCCCCAGGGAGAAGAGCATCAGCGGCACCACCCCGGCAGCCAGCAGGACGAGCGTGCCGCCGAAGGCTGAGGGCAGGGGCACCGCCAGCAGGTTGAGCAGCACGCCCAGCAGCGCCGCCCACAGCGGCGGCACCCGCAACAGGTTCTTGAGCGGGTGCGCGCGCTCCTCGGCATGACCAAAGTGGTGCGCCAGCATCACTCCGACACTGAGCAGCAGTGGTGTGCAGGCAAAGAGGTCGTACTGCACCGCCACGCTGCGCGCCCAACTGCCCAGGGTCGCCTCCAGCACCGGTAGACCCATGTAGGTGGCATTGGGAAAGGCGGCCGCCAGCAGCAGCGCCCCCAGGGCGGCGGCTTCGGGACGGCGGCGCATAAACCACAACCAGGCCGCCCCCATCCCGGCACCCACCCCCAGCATCGCCATCAGCGCCACCCGTACCGCGTCGAGGCTGAGCGGCGCCCGCCACAACACCACCAGCACCAGCGCGGGTAACAGCAGCGCATAGACCAGTCCGGTAAGGTTGCGGCGCAGCACATCCGCCTCCAGCCCCTGCGGGGTGAAGAGGCGCCACAGCACGCCGCACAGAATCAGGCCGCCGGTCTGCAGGATGACCTCGTACACCTTCGCCTATTCCCCCAGGTGGACGATAAGGCGGCGACGCCCGCCGCCGTGGCGGTGCTCCCACAGGTAGATCCCCTGCCAGGTGCCCAGGGCAAGTCGGCCGTGCAGTATCGGGATGGAGAGCGAGGTGGCGGTGAGTGCGGTCTTGATGTGCGAAGGCATATCATCCGGCCCCTCGTGAGTGTGGGTAAACAACGGGTCGTTCTCCGGTACCAGGCGGTTGAGCCAGTTTTCCAGGTCGCGCCGCGCCGAGGGGTCGGCGTTCTCCTGTATCGTCAGGCTGGCCGAGGTGTGCTGCAGAAACAGTGTGCAGAGCCCCTCCTCCAGGCCGGACTCATTCACCAGGGCCGCCACCTCATGGGTGATCTCGTGCAGCCCCTGTCGCCCGCCACCGAGTACCAACTCTCTAACCACAACGCCTCCTCAAAGGGAAAAACAAACTACATATTGCATGCGGCGCATGCTACCACCAAAGGTATTGCAATAAAAAATGCATAAATCCGGGGGATTTCTCGACTTTTTTCTTGTTTTTTACCGTAATGCCATCCAAAATTTGCTGCGTCATAGAGTTATTCCAACGTCCCAGTTACCACAGTCAGGAGAAGCCCCGATGGTTGCAAAGAAAAAAGCCGCAGCAAAGAAGGCCACCGCCAAGAAGAAGGTTGTCGCCAAGAAGAAGGTCGTTACCAAAAAGAAGGTAGCAACCAAGAAGGCCGCCGTTAAGAAGGCCGCACCCAAGGCCGCCGCCGCGAAGAAGATCACCGCGATCCGCGAGCCGATGACCAAGTCCGCTCTCTACGCCACCATCGCCGAGCGCACCGAGGTTTCCAAGAAGGACGTTGCCCGTGTCTTCGAGGAACTGACCGACCTCATCGACGGTCACGTACGCAAGCGTGCCTGCGGCAGCTTCACCCTGCCCGGCCTGCTGAAGATCACCACCGTGAAGAAGCCTGCCAAGAAGGCGCGCAAGGGCATCAACCCCTTCACCGGCGAGGAGACCATGTTCAAGGCCAAGCCCGCTTCGGTTCAGGTCAAGGTTCGCCCGCTGAAGAAGCTGAAGGATTTCGCCAGCTAAGCTGCGCGACAATCCAGACGAAGAAGGGGGCCTCGGCCCCCTTTTTTGTTGCCTGGCCGCCAGGCCTCCCCGCATAAGTGAAGAGTGGAATTACTGTATAAGGAGTTACTATCATTGAATTCACTGATAGAAGGCGAAAAACATTCTGCGGCCGTTTAATTGAAATGGATTGGCCCATGCTTTATTCATAGTACCCAGGTAATCCAAACAATACGGAGGAGACCTATGAATACCGATAACTACAACGCGCTTGAATACTCCACCCTCAAGCCGGAGACCACATACCACCGGCCGCGTCAGGCCCTCCCGGAGCGCGTTAGCGCCAACAGCCCCGCCACCGATGTGATGACCGACTTCACCAAGGTGGCGGCCATCTCCATGGGGCCCTGTGCCAATATCGACAACGCCGAACAACGCATGATCGCCAGTAACGTTCGCCTGCTGCTGGTCACCGAGCAGTCGAACAAAATTCTCGGCATCATCACCCTGACCGATATCCAGGGCGACCGGCCGATGAAGTACCTGCAGAAGATCGGCGGCGGCAAGCGCGAAGACATCTACCTGCAGGACATCATGACCGCCGCCGACTCACTCGATGTGTTGCATATGAAGGATGTGGAAAAGGCCCTGGTCGGCGATATTGTCGAGACCATGAAGCGGGTCGGTCGCCAGCACGCCCTGGTCGTCGATGAGGATGAGGCGGGTAACCAGACCCTGCGCGGCATCTTCTCCACCAAGCAGATCAGCAAGCAGCTGGGCATCGAGATCGACACCGCGGAGATCGCCCGCACCTTCGCCGAACTGGAAGAGGCACTGATGGCGAACGCCTAACCCCCCCTGCGTCAGACAGACAAAAAAAAACCGGTATCGTTTGATACCGGTTTTTTTATGCCTTCGAGAAAGGCGATCAGAACATCATGCGGTAGCCGATGTGTATCCCCGAATCGGCCTCCCAATTGCCTGCGTCACCGAAATCGACCTCGATATCACGGGTACCCAGGTAGACGAAGGCCTGCGGCAGCACCTGGTAGTCGACCCTCAGTCCCACTTCGCGGTAGCTGTCGCTGTCCATGAAGGCGGTGATATCGGGGGCGTAGTAGAAGTGGGCTCCGATACCGAGGCGGGGGATCGGCGAGAAACGGGCGCTGCCGCCGAAGGCGACGGCGAGCATGTCTAAGTTGCCGGGAGTGGCATAGAGCAGACGTCCGCCCAGGCTGATGTCGAAGGTGCCCGACTTGCTCCAGTTTTCGCCGGAAACCATCATGCCGCCATGCAGGATGAGGTCGCTGTCGTTGTTGCTCTCCTCGGTATAGAGCAGCCCCACCTCACCGCTCAGCCCCTTGGTACTTTGCAGCTGCATGGTGTAGGTAGCGCGAAGCGCGTCACTCTTCAGGTTCACATCGATGCTGTCGGCCAACACTGGCGTGGCACTCATGGCGCACAACAGGGCCACTCCTTTGTGAAGTTTCATATCCACCCTCGTCATTCAATACAATTTATAAAGCGTACCCCATGATAGCCAGATTTTAGCCGGGAAGACACCCTCGCTGCCCCAAGATGTGCTTGAGTTCTCCATTCCCCTGATTTATATATGCGAAGGGCCGCAGGCCGCTAACCACAGAGGAGTTCGAAATGAAGAAAAAAATAATGAGCATCGCACTGCTGTGCACCCTGCCGATGGCAAACAGCTTTGCCGATGATGAGGCGAAGAAGTACGCCGCCGAGAGCAAGGCGGTAGTCAAGGAGTTTTTCGGTCAGCTCAAGGGGGAGCTGGGCCGTTCGATGAAGGCCGGTGGCCCAGTCAACACCATCTCCGTCTGCAACAAATCGGCCCCCGCCATCGCCAAGACCCTCTCTGAGAAGCACGGTATGAGCGTTGGCCGCACCAGCCTCAAGACCCGCAACAGCAACAATGCCCCCGACGCCTGGGAAGAGAAGGTGCTGCGCCAGTTCGAACAGCGCCTAGCCGCCGGCGAGAAGCCGGGGCAGATGGCCCACTTCGAGATTGTGGAGGAGAACGGCAAGCGCAACTTCCGCTTCATGAAGGCTATCGGCATGCCGCCGCTGAGCAAGATGCCCTGCCTCAAGTGCCACGGCGAGAATATCGATCCCAAGATCACCGCCAAACTCGACGAGCTCTACCCCAACGATATGGCTCGCGGCTACAAGCCGGGGCAGATCCGCGGCGCCTTCACCATCACCAAGCCGCTGGATTAATCACCTCCCGCAGCAATAAAAAAGGGGCCTGACGGCCCCTTTTTTGTTTGCCCGCTAGCCCCGTAATAACCGCATCAACCCCTCAATCTCCTGTTTCGACTGCTCCAGGATTTCCAGGCTGCCATCGGGCCCCAGCTTGCTGATAGGCAGCTTGCTGAAGGCGGGCATGTTAGGCAACGTCGCCATCGCCCCCTTTCCTCCAGCGCGACCCAGGCGGCTGTGAACAATCGCCACCAACACGACATCGGCATAACCGGGTTTGCTATCACCGCTATCGTACTGCAGGTCGCTTACCAGCCATGGAATATCGTAGAGCTCTTCGTCGAACTGCCAGCGGCGCAGCAGTGCTGCGCCCAGTTTCCCCTGCAGTTGCAGCATCAACGGACTCTGTAACGCCTCGGGGGTGAGCAGATCGGGATAGCGCTCCAGATAGGGGATCAGGGGGAGAATGCCAATGTTGTGGACGATTCCCGCCAGCATCGCCTTGTCCGGCTGCAGACCCACCGTCAGTTTCCCCAGCACCTGGCTAATGGCCGAGACCTGGCAACTCTGGCTCCAAACCTCGTTGAGCAGGCGCCTCACCCGCGGGTTCTTCCCCTCATAGGCGTGTTTCAGTACCAGGGCGGTAACCAGGTTGCGTACCACATTCAGCCCCAGGTGTGAGATGGCCCGCTGTGGCGTCTCGACCTTGCTGCCGCGGCGAAACATCGGGCTGTTGGAGATTTGTATCAGGCGTGAAGTCAGTACCTGATCGAGCTGAACCAGACGCCCGACCTGGTGGAACGATTTGTCCTCGTCCCTCAAGGCATCGTTGATACGGCCCATTACCGAAGGGATATTGGGCAGCTTCAACCGCTTGGCTCGAAAGTCCGCCACGACCTCCTGCTTTAGTGCCAGAATACTCTCCACCCTACCCCTCGTACGACCCTCTCTTTATCGCGCAGTGCTACCGCGCCGTTTCGAACAGATTAATGCCTCGCCCTGACTACCGCCACTAGACGTGGCAGCCGGGGGCCCCACATGTACAGGGCGAGTCCGCTCAGTAGCACCGCACTGCCGCTCCAGACGTGGCTGCCGATCTGCTCGCCGTTGAGCCCCTGGCCGATCAATAGCGCCAGCACCGGCGTGATCAGGGTGACCAGCCCCACCACCGAGGCAGGCACCCGCTTCAGCACATAGAAGTAAAGGTTGAAACCGAGCACCGTGCCGAATAGCGCCAAATAGAGAATAGCGCCAAAACTGCGTTGTGGCAGCTCTGTCGGCAGCGCATCGCCGAACAGCAACCAACAGATGAGATAGAGCGGTACCGCCAGGGACAACGCCCCGCTGTTGATCGCCAACGGATGCATCTGCGTCCCCAGCCGCTTCACCCATACCGCACTGATTGAGTGGAACAGCACGGAGAGCAACACCCCGGCAAGGCCGCGCCACGACACCGCATCCGCCCCGCTCTGCGGCAGGAAGATCACCCCCATACCGAACAGCGCCAACAGCAGGCCGCCAATCTTCGAGGGGGTGACAAAGCGCTCCCCCAACCACAATGCGGCGAACAGGCCGATAACGATGGGCGAGGTGCCGTAGAGCACCGAGATCAGCCCGGAAGGGATGTACTGTGCCCCCCAGTAGACGCTAAGCATCGCCCCGAAAATACCCAGTCCCGCCGCCATGTAGGTCATCACCGCCTCTCGGTGCCAGCGCAACGGTACGCGCAGCAATGCCAGCAACAGCAGGCAGATGAACAGCCCCACGCTCATGCGCGCGCTCACCGCCAGCAGAAAGTCGCTACTGTCATTGCTCCACTTAATCGCCAGCGGCGTGGTGGCCCAGATCATGATGATCCCTAAATAGGCGGCGGGGACAGACATATTTTCCTCCTGAAAAATTTAATGGCCGCAAAATAAAAAAGGCCGCGTCGTTAAACGCGGCCTTTAATGAGTCTCTTACCGGTGAGGCTTTATCGGTGCCCCACCCCACTCACGCGCCGCGACGTAGCCGCATATCGCCACATGGCGATACGTACCGGGTTCATCACGATTTGTGCGTTGAGTGAATAAGTCATGGGCCAATCATGGTCGCGTTAATGCAAACGGTCAAGCAAAAGATCTTCTCCGCCCATTCTCCACCCCGGCGGAGTGCGATATGCTAATCCCATGAAACGCACCAGCCTGTTCATCATCGCCCTGCTGCCGCTGCTCGGCAGCTGCTCGTTCACCGAGATTGCCCAGGTGGCAGTCAGCCGCGACCCCTCGGCCGCCATCGACGCCATGGCGCGCAACCGCGTCGAGAGCTACAAGCGCAATCCGGTTCGACTTATTAACGACATTCAACAGGCCCGCCGCCAGTACCAGAAGCTGGTCGCGGCGCTGCGCGGAGAGGTGGGAAAAAGCTGGGGCAAACGCGAGGTGGTCACCCCCAGCAACAAACGTTACGTCAAATACACGCAAAACTACAAAAGCCGCGCCATCGTCGAGTTCGACAAGGGCACCGTAGTGGTGGAGACGCTGGATGAGGATAACCCGCAACAGAGCCTGAAGAGCGCCATCGTCACCACCCTGCTCACCCCGGACGACCCGCGCTCGGTCGACCTCTACTCAGACAAGAGCATCAAGCTAAGCGGTACCCCCTACCTCCATGGCCTGGTGGTAGACCACGATGGTAAGGCGATAGGTTCGCCGTGGCGTGCCGAACGCTACGCCGACCACCTGCTGGCAGACAAGACCCAGCGTCGCAGCGTGGAGAACTGGAAGGGTGAGCAACCGGTGCTTTACGTTAAATTAAAGATGGTGCCGGGTTATGAGAACCAGCAGGCGATGCACTACCAGCTGGCGGTGGAGAAGAACGCCAAAGAGTTCGGGGTCAGCCGCAGCCTGATCTACGCCATCATGAAGACAGAGAGCGCCTTCAACCCCTTTGCCGTCAGCAGCGCCCCGGCCTACGGGCTGATGCAACTGGTCCCTTCCACCGGCGGACGCGACGCCTATAAACACGTGAAGGGCTACGACCACACCCCCAGCAAGGAGTACCTGTTCAACAGCGATAACAATATCGAGCTGGGGACCGCCTACCTGAGCATACTGGACCGCAACTACCTCGCCGCCATTAGCGACCCGCTAAGCCGCGAGTACTGCACCATCTCCGCCTACAACGGCGGTGCCGGCAATGTCTTCAAGCTCTTCTCCAAAGAGCGCAACAAGGCGGCGGAGAAGATCAATAGCCTCCCCCCCGCCGAGGTCTACCGTATCCTGCACGAGGAGCACCCGCGCGACGAGACCCGCCGCTACCTGGTGAAGGTGCTGGATGCGCGTAAAGAGTTCGCCACCCTGTAGCGATCAGTCGAAGAACATCCCATACGGCCGGGCGATGTCGCGCTGGATCTCGCCGATGCTGAAGTTGCGCGCATAGCGGAAGCTCTCGCGCCCGTCGAAGAAAATGAGCAGCGTCGGCACCGCGAACACCGACTGCTGCGCCGCCACCTCCCCCGCCTGCTCGGTGGCCACACGGCCGAAGGCAATGCGAGGAAATGACTCCGCCAGCAGGGCGCGCACCTGCGGCTCCAGCACATGGCAGACGCCGCAATCGGCCCCCGCAAAGTAGACCGCCGCCGCCTCGTTGGCCTCGATGAAGGCCTGCATCGCCTCCACGCTGTCGATGGCCGTTACGCCCTCGTCATTACCCATAATATTTGTACCGTTTAAATGTTGCCGTTTTGACCCCATCACTGTGTGACGGGATAATGCATCCCCTCGCGCTGCAAGCCGCACAACCGCCTACAACCTGGGGAAGACCCTTGTCGAAGATTTTAACCGATGATGAGCGTGCCGAACTGGCACTTTTTGTAACCGACATTCTCAATGACTGGAAATGTACTCCCGAGGAGTCGATCAAGCTGCTGGGGCTGCCGGAGGGTTCCAAGCCGCGTGAGTTGAGCCGCTTCAAGCGCGGCACCCCGCTGCCGCAGGATGAGACCATCCTCAGCCATGCCGAACACATCCTCGGCATCCAGCACTCGCTGCACATCATCTATCCGCTCAACCGCAACATGCCGCTGTTCTGGCTTACCCACCGCAATAAGCAGCTCAAGGGGATCCCGCTGAAGATCATGCTGGAGGACGGCCTGCACGGCATGGGCCGGGTCTGGGGCATTCTCGACTGCACCCAGAACTGGACCGATTAAGCGCCACAATGAAAAAGCCCCCTGCCGCTCAGCGGCAGGGGGCTTTTTTTGTCTGTAGGGGCGGATGCCCTACTTCTTGCCCACCCAGGTCGATTTGTAGCCGGTCTGGCGCTCCACGCTCTTGATGTAGGCATGGGCGTCGGCATAGCTGTCGAAGCCGGTGACGCGCAGTCGGTACCAGCTCTTACCGTCCTTATCCACCAGCTTCTTGTCTACCGAAAGGCCGAGCTTGCGCAGGCGCTCCAGCTCCTGATCGGCGGTCTTGGCACTGCTGACCGAAAGCAGGTTGATCACCCAGTCGCCTTTCACCGCGCTAGCGGTTGTCGACTTCTTGCTTACCAGCGGCCTGGCCTTGCTCACAGCCGGGGCGGGCTCGGGCTTCGCCTTGGCCTTGCTAGCCGGGGCGGAGGCGGGCTTGCCGCCCTCCAGCTGCGCGATGCGCTCGCCCAGCTCCTTAAGCGCCTGCTCGTGGCTCTCGCGCATGTGGCCGACCGGGCCTTCGACGATCACCGCCAGCTCGTTCACCCGCTCACCCAGGCGGTTGAGCTGGTCGCCCAGCTGCGCCTGTTGCGGCACGCTGCCGCGGCGCGACTGCGCCACCACGCGCTGCTGTAGCTCGCCTACCGCCTGGTTGAGGGTATCGACCTGGCTGCTCAGCCCCAGAGCCATCCAGATGGCGCCGGCCGAGATCAGCAGGCTCACGCCCATCACCAGGGCACCGACCACGCGTCCGGCACGGGAGGGGGCGGCGGCAGGCGCCACCGCCTGCGGCTGGGCCTTTGACTCGGTGGCCGCTGCAGCAGCGGCTGCCGCGGCGGCAGCCGCAACCTCGGCGGAGGAGTCCTCCTCTTCGGCCTCCGGCTCCGCTACAGCAACCGACTCCTCGCCCCCGGCCACGTCGAGGTCGAGCAGGTCATCTTCCAGCTCGACCGCCTGATCGGCCGCCGCGCTCTCTTCGCCCATCACCTCATCAAACTCGAGCAGCTCCTCATCACCGGCCTCATCAAGGTCCAGCAGCTCCTCCTCACCGGCAACCTCAGTCGCTGCCTCCTCAGCTGGGACCTCATCCATCATCGCGTCCAGGTCCAGCAGCTCCTCTTCCAGGGCCGGCTCTTCCCCGCCCGCCGCCTCTTCCAGGGCGGCATCCAGGTCCAGGAACTCCTCTTCCGGCGCGGGCGCCTCAGCGGCGGGGGCCTCCTCAGTCACGGCGGCCGCATCCAGGCCCTCCATGCTGGGCTCGCTCACATCGCCCTTGTCCAGGTTCTGTTCGAAGTCTTCGAGAAAGGCGTCCAGTTCGTCCAGCCCGTCGTCGGTTGGATCGGTGGCAAAGCTCTCTTCCGCGGTCTCCTCCTCATCGGGGAAGAGGTCCTTAAAATCGGACATCAGCTCCTCGTCCTTACCACTCTCTGCTCCAGCCTCGGGCTTAAGATCATCACTCATGTGGGACACCTCGATTTGATTTGTTATACGCAGGCATTATTCCACGTCCCCAGTTCAGCGCAAGTGCCAGGGGGGAATCGTTGCGTGAAGGGTTAGGCCACCTTTATCCGCACCACCTTCATCACCTCCATCGCCATACCGGCGACCGTTTCGCTACTACGATAGTAGGTGAGGTTTACGCGCTGCCCCTGCAGGCTCCTGTAGCACTGTTTACGGCGGTAGCGGAAGGGGGCGTCGCAGCCTTCAACCATCAGGGTGTTGATGAACCACTCCCCCGCCTCGCGCTGCACGTGAGAGGTGACCTTCATCATCTCGGAGTGCACCAGTTCGCGATGAGCGTCGAGCAGTTTTTCCGCTGAGGAGTTCATTGCGATGCTGCGCTACCCCTCCCGCCCGGCTACGCTACTGTTGCCAACGACGCGGTTACGTCCCTCTCCCTTGGCACGATAGAGCCGCTCGTCAGCCAGCGCCAGCAACGCCTGGGCATTGCCGCCCTGTTCATATTGCGCCACACCGACGCTAATCGAGGCACTCCCCCCGGCCCCATTACCGTTCAGTGACGCCTCCACGCGCTCACGCACGGTCTCCATCAACTGCGTCGCCGTCTCGCCATCACAGGCCATAAACAGGATCGCAAATTCATCGCCGCCCCAACGCGCCAGGACATCGGTCTTACGGATATGCTCCCGCACAATGGTTGCCACCGTTTTCAGATAGTCGTCACCGGCAAGGTGGCCCGCGCTGTCATTGACCTCCTTGAGGTTGTCCACGTCGAGCAGTGCCAGGCTCAGGGGCGAGAGGCTACGCTTCTGGCTGGCCACGGCGTGATCGAAGATGGCGTCGAAGTACTGGCGGTTGTAGAGGCCGGTCAGCTTATCGGTCTGTGCCATCGTCTCCAGGCGTGCCTGAAAGCGGTGTATCGTGTAGCCGCTAATCAACAGCACCAATAGGGTCACCGCGGCACTGATGGCGGTATTGACGAACAGGGCGCGGCGCAGCGGCCTCAGGGCATCGTCTTCGTGCTGCTCGACCAGCAGAAACCAGTCCAGCTCCGGGATATAGCGGTAGGAGAGCAGGATGGTATCGCCCCCCTGATGGTACATCACGATATCGCTGTCACCGGCCAGCACCTCTGCGGCCACCGTTTCGATACCCGGCATCTTGAGGATATTCATCTTATCGATCATCGAGCGGTCGTGATGGCTCTTAATCTGCCCCTGGCGGTCGACAAAATAGATATGGCGGCTGTACTCCGACATATAGCGGTCGATCATCTCGGCCACGCTCCCCACGGCCAGCCCCAGCCCGGTCACACCGATGAACTTGCCATCATAGTCGTACAGCTTGTGGTTGACGAAGATGGTCAGGGTGTTGCGGTCCGCCTCATTGGTGTCGACATCGACCCGATAGTTGCCCTCATGCATAGCCATGCTAAAGAACCAGCTGTCCTTCGGCACACTGGGAGAGACGGTCTTCAATATCCCCTGATAGTGGTAGTAGTGGTTGCTGTTGGCCGACACCAGGAAGGTGGAATCCACCTCATATTTGTTACGGATTTCATCCAGGTAGCGGGTAACCTTACTAAGGTCCTTCTCCCCTTCAAGCATCCAGTCCTTGAGAAAGGTGTCGTTGGCCATCAACGATGAGATGTAGATCGGCCGCAACAGGCTGGCCTGGATCTCAGAGTAGATATTGTTGCTGGTAAGCGGCAGCTCATTGTCCAGCAGTGCGGAACGCACCGACTTTGCCGAGACATAGTAATTGGCCAGGTTGACGGTCAAAAAGCCCGTCACCAGGATAACGCCGATGATGGCGACCAGTTTCCAGCGTGAGGTGAGCAGATACATTAACGTGACAGGCTCCTAATGGCGGGCGGCTACGAGTAGGCACATGATAGCAGCGCTAGTGCTGCTCGGGACACAGGCGCCGCCCCTCACTCATCCGGCTTCTCGTAAGGGTAACGCGTGTGACCGTAGCGGATCGCCAACACCGTCAGCGCCAGCACCAGTGCCGCGCCTGAGACCCCCAGCATGCGCAGGGTGTCCATGTTCTTCATGTCGAGGATGAGATAGCGGGCCAGGGCGACGATGGCGATATAGAGAGGCATCCTCACCGGCAACTTACCCGACTCCAGGTAGATGCCGACCATCGCCAGCACCTCCAGGTAGATAAAGAGCAGCAGCAGGTCGGCCAGGGTGACCCCATGGGCGGCGATCATCACGCCGATCTCCTGCCCCATCGCCACCACCGTAGCGATGGCGATGATCAGCAGCCCGGCGTTCTCTACCCAGTGTATCGCTTTGTAGCCCATCGTCATCTCCCGTTTCATTATGTGACCACCCTGTGGAATAGGAGGTACCGCAAGCGGGGCGCATCAGCACCCCGGGTAGTTTAGCTTTCGTCGTTTGCGATGAGAAAAGCGCGGAAGACCTCGACCGAGTCCTTGAAGATACGCACGAACTCGGTGACATGCCTGGGAGTAAGACCGCCGTTGGCCAACAGGTCGGCCTCCAGTACCGGGTCGTTTTCGTCATCGATATAGGCACGGGAGAGGCGCTTGGTGCGGTTCCACTCGTTGACCGCCTCTGGCGATATCTTGATGCCGCTCACACCGTAATACATCTGCAGGTCGCCATCGTCATGGTTGAACAACACATAGGAGCGTCCGTCGATCGTTATCTTGATCACCCCGCCATCAATCCTGGAGACCGCCCCATAGCCGGCATCCTTCACAATGTTGATCAGTTCATCGTCGCTAAAGCGGGGGGCCAGGCTGCTCTCGGCAAACGCACTGAACGATGCCAAGGCGAGCGACAATGACAACAGTAGTGCCGTAACTATTTTTTTCATTACTCACAATCCTTCTTGTTTTGATTTGAACTCACATTGAGTCGTTTGAGACCAGCAGCGACTGCCACGGGCCAGAGATCAATGAACTTTTCTCAGAGGTATCAGTTACGTAACCTTTCCGCCAACCAATGGCTGAGGTGCCTGGCCACTTCGCATTCGGGGCTGCCGCTATCCGCCTGGTTCTGCTGCAGGATGCGGGCCATCTCTTCGAGGATCTCGCGGTAGCGTTGAGCCTCGGCCTTGGCCAGGTCGTGCTCCAGGGTCTTGCGCTTGAGCTTGGTCTCCAGGTCGCCCGGTTCCGGGGCGACGACGCGCTCGCGCACGCGGCGGCCAAAGGCGGTGGCCTTGATGGTGCGGACCCGCTCCAGCATCGGCGAGTCGTCCAGCGAGAGTAGCGGGAAGTGCTGGCGCAGCTCATCGATATCGATGCGCCCCTCGAATGTCTGCAGCTCTCCACAGCGGATGAGATTTTGCAGTTCATGCCGATTGATCCCCAGCTTGTGGGC
The DNA here is from genome assembly GCA_050298555.1 of Thiohalomonadaceae bacterium. Classification (GTDB taxonomy): domain Bacteria; phylum Pseudomonadota; class Gammaproteobacteria; order Thiohalomonadales; family Thiohalomonadaceae; genus JAPHSX01. The sequence goes on from JBNKUL010000043.1 coordinate 33,190, forward strand.
CGCCGTGGCCACTGCGAGCCGTTGCCCCATATTATTACCTGCTTGAGAGTTCCGTTGTTGTTTGCACTGGATTTTGCCGTTTTACATGCCCGGATACCAGAACACCGACTTCCCCGTTGCGGTGGTGCCAGAGTACATGCCGCCGCCCACGGTGCCGCGCGCCCCGCCAGCGCCGCCGTAACCGTGGCTGACCGAACCGCCCGGTTGCATCATCTGCGCCTGTTGTATCGCGGCGACGATGTTGACGATGGGCGGTCCGCCCTCGGTCCCCAGATTACCCATGGCATCAAGCCAGTAGTGCCCCTGGTAGGTGATGCCGAACAGCGCCTGCAGGCCGCGCTGATCCAACGGGTGAATCTCGCGGCCGTTGATGAAGATACCGGTTCCGCCACCCGAACTATCGGCCCGTAGCGGCCCCGGCAGGTTGAGCCCCGCGGCGATGAAGCCCGCGGTGGGGCCGCCCTCTACACCCCAGGCGCCGCACAGGGCGTCATACCAGTAGCGGCCATCCTGAATCTGTACCCCGTAAAACCCCTCCAGCGCCTGCAGCTGCTCTAAGGTCAGCGGTGTCTGGTTGATGATGACCTGTCGCTGCTCGGCGATGACGTTGAAACTGAGCAGGATAAGGGCGATAAGGGCGGGGAGACGCATGACTTAATTCCTTCGACTAAAGGGCCTAGCTAAAGCGTAGTAGAGCTGGTTGGGCCTGCTATGCCCGATTGATAGTCAGCAGCGAGATCTCACTCGGCGCCAGCATGCGTAGCGGCGGTCCCCAGTAGCCGGTGCCGCGGCTGACGAAGATCTGCCTGCGCTCGTCGTGGCGGTAGAGCCCGGCGAGGTAGGGCTGGTCCACCATCACCAGCAGGCCGAAGGGGAAGATCTGGCCGCCGTGGGTGTGGCCGCTCAGCATCAGGTCGCAGGGCCTGCCCTCCAGCCCGAGAATGGTCTTCGGCTGGTGGGCCAGCACCACGCTGGGCAGGGCGCTATCGATACCGGCGTAGGCGGCGTTGAGGTCGGGCGGCAGCTGGCCGATGCGCCGGCCGATAAGGTCGTTAATGCCGACCAGGTTAAAGCGACCCTCCCCCGCCTCGATCACGCGGCTCTCGTTAAGCAGCGGCTCTATGCCCAGCCCCTGCAGATGTTCCACCAGCGCCTCCACGCCGTGGAAGTATTCGTGGTTGCCGGTAATGAAGTAGGTGGGCGCCCGCAGCTGTGCCAGCGGCGCCAGCTCATCGGCGATCTGCGACACCGGCAGGTCGATAAGGTCGCCGGTGATCACCACCATGTCGGGCGCCAGGGCATTGGCCCGTTCTACCAGCCGCTGCACGAAGTCGCGCCTGATGGTGCGCCCCACGTGCATGTCGGTGAGCTGCAGGATGGTGAAGCCCTGCCCTGAAGAACCCTGGGGAAAACCGGGGATGGAGACCCCCACCCGATTGAGGCGCGGCTCACTTACCCCCTCGGCAAAGGCGCGCCCGATGTAGGCGAAGGCGGCCACCAGCATGGTAACGTCGAACAGGATCTTGATGGTGCGGCGCTTCTCGCTGTCGAAGGGGACGCGCCGTGAGACGGTAACGCTGAGGTCGTAAACGGTGGCGACCACGAACAGCATAAAGGTGATGCCGACGAAGGCGCTGGTGGTGAGGTAGAGCAGTGGCGAGTCGGGAACCAGGCCGGTGGCGATGTCCCAGACGAAGAACAGCTCGCCCAGCATCAGCAGCGAGGGCACCAGCCAGGCGTAGCGGCTTAACCGCGAGTCGAGTCGGCGGAAGAAGCGGCGGTAGATGTAGTAGTTGGCCGCCCCCATTACACTGAGAAAGACCAGGCTGAAGATGATAAAACGCATGGCCTGACTATATGACGGCGGACTGTGGGTCGCAATCGTTCGGTTTTGTAGCAGAATGGCGTATCATCGCCGTTAAATTCAAATAATGGAGACGGATGCCAGTATGAGCGATATGCGCGAGCGCCTGGAGACGATCGTCGAGAAGATGCCGGCCTTTCCCGCCAGCGTGAACACCATTCTCGAGATCACCAGCGACCTCAACTTCGATGCCAAGGATCTGGTCAAGGTGATCGAGCTCGACCCGGTACTCACCGCCAAGGTGCTAAAGCTGGTCAACTCCGCCTATTTCGGCCTGTCGAAGGAGGTGACCAGCGTCAAGCACGCAGTGGTCTATGTGGGCATCAACACCATCAAGAACGTGGCCATTTCCATCGCCGCCATCGGCGTGCTGCCCCACACAAGCTCCGGCGGCTACGACCTCGACCGCTTCCTCGACCACTCGCTGAAGACCGCCGCCGTCTCCCGGCTGCTGGCGCGCAGCAAGGGGGTAGCCGAGGCGGAACTGGGCGACTACTTCGTCGCCAGTCTGCTGCACGACATCGGTCAGATGGTACTGGGGCAGTACATGCCGCAGGAGTTCCAGCAGGCGCTGGCGCTGGCCGCCGAGCGCGCCATCCCCATCGATGAGGCGGAGCGCGAGGTGTTCGGCCTCGACCACGCCGAGATCGGCGCGATGCTGGCCGAGAGCTGGAAGCTGCCCGCCCTGCTCGCCTCCTGTATCCGCAACCACCACCGTATCGGCTCGCTTGAGGAGCCCAGTACGCTGGAAAAGTCGATCTTCGTCGCCAACCAGGTGAGCAAGGGGATGGAGGGGGATGGTTCTCCCCTGGCACAGCAGGAGGTGGTGCCGGCAGCAGTGCAGGAGTGGCTGGGAATGCCGGTGGCGGAGGTGGCGGAGTCGCTCGACGGTCTCGATGAGGAGATCGAGCGCTGCAACATCTTCATCCAGCACAGCTAACAAGGGGCCATCATGAAGGTCACACTACGCGGCGTGCGCGGCTCCATCCCGGTACCGGGGCCCGATACGGTCAAATACGGCGGCAACACCACCTGCATCGAGATCCGCACCGATGCGGGCGACCTCATCATCATCGATGGCGGCAGCGGCATCCGCCAGCTGGGCAACGAGCTGCTGGCAAAGCTGCCGGTAAAGGCCGCCATCTTCATCACCCACACCCACTGGGACCACATCCAGGGGCTGCCCTTCTTCGTACCGCTGTTCATCCCCGGTAACGCCATCGACATCTACGGCGCCTTCGACCCGGTCTACGGCAAGGACCTCAAATCGATCCTCTCCGGGCAGATGGAGTACTGCTACTTCCCGGTGCGGGAGAACGAACTGAAGGCGACTATCAGCTACACCGACCTGCGCGAGCGCCAGACCATTGAGGTGGGCACGGCGAAGGTCACACCGATACTGATGAACCACCCGGTGCTCAACTACGGCTACAGGGTAGAGGCCGACGGCAAGCGCTTCTTCTTCACCGGCGACCACGAGCCGCAGCTCAATATCTACGACTCCGAGGACGAGGACTACGCCGAGTTCCAGGAGATGATCGAGATGAAGGAGCAGCTCATCGCCGACTTTATCGGTGAGGCCGACCTGCTGATCACCGACTGCATGTATACCGAAGAGGAGTACCCCACCAAGGTAGGGTGGGGCCACGGCACCGCCACCACCTCCATCGACATGGCGCGGCGCGCCGGGGCGAAAAAACTGATCCTTACCCACCACGACCCGATCCGCACCGACGCCCAGGTGGACGCGATGCTGGCCGGACTGGGCGAACGGGACGATATTCCCGAGGGACTGGAGGTCGATTTTGCCCGCGAGGGCGAGAGCTTTGAGTTGTAACTGAGCGCTTTAGGGCCACGCCCACTCAGGCACACTACCGCCGGAATCTAATAACTGTGGCTCCACACGGTTTCGGCCGCGTTGCTTGGCGAGATACAGCTGCTTATCGGCGGCATCTATCAGCTTTTCAAGGCCCTCGTTAGAGCCTCTCTCACACAGACCCAAACTGACGGTTAACGCGATGCTCCCCTTTTTCGTGTTAAGGGGGGAGGCCTCTATCTCTGCTCGAAGACGCTCCGTAAGCAAGAGTGCCTGACGGCTATCGGTTTCAGGCAGAAGAAGCACCACCTCTTCGCCCCCCCAGCGGGCAACAATGTCCCCCTCCCTGGCGCGGTTAGAGATTAAGCGCGATACATGTTTAAGCGCCTCGTCACCAGTACGATGTCCATAGGTATCGTTAATCTGCTTGAAGTGATCGATGTCGAGCAGCGCAATAGTGAGTGGGCGACTATTACGCACCGCGGTGCTCAACGCCTTTTCCCCCAACTCAAGGAACGAACGGCGGTTTCGCAGCTCAGTCAGGGGATCGAATGAAGCCAGGTGCGTTGCACTAACTCGCTCGCTCTCATTCATCCGCAGCTGCTTTGCCAGGATCACTGCCAGCAGAACCGCTTCAAGTACCACCCCCAATTCCGCAGCGTGATAAGCACTATCACTATAGGGAATAGCCCCCCACACCGAAAGTGCGGTAATCAACAGCCCCACCATGCTTGCCGTCACGGCCAACAAGAAAAACTCAGCGCCATCGACCCTGTTTCGGTTTAACAGGCCAAGCAGAACCATGATCAATGTTGTAACTGTGAGATAGGAAAACGAAAAAAGATCTGCGGCATACTGATGCTGCGCAATAACGCAACCAGCCATGAACAGTGGGCCAGCGATGATATACGCGCGCAGATAACGGTACCCCCCTGGCATATTCTCCTTAAGGCGAAGAAAACTGGAGGCAAAGAGCAGTCCCGCCACCCCAAGCAGTACCATGAATGAAATGGTGC
>JBNKUL010000044.1:0-13766 GCA_050298555.1 Thiohalomonadaceae bacterium
CACCAGCCTCGCCAGCTCTTCGCTCTGCTCCAGCGCATCAACATACCCTGCGGCGGGCAGGCAAATCTCCACCTCCAGCATACCGTCCAGATAGTGGAAGGTAAGGCGCCTGATACTACTCGCAATCTCCAGCCCCCGCCACCTCTGCTGCAACTGCTCCTCGACCCAGGCGCGGTTGGGCAGGTGGAGGCTGGGGGCCATCCTTTCATCATCCTCCGGATCCACGTGTACCATCACGTCTGCCACCTCTTCCACCTCCTCGATGAGACGGCGGCGCACCTTCTCGCCGATGTAGTGGCCCTCGGAGACACTCAATTTACAGTCAACGATTACGTGTACATCGACCAGCGCCTCGCCCCCCATCTGGCGGGTACGCAACATGTGCAGCTCACGCACCCCGCCGACACTCAACACCTCCTGGCGAATCACCTCTACCCGCTCCGGATCGAGGGCGGTATCGACCAGCTCATGTACGCTCTGCCAAGCAAGCTCCCAGCCGATCTTCGCCACCATCGCACCGACGATCACCGCCGCTACCGCATCGAGATAATTCAGTCCCGCCATGGTACCGCCAACACCAATCACCACCACCACGGAGGAGATGGCATCGGAACGGCTGTGCCAGGCATTAGCCTTGAGCATGTTGGACTTGAGCTTTTTCGCCACGCGCATGGTGTAGTGGTAGATCCACTCCTTGGAAAGGACCGATGCCCCGGCGATCGCCAGGGCCCAGAAACCTGGCTGCAGCAATTCAGCTGGATGAAACAGTCGTTCGATCGCATCCCAGGCGATACCACCGGCAACAACTATCAGTGCGATCCCCAACGCCACCGTCGCCAGCGTCTCGAAGCGTCCATGGCCGTAGGGGTGAGCCTCATCCGCATCCTTGCTGCCGTGCTTGGCGGCGAAGAGCACCATAAAGTCGGTAGCGAGGTCCGAAAGTGAATGGACGCCATCGGCAATCAATGCCTGAGAATTCGCGAGGTAGCCGATGAATATCTTCAGTACACCCAGGGTGAGGTCAAGCACCGATCCGACAAGGGTAACCCAGCGGATCTGTGCATAACGCCTGTCGGAACTATCCGGCACTTCATGGTGGTGATGGTGGTGTCCGCCCATGGTTTAAATTCCTATGCGTCGCCCACTTCGATCAGCACGGTGATCTCATCATCCTTCTCGGAGGTCTCCAGCACCTTGTGGCCGTTAATGCGGCACCAGGCGGGTATGTCGTTGAGCACACCCGGGTCGGTACAGACCACCTCCAGGGTATCCCCGGGCTGCAGCTCCTCCACCTTGTTTTGGGTGCGGATCACCGGCATCGGGCAGAGCAGGCGGCGTGCGTCTAAATCGTATTTCATCAGACCATCCACTCCTCTTTCAGCTCACCCGGCGGCAGCGGTGTCACCTCCACGGTATAGCCCTCCTCTCCGGGTTTGTGGATCTCCACCGCTACCGACTCCGCCGTCTTGCCCTTGCTGTAGCGGGCAGCGATACGGGCGGCCAGCTCCAGGTCGGCCTCGGTCGGCTCGCCGTCCACCAGCACCAGCGGTCCCGGGTGAGAGGTGGTAAAGAGGTGGGTGTACTGTTTTTTGTAACCGTTGAGGAAGTTGTTCTCCCCCTCTTCGCGACTGACGATCAATTTAAAGTGGGAGGCAGGACGGATGTGACGCCCCACCTTGAGCAACATGATGTCGTCCATCTCATACTCGCGGTTGCCACGCCCCTGCCACAGATCCACCAGCTTGCGTGAGTAGGCCTCATCGGTAAGGAAGCAGCAGCCGCCGGCGGGGGAGGCGTAGTCCTCGAAACCGAACTGTCTCGCCAGCTCCATCTGCGGCTTGCGATTGCGACCGGAGAAGTCGTAGAGCTTGTCGCGATCCACCCACCCTTCGCGCTCGGGCAGGGTAGGGGGAAGATTCTTGGCGCAGAGCGGGCGTAGCAGACGATCCTGCGCGCCCGACTCGCGCGCCACCACCGGCATGGTGTCCTTGCGTTGCGACATGGGTCGCTGGCCCACCACCTCACCGGTAATGATGAAATCGAAACCGTTCTTCTCCGCCCACTCCAGCGCCTTGTGCACCATGAAGATCTTGCAATCGAGGCAGGGGTTCATATTGGCGCCGTAGCCGTGCTTGGGGTTGAGCAGCACATCCTTGTACTCCTCGACGATATCGATGATGTGCAGTTTTATCCCCAGCCGCTCCGCCGACCAGAGGGCGTTATTGCGCTTCGGCTTCGCCTTGTCCTTCTTACGAATGGCGTGGGTGTGCCCCTCCACGCAAAAGCCAGTGAAGAAGTTAATGCCTTCCACGTGTATACCCTGTTCGAGCATCACCTTGGCGGCGAGGAGGGAGTCGAGGCCGCCGGAGATGAGGGCGACCGCCTTACGTTGCTGGGTCATGTAGATATCAGTGTTGCGTAATCAGTCGGCAATTTTAGCGTAAATCGTTACCAATGGGGGCTTTTCCGCCACACGCTATATATATGTAGCCTGTTAACCACCGCGCTCTCCAAGCTATAATGAGCGACTTTCGTACTGGATAAGAGAAAGGTCATACCTTGAGCGCTACCAACTCACCCGACGTCTCCACCTTTCAGGGACTCATCTTCGCCCTGCAGCACTACTGGGCAGAACAGGGCTGCGTCATCCTGCAGCCGCTCGATATGGAGGTCGGTGCCGGCACCTTCCACCCGGCCACCTTCCTGCGCGCCATCGGTCCGGAGCCGTGGAGTACCGCCTACGTACAGCCCTCGCGCCGCCCCACCGACGGCCGCTACGGTGAGAACCCCAACCGCCTGCAGCACTACTACCAGTTCCAGGTGATCCTCAAGCCCTCGCCGCTCAATATCCAGGAGCTCTACCTCGGTTCGCTGAAGATGCTCGGCATCGACCCGCTGGAGCACGACATTCGCTTCGTCGAGGACAACTGGGAATCGCCCACCCTGGGCGCCTGGGGCCTCGGCTGGGAGGTGTGGCTCAACGGCAGGGAGGTGACCCAGTTCACCTACTTCCAGCAGGTGGGCGGCCTCGACTGCAGGCCCGTCACCGGTGAGATCACCTATGGCCTGGAGCGCATCGCCATGTACCTGCAGGGGGTAGAGAGCGTCTACGACCTGGTCTGGACCAACGGCCCCAATGGCCCGGTCAGCTACGGCGATGTCTTCCACCAGAACGAGGTGGAGCAGAGCACCTACAACTTCGAACACGCCGATGTGGCGTCACTGTTCGCCCAGTTCGACCAGTGCGAGAAGGAGTCCACCAAGCTGATCGAGGCGGACCTGCCGCTGCCCGCCTACGAACAGGTATTGAAGGGCTCCCACACCTTCAACCTGCTCGATGCGCGCAAGGCGATCTCGGTCACCGAGCGTCAGCGCTATATCCTGCGCGTGCGAGCCCTGGCCCGTGCCGTGGCTCAGGCCTACTACGAGGCACGTGAGAAATTAGGCTTCCCCATGGTCAAGAAGGAGGGCAACTAAGATGGCTAAGCAGGACCTCCTGATCGAGATCGGCACCGAAGAGCTGCCGCCGACCGCACTGAAGAAACTGAGCGACGCCTTCACCAACGGCATCATTGCCGGACTGGAGAAGGCCGAGCTGGAATTCGGCGAGGTAAAACCCTATGCCACGCCGCGCCGCCTCGCTGTTCTGGTACACAACCTCGACTCTACCCAGTCCGACAAGGCCGTGGAGAAACGCGGACCGGCGGTAAAGGCCGCCTTCGACGACGACGGCAACCCCACCAAGGCGACCGAGGGCTTCGCCCGTTCCTGCGGCGTCACCCCCAGTGACCTGGAGACCATGGAGACCGACAAGGGTGCCTGGCTGGTCTTCCGCTCGACCCAACAGGGGCAGCAGACCGCGGAACTGATCCCCGCCATCGTGCAGGAGTCGCTGCACCGGCTACCGATCCCCAAGCGCATGCGTTGGGGCGACCTGGAGTCGGAATTCGTGCGTCCGGTACACTGGGTTATCATGCTGTTTGGCGACGATGTGATCGACGCCGAGATCCTCAGCGTGAAGAGTGGCCGCGACACCTATGGCCACCGCTTCCACCACCCGGATCCCATCTACCTCGGCGAGCCAGCTGCCTATGCGCCGATCCTGGAGACTACCGGCCACGTCATCGCCGACTTCGACAGTCGCCGCGAGGCGATCCGTGCACAGGTCATGGAGGCCGCGGAGAAGAGTGGCGGCAAGGCGGTTATCGACGAGGAACTGCTCAATGAGGTCACTGGCCTGGTGGAGTGGCCATTGGCGGTGGTCGGCAGCTTCGAGGAGCGCTTCCTCGAGGTGCCGCCCGAGTGCCTGATCTCCGCGATGAAGGGGCACCAGAAATACTTCCATATGGTCGATGGCGAGGGCAAATTGATGCCCAACTTCATCACCGTGAGCAACATCGACAGCCGCCACCCGGAATACGTGCGTGAGGGCAACGAGCGCGTGATCCGCCCGCGCCTCACCGACGCCGACTTCTTCTGGAACCAGGACAAGAAGGTCAAACTCGACTCCCGCCTGGAGAGCCTGAAGAGCGTCACCTTCCAGAAGAAGCTGGGCTCGCTCTACGACAAGACCCAACGCGTCGCCGCCATCGCCGGCTTCATCGCCAGGGCGATCGGCGGTGATGCCGATAAGGCGGCACGGGCCGCCCAGCTCGCCAAGTGCGACCTGATGACCGACATGGTGTTTGAGTTCACCGAGCTGCAGGGGATTATGGGCCGTTACTATGCCGTTCATGATGGCGAGGATGCCGAGGTCGCCGAGGCGCTGGACGAGCAGTATATGCCGCGTTTTGCCGGCGACGAACTGCCCGCCGGCAAGACCGGCCAGGCACTGGCCATCGCCGAGAAGCTGGACACCCTGATCGGCATCTTCGGTATCGGCCAGGTACCCAGCGGCGACAAGGACCCCTTCGCCCTGCGCCGTGCCGCACTCGGTGCCCTGCGCATCATTATCGAGAAGCAGCTCGACATCGATCTCAAGGCAGCGCTGGAGCACTCCGCCGAGACCAATATCGGCCTGTTCGATAACGACCATGTCATCACCCAGGTGTTCGACTTCATGATGGGCCGTCTTAAGGCCTACTACAGTGACGCCGGCGTCGCCCCCGACACCTTCGAGGCGGTATTGGCACAGCAACCGACGCAGCCGCTCGACTTCGATGCCCGCCTCAAGGCGGTGACCGCCTTCCGTCAGCTGCCGGAGGCGGAGAGCCTGGCCGCCGCCAACAAGCGTATCGGCAACATCCTGAAAAAGAGCGAGGAGGCCATCCCCGAGGCGGTCGACCGTTCACTGCTGACCGACGCGGCGGAGCAGGACCTCTTCGCCAAGGTCGACGCCATGGCCGATGTGGTCTCGCCGCTGTTCGCCGAGCGCGACTACGAGGCGGCCCTCAAGGAGCTGGCGGCGCTGCGCACCGAGGTCGATACCTTCTTCGACCAGGTAATGGTGATGGCTGAGGACCCCAGGGTTCGCGCCAACCGCCTGGCCCTGCTCTCCAAACTCAGTGGGCTGTTCCTCGAGGTCGCCGACCTGGGCCAGCTGCAGAGCTAACGGGGGAGAAGGGAGATGTCGCAGAGAGAGAACGACTCCTACAGGGAGATGCTCGCCGCGGTGCAGGCCTTTCACGACAAGCACGACTTCAGGAACAAGGGCGGCGAGGAGATGACCTACCGCATGGCGCTAATGGCCGAGGAGCTCGGTGAGATCGGCGCCTGCGTCACGAAAGGAAAATCTAAGGAGCAGCTGGCCGAGGAGGTCGCCGACCTTTTCATCCTCCTCATCGGCACCGCCATCGCCCAGGATTTCGACCTCAACGAGGCCTTCTGGGCCAAGATGGACAAGATCATGAAGCGCGAGTCGAAGATGGTGAACGGCCGTATCCGTGTCTCCGAATTTCGCGATTAATCACCAATACCCATGAAACTGATCATTCTCGACCGCGACGGTGTCATCAATCGGGACTCCGACGACTACATCAAGAGCGTTGACGAGTTCGTCACCCTGCCCGGCAGCGTGGCCGCCATCGCACGCCTCAACCAGGCCGGTTACCGCGTCGCCGTCGCCACCAACCAGAGCGGCATCGCCCGCGGTTACTACGACCTCGACACCCTTAACGCGATGCATGAAAAGCTACGTGGTGAGCTGGCCGCCCTCGGCGGCACTGTCGATATGATCGCCTTCTGCCCCCACGGCCCGGACGACAACTGCGACTGCCGCAAACCCAAACCGGGCATGTATCTCGAGATCGCCAAACGCTTCGATATTTCTCTCGAAGGTGTGCCGGTTGTCGGTGACTCACTTCGCGACCTGCAGGCGGCTCAGGCGGTAGGCGCCTCACCGATACTGGTCCGTACCGGCAAGGGTGAGCGTACCATCGCCAAGGGGGAGGGGCTGGAGGGGATCCCTGTATTTGACGACCTGGCGGCCGCCGTTACGGCCCTGCTGCAGGAGTAATAATGTCCCTATTACGCGCCATACTCTTCTACCTCGGGCTCACCCTGGCGACCGTCATCGTCTTCGTGCTGAGCCCGCTGGTATTCCCCTTTCCGCAGACGGTCCGTGGCCGCTACTTTGCCCTCTGGGCCCGCTTCGTAATGTGGTGGCTGAGGCTTACCTGCGGTCTCGGTTTCCGCGTCGAGGGCAGAGAGAACATCCCCGAGGGCACCGCCCTGATCCTCGCCAAGCATCAGAGTGCCTGGGAGACCATCGCGATGCAGACCATCTTTCCGCCCCAGACCTGGGTGCTGAAGCGCGAACTGCTGCTGATCCCCTTCTTTGGCTGGGGACTGGCCCTGACCCGTCCCGTTGCCATCGATCGCAGCGCCGGCAAGAAGGCGTTAAAGCAGGTGATTACGCAGGGCATCGACCGCCTGCAGCGCGGCCTGTGGGTAGTGATCTTCCCCGAGGGTACCCGTACCGCACCCGGTGAACGACAAAAATATGCCATCGGCGGCGCAATGCTGGCCGACAAGAGCGGCTATCCGGTGGTACCGGTCTGCCACAACGCCGGTGAGTTCTGGCCCAAACGGGGCTTCACCAAGAAGCCGGGCGTCATCACCCTGGTGATCGGCGAGCCCTTCGACCCCTCAGGGATGAAGGCGGGCGAGATCAATGCACGGGTAGAAGAGTGGATCGAGACCACTTATCAGCGTATTACCACCTTATAATATTAATCCTTTTTATGGTATCATCGGCGGATATGTAGCTTTTCCGCCTCAAGTAGTAACCTCTTCAGCGGCCTCACGCTGACACTCATCTACAGGGACACATCGCGGACAGACAGCTGGACGGTATTCCGTTCGGGCAGAATTTTTTTCGTTTTAACAAAGGGTTAACAACATGCACAACCATCGTACCAGTGCCACTCAGTTCATTATCGAGGAGCAGCGCAAGATGTCCGGCGCCACCGGTGACTTCACCTCTCTGCTGAACGACGTCTTTACCGCCTGTAAGGTGATCTCCAACCTGGTCAACCAGGGTGAGCTGGCCGGCGTACTGGGTGCCGCCGGTTCCGAGAACGTCCAGGGCGAAGAGCAGAAGAAGATGGACATCATCACCAACGATGTCTTCCTGCAGACCAATGAGTGGGCAGGCCACCTCGCCGCCATGGCCTCCGAGGAGATGGACGATATCTACCACATCCCCGAGGGTAACCCCAAGGGCAAGTACCTGCTGACCTTCGACCCCCTCGACGGCTCCTCCAACATGGACGTTAACGTCTCCGTTGGTACCATCTTCTCCATCCTGCGCTGCAAGGGTAACTGCGTAACCCCCACCGCCGAGGACTTCCTGCAGCGCGGTACCGAGCAGGTAGCCGCCGGTTATGCCCTCTACGGTCCCTCTACCATGCTGGTCATCACCACCGGCCAGGGCGTCAACGGCTTTACCCTGGACCAGAACATTGGTGAGTTTGTACTTACTCACCCCAACATGACCATCCCTGAGGATACCCGCGAGTTCGCTATCAACGCCTCCAACATGCGCCACTGGGAAGAGCCCGTTAAGCGCTACGTTGACGAGTGCCTGGCCGGTAAAGAGGGCGCCCGTGGCGAGGACTTCAACATGCGTTGGGTCGCCTCCATGGTGGCCGAGGTTCACCGCATCCTTACCCGTGGCGGCGTCTTCATGTACCCCATTGATGAGAAGATGAAGGCCAAGGGTGGCGAGGGCAAACTGCGCCTGATGTACGAGGCCAACCCGATGAGCTTCATCGTCGAGCAGGCCGGCGGCGCCAGCACTACCGGCCGCATCCGCATTATGGACATCCAGCCCAGCGAGCTGCACCAGCGCGTACCCGTGGTTCTGGGTTCCAAGAACGAGGTGGAGCGTATTACCTCCTACCACAACGAGTAAGTTATCCGCTTACTCGATACGAAAGGGGAGGCCACAAGCCTCCCCTTTTTTATGCCTATATTTCCATTAGGCAAAAGAAAACCCGGCAATGCCGGGTTTTTCTTTGTATCCCTATTTATGGTCAATCAGACGTCCAGATTCTCCACATAGAGGGCATTTTGCTCGATGAAGTCACGACGCGGCTCCACCTGATCACCCATCAGGGTGGTGAAGATCTCATCGGCGGCGATGGCATCCTCAATGGTTACCTGCAGCAGGCGACGACTCTCCGGATTCATCGTGGTCTCCCACAACTGCTCCGGATTCATCTCACCCAGACCCTTGTAGCGTTGAATGTGCTGACCGCGTTTTGCCTCGTTAAGCAGCCACTCCAGGGCCTGCTTGAAGCTCGCCACCTCACTGCGGCGCTCACCACGCTGAATATAGGCACCATCACCGATCAGCCCCTGCAACTGCTCACCCAGCTTCTTAATCGACTGATACTCGGAGGTGGCAAAGAAGTCTGCACTGAAGCTGTACTCATTGGCCACGCCGTGACGCCACTCGCTGACGTTTATTGCCTCCAGCGCACCGGACTCTGAACGCTGCGCCTGTAGGGTAAAGCGGCGCTCTGCACCATGCTCTTCATTGAGGGCATCGAGTGCCTGACTGAACCACTGCTCGACACCGTCATTCTCAAAGGTCGATGCATCTAGGGAGGGGAGGGCGATGAACTTTTCCAGCAACAGGTCGTTATAGCGGCGCCCCAGGCGCGAAATAATCGCCATAACCTGTTGATATTGCTTGGCAAGTTCTTCCAGGGCCATGCCTGAGATAGCCGGTGCGCTCTCGTCCATGTGTAGCTCGGCGTTATCGATAGCGATCTGAAGGAGGTAGTTATTCAGCTCCAGGTCGTCCTTTACGTAACGCTCCTGCTTGCCCTTCTTCACCTTATAGAGCGGCGGTTGGGCGATATAGATGTGGCCACGCTCCACCAGCTCCGACATCTGACGATAGAAGAAGGTGAGAAGCAGTGTACGAATGTGCGAGCCGTCGACGTCCGCATCGGTCATGATAATAATGCGGTGGTAGCGCAGCTTGTCCGGATTAAACTCCTCACGTCCAATACCGCAACCCAGTGCGGTAATCAGAGTACCGACCTCCTGGGAGGAGATCATTTTGTCGAAGCGCGCCTTCTCTACGTTGAGGATCTTACCCTTGAGTGGCAGGATCGCCTGATTTTTACGGTCACGCCCCTGTTTGGCAGAACCGCCCGCGGAGTCACCCTCCACCAGGTAGAGTTCGGAGAGGGCAGGGTCCTTTTCCTGGCAGTCCGCCAGTTTGCCGGGCAGGCCAGCCACATCCAGCGCCCCCTTACGGCGGGTCATCTCACGGGCCTTACGCGCTGCATCGCGAGCACGGGCTGCATCGACGACCTTACCGGCGATGGTCTTCGCATCGCCAGGGTGCTCCAGCATAAAGTCCTGGAACTTCTCCGCTACCAACGACTCCACCACGCTCTTCACCTCGGAGGAGACCAGTTTGTCCTTGGTCTGCGAGGAGAACTTGGGATCCGGCACCTTCACGGAGAGAACGGCGGTAAGGCCTTCACGGGCATCGTCGCCGCTGGGGCTTACCTTCGCCTTCTTCGCCAGACCTTCGCTCTCGATGTAGCCGTTAATGCTACGGGTCAACGCGGCACGGAAACCCGCCATGTGGGTACCGCCATCGCGCTGGGGAATATTATTGGTAAAGCAGAAGATGCTCTCCTGGTAGGCATCGCTCCACTGCATGGAAACCTCGACGCCGATATCGTCCTTCTCGGCGGAGAAGTGGAGCACCGTCTCATGCAGCGGGGTCTTGTTACGGTTGAGGTGCTCGACAAAGGCACTGATACCGCCCTCATATTCGAACAGATCCTCTTTGGCACTACGCTCATCCACCAGGTGAATACGAACACCGGAGTTGAGGAAGCTCAGCTCACGCAGGCGTTTGGCCAGAATATCGTAGTGATATTCGGTATCGGTGAAGATCTCTGCACTCGGTTTGAAACGGACCTCGGTTCCGGTAGTGTTGCTCTCACCTATTTCCCTGAGTGGATACTGCGGTTCGCCCAGCACATACTCCTGCTGATACTTCTTACCAGCGCGGCGAATGGTCAGCAGCAGACTCTCGGAGAGGGCATTCACTACGGAGACACCTACACCGTGAAGTCCACCAGAGACCTTATAGGAGTTGTCGTCGAACTTACCACCGGCATGCAGTACGGTGAGGATAACCTCGGCGGCCGAGCGCTGCTCCTCTTCATGGTAGTCGACGGGAATTCCGCGGCCATTATCCCGCACAGAGACCGAGCCATCGCTGTGTATTACCACATCGATCTGGCTGCAGTGGCCAGCCAGCGCCTCATCAATGGAGTTGTCCACCACCTCGAATACCATGTGGTGAAGACCCGTACCATCATCCGTGTCGCCGATATACATTCCCGGACGCTTTCGTACCGCATCCAAGCCTTTCAGTACCTTAATACTGGACGAATCGTATTCACTCATAACCAACTCCGATTTCAATTCGAACCATTATACCACCTCTTTAATGTGGCCATGTTCCACGTGGAACACTTTTCTCTCACCCCACTCTCTGTAGTCAACAAGCTCGAGTTCAGGTGTGGTGATAAAGACCTGAGTAGTAAGTGATTTTACAGTATCCAATAACATCACCCTATGGGAGACATCCAATTCTGCTGCAATATCGTCAATCAGCAGGATAGGTCGCTTGCCACTCGTCGCCTGCAGTGAGAGTGCCTGTGCCAACTTCATGGCTATCACTACCAACTTTAGTTGTCCTCTTGATAGTGATTCAGAAACCTTAATGCCGTGATGTTTGACCCTAATGTCACCTCGGTGTGGACCAGCCGTGGTGTACTTAAGTTTGATGTCATTATCGCGTGACTGGGTTAATGCATTAGCCAAGTCCAGTTCCTTAGTCCAGCCCGATCGATAAGTAATATCGAGTGATACCTCAGGTAGCAGAGATTCAAGCAGCTCATTTACCAGAGGCGTTATCTGTTCAACATACTCACGCCGATATTGATCAATCACCTCACCATGCTCCACCAATATCGAATCCCAATTGTGTAGCTGCCTTACCTCCCGCTGCTTGATAAGGGCATTGCGCTGTTTTAGTGCTCGCTGGTAGTTGGACAGGTGGTGATGAAATGATTGTTCCACGTGGAACAATGACCAGTCGATGTAGTTCCGGCGATGCTCCGAGCCTTCCAGTAAGAGTGAGATGCTTTCTGGTGAGATAACCTGTAGGGGATGAAGTTGCACAAGATCTGAGCGTCGAACCAGCTCATTGCCATCAACACGTGTTTGATGATTGAGATCCCTGCAGCGTTTAATCCCAATACGATGTGATAGATCGTTACCACTTTCGGCGAAGAGGGTGAAACAGTCAGAAGCGTGGTGGACGATGTGGGATAGGCGGCTGGTACGAAAGGAACTGCCTGAGGCCAGATAGTGGAGTGCCTCCAGCAGACTGCTCTTACCGGATCCATTAGAACCGGTAATAAGGTTTAGAGAGGGAGAGGGGAGGAGTGAGGTTGAGACCAGGTTCCTAAAGTTAGTGATCTCAACCCGCCGAAACACCATATATTGTGTTAGAGACGCATCGGCATTACGACATAGCGGGAGCTATCATCACCGAGGGCGGTAATAACACAGCTGCTATTGGGATCGAGGAGCGTCATCTCGACCTCATCTGACTTGATGGAGTTGAGGGCGTCGACGAGATAGGAGACGTTGAAACCAATCTCGAGTTCATCGTCCTGGTAACTGATGTCGATCTCCTCGACCGCCTCTTCCTGCTCAGGGTTGTTAACGGTCGCACGGAGCAGATTGTTGCTGAAGTTCATACGGATGCCTCGGTACTTCTCATTAGAGAGGATAGAGGCACGAATAAGGCCCTGACGCAGTACCTCACGGTTGGCACTGACGATCTTCTGCCCACCTTTGGGAATAACACGATCATAGTCAGGGAAGCGTCCGTCAATTAGCTTGGAGGTAAAGACGATATCACCAAGGTCTATACGGACAAAGTTTGTATTAATTTGTACGGTACAGGGAATCTCCTCATCACTGAGCAGACGCGTTAGTTCCATAATCCCTTTTCTGGGTACGATGATCTGATTGATATCCCCCGGGTTGATTTCACACTCCTTCTCGCTGAGGGCTAGCCTGTGGCCGTCTGTGGCCACAGCGCGTAGTGAGTTGGGGTTCATCTCCAGTAGCAGGCCATTAAGGTAGTAGCGGACATCCTGGTTGGCCATACAGAAATAGGTCTGGTCGATAAGGTGCTTAAGGATACCCTGGGGGATGGAGAACTCACGTGCAGCGGTTATCGACTCGCTGGAGGGGAAATCGGTAGTAGGCAGGGTAGCCAGGGTAAAGCGGCTCTTACCGGAGCGAATAACTGCCTTGCTGTCGTCGATAACAATATCGACATTAGAACCTTCAGGGAGGCTTTTGCAGATATCCATGAATTTACGTGCCGGTAAGGTGATCTCACCACTGTCACTACTCACCAGGTCCGAGGTATTTGCCATCAGCTCTACCTCGAGGTCGGTACCAGTGAGTGTGAGCTTATTCTCCTCAACCACCAGAAGTATGTTCGAGAGAATAGGCAGAGTTTGTCTCTTCTCGACAACACCACTAACCACCTGAAGGGGTTTAAGGAGTGCATCTCTATTTATGGTGATCTTCATGGATCTCATCCTGACTAATTATTAATTAAATATATTATATATAGATCTGTTGTTGTTATTACACAGCTACTTTTCTGTGGATAACTTATTTTTCACTATATAATTCAGCCTGTTAAAGTAAAATTTCCTATCCGTGACCCGGTGCCTAAGCACTGCATCGTTTGTGGATAAGTTGTTGAGTAAATCGGGCCTGTTTTGAATCACCGATTTATCCACAACTTACCCTCACTATGTTGTCAGTATTCTCAACAGGTTTGCATAGTCATCGGCAATAACCTGATCAGACTCTTTCAGTTCCGCTACCTTCTTGCAGCCATGGATAACCGTAGTATGGTCACGGCCGCCGAAGGCATCGCCAATTTCAGGGAGGCTGTGGTTGGTTAACTCCTTGGCCAGTGCCATGGCGATCTGCCTGGGACGGGCGATGGAGCGGTTCCTGCGCTTCGATAATAGATCAGCCACACGAATCTTGTAATACTCGGCCACCGTCTTCTGAATATTGTCGATGGTGACCAGCTTGGCCTGCATCGCTAGCAGGTCGCGCAGTGCCTCTTTGGCGAAATCGAGGGTGATCGGTTTGCCGGTGAAGTGGGCGTTGGCGATGACACGGCGTAGCGCCCCCTCAAGCTCACGGATATTGGAGCGAATACGCTTGGCGATGAAGAAGGC
>JBNKUL010000045.1:0-31439 GCA_050298555.1 Thiohalomonadaceae bacterium
CGGCGCTGTAGATATCCTCCCCCGGCGCGGAGCCGCTGTCAGCCAGGGCGTCTAGGCCGAACAGCCGTTTGCGCTCCACATCGGAGCGGATGCGCACGACACCCGCTTCGCTCAGCAGTGCCTGGGTGACAGTGGTCTTGCCGCTACCGGAGAGGCCGTGGGTGATCAGTAGCTGCGGCCGGGTGGGCTGGGCGTATCCCTCCGCCAGCTCCAGGTAGCGGTTGAAGTCGTGCAGTACCGCCGCCCTCTGCTGCTCGCCAAGCCCCGCCTGGTCCAGGCGCAGCACCGCCACCTTGGCACGCACCATGGCACGGTAGCCGAGGTAGAAGCGTAGCAGCCTCAGCCCGCCGTAGTCCCCCGTGCGCTCCAGGTAGCGGTTGAGCAGCAGGCTGCCCAGCTCTGGTCGTTCGATGTGATCGAGGTCCATCACCAGGAAGGCGAGCTCGCTAATTACGTCGATAATGCGCAGGCCGGGGTTGAACTCGATGCAGTCGAACAGCAGCGGTTGTCCGTCGAGCAGCAGGATGTTGTTCAGGTGCAGGTCGCCGTGGCAGTCGCGGATGTAGCCGCCAGCCTTGCGTTGGCTGAACAGCTCCTGGTGCTGCTCAAAGAAGGCGTGAGCCTGTTGCTCCAGTGTATCGAGACGTTTTAGCAAAGCAGGATCAGTGATGCGCTCGCGTACCTGCTCGAAGTTTTCCGCCACCGGGTGGTAGGCGAATTCCGGCGTGCCGTAGGGGGAGTCCTCCGCGGCGATACCGATACCGCCATGGAAGTCGGCGATGGTGTCGGCCAGGGTGAGAATCTTTGCCTCATCCAGCTCCCCCCGTGCCGCCAGCTGGCTGAGCAACTGCGGTTGCGGGAAGCGGTGCATCTTCACCGCATACTCGATGGCCGGTTGATGGCCAAGCTGTGGTGCATCAATGGTACCGCCGATGGGTATCACGCCCAGATAGATCTGTGGTGCGGTGCGGCGGTTGAGGCGCAGCTCCTCCTCGCACTGCTGTTTGCGCTTGGCCAGGCTGGAGTAGTCGAGGAAGCCGAAGTCGACCCCCTTCTTCAGTTTGTAGGCATAGTCGCCGGCGAGCAGCACCCAGGAGATGTGGGTCTCGACAAGCTCGACCCGCTCCACCGGGTGGTCGTAGCGGGCGGGGTCGAGCAGTGATGCGACCAGTTGCCGTTGTTGCTGCAGTATCTCCACGCTGCCCTCTTGCCAAGTTTGCCGTTGGTTAATGGTAGCTGATCATCCTGGTTGGGCGGGTAGAGATGGGCTGGGCATTACTGCCCAGCCTACAAAGGGGGAGCTTACAAATAGACACTCGCCCCCTATAGACTCTCGTGCCCGTAGGCTGGGCAGCCATGCCCAGCAACACCCATCACTCCAGCTCCATCTTCAAAATATTCTCATCAACTTCACTACCCCAACCCGACTCATACCACCCGTTATGTTGGCAAGTTGCAAGGGAGCTGTACGGCCAATCTATAGGGTTTTGAACGTAACCATGCTTGACCGGGTTGTAGTGAAGGTAGTCCATATGCCTACGCCAGTCCTCGGCATCACGAATCAGGTGCTCCCAATAGCGCCGTTGCCACAGCCCTCGTTCGTGTTTCACTCTGCGTGATTTGTCTACTACCTCATCAGGTCTGATAGACATGGAGAATCGCCGTTTTATTTGTGCGCACCGCATCGGGTAGTTGTCGTCACTTTCCGGAAGTTGCCAGATGGTGTGGATGTGGTCGGGCAGGATGACGATGCCATCAATGGTAAAGGGATGGTGCTGTTTAACGTACCTTACGGCGGTGCGCAGCTCATCAATGAACTCAGTCAGTATGGGGCGCCGTTGGTGGGTAACTACGGTGAAGAAGTAGCAGGCGCCGGGTTGGCGATGGCGGATGTAGTTGCGCATGAGGAACCTCCATGTTCCATTGCGTTATGAAGCTGGGCATTACTGCCCAGCCTACGGCGTTGTGAAATTTGTTCCAGGATAAAGGTAGATGAATTTGACAGGGGTAGGCTGGGCAGCCATGCCCAGCAGTGCTGCCGGCAATAAAAAAGGGCGCCGCATGGCGCCCTCTCTGTTGCCGTGGCGGTTGGCCCTAGGCGAGGTACTTCTCCAGGTCGTCGGAGCCACCGACGTGGTCGCCGTTGATGAAGACCTGCGGCACCATCTCGCTGGCGGTGATGGCGCGCAGTGAGCGCAGGCTGGCGTCCTTACCGAGCACGATCTCCTCGTAGGGCATACCCTTCTGCTCCAGCAGCAGTTTGGCCTTGGCGCAGAAGGGACAGCCGGGCTTGGTGATAATGGTCACCGAGTCGGGCGCCTTCGCCTCGGGGTTGATGTGGCGCAGCATGGTGTCGGCGTCGGAGACCTCGAAGGGGTCGCCCTCGACCTCCGGCTCGATGAACTGTTTCTCTACCACGCCGTCCTTCACCAGCATGGAGTAGCGCCAGGAGCGCTTGCCGAAGCCGAGGTGGCTCTTGTCGACCAGCATCCCCATGCCCTCGGTGAATTCGCCGTTGCCGTCGGGGATCAGGGTGACGTTCTCCGCCTCCTGGTCTTTGGCCCAGGCGTTCATTACGAAGGCATCGTTGACCGACATACAGACGATCTCATCGACACCGTTCGCCTTCAGCACCCCGGCGAGCTCGTTGAAGCGCGGCAGGTGGCTGGAGGAGCAGGTGGGGGTGAAGGCGCCGGGCAGGGAGAAGACCACCACGGTCTTGCCCTTGAAGATGTCGTCGGTGGTGACGTCGGCCCAGGCGTTGTCCTGGCGGGTCTTGAAGGTGACGTTCGGTACAGTTTGTCCTTCGCGGTTCTCTAACATGGTGTTTCTCCTTTGCTTGATATGGTGGCCGTGGCCCTGTCTTTAAGTTCCCGTGCAGTATGGCCCCGTTTTACACATAGATGAAATCGTTTGTATCAATTATATTGATAGGTAATTTCAATTAATGTGGGTCAGCAATGAAACTTCGCGAACTGGAGTACCTGGTGGCGCTGGAGGAGGAGGGGCACTTCGCCCGAGCCGCCGAGCGCTGTTTTGTCAGTCAGCCCACCCTCAGCGGCCAGTTGAAGAAGCTGGAGGAGGAGTTGGGGGTGCTGCTGGTGGAGCGCAGCAGCCGCCATGTGGCGATCACCGAGGCGGGCCGTGCGGTGGCCGCCCAGGCGCGCCAGGTGCTGGCGGGGGCCAGGGAGATCCGGGGGATCGCCCAGGGCTTCCAGGACCCGATGGTCGGTGAGCTGCAGCTGGGGCTGATCCCCACCGTTGCCCCCTACCTGCTGCCGCTGATCATGCCGCGGCTGAGAGCCGCCTATCCGGAGCTTAAATTATGGCTGCACGAGCAGCAGACCCACGTGCTGATGGAGCGGCTGCGCAACGCCGAACTGGACCTGTTGATCCTGGCCCTGCCGGTGGCGGCGCACGACTTCGAGGAGGTGGACCTGTTCCGTGAGCCGTTCCAGCTGGCGGTGCAGGCGGGGGGCGCGTTGGCCTCACGCAGCCAGGCCACCCTGGACGATCTCCAGGGGCGGGAGCTGATGCTGCTGGAGGAGGGGCACTGCCTGCGCGAGCACGCGCTCGATGTCTGTTTCACCGCCGGTGCGACGGAGGACAATACCTTCCATGCCACCAGCCTGGAGACCCTGCGCCACATGGTGGGGGAGGGGATGGGGATCACCCTGATGCCGCAGCTGGCGGTGCCCAGGGGGGCGGGCGGCAGCGATACGGTACGTTACCTGCCCTTCGCCGCGCCGGTCCCCAGCCGCCGCATTGGCATGCTCTACCGCAAGGGGAGTTACCGTGCCGAGACCTTCGCCCGCATCGCCGAGGAGGTGGTGAAGGCGGTCTCCCCGTCGGTCCGCTAGTCGGCCTCGGGGCGGGCCAGCTCGAGGCGATCGCGCCCCCCCTCCTTGGCGCGGTAGAGGGCCTGGTCGGCACGCTCGATCAGCAGCTGTATCCTCTCCTTACCATTCCACTGGGCGATGCCCACACTGGCGGTGATGTGTAGTGCATCGCCGCTGGGCATCTCGATGCGAACCTGACGTATCGCCTCCATCAGCCGCTCAGCCATCTCCACCGCCTGTTCCAGGCTGGTTTCGCTCAGGGCGATGCTGAACTCCTCACCGCCATAGCGCCCCGCCTCGTCGCCCAGACGGGCGTGGTTGCGAATCGTCTCGGCCAGTGCCTCCAGCACCCGGTCGCCGGTCTGGTGGCCGTAGTTGTCGTTAACCTGCTTGAAGTGGTCGATGTCGAGCATGATCAGGCAGAGGGGGCGGCCACTGTGCTCTGCCTTGTTGATCTCCTCGCCCAGTCGCTCGATGAAGAAGCGGTGGTTGTGCAGCCCGGTGAGACCGTCGGTGACCGCCTGCTCCTGCAGGTAGGTGTTCAGTTCACGGATGTTCCGGGTCTTGTCGTCGATCACGTTGCGCAGGGTGCGTGTGGTGAACTGGATGGCGAAGTAGAGCAGCACCTCGATCAGGACGAAGGCGGAGAGGGCGTAGATCAGGTTGTGGTGCATGTTGAGGGTGTTGGCGTTCACCTCGTCATTGATATTGCTGGCGATGACGACCACCCCTGCCGGTCCTCCGCCTACACGGCGGCTGCGGTAGTCGTAGAGCGGGAACAGGGTGAGGGCGTAGTGGTCGCCGCGGTAGACGGTGCGCTCGGTCTGCAGCTTCTCTATCTGTCCCGTCTGCGGCAGCTGCTGTAGCAGCGAGGAGAGCTTGGGCTGCGACAGCGCTTCGATATAGTAGTCGTCGAGCCGGCTGCTGGCGGGGAAGGTGCGTTCGATCGCCTCGGGCCACATCGCCTTCTTAACATGTTCGCGGTGCAGCAGCACGGCCACCTGCTCGGCCTCCAGGCCGCTACTGATCAGCAGCATGATATTGGAGAAGGAGGTGCCCACCTCCAGTGCACCGACGTGGACGATCTTGCCCTGTGTGTCGTCGTGGGCGAAGAAGGGGACGACGGCACGTAGCCCGGAGTAGACGCGGCCGGTCTCGAAGCCGATGCGCGGCGTCAGCTCCGCATTGGTATCGACGATGGTGTAACGCAGGTCGTCCATGCGATCGCCGTATTTTTCCGGCCGGTGTACCCGCAGGTAGCTGAGGGAGCCGGGACCGAGGTGAAAGTGGAGCTGTCGCACATCGTAGTTGCGGCTCAACTCGCTCCAGCTGGGGCTAAGGAGGCTGAGCAGTTGTTGGCGGTAGCTGGCCGCCCTCTCGCCCCCCTTGCCGCCCCCTTCGGCCTCCACCGCCTTTTTGCCCCGCAGGAACAGCTCCTGTGTATCGGGATTATTGGAGATGTACATCGCCAGCTGCATCATATTGCGGTAGGTCAGCGACAGCGCCAGTTCGTAGGCGGAACGCTGCTACTCGCTCTGCGACTGCAGGGTGCGCTCCAGGGTGCGGTTGTCGGCGATCACGTTGAGCGCCACGAACAGCGCATCGACGAGGAAGATCACCACCGTGAGGGCAACAAAAATGGTGGAGGGGCGCTGCGTAATGACTTTTCGCATGTTCCTTTGGGGTGATTTTTGCGGTGGTGAGGCGGCAAGGGGTAACCGCTCCATGGTATTACACAGCCGCCAAAAGGCCCACATTTTCCGCAACGGCTTTTTTTTATCGGGTTATGTCGTTAAGCTACTGAAATGACAATAAACTTCACCAAAATGCACGGCCTGGGCAACGATTTTGTGGTGATCGACGCCGTGAACCAGGCCGTCTCCCTCAACGCCGAACAGGTACGCTCCCTGGCCGACCGCCGCTTCGGTATCGGCTGCGACCAGCTGTTGCTGGTGGAGCCGCCTGGCGCTGAGGGTGTCGACTTCCGTTACCGCATTTTCAACGCCGATGGCTCCGAGGTGCAGCAGTGCGGCAACGGTGCACGCTGTTTCGCCCGCTTTGTGCGCGACAAGGGGCTCACCGATAAGGACGAGATCGTGGTCGAGACCGCCTCCGGGGTGATCACCCTCTATATCGAGAGCGACGGCATGGTGCGGGTCAACATGGGGGTGCCCAACTTCACCCCTGCCGCCCTGCCGTTCGAGGCGGCGGACGAGAGCGATGGCTACGAACTGGCGCTGGATGACGATACCCTCTCCATCGGTGCCGTCTCCATGGGCAACCCCCATGCGGTGCTGCAGGTGGAGGATATCGATAGTGCCCCGGTGGATGAGCTGGGGCCGCGGCTGGAGTCACACCCGCGTTTCCCGGAGCGGGTCAACGTCGGCTTCATGCAGGTGCTGTCTGCCGACCATATCCGCCTGCGGGTCTACGAGCGCGGCGCTGCCGAGACCCTGGCCTGCGGCACCGGTGCCTGCGCCGCAGTGGCGGTGGGGCGCCGCTGGGGAGAGCTGGCGGATGAGGTTACGGTAAGCCTGCCCGGCGGCGATCTACGCATCCGCTGGGCGGGCGAGGGCGAACCATTGTGGATGATCGGTCCGGTGGCGACCGTTTTCGAGGGGACAATAACAATATGAGTGAACCAGGTTATGAGTGAGCAAACGGAGCAGCAGCTCGGGCTGAGCGAGCGCGAGGTGGCCGACTTCCTTCGCCACAACCCCGACTTCTTCAGCCGTCACGAGGCGCTGCTGCTGGATATGACCCTGCCGCACCCCCAGGGGGGGCAGGCGATCTCCCTGGTGGAGCGTCAGGTGGGGGTGTTGCGCGAGCAGAAGCAGCAACTGCGCGATCAGCTGCAACAGCTGACCCGTACCGCACGCACCAACGAGCAGCTGATGGGACGCTTCCAGCAGCTGGTGCTCAACCTCATCGACAGTGAGGACCTGGACGATGCGATCCTCTACATCCGTGCCGCGCTACGCGAAGACTTCCATGCCGACGCGGTGGAGATGGTGCTGTTCGATGTCGATGTCTGGCCCAACAGCGTCGGCCGCGACGACAGCCGCCTCAAACCCTTCGAGCGTATTCTCGACGGCCGTACCCCCGTTTGCGGCCACCTGCGCCCCGAGCAGCTGGAGCTGCTGTTCGGCCGTGGCAGTAATGACATCGCCTCGGCGGTGGTGATCCCGTTGTGTGAGGGGGATGAACAGTCCTGCCTCGGCATGCTGGCCATCGGCAGTATCGACGCCGACCGCTACCATCCGGAGATGGGCACCATGTTCGTCAACTACCTTGGCGCGGTAATGAACCGCATCTTCCGCGCCCACCTCGGGGAGTAACATGGAGGCGGCCGCAGCGCAGTGGCTGGAGCGCTACCTGGGCCACCTGCAGTACGAACGCCGCCTCTCTCCCCATACCCTTTCCAACTACCGTCGCGACCTCACCCGCCTGAGTGAGTATTGCGATAGCGCCGCTATCGAACAGTGGCCGCAGCTCGACCCCGCCGCGGTGCGCGCCTATGTGGCCTGGCGCCACCGCAGGGGGGCGGGCGGGCGTACCCTGCAGCGTGAGCTCTCCTCCCTGCGCGGCCTCTTCACCTTCCTGCTGCGCGAGGGGGTGGTGACCAGCAACCCCGGCATCGACATCCCCGCCCCCAAAAGTGAGAAGAGGCTGCCCAATGCCCTCGACGTGGATCAGACCGCCCACCTGCTGGAGATAGAGGGGGACGAACCGTTGGTCGTGCGCGATCGCGCCCTGATGGAGCTGATCTACTCCTCCGGCCTGCGTCTTTCGGAGGCGGTCGGGCTCGATATCGACAGCATTGACCGGCGCGACGGCATGGTGCAGGTGCTGGGTAAGGGGAGCAAGGCGCGCATCGTCCCGGTGGGGCGTGAGGCGCTCAGGGCGCTGGCGCAGTGGTTGAAGGTACGTGCTCAGCTGGCGGCACCGCAGGAGCGTGCGCTGTTCGTCAGCCAGCGGGGCGGGCGCATCTCTACCCGTAGCGTGCAGCAGCGCATGCGCCACTGGGGCATCGCCCAGGGGGTGGAGGGTCGGGTACACCCGCACATGCTGCGCCACTCCTTCGCCAGCCATATGCTCGAATCGAGCGGCGATCTGCGTGCGGTGCAGGAGCTGCTGGGCCACGCCGACATCGCCACCACCCAGGTCTATACCCACCTCGATTTTCAGCACCTTGCCAAGGTCTACGATTCGGCCCATCCGCGTGCCCGTAAGCGTCGCCAGTAGTGCGCAAGCATTGAATTGTCCAAACCAAACCCTCACACTAATTAACGTTTTTTAATTTGGAGTGAGAGAACCGTCACGATGCGCAAACGCCTGTTTTTGTTCCTGAGTCTGATCATGCTGGCTCTGCCATTCTCCCCCCTGCACGCCCAGGACGAGGCGGAGGGCGAAAAGGCAGAGGGGCCGAAAAAGGCGGTCTACCACTCTATAGCCGAGAAGTTCGTGGTGAACGTGCCGGACGGCAAGCGCATGCGCTTTATGCAGGTGAAGGTGCAGGCGATGACCCGCGACGAGAAGGTCTCCGCGGCCATTGAGGCCAATATGCCGGCCCTTAGCCATGCCATGATTATGCTGCTTTCCCATCAGGAGGTGAGCACCATGCGCAGTATCCCGGGGCGTGAAGGGGTGCGTGCACAGGCTCTTATCGAACTACAGAAGGTACTGGCCGAGGTGGCCGGGCTCGAGGAGGGGCTGGAGGCGGTCTACTTTACCGACTTCGTGATTCAGTAGTCCTCCCGGGAGGTCGCGGTGAAAGGCCCTGCGGGGCCTTTTCCATTTTGGGCGCTTTCTTTTACACTCCCCGCCCCCATATTACTGAATGGCGCTGCTGGCATGGCGTTATCACGAAGGAGTTGGAGTATCGATGTCACAGCATCACCCTACCCCCACCGAAGTCACCCTGCACGGCAAGCGGCGTGTGCTGGAGCTCGCCTTCGATGACGGTGCTCGCTTTGAGCTGCCCTGCGAGTATCTGCGGGTCTACTCCCCCTCGGCCGAGGTGCAGGGCCACCACGGTGTCGGGGCGGTGCTGCAGGTGGGCAAGGAGGAGGTGAACATCACCGAGCTGAGGCAGGTGGGCCACTACGCGCTGAAGATCTTCTTCGACGATAACCACAACAGTGGCCTCTTTACCTGGAACTACCTGTACCAACTGGGACAGGAGCAGGAGGCGCGCTGGCAGGATTATCTAAGCCGCCTGCAGCAGGCGGGCCACCAGCACCGCGAAAACCGAGATTAACGGAGACAAGAGAGTAACGTGTCTGCACAACCCGAAGAGACGAATGAAGGCACCGTTGGTGCCGGTATGCACGAGCGGCACCTGCTGCGCAAAGACGGCAATCCCCTCTACCAGCTGCCGGTGGCCGACTATAGCGCCGAGGAGCTGCTGCAGGCACGCCAGCGCGACGCCGAGGAGATGCACCAGTTTCACGAAGAGATGCGTAGCGTGATTCAGCAGGCGATCGAGCTTAAGCCCAACGAGGAGAGCGAGGTGATATTGGAGCTGCGCGGCAAGCTCGACCAGCTCTATACCCGTTGCAGCGGCTTCGGCAGCAGTTGCGGCGAGCACAAGCAGAACCTGCGCAAACTCATCGACCTGGTGATGAAGGCTGTGTGGCAGGCCGCGGCCGACGACCCCCAGGCGCGTATGGAGCTGGAGCAGGAGGAGATGGCGCGCCAGCAGCACTTCCGCCTGCTGGAGTACCCGCTGGTGGCCGATCTGATGCGTCCAGACACCCCGGTCGATAACGATGAGCTGGTACCCACCCTGCTGCAGGCCGGAGACGACGAACTCGACGCGCTGATATGGATGTTCGCCCCCGAGCAGCTCGCGGCGATCTGCGATCAGGCGGAGAGCCTGCTTCAGCAGCGCAGGGAGCAGGGCTATACGCTGGAGGAGGCGTGGGCTAAATTGCAGGTAATGCGGGAGTTCCTAGCTTCAGCCCAATAGAGGCGGCGGTGATGCGTTGGCGTGTCACCGAGCACCTCTGTACACTAGTTCGTAACCGTCTCGGTAACATGCAAACGGATCGATGCCAGACTACAGCAACGCTACACAGGCCCCTCTGCCAGACCTGAACGATGATGCATTCATGCTGCGTAACCCGGCAGAGATCCGTGCGCAGCTGATCAGCCTGACGCGCCAGCCCGACATCCTGACCGCCTACTTCAACAACGGTAAGGAGTACCTGTTGACCGCCGTACTGGGTGTGCTGGATGAGCGGGGCCTGATGGTGCTCGACTACGGCCCGGACGAGACCACCACGCGAAAGGCGATCGCGGCGGGGCGCCTGGTCTGTACCACCAAGCACCAGGGGGTACCGATCCGCTTTAGCTGCGAGCAGCTGAAGGGGGCCAAGTACAAGGGGCTGCCGGCGATTGCCGCGGCCATGCCCGAGAGCATGCACCGGGTGCAGCGGCGTGAGTATTTCCGTGTCACCACCCCCAAGTTCAACGGCCCGCGCTGTGAGATCTGCGATACCGAAGATGGCGTGCCACACGAGCTGAATGTGGTCGATATCAGCGCCGGCGGGCTTGGGATGCTGGATTTTTCGGGCGGTCTCAATGCCGAACCGCTACAGCAGTTCGAGAACTGCCGCCTCTACCTGCCGGAGCTTAGCGACATCGGTACCCGCCTGGTGATACGCAGCGTCGCCCAGATCCCGCAGGCCAGCGGTGGCCCGCTGATCCGTTACGGCGCGGCCTTCGACGGGATGTCGGTGGCGGACAGTGCCGAGATCCAGCGCTACATCTTCCAGCTGCAGTCGATGCAGCGTCAGTAAGCCTTCACTATTGGGCGAAGTAGGCCTCAAGGTAGCTGTCGAAGTCGAGCTCGTCGGCCGCCTCAATCTCCCTTTGCCGCTCCACCGACTGCAGTGCCTCCTGCTGTAGTGCCCGTTCGCGCTCCGCGTCCAGCTCCCGCTCCCTGAAGAACTGTTGGTGACCCAGCGCCTTGCGCTGGGCGAACTCGAAGAAGCTCTCATGGCGCTCACGCATCTCCGCCAGCATGCGCGCCGAGGGGGTGAGCTGCGGCTGTAGCACCGCCTCGCGCTGCCGTGCCAGCGCCGCGCCGTAGGGTTGCCTGTCGTCGTCGCCGTCCAGCAGTGCGGCGTAGTCGACCATCGCGTCACACACCTCCAGCGCCCAGTCGCGCAGCGGCGTGGCACTGCCGCAGCGCATCAGGTTGAGGCCGGGTTCGCGGCCGCGGTGCGCCGTCTCCAGCTCGTTGTAGTCGATCTCGCGGCGCTCAATCTTGCTGATGGGCGGGCTGGGTTTGAACAGGCAATAGAGCATCAGGGTCTCGAGGAAACGCAGCTGCTCCTCGTTGATTCCCAGCGGGTCGAAGGCGTTGACGTCGAGGGAGCGCAACTCGACATAGCGCACCCCCTCGCGCTGCAGGGCGCGGATCGGCTTTTCGTTGCCCTTGAGCAGCTGTTTGGGGCGCACCGTGCTGTAGTACTCGTTCTCTATCTGCAGAATGTTGGCGTTGAGCTGGCGGTATTTGCCCTCCACCTTTACGCCGATGCGCTCATATTCGGGACAGGGGGTCTCGATGGCCCGTTCCAGGCTGGCGACATAGTTTTCCAGGCTGTCGTAATTGGCCTTAATGCCGTTTTCGTTCTCTTTGTTGTTCTGGTAGCCGATGTCGCCCATGCGTAGCGAGGTGGCATAGGGCTCGTAGAAGGTGAACTCGTCGAAGCTCTCCAGGCGCCCCTCCTCGCCGCCGACGAAGGATTTGCACACCGCCGGTGAGGCGCCGAACAGGTAGGGGATGAGCCAGCCGATGCGCAGCATATTGCGCAACAGGTCGAAGTAGCGGGCGGAGATGTAGTCCTGCAGCGGCCGCCCGTCCTGTTCAAGTTCGCGTAGCGCCTGCCAGAAGGACTCGCTGAAGGAGTAGTTAAAGTGGACCCCGGCGATCACCTGCATGCTGCGGCCGTAGCGGTAGCCGAGGCCGCGGCGGTAGACGGTCTTCATCTGCCCCGCGTTGGAGCTGCCGTAACGGGCCAGCGGGACACTCGACTCGCCGGGGATCACGCAGGGCATGCTGGTGGACCACAGCAGTTCGTTGTCCAGTTGTTTGGCGACGAAGTGTTCCACATCGCCGAGAAAGGCCAGTGCCTCGGCGCTGCTGTCGCAGGGCGGGGTGATCAGCTCCAGCAGGGCCTCGGAGTAGTCGGTGGTGATATAGGGGTTGGTCAGCGGCGAGCCCAGGGTGGCGGGGTGGGCGCTTTGGGCGATCTTGCCCTCGGTATTGACCCGCAGGCACTCCTTCTCCAGGCCGATCCGCCCCTGTTTCAGCAGTGGTGCGATGCCCGCCTGGCGAAGGCGTGCGACAAGCTGTTGATGGTGGGGGGACAAGTGATGATTCCGTATTGGCTGGATGGTTTGCTGCGGTAGGCGGCATATTATAGCGCAAGCGGGAGGGGGCTAG
This sequence comes from Thiohalomonadaceae bacterium, assembly GCA_050298555.1. GTDB lineage: Bacteria > Pseudomonadota > Gammaproteobacteria > Thiohalomonadales > Thiohalomonadaceae > JAPHSX01. The sequence continues at coordinate 12,295 of JBNKUL010000045.1, forward strand.
TCGAGGCTCAGCCTGCTGGTATCGATTTCGGGCTCCGGTGTCTCCTCATGCTCGACCAGCGTCACCCCCGGCTCGTCCATGCGCATGCTGCTGGTGTCGACCTGCAGCGGTGCCACCTCTTCGTGTTCGGTCAGCTCGGCACCCACCGCATCCATGCTCATCCCGCTGGTGTCGATCTGCGGTGCGGCCACCTCCTCATGCTCCACCAGGACGGTGCCGGGGGCGTCGAGCACGGCGCCCTCCAGTGCACTGCTCTTGCTGGGGGCTTCCTGGGCGGGGGTGGCCTTGGCCGCAGTATCGACCACGCGGCAGATGGCCCCTGCCTTGTGCAGCGCGGCGCGGTATTTAGTGGCGGTCTGCTCGTCCACCCCCTTCTTGATGGCGACGGTGGCGCCGCTGAACAGCCGCTCGACCTTGGCGACATCGACCTTGAACAGGGCGGCGACGTTGCGTTTGACCTGGTCTATCTCGGCCCCCTCCACCAGCTTACCGTTGAAGACCACCGCAAAACTGTTCTGGCTCATCCTCTCTTCCCCTGGAAGTCGTTTGTGAAAAAATACGCGCTGCGGGGGGCGGCGGCAAGCCCGGCTTGCCCACCGGCAGTCGGCGTGTAAACTTGAAATTGGACGATATGAGATAGCACAAAGGAGAAATAACAATGAAAAGAGCAAGCAAACTGTTCGCCTCCCTGCTGCTTGTTGCCGCCAGCTCTTCGGCCTCCGCCTGGTGGGGCAACGACGGCTGGGGCCGCGGCTGGAATTCGTGGCCGGTCTGGACCCCCATGTACTGGGCGGAGGAGATGTTTGATGACAACAACGACTGGTACGGCCCCTACGGCTACGGTCCGTATGGTTACGGCGGCTACGGCGCACCCTATGGCTACGGCGGCTACGGTTACCCTTATGGTGGCGGCTACGGTGCCCCCTACTATCCGGGTGGCTACTATGGGGCACCCTATGGCGGCTATGGCGCACCCTTCTACGGTGCCCCCTGGCGTTACTAGGCCCCGCCCTTAATGCGAGGAGCGTAGCCCCGCCAGTTTCTGGTAGAGGGCGCGCTCCTCGTCGCTTATCTGCTCGGGGATCACCACCTCGATACGCAGGATGAGGTCGCCGAAGCCCTTGCCGCGATAGCGTGGCAGCCCCTTGCCGCGTAGCCGCAGCATCTCGTCGGGCTGCACCCCCGGCGGTATGGTGACATCCACCGCCCCCCCCATCGTCGGTACCCGCAACTTGGTCCCAAGCACCGCCGCCGAGACGTCGATGCGCTCGGTGCGCCACAGGTCGGCGCCGTGGCGCTGGAAGCGGTGATCGTTGCGGCTATAGACCTCCACATAGAGGTCGCCGGGCGGCATCCCCGCCCCCTCGCCGGGCAGGCCGTGTCCCGCCACCCGCAACAGCGACCCCTCCTCGATACCGGCGGGGATGGTGATCTTCAGGCTCTCCTCGTGCTCCACCTGGCCACTGCCGCCGCAGCGGTGACAGGCCTCACCCAGTAGCGCGCCCCGCCCCTGGCACACCGGGCAGGTGAGCACCTGCTGGAACTGGAGGTTGCCCTTGCGGTTGGTGACCATGCGCTGGCCGCTGCCGCCGCAGGCCTCGCAGCGCTTGGGCGGTTTGCCGTCGGCGGTGCCGTTGCCGTGGCAGGCGGGGCACTCGACCCGGCGCGCGTAGCGCAGCAGTTCGCTGCCGCCCTTGAAGATGCGCTCCAGACTGACCGCCATCCGCACCCGCAGGTCGACGCCATGTGCCTGGTGCTGCTTGGGCTGGCGGAAGAAGCGGTCGAAGATGCCGCCGCCACCGCCCATATCGAAGCCGAAGCCGCCGAACAGGTCGCCGAAATCGAAGTCGGCGCCGCGGAACAGCTCCTCGTCGCTGAAGTGGGAGACGCCGCTAACGCCGCCGGCGTCGTACATCTGGCGTTTCTGCGGGTCGGAGAGCACGGCGTAGGCCTTGGCGATCTCCTTGAATTTCTCCTCCGCGTCCGGGTCCTTGTTGCGATCCGGGTGGTACTTCATTGCCAGCCGCTTGTAGGCCTTCTTGATCGCCTTTTCGTCCGCATCGCGGGGAACGCCCAGTACCTCGTAATAGTCGCGTTCCTGATCACTCATCTCTCATCTCCTCAACCAGTGCCTGGTGGCGCGCCACCACTTGAGCCGGTGGCGGTGTTGTCAGCAGGCTGACAAGGGCGATTACCACCATCGAGGCGGCAAAGGCGGGGACGATCTCATAGAGCTCGAACAGCCCGCCGCTCAACTGCTTCCACACTACCACGGTGAGACCGCCGACGACGATCCCCGCCAGCGCTCCCCAGGCGTTCATGCGTGACCAGAACAGGGAGAGGATGATGGCCGGGCCGAAGGCAGCGCCGAAACCGGCCCAGGCGTAGGCCACCAGGTCCAGCACCTTGCTGTCGGGCTGCAGCGCCAGGGCAAAGGCGATAAGGGCGATCACTACCACGGCGATACGTCCCACCCATACCAGCTCACGTTGCGAGGCGTCGCGGCGGAACAGCGCCTTGTAGAAATCCTCCGCCAGGGCCGAGGAGGAGACCAGCAGCTGCGAGTCGGCGGTGCTCATGATCGCCGCCAGTACCGCCGCCAGCAGTATTCCGGCCACCAGCGGGTGGAACAGGGCGCCGACCAGCAGCATAAAGGCGCGCTCGCTCTCCTTGCCCTCAAGCGGCTCGGGCAGGTAGCCGATGGCGGCGAGCCCCACCAGGGTCGCGCCCAGCAGGGTGAGGGCGGTCCAGCCCACGGCGATGCGCCGTGCCTGGCCCATCTCGCGGTGGTGGCGTATCGCCTTAAAGCGGGCGAGGATGTGGGGCTGGCCAAAGTAGCCCAGCCCCCACCCCATCAGCGAGGCGATGGCGATCCAGCCCAGGGGTTTACCGCCGCTATCGCTAAGGAGGTTCAGCAGTTCGGGGTTGGCCGCCTCCACCCTGAGAAAGCCGTCGGCGATGCCGCCCATTTGGGCGAGGGCGACCAGCGGCACGATTAACAGTGCCGCCGCCATCAGCAGCCCCTGCACCAGGTCGGTCCAGGAGACGGCAAGAAAGCCGCCGAGGAAGGTGTAGAGGATAATCGCCCCGGTGCCGATGGTCAGGGCATGCAGGTAGGGGAGGTCGAATACCGTCTCGAACAGCCGCGCCCCGGCCACGAGACCGGAGCTGGTGTAGAAGAGGAAGAAAAGCAGGATGAAAACCGCTGAAACAACCCGCAATAGCCGCGAGTGGTCATGAAAGCGTTGTTCCAGAAAGGCGGGGATGGTGAGGGCGTCGTCGGCCCGTTCACTGTAGCGGCGCAGCCGTACGGCGACTATGCGCCAGTTGAGCCAGGTGCCGAGCAGCAGGCCGCCCACCAGCCACAATGATTCCAGGCCAGCGGCATAGGCGTAGCCCGGCAGGCCGAGCAGCAGCCAGCCGCTCATGTCGGAGGCCCCAGCGCTGAGCGCGGTGGGCCACGGTCCCAGGCGCCGCCCGCCGAGGATGTAGTCAGAGAGGTTGTGGGTGCGGCGATAGGCCCACCAGCCTATCAGCAGCATTAACAGCAGGTAGCCGATGAAGGTGGCGAGTATCGCCGATGAGTTTGCCGTTATTGACACTACCCCCTTCCCCTCTTTTGAACTTGCCTGGGGATGATACCTCAGCTGCTGTGGCAATGGATGGGGAAAAGAAAAAGCCGGCATCCTGCCGGCTTTGGGTGTGAGAACCTTCCGTGGTGATGCCATCCTGGCACCAGTCCTTTGGTGGAGTCCCTCCAACTACGTCCGTGTAGCTTGGTATTAAGATTAGGCTCACCCTCTGCAACAGGCTGTAGGACAAATTCCATATTTTCGTAGGCCATTGCCCTTTCCGTACAAAATTTGTGGAATTTGTGCCTACAGGCGGCGGATACGATAGTTCAGTTTGCCGTGTTTGAGGTCCGGATTGAGGCCGGGGGTCTGGCGCAGCCGCTGGCGCAGTGATGCCGAGTCGGCGGATTGGCGCACGAAGGCGCCGATGGCATTCTCGTAGAGTGGCGTGGTGAGCTGGAAGGCGGCGGCGAAGCGTTTGGTGATGGCGGGCTGATGGAAGTAGGCGCAGGCGTTCAGCTCCTCCGCTGAGCCGAAGTTGGTGACCAGCACGCCGTCGTCGCTGAGGTGTTTAAGCAGGCCGCGCATCCACGGCCCGTCGGCGGGGACCGCCCGCTGCGGGTCACCGTCGGTGTCGGTGAAGATGTCGTCGATGATCATATCGAAGGGCGCCCCGCGATACTGCTTTAGCCACCAGCGTGCGTCGGCCTGATGGAGCTCCACATTGGCCTGCTCCACCTCGAAGAAGTCGCGCGCCACCTCAAGGTGCACTGGATTGAGCTCCACCCCAGCGATTAACTCCGGGGCGAAGAAGTGGTTGAGCTGGCGGATCACGGCCCCACCGCCGACCCCCAGTACCAGCACGCGCCGTGGCTGGCCTTCGCCAAGGAAGAAGGCAGGCAGCAGCAGCAGGTCCCAGACGCTGCCGGTGGCCGGCTGCCTGGGATTGTACTGGCTGTGGAATACGCCGTTGGTGTAGAGGCGGCGGCTGTGGCCGGCGCTGCGCACCTCGTAGCGGGTGTCGCCGTCCTGCTTGTACCAGAGTAGGGCCATCCACAACACCTTGGTTCACAATAAGAGGCCTCTACCCTCTCCCCTGCCGTATGACCTGTCAAGGTGGAGGGGTGGGTTGATACAGATCAAGGATGTCCATACGGGGCAAAACATAGTGTGCCCCCTTTCTGGCAAAAGGCGGTGAAGGGTATGGTCGGGGTGTTGCTCAAACGGGCGGTGGCGATGATGGGCATCGAGGTGATCCCCTCGGGGCATGCCGAGAAGTGGGTGTCGGCGCTGGGTGCGCTGTTGGGTATTGGGGCGATCTTCCTGGTAAACCAGCTGCTGCCCTCGAAGGCCTCCTCTGTCCCGATCATCGCCTCGATGGGGGCCTCGGCGGTGCTGCTTTACGCCGCTCCCGGTAGCCCCCTTACCCAGCCGTGGCCGGTGGTGGGCGGGCACCTGATCTCGGCCCTGATCGGGGTCGCCTGCCACCACCTCATCGACTCACCCACGCTGGCCTGCATCGTGGCGGTGCCCACGGCGGTGGTTGCCATGTACTACCTCCACTGCACGCACCCGCCGGGAGGGGCGACAGCGCTGCTGCCGATCATCGGCGGGCCGGATATCGAGGCGCTGGGTTACGGGTTTATGCTGGATCCGGTCCTGCTCGACAGCCTTGTCCTCATTGGCGTCGCAGTGCTGGTCAATCGGCTCATACCCTGGCGCAGCTATCCCATTAACGGTGCCGCAAAACCGGTGTCGAAGGGGGAGCCGCCAGACAGCACCCCCATCCTGGCGGAGGACCTGGAGTACGCGCTCAGGGAGTCGAAGACCTATCTGGATATCAGTGACGGTGAGTTGCGCCAGCTCCACCGCCTGGCACAGCAGCACGCCCACGACAGAAATACTCTGGCCGGCGGCGGCTAGGAGAAGCGAAGGCGGCCGTGGTTTGAAATCGCTCAGGCTCATCCCCTCTCCCCTCTGGCTGCTGGGGGTATACTACCCCCTTCACCACAGGGGCCCGACCGCCGCCAATGAGCGACATTATTCTCACTACCCTCAACGCCCGCTACAGCCACGCTTCGCTGGGGCTGCGCTATCTGCTCGCCAATATGGGGGCGCTGCGCGGCCGCACGGCGCTGATGGAGTTCACCATCAAGCAGCGCCCCATCGACATCGTGGAGAAGCTCCTCGAGGCCAACCCCGCCATCGTCGGCCTCGGCGTCTACATCTGGAATGCCCGCGAGAGCGAGGAGGTGGTGGCGCTGCTGAAACGGCTTCGCCCCGATCTGTTGGTGGTGCTGGGCGGTCCCGAGGTGAGTTACGAGAGCGGGGAGCAGGCGATCTGCGGCCTGGCCGACTACACCCTTTGCGGCCAGGGCGACCTCGCCTTCGCCGAACTGTGTGAGGGGCTGCTGCGGGGGGAGCGGCCGGGGCAGAAAATTATTCATGCCGTCCCGCCGCCCCTGGATCGGCTCAAGCTTCCCTATGGCGAGTACCGTGACGAGGATATCGCCCACCGCGTGGTCTATGTCGAGGCCTCGCGCGGCTGCCCCTTTAAGTGCGAGTTCTGCCTCTCTGCGCTGGACAAGACCGCCACCCCCTTTGATCTGGATGCCTTTCTCGATGAGATGGCGCGGCTCTACCGGCGCGGCCTGCGCCACTTCAAGTTCGTCGACCGCACCTTCAATCTAAAGGTGGAGAGCAGCCTGCGTATTCTCGAGTTCTTCCTTGAGCGGCTGGACGAGGAGCTGTTCCTCCACTTCGAGCTGATACCGGACCACCTGCCGCCGCGCCTCAAGGAGACGATACAGCGCTTCCCCCCCGGCAGCCTGCAGTTCGAGATCGGGGTGCAGAGCCTGGACCCCGAGGTGCAGCAGCGCATCAGCCGCAAGCAGGACAACGACAGGACGGCGGCCAACCTGCGCTGGATCCGCAGTGAGAGCCACGCCCACATCCACGCCGACCTCATTATCGGCCTGCCGGGGGAGGGGATGACCGGATTCGCCCGCGGCTTCGACCGGCTCTGGGCGATGGGGCCGCACGAGATTCAGGTGGGGATCCTCAAGCGGCTGCGCGGCGCCCCCATCATCCGCCACACCGAGGAGTTCGGGCTGCGCTTCAGCCCGTTAGCGCCCTACGACATCCTCAGCACCGGCGCTATCGACTTTGCCACCATGCGACGGCTCAGCCGCTTCGCCCGCTACTGGGACCTCATCGCCAACTCGGGCCGCTTTCGCGCCACCCTGCCTCTGCTGCTGGGCGAGAGCCCCTTCGACAACTTCATGCGCCTGAGCGACTGGCTCTTCGCCGAGGTCGGTCAGACCGATCGCATCCACCTGCCGCGCCTCTTCGGCCTGCTTTACGATGGCCTGCTGGCAAGGGATGATATCGACGACGAGGCCCTGCAGGCGGCGCTGCTCGCCGACCATCAGCGCTCCGCGCTGAAAGGTATCCCCGGTTTTCTGCGCCAGCCCGGGGAGTCGTCCGCAAAACAGGTGCCGCAACGGACAACACGACGTCAGGAGAGACACAATAATGAATAACACCATGCGAACCGTCTTTATGGCCATGCGACCGCCCTTCCTCATCCTGGCGGTGATCTCGGTGCTGCTGGGGGCGGCCACCGCCTATTTTGAGAGCGGCAGCCTAAATATCGACTACCTGTTGTTGGCGCTGCTGGGGGCGGTAGCGGCACATATCAGCGTCAATGCCTTTAACGAATACTTCGACTTTAAAAGCGGCCTCGACCTGCTCACCGACAAGACCCCCTTCAGCGGCGGTAGCGGCGCCCTGCCGGCCAATCCGGGCGCGGCAGGGGGGGTGTTTGTCGCGGCGAGCGGGGCGTTGCTTATCACCATCGGGGTCGGTGCCTATTTCCTTATGGTGCACGGCATGGCGCTGCTGCCCCTGGGGCTCATCGGGGTGGTGCTGGTGGCCGCCTATACGCCGCACATCAACCGCCACCCGCTGCTCTGCCTGCTGGCCCCCGGGCTTGGGTTCGGTCCGGTGATGGTGGTGGGCAGCCACTTCGTCCTCACCGGCCACTACTCGCTGCCGCCCCTGCTCGCCTCGCTGCTCCCCTTCTTCCTCGTCAACAACCTGCTGCTGCTCAACCAGTTCCCGGATGTGGAGGCGGATCGCAAAAGCGGACGGCGCACCGCCCCCATCGTCTACGGCCTGGGTGCTGGCGCCAATATATACGCCCTGTTCCTGCTACTGGCCGCCGCGGCAGTGATCGCCTCCGCGCTGGCGGACAAACTACCGCCGCTGTCGCTGCTGAGCCTGGCGGGACTGCTGCCCGCCCTCAGGTCGTTGCAGGGGGCGCGGCTTTTTGACGGTAATACCGAGGCACTGCTGCCGGGCATGGCGCTTAATGTGGTGGCTGCCAATGGGGCGCCGCTGTTGCTGGCGGCCACCCTCTGGTTTGCTGCATAGGGGGAGTAATCGCCTATGCTGAGGGGATGAGCATCAGGAAAAGGGAAGCATCATGATTCGAATTATCCTCCCCCTCTGCGCCCTGCTGGCCCTGCCGCTGGGCGCCCACGCCGCCACCCTCTCCACCGCTGACAACCGCATCGATGCGGTGACCGTGTTCCTCGACCGTGCCGAGGTGACGCGAAGAGTCGATGTGGCGCTGCAGCCCGGGGCGCACACCGTCGAGGTGGCCGGACTGCCGGCACAGCTCATCGTCGATTCACTGGGTGTGGCGGGTGAGGGGCCGAAGGGGCTGCGCATCGGCTCGGTGGAGACGCGGCGCGAATATGGCGTAGAGGCGGCGCAGCGGGAGGAGCGCGAACTGCGTGCCAAACTGCAGTCGCTGAACGATGAAAAGGCCGGGCTGGAGGGTAGGGTGCGGGCACTGGATACCCAGGCCGCCTTTATCGAGCGCCTTGCCAGGCTGCCGGAGCAGCCGCTGGCTGAGGGGGAGCGTCCGCTGGAGCCACAGCAGTGGCCCGCGGCCTGGCAGGCGATCGGCTCGGGAATGGAGGAGACCAACCTGGCGCGGCTCAAGCTGCAACAGCAGCAGCGCGAGCTGAAGCTGCAGATAGAGAAGCTGGAGCAGCAGCTGCGGCAGATACAGACCGGTCGCCGCGACACCCTCACCGCCCTGCTGCATATCGAGGCGCCCCAGGCGGGCAAGGCGCGTTTCACCCTGAGTTACCAGCTGCCCAATGCCACCTGGACACCCACTTACGAGGCCAACCTGGAGACGGAAACGGGGCGTCTCGACCTCACCCAGGGTGCCGCCGTGCGCCAGTCCAGCGGCGAGGAGTGGGAGAATGTTACGCTCACCGTCTCCACCGCCCGTCCCAGTGCCGGGGCGGTGATGCCGGAGCTTGCGCCATGGTGGATCGACTTCTCCCGCCCGCGGCCGGTATTGCACCGGGAAAAGGCCGCAGGCCTTGCCGACCGGCACGCCGCCCCGATGGCGATGGCGCCCAGTGACCAGCTCGAGGAGGAGATGGTGGCGGCCGATGAGGTGGTAGCCGCCAGCGAGGCCAGCGAATTCAGCGTGCGCTACCGCGTCCCCGGTCGGGTGAGCGTGCCGGCGGACAACAGCCGCCGTCGCTTCGTCCTTGCCAGGCAGGGCTTCGACACCCGGCTGGGGGTGCGCACCACCCCCAAGCGTGACCGGCGCGCCTTCCTCTATGCCGAGTTCGACTATGGCGGCGAGACACCGTTGCTGCCCGGCAACTGGCAGCTGCAGCGCGACGGCATCTATGTGGGGCGTGCCAGGCACAAGGCGATACGCCCCGGTGAGTCGTTGGCGCTGGCCTTCGGTGCGGACGATGCGATCAAAGTGGAGTACCAGCTGCTTAAGGACGAGCGAGCCAAACAGGGGTTGCTCTCGCGTGAGCAGCGTGTCGAGCGGCGCTACCTCATTAGTGTCACCAATGGCCATAAGGTGAGCGTGCCGCTGAGCGTCTATGACCAGCTGCCGGTGGCACGGGACGAGGCGATTAAGGTCAAGCTAAGCGGTGATGCCAGCAAACCCTCGCTGGAGGATGTGGACGGGCGCCGTGGCGTGCTCGGTTGGGAGCGGACGCTGAAGCCCGGGGAGAGGATGGAGATCGATTTCGGCTACAGCGTGAGTTTTCCGCAGGAGAAGATGGTGCCCGGCTTTTAGTGTGGCGCAGGGACAAAAAAAGGCCCGGTAGTGATACCGGGCCTTTTTCGTTATCGCGTCGTTCGCCTTACTTCTGCTTCGACTTGATGTACTCGCTGATGAAGAAGATCTCCTCGGGGCTCAGGTAGTCCTTCAGCAGCGGCATATTGTGCTTATCGGTGGTGTGACGGCCGAGTACGGCCTTCAGCACCTTGTCGGTGACACAGTTACCGTTCTGCTTCAGCTCGGTCAGGTTGGCCGGGGTGATCTTGAGGTACTCACGCAGGTGGCCGGTGCCGTCCGCGTTCTCGCCGTGGCAGTGCAGGCAGCGCTGCTTGAAAACGTCCTGGCCCTTTGCCACGGCAGTGCTGTCGGCAGCGATTGCCTGCGAGGCGCTGCCGCCCATCGCGGCGAGCAGCAGGAACGGCATGGTGTATTTCTTAAGCATCGGTAAAAACCTCTTCATTATTAACCTAAATAGGGATCCAGTATTCCAGGCCGACCAGGTAGCAGGTGGCGGAAACCCAAAATCTTACTGCGAAGTATCCTTTTCAGTCGTGTGGCTGTCAAACAACTACGCCGGGGTGGCTCCTAGAGCTCTTTGCCGTCGTCGTCATGATTGTTTTGCAGGACGGTGCCGAAACGGCGGCCCATCTCCTTCCACAGCCGTTGGTAGAGGGCCGTCTTTGCCCGCTTCTCCTTGCGGTAGTAATCGGCCTTGCTGCGGGTTTCGCTCATCTGCTCATCCAGGGTCTCGTTCAGCGTCTGCAGTACCTCGGGGAAGCGATCAAAGATAGCCTGCAGCACCTCTCGCGGGATCTCGAGCAGGCTGGCCCGGGTGATGGCCTCCACGCTGGCGCTGCGGGGCGCGCCGTTGAGCACGGCCTTGGCACCTACGGTGGTACCGGCGCCAAGGCGTCCCACCTCGATCTCGGTCTGGCTCTGGGGCTCGCGCCAGTAGACGGCGACGACGCCATCGGTGACCACGAACAGCGAATCGCTATTATCGCCCTGTTTGATGAAGCGCTCTCCCGCCGCAACCTGGTGCCGGCTTGAGTGTTCCAGCAGGGCGTTGATCTCCTCCTCGGGCAGGGGCTGGAACAGCTCGCTACCCTGCAGCAGGGTCGGCAGGTCGACGGCGGCGAGGGGGCCTGGTGAGTCGGCGCGCGACCACTCCACCCGCTGGCCGGCAGTGGCGAACTGGATACCGGCCTCTCCCAGGCGCCGGGTGAGGTTGGTCCACACCGCCTCGGTCACCCTGTTGCGCTCTTCGTAGTTGTCGATGGAGAAGGTGAGGCGGTAGGTGGCGGTGCCGTTCACAATGCCCTTGAAGGAGGCGGCGGGGCGGGGTGACTGCAATACCTTGGGCACCGCCAGGGCGGCATTGATTACGTTGCGTTTGACCTCGGCCACCGGGTGGTTGGGGTGTACCTCCAGGTCGATCATCAGGCGCGAGGCGTTGGGCAGGATGGAGTAGTTGTGGATGTGGGCGCTGGCTACCGGGGTGTTGGGGATGGTGAGCATGTAGTTGCCGGTAGTGAGCAGGCGGGTGGCGCGCCAGTTGATGTCGATCACCTTTCCTTCGACGGCGTTTCTCTGATCCGTGATCTTTACCCGGTCACCCACACGGAAGGGGTGCTCGAGGTTTAGTGCAATGCCGGAGAAGATGTTGGAGAGGTTCACCTGCAGCGCCAGACCGATGATCATGGCGAACAGACCGGAGGTGGCGAGCAGGCCGGTGAGCTTCTGGTCGAAGACGAAGGCGATGACGCCGAACAGTGCCAGTACGTAGACGAAGCTGGAGACGATGCCGCGCACTACGCCGGGAACCTGGCGTCCGGTGGCGCGCTCCAGCGGCAGCCAGATGAAGGCCTCGATGGCGGCACTCACCAGCACCGCCGGCACGAACCACCACAGTATGTCGAAGCCCTTTACCACCAGTTCCTGCAGGTAGGGCTCGCTCTCCAACAGGTAGTGGTCCACCAGCCACAGTTCAGCGCTGAGCAGCAGGGTGGGGGCGGCGCATACGCGGCCAATCCAGAGCAGCCGCTGGTGAGCCTCGGCCCCCTCTACCAGTCGCGACACCAGGTGGATAAGCAGTAGCACGGCGGCGGCGATGAGGGCGATGGTGCCGCTCTGTTTGGGGGGGACGAGTTCGCGCAGGGAGAGTTCGGAGCGCTCGATGTCCATCGCCAGGTGGAACTGGGAGAAGGGGATGGTCAGTTCGCTGCGGTCCATGTACTCGGGAATGCCCAGGGTGTCGAGGTGTGCACTGTTCTCGAAGAACTTGGCGTCGGTGATACGCCAATCGGCGAGCTGGTCGATTTCGTCATCGTTTAATTTTTCGACCAGTTTATTGTTGCTGTTCAGCCCCATGCCGACCACGTCGCTGACGTAGAGCAGTGAGTGGCGAGGCTGCTCCTTGTTGCGGAACATGAAGCCGGCGACGTGTTCACCGAGAACGGTACGGCTGGGCAGGAAGTTGGTGCGAAAGCGTCCCTTCACGCGGTAGGCACGATAGTGCAGTTTACCGGTGTCGTAACGGTGGATCGGTTTGCCCAGTTCGATGGGCTCTACGGCGTTGATGAATTCGATCTGCTGCGGGGCGATATCTCCCTGATAGCGGAACCAGAGGGTGAAGGCCAGCTCTATCACCCCGCTCTTGGGGTCGTAGGGGCCCAGCTGCTCCATACGTGCACCGGTATAGACCACGTCGGTTTTGTACATATAGTGGCCGCCGCTCTCGATGATGCGCCCCGCGGCGAGGGCCTCCTGCAGATCGGGCAGGGCGCCCGGGTCGGGGACCATGGTCAGGTGCGTCATCGCCGAGACCATGGTGCGGTTGCGGTACTGGGAGAGGGCCACCGGCTTATCGACGTCGCCGTTTTCGTCGAACAGGTTGAGGCCGGTTACCCCCTTCACCGCCCGCTCTGCGGTGGTCATCATCGCCATCTGGTCTCGGATTGCCCGACGGTCCGCCTGTAGCGTCTCGGGGGTGCCGCCTATCTGCGCATCCCGTGCCGCCTGGACGATCACCTTGGCGGCATCGTAGCCGTAGGCGGCCATCCACCCCGGCTCGGCACCGTATCGTGCACGGAAGCGATTCAGGAAGCGTTGCGCCTCCTCATTGGCGGCGTCGAAGTTAATGGGGGAGGAGATGTAGATGCCGTTGGTGTAGAAACCGGGGCGGCGCTGCTCCAGCGGCAGGTGGTTGAAGCCGTCACGAAACTCCACCGAGGCCGCCGCGTCCGGCGCCATGATCGCGTTAGCTATATCGCGGTCGCGGAAGGCGTGCACCAGGGCGATCGCCTCCCTGGCGTGGGTGGCGAGGAAGATCAGACCCGCCGGCTCACCGCGTGCGGCGATGGCATCGGCGATTTGCGCCACCTGTTGCTCGACATCCTCGGCCCCCGTGATCACCCGGTAGACCGTATCTACCGTTCCGCCCATGCGCTCCACGCTCTTCTCGAACACCTCGCCCAGGTAGTCGCCAAAGGGGAGGTCCTCGCGAATCACGGTTACACGCGGGTGGCCCAGGCTCTTCACCGCATGGGTCGCCAGGTAGCTCCCCTGGGCCTGGTCGTTAAAGACGGTGCGGAAATACCAGTCGTTGCCCGCGGTCACCTTGACGTTGGTGGAGCCGGGACTCACCGCCACGATGCCCGCCTCGGCGTAGAGCGGTCCGGCGGCCAGGGAGCAGGAGCTGTACCAGTGGCCGATCACCGCCAGGGCTCGGTTCTCCTTCACGATCTCTGCCGCGGCTACTGCCGCCTGTTTCTTGTCGTTACCGTCGTTGTAGAGGTCCAGTACCACCTCCCGGTCCCCGATCCCACCCTTGCGGTTGATCTCGTCCAGATAGAGCTGGATGCCGTTGCGCAACCCCTTGCCGACGTCGGAGCCGCTCCCCTGCAGCGGACCGGCCAGGGCGATGTGAAGCGGGTTGTTGTCGGCGTGGGCGGCGGAGCGCCCTATGGCGAGGGCGAACAGGAGTATGAGGGCTGGGAGTGAACGTCTGTCCATGATGGTCGTCCCGAGAGTGGGTTGTTGTTATGGCTATTTCCATACAAAGTGTACAGCAATACGGTCGCCGCTGTCGCTGCGGCTATAATGCAGCGATTCATCTCATAGACAGGTAAAACCATGGGACGCTGGCGCCCCCCGCAACCGAAGAAGTCGCCCTATATCACCGCCGCCGGTTACGCGCTGCTGGAGCAGGAGCTGAAGGCGCTGTGGACACGCCGCGCCGATGTCACCAGGGCGCTCTCCGCCGCCGCCGCCGAAGGCGACCGCTCGGAGAACGCCGAGTATATCTACCGCAAGAAGGAGCTGGCGGGGATAGACCGGCGTATCCGCTATCTGCAGAAACGGCTGCCGGACCTTACGGTGGTCGATGCCGCCCCCTCCGACCCGAGCCGCATCTACTTCGGCGCCAGCGTGGTGGTGGAGGATGAGGCGGGGGAGGAGCATAGCTACCGCATCGTCGGTCCCGATGAATTCGACCCGGAGAAGGGGTGGATCAGCATGGACTCGCCGATGGCGCGCGCGCTGATGAAAAAGGGGCTGGACGACGAGGTGGTGGTGGCCACCCCGAAGGGCGAGAAAAACTATATCGTGGTCGAGATCAGCTACTGACGTCCCTTTGAGCGACGCGCCGAGATGAGGATGTTGCGTGGCGTCAGTTCGCGGTCGCAGAAGGTGGCCAGCTCGACCCGGTAGCCGTGGGCCTCGATGTAGCGGGCCATGTCGAGCACCAGCCACATCTCCAGCCCACGGCGGAAGGCCGCCCGCAGCAGGTTGAGCCGCATCACCTCCCGCTGCCGCTGTTGCCCCAGCTGCTCGAAGCGTGGCCAGTCGATGGCCGGGGGCAGTTCGTGTCCCTCGCGCTCGGCCAGTCGGCGGCAGAAGCCCTCGAAGCCGAGCTTCAACCACTCCTTTTTGATCGGTTTCATCGGCCGATACGCCTCCACCCCGCACAGCTCGCGGCGCAACGCATCGTATCCGAGCTTCCACGCCATCTCCCGGTCGCGCTTCGTTACCTCGCGTTCCGCCGCCGTTACCGTCTCGGTGACCGCCAGGCGCAGGTCGTCGCGCCCCAGCATCAGTTGCAGCGAGGCGTTGAACGGGGTGTAACGCTCGCCGGCGCCCAGGTAGTAGCAGCAGGGGGCGATGTCGAAGGCGTCGGTGCCGGATGCCACCGCCTGGCGCAGCAGCGTGCGGTGCAGCTCGCCGCAGGCGTGCAGTGCCACCGCATGGCGCCCCGCCACCACGCCTGAGGCCTCGGCCGAGAGGGCGTCAACGCGGAAAAAGCGCTGCTCAACCCGCGCGCGCTGCGCCAGTTGGCCGCCCTCGCGGCAGAGCTTTTCGTCGTGCTCCACCGTTACCACCGGCTTGTCCCACTGTGCGCCGAGCAGCCGTCCCAGGTGGCCCTTGCCGCCGCACCACTCCAGCAGCGCTGCTTCAGGCTCCCCCAGGGCCGCGGCGAACTGCTCGATCTGCTGCCACTTGCGGCCCGGAATGCCGCTATGGAAGTGGGGGCCGAGGTCGGCCAGGGGCGTCGCCCTGCAGGCGGGCAGCTGGCTCAGCTGATGGAGTTGCCCGAGTTGCGGAATATAGGGTTGCAGCGTCTTGATGAGGCGGGACTGATCGCTGCTGAGTTGCCGCAGCTGTGTCTCGTCGAGGGCGAGTAGAAAGTCGCACAGCTGCGGCAGCTGCCGGCACCAGTCGGGGCGTGACTGTTTGAACGGCTGCGGCCGCCATAGCCACTCGCACTGGTGCAGCAGGCGGTCCAGCTCGCCCAGCCGTTTTCCTATCTCTGTTTCGTTGTCGCTCACCGGCGCGATCCTACCGTGATGAGACGTACAAATCATAGGGATTCAGCTTCGTTTCATACTCCCCTGATAGGGTGTCACCTTACTGTCCGTTCCATACTTGCCCGAGGGTTGCCGTTGTGGCGTCGTTGAATCTGACCACCGAGACACTCCTGGCCATCATCGCCGTGGTGATCCTGCTGCAGTTGATGGTCTTCAACCTGCCCGCCATCTGGCGCCGGCGGCGTGATTACCGCGAGCTGGGCAGCGGTGACGGCGCCACTCCAGAACCGGCTGCCCCCGCAGCGGCCCCGGAGGCCCCCGTTGCCGCCTGGGAGGGATTCCGCGAGTTTGTGGTAAAGCGCCGTGAATTCGAGGATGCCAATCGGAGTATCTGCTCCTTCTACCTTGCGCCTGTCGACGGCGAGGAGCTGCCCGCCTACCGCCCCGGCCAGTTCCTCACCTTCAAACTGAATATCGGTGGCGAGCAGGGCCAGTCGGTGATCCGCTGCTACTCACTCTCCGACGCCCACCACCCGAACCACTACCGCGTCTCGATCAAGCGCGTGCCGGCCCCCGCCGACAGACCGGAACTCCCTGCCGGCCTCTCCTCCAACTTCTTCCACGACCAGGTGGTGGAGGGGAGTCGACTGCAGGTGCGTGCCCCCTCCGGCCACTTCCACCTGATGGACGAGGGCGAGCAGCCGATCGTGCTGATCGGCGGCGGTATCGGCATCACCCCGATGCTGAGCATCCTCAACACGGTGCTCACCTCGGCATCGCAAAGGGAGGTATGGCTGTTTTACGGTGTGCGTAACGGCAACGAACACATTATGAAGCAGCCGCTGCAACAGCTTGCGCAACAGCACTCCAACTTCCACCTGCACGTAGCCTACAGTGCCCCCAACGAGCAGGACGTCACCGCTGTCGACTACCAGCACCAGGGGCGGGTCGACGTGGCGCTGCTGCGCAACACGTTGAAGATGGCACGTTACCAGTATTACGTCTGCGGCCCGGGGCCGATGATGGAGAGCCTGATCCCGTCGCTGCAGGAGTGGGGCGTCAATGCCCAGGACATCCACTACGAGTCGTTCGGCCCGGCGAGCGTCAACAAGAGTGCCGGGGCGAGTGCACCCGGCAAGGAGGTCGCTGCGACGGTCACCTTCAGCCGCGCCGGTAGGAGTATTGCCTGGGATAGCCGCTACGGTTCACTGCTGGAGTTCGCCGAGGCCAACGACATCGCGGTCGAGGCCGGTTGCCGCGCCGGCAGTTGCGGCTGTTGTCAGACCCTGTTGAGCAGCGGCCAGGTCGACTACAATCAGGAACCGGATGCCGACATCGAACCCGGTCACTGCCTGCTCTGCATCTCGGTGCCGGCCGGCGACCTCACCCTAGACGCCTGAAGGGGCTGTTATGAACCGCTCGCTGATTCGCAAAGAAGTCCTCCCCTTCCTGCTCTCGTTTGTCGCGCTGCTCTTTGCCACTGCCGTCATCGATGCGCTGCTGCACCTGTTCGACCTCGTCTGGATCGGCCGCTATCTGGGGATCCCGGGGACCCTGCTCATCCTCTCCTCGTTCCTCTACTCGCTGCGCAAGCGCAAGGTCATCAGCTTTGGCGTACCGAAGAAGCTGCTGGCGATGCACGAGCGCCTTACCTGGCTCGGCGCGCTGATGATCCTGGTCCACGCTGGCATCCACCTCTACGCCATCCTCCCCTGGCTCGCCCTGGTCGCTATGCTGGTCAATATCATCAGCGGCATGACCGGCAAGTACCTGCTCGATCGCTCGCGCCGCTTTCTCGCCGAAAAGCGCGAGGTACATAGCGAACAGGGGATGAGCGAGGAGGAGATCGAGCGCAGGCTCTTCTGGGATGCCACCACCTTCGAGCTGATGAAAAAGTGGCGCACCATCCACCTCCCCATCACCCTCGCCTTCGCCGCGCTGGGTCTGGCCCATATCCTGAGTATCTTTCTCTTCTGGCAATGGCAATGAAAAACAGAATCCTCTACATCGTCGCCTTCAATGTAGTCATCCTGCTGTTGCTGGTGCTGTTCCTGCCCCAGCATATGGTCAGCCCGGGGCAACCCATCGCCGCTCACGGCGAGCTGGCCGGAGACTGTTTCGCCTGCCACACCCCCTTCCTCGGCTCCAGCCCGGAGAAGTGCATCAGCTGCCACAAGGTCGATGAGATCGGCCTGGTCACCACCAGGGGGGTCGCCATCGCGCGGGAGAAGAAGAATGTCGCCTTCCACCAGAAGCTGGTGGAGCAGGACTGCCTCGCCTGCCATAGCGACCACAAGGGGGTGAAGGCCTTCCGCCCCATCAGCCGTTTCTCCCACTCGCTGCTGCAGGCGGGACTGCAGGAGCAGTGCGACAGTTGCCACAACAACCCCGGCGATAACCTGCACCTCAAGATCAAGGGCAACTGCGGCCAGTGCCATACCCAGGAGGCGTGGAGCCCGGCGAGCTTCGACCACGACGACTACTTCCGTTTCGACCGTCACCACGACACCAGCTGCGAGACCTGTCACGTGGACAACAACTACGCCGACTACACCTGCTACGGTTGTCACGAACACTCGCGCTCCAATGTGCGCGAGGAGCATCTCGAGGAGGGGATCCGCGATTACGAACAGTGCACCGACTGCCACCGCAGCGGCGATGAGCACGAGGCGGAGTACCGCTGGCGCCAGCTGCGCTC
Source organism: Thiohalomonadaceae bacterium (assembly GCA_050298555.1). Lineage (GTDB taxonomy): Bacteria > Pseudomonadota > Gammaproteobacteria > Thiohalomonadales > Thiohalomonadaceae > JAPHSX01. Next base: position 30,481 of record JBNKUL010000045.1, read on the forward strand.
CGGCGGTGGGGGGGGGGGTCGACTACCGCGGTGAGCGCTTCCGCGAACACGGCGAGCACGATGACGACGACTAATTACCGGGGGCGCAATCACCATGGCTGAGGCCGGCAGTACCCTGGTTATCTCCAACAACGTGAGCCTCCCTGCCGAGGAGATCGAACTCCATGCGATCCGCTCCCAGGGGGCCGGCGGGCAGAACGTCAACAAGGTCGCCACCGCGATCCATCTGCGCTTTGACATAAACCACTCCTCGCTGCCCGACTTCTACAAGCAGCGCCTGCTGGCGTTGAAGGACAGTCGCATCAATAGCGACGGCGTCGTGGTGATTAAGGCGCAGCGCTTTCGTACCCAGGAGAAGAATCGCGAGGATGCGTTGGCAAGGCTGCGCGAACTGGTTCGCAGCGTCGCCGTGAGCAGGAAAAAGCGCGTCCCCACCAAACCGACGCGCGGCTCGCAGCAGCGGCGCCTCGACAGCAAGGCGAAACACAGCAAACAGAAAAAACTGCGCGGTAAGGTGATCTGATGGCACTGAAGGCAACCATCTTTAAGGCGCAGTTGAATGTGGCCGACATGGACCGCCACTACTATGGCGACCATGCGCTGACCCTCGCCCGCCACCCCTCCGAGAACGACGAGCGGATGATGGTGCGGCTGCTGGCCTTCGCCATCAATGCCGATGAGGCGCTAGGGTTTACCAGGGGAATAAGCACCGACGATGAGCCCGACCTGTGGCAGCGTGACGAGGCGGGTGATATCAAGTTGTGGATTGAGCTGGGCCAGCCCGACGAGAAACGGATCCGCAAGGCGTGCGCCCGTGCCGAGAGGGTACTCATCTATGGTTACCAACCGCGTAGCGCCAAACCCTGGTGGGAGCAGCTAGAGGCAAAGGTGGCGGGGCTGGAGAAGCTCTCCGTCTATCAGCTACCGGGCGACAGCGCGCAACAGCTGGGGAGATTGGC
>JBNKUL010000046.1:0-152420 GCA_050298555.1 Thiohalomonadaceae bacterium
GGAAGGCATCGAAATGGTAATGCCTGGCGACAACGTACAGATGACCGTAAGCCTGATCGCGCCGATCGCGATGGAAGAGGGCCTGCGCTTCGCTATCCGTGAGGGTGGCCGTACCGTTGGTGCTGGTGTTGTTTCCAAGATTATTGAGTGATAGCTATGTCTGCAAATCAGAAAATCCGTATCCGTCTCAAGGCCTTTGATCATCGCCTGATCGATCAGTCCGCTCGTGAGATTGTTGAAACCGCTAAGCGTACCGGTGCCCAGGTCAAGGGCCCGATTCCCCTTCCCACCAAGAAGGAGCGCTTCACCGTACTGATCTCTCCGCACGTCAACAAGGACGCGCGTGACCAGTACGAGCTGCGTACTCACAAGCGCCTGATGGACATCGTCGATCCTACCGATAAGACGGTCGATGCTCTGATGAAACTGGACTTGGCCGCAGGGGTCGACGTCCAGATTAAATTGCAGTAAACTACGCGTCCTTTTTTTGGAAGCCGCCCTGGCCATTGGCCGGGGCGGTTGATTTTTTGCACCGGTCAATCGTAATCGGTGTGTAATAGAGGTCAGAATAATGGCAATTGGTGTTATTGGTCGCAAATGCGGCATGACACGCGTCTTTACTGAAGACGGTGTCTCTGTCCCGGTGACTGTTGTAGAAGTTGAGCCTAACCGCGTATCTCAGGTGAAAACCGTAGATAGCGACGGCTACAGCGCCCTGCAGGTTACTGTCGGCAGTCGTAAAGCCAACCGCGTCTCCAAGCCCATGGCGGGTCACTACGCCAAGGCGGGTGTCGAGGCTGGTCGCACAGTTATGGAGTTCCGTCTGGCGGAAGGTGAGGGCGAAGGTCTCGAGGCAGGTTCCGAGATCAAGGTCGACATCTTCGAAGACGGTCAGATCGTCGATGTCCGTGGTACCACCATCGGTAAGGGTTTTGCTGGCGTTATCAAACGCTACAACTTCCGTACTCAGGATGCTACCCACGGTAACTCGCTGTCACACCGCGCTCCCGGTTCCATCGGTCAGAACCAGACCCCCGGCCGTGTCTTCAAAGGCAAGAAAATGGCTGGTCACATGGGTAACAAGAAGCGTACCGCGCAGAATCTCGAGATTGTTCGCGTTGACGCAGAGCGTAACCTGCTCCTGATCAAGGGTGCGGTTCCTGGTTCCAAGGGCAACGACGTCGTCGTACTGCCCGCTGTGAAGACCAAGAAATAAGGGGTGTGACCATGGAATTGAAGCTAACTACCGCGACTGGTCGTGCCTCCAAGAACAGCGTCGAGCTCTCCGACGGCAACTTTGGCCGTGAGTTCAACGAGACGCTGGTACACCAGGTTGTCACCGCCTACATGGCGGCCTCTCGTGCCGGCACCAAGGCACAAAAGAGTCGTTCCGCCGTAAGCGGCGGCGGCGCCAAGCCGTGGCGTCAGAAGGGCACCGGTCGTGCCCGCGCCGGTACCATCCGCAGCCCGCTGTGGCGCTCCGGTGGTAAAACCTTTGCCGCAGTCCCCCGCGACTACGAGCAGAAGGTCAACAAGAAGATGTATCGTGCGGCCATCCGTTCGATCCTCTCCGAGCTGGTCCGTCAGGAGCGCCTCATTGTCGTCGACAAGTTCGCCGTCGATGCGCCGAAGACCAAGCAGCTGGCCGAGAAGCTCAAGGCAATGGGTACACCCAAGGCCCTGATCGTCTCCTCTGAGGTTGACGATAACCTGTTCCTTTCTGCTCGCAACCTGCCTCACGTAGACGTGGTTGAGGCAAAGCGTGTTGACCCGGTCAGCCTGGTCGGCTTTGAAAAGGTCATCATGACTGTTGCAGCGGTTTCTGCTCTAGAGGAGATGCTGGCATGAATGAAGAGCGCTTGATGAAAGTTCTGGTCGCTCCGCTGATCTCCGAGAAGAGCAGCATCGCGGCTGAGATGAACAACCAGTACGTGTTCAAGGTAACCACCGACGCCACTAAGCCTGAGATCAAGGCCGCGGTTGAGATGCTGTTCGACGTTAAGGTCGACGCAGTCAAGGTTGCCAACATGAAAGGCAAGACCAAGCGTTTCGGCCAGAAGATGGGCCGTCGTAACGATTGGAAGAAGGCTTATATCTCACTGCAGGAAGGTCAGGAAATCGACCTCCTCGGTGGTGCTGAATAAGGAAGCGACCGATGCCAGTAGCTAAATTAAAACCGACGTCTCCGGGTCGCCGCTTTGTCGTCAAGGTGGTCAACCCCGAGCTTCACAAAGGTGCCCCGCACGCTCCTCTGGTTGAAAAGAAGAGCAAGAGCGGTGGCCGTAACAACAACGGTCGCATCACCACACGTCACCGTGGCGGTGGTCACAAGCAGCACTACCGTGTTATCGACTTTAAGCGTAACAAAGACGGTGTACCCGGTATCGTTGAGCGTCTTGAGTACGACCCGAACCGCACCGCCAACATCGCCCTGATCAAGTACCTCGACGGTGAGCGCCGTTACATCATCGCTCCCAAGGGTGTATCCGCTGGAGATGAGCTGATGAGCGGCTCCGGTGCACCGATTAAGGCCGGCAACGCCCTTTCGCTGCGTGATATTCCGGTTGGTAGCACCGTGCACTGCATCGAGCTCAAGCCTGGCAAAGGTGCCCAGATGGCTCGTAGCGCCGGTACCTCGGCCCAGCTGGTAGCGCGTGAAGGCGCCCACGTTACTCTGCGTCTGCGCTCCGGCGAGATGCGTAAGGTTCTGGTAGACTGCCGCGCCACCATCGGTGAGGTCAGCAACTCCGAGCACAACCTGCGTAAGCTGGGTAAGGCCGGTGCTTCTCGCTGGCGTGGTGTTCGTCCCACCGTTCGCGGTGTGGCCATGAACCCGGTTGACCACCCACACGGTGGTGGTGAGGGCCGCACCTCTGGTGGTCGTCATCCGGTTAGCCCCTGGGGTGTCCCGACCAAGGGCCACAAGACTCGTAAGAACAAGCGTACTGACGGCATGATTGTTCGTCGTCGTAAGCAGAAGTAAGGGAGCGATATAGATGCCACGCTCAATCAAAAAAGGACCGTTTATCGACCACCATCTGGCGAACAAGGTTGCTGCGGCTGTAGAAGCCAATGACCGTCGCCCGATCAAAACCTGGTCGCGTCGTTCCATGATCATGCCTGAGATGGTTGGTCTGACCATTGCCGTTCACAACGGCCGTCAGCACGTACCGGTGCTGGTTAACGAACAAATGGTTGGCCACAAGCTGGGTGAGTTCGCTCCCACCCGCACCTACAAGGGCCACGTCGCCGATAAAAAGGCAAGGTAAGGGGATAGAATGATGGAAACTACAGCAAAACTGTCATATGCCCGTATCTCTCCGCAGAAGTGCCGTCTGGTCGCCGACCAGGTTCGCGGTCTGCCGGTAGAGCAGGCCCTGCAGATCCTTGCCTTCAGCTCGAAAAAGGCCGCCGGCCTGGTTAAGAAGGTGCTGGAATCGGCGATTGCCAACGCTGAGCACAACGACGGTGCCGATATCGACGAGCTCAAGGTCTCCAAGATCTACGTCGACCAGGGCCCGACCCTGAAGCGTATGCGTGCCCGTGCCAAGGGCCGCGGTACCCGTATCCTCAAGCGTACCAGCCACATCACTGTGGCTGTCGCCGAAAAGTAAGAGAGAGGCAGAAATGGGACAGAAAGTTCATCCGACAGGTATTCGTCTTGGTATCACCAAAGACTGGACCTCGAAGTGGTATGCCGACTCTAAGGATTACGGCGACTTCCTTCACACCGATCTGAAGGTACGTGACTACTTGCAGAAGAAACTGGCTTCGGCCTCTGTAAGCCGTATCCAGATCGAGCGTCCGGCCAATAACGCGCGCATCACCATCCACAGCGCTCGTCCTGGCCTGGTTATCGGTAAGAAAGGTGAAGACATCGAACGTCTGCGCACCGAAGTCTCCAAGATGATGGGTATCCCGGTACACATCAATATTGAAGAGATCCGCAAGCCGGAGCTTGACGCTACCCTGGTTGCCCAGAGCATTGCTCAGCAGCTGGAGAAGCGCATCATGTTCCGTCGCGCGATTAAGCGTGCGGTAACCAACTCTATGCGTCTTGGCGCACAGGGTGTGAAGATCAATGTCGGCGGTCGACTCAACGGTGCCGAGATTGCACGCAGCGAGTGGTACCGCGAGGGTCGTGTACCGCTTCACACCCTGCGTGCTGATATCGACTATGGCGTCGCCGAGGCCAACACCACCTATGGCATCATTGGTGTGAAGGTCTGGATCTTCAAAGGCGAAGTCTTCGAACAAGGTGAAACCTCAGCTGCGGCTGAAGGTGACAAGCCTGCGAAGTAATGAGGTTAGATAAAGATGCTTCAGCCTAAACGTACAAAATTCCGTAAGGTGCAGAAAGGCCGCAACCGCGGTCTGGCACAGGTCGGTAACAAGGTGAGCTTCGGCGAATTCGGCCTCAAGGCCGTTGAGCGCGGTCGCATCACTTCACGCCAGATCGAGGCCGCTCGTCGTGCCATGACCCGTCACGTAAAACGTGGCGGTAAGATCTGGATTCGTATCTTCCCCGATAAGCCGATTACCGAGACGCCTCTCGAGGTTCGTCAGGGTAAAGGTAAGGGTAACGTTGAGTACTGGGTAGCCCAGATTCAGCCCGGCCGCATGCTCTACGAAATGCAGGGTGTACCGGAAGAGCTGGCTCGCGAAGCCTTCAAACTGGCTGCCGCCAAGCTGCCGCTTAAGACCACATTTGTAACTCGCACGGTGCTGTGATGAACGCTAGTGAACTCAAAGATAAGAGCGTCGAAGAGCTGAACAACGAGCTGAAAGGCTTGCTGCGTGAGCAGTTCAACCTTCGCATGCAAAAAGGGACTGGGCAGCTGTCTCAGCCCCATCGTGTTAGTCAGGTCCGTCGCGACATTGCTCGCGTCAAGACCATTCTGAACCAAAAGGCTGAAAAATGAGCGAGCAAGCAACCAACACTCGTACAGTTACCGGCCGCGTAATCAGCGACAAGATGGACAAGTCCATCACCGTCCTGGTTGAGCGTAAGGTGGCTCACCCCATTTACGGCAAGTATGTAAAGCGTTCCACCAAGCTGCACGCACACGACGAGCAGAATGAGTGCAACATGGGTGATACGGTCTCCATCCAGGAGTGCCGTCCGATTTCTAAGTCCAAGTCTTGGCGTCTTGTCAAGGTCTTGGAGCGTGCCAGCTAAATAGCTGACAAGACATCGCTGGTAGCAGCGTTGAGCCCAAGACAAAAGGCTTGGGCTTTTCGTCGTTTAGTGGTATTATCTCGCGCCCTTAAAGATGGCGCTGATGCCAGCAAATTGATTTTGCGGAGATTTTTCCATGATTCAGATGCAGACACGACTGGATGTGGCTGATAACAGCGGAGCCCGCGTTGTCCAGTGCATCAAGGTACTCGGCGGTTCCCACCGACGTTACGCCGGTATTGGCGACATTATTAAGGTAAGCGTCAAAGAGGCGATGCCGCGCGGTAAGGTTAAGAAAGGCGACGTCTACAACGCTGTAGTAGTACGTACCCGCAAGGGCGTACGTCGTGCCGACGGTTCCCTGATCCGTTTCGACGGTAACGCCGCGGTACTGCTTAACACCAAGCTGGAGCCGATCGGCACTCGTATCTTCGGGCCTGTTACCCGTGAGCTGCGTGGTGATCGTTTCATGAAGATTATTTCTCTGGCACCTGAAGTGCTGTAAGGCGAAGAGAGACCAAGATGCGCAAGTTAAAGAAAGGTGACGAGGTAATCGTCCTTACCGGTAAAGACAAAGGTAAGCGTGGCACCATCGACCGTGTGATCGTTGAAAAGGATCGCGTTGTCGTTGGCGGCATCAACATGGTGAAGAAACACCAAAAGCCGAATCCGGCTGTTGGCGCGCCAGGTGGAATCGTGGAAAAGGAGATGCCGTTGCATATTTCCAACGTTGCCATCTTTAACGCCGCGACAGGTAAGGCTGACCGTGTCGGTATCAAAACGCTGGACGACGGCCGCAAGGTTCGTGTCTTTAAGTCCAGCAACGAAGCAATTGACGCTTAAGGCGGGTTAAGAAGATGGCAAGACTGCAAGATTTCTACCGTGACACGGTAGTAGACAAGCTGAAAGAAGAGCTCGGCTGCGCCAACGTAATGGAGGTGCCCCGTATCACCAAGATTACCCTGAACATGGGTGTTGGTGAGGCCGCCGCGGACAAGAAGATCCTCGAGCACGCAACCTCCGACATGGAGAAGATTGCTGGCCAGAAGCCGATTATCACCAAGGCGCGCAAGTCTGTTGCGGGCTTTAAGATCCGTGAGGAGTGGCCCATCGGCTGTAAGGTAACGCTGCGTCGTGAGCGCATGTACGAGTTCCTTGACCGTCTGATCAGCATCTCTATCCCGCGTATTCGTGACTTCCGTGGCCTCAACCCCAAGTCATTTGACGGTCGTGGTAACTACAGCATGGGTGTGAAAGAGCAGATCATCTTCCCTGAGATCGACTACGACAAAATCGACAAGCTTCGCGGTATGGATATCACCATTACCACCACCGCTAAGAACGACGATGAAGCCCGCGCCCTGCTGAAGGCGTTCAACTTCCCGCTTAAAGGTTAAGGATTAGTCATGGCTAAGGTATCAATGGTTGAGCGCGAGAAAAAACGCGCCAAGCTGGCAAATAAATACGCTGCCAAACGCGCAGCTATCAAGGCTCAGATGAAGAACCCTGACCTGAGCATGGAAGAGCTGGAAGCCCTGGTGGTTCAGCTGCAGAAGCTGCCCCGTGACTCCAGTCCGGTACGCAAGCGTAACCGCTGCAACATCACCGGTCGTCCGCACGGTTTTTACAGAAAGTTCGGCCTCGGCCGTAACAAGCTGCGCGAAGCTGCAATGCGTGGCGACATTCCCGGCCTGCGTAAAGCAAGCTGGTAACCACACTGAATTATCAGTAGTTATTTTCGTTTTAGGAGCATTACCGCATGAGCATGACTGATCCTATTGCAGATATGCTGACCCGTATTCGTAACGGGCTGTCTGCAAACAAGGCCGAGGTAACCATGCCTCTGTCTAAGGTGAAGGTATCTATTGCCCAGGTCCTGAAGGACGAGGGTTATATTACCGATTTCGCCTCTGGGGATATCGATGGCAAGCCGGCACTGACTGTTACTCTCAAGTACTACCAGGGCAAGCCTGTAATCGAGAAAATCAAACGAGTAAGCCGCCCCGGTTTGCGTGTATACAAGGGTAAAGACGAGCTGCCGAAAGTGCTGGGCGGTCTCGGTGTTGCAATCATTTCTACTTCTGCCGGTGTAATGACCGACCGTGCTGCGCGTAAGGCCGGCCACGGTGGCGAAGTGATTTGCGCTGTTTCTTAAGGGTGGTGAAGCATGTCTAGAGTACTCAAAGAGATCGCTATCCCTTCAGGTGTCACCATTACCGTTAACGGCCAGGACGTTGATGTAAAGGGCTCCAAGGGCAACCTCAGCCACACCGTACACGCCGACGTGGAGATCAAGCAGGACGGCGATACTATCGCCTTCGCTCCTCGCCTTGCCGGCAAGCCTGCACTGGCGCTGACCGGCACCACTCGTGCGGTAGTCAACAACCTCATTACCGGTGTTAGCGAGGGCTTCGAGAAGAAGCTGGAGCTGGTCGGTGTAGGTTATCGTGCCCAGGCACAGGGTAAGGTTCTGAACCTGACTCTCGGTTTTTCTCACCCGGTCAATCACGAAATGCCTGAGGGCGTTACCTGTGAGACCCCGAGCCAGACCGAAATCCTGATCAAGGGTATCGACAAGCAAATAGTAGGGCAGGTTGCCGCCGATGTTCGTGGCTACCGTCCGCCGGAGCCTTACAAGGGCAAGGGTGTTCGTTACGCAGACGAGCGCATTGTCCGTAAGGAAGCCAAGAAGAAATAGGGTTATCACAGATGAAATCGAAAAAGTTAAGTCGTTTGCGTCGCGCCGCACGTGGTCGTGCAAAGATTCGTTCGCTTGGCGAGCATCGTCTGTGCATCAATCGCACTCCGCGTCATATCTACGCCCAGGTTATCGCACCGTCCGGTTCCGAGGTTCTCGCCAGCGCGTCGACTGTAGAAGCTGACGTTAAGGGCGGCCTGAAGTACACCGGCAATGCCGAGGCTGCCGCTGCAGTTGGCAAGATGATCGCAGAGAAGGCAAAGGCCGCAGGCGTTACCCGCGTTGCTTTTGACCGTTCTGGTTTTAAATACCATGGTCGCGTAAAGGCGCTTGCTGATGCCGCCCGCGAAAATGGTCTGGAATTCTAAGGGTTAAGGTTATGGCTGGATTTGATAATTCACAGAGCAGTGACGGCTTGATTGAAAAGCTGGTCGGTGTAAACCGCGTCGCTAAGACTGTAAAAGGCGGTCGTATCTTCTCTTTCTCTGCCCTGACTGTGGTTGGTGATGGCGAGGGTAACGTTGGCTTCGGTACCGGTAAGGCCCGTGAGGTTCCTGCTGCTATCCAGAAGGCGATGGAAGAAGCCCGTCGTAACATGCGCAAGGTGAATATCACCGATGGTGGTTCACTGCAGTACGCAATTACTGCCCGTCACGGCGCTGCCAAGGTCTACATGCAGCCTGCTTCTGAAGGTACTGGTGTAATCGCCGGTGGTGCTATGCGCGCTGTGCTTGAGGCGGCTGGCGTACACAACGTACTGGCCAAGTGCATCGGCAGCAACAATCCGATTAACGTCGTTCGTGCCACCATGAATGGCCTGACCGCTCTCTCTTCTCCTGAGGAAGTGGCAGCCAAGCGTGGCCTGAGCGTTAAAGAAATTCTGGAATAAACCATGGCTGACAAGAAGATGATCAAGGTTAAGCTGGTGCGTAGCGTCAACGGACGCCTCGCCTCGCACAAGGCCTGTGTTTCTGGTCTTGGTCTGCGTCGTATGCATCAGACCGTTGAAGTTGAAGACACCCCATGCACCCGTGGCATGATTAACAAGGTGTTTTACATGGTTAAGGTTGTGGAGGACTGATATGCGTCTCAATACTCTTAAGTCTGCACCCGGCGCACGCAAGAGTGCCAAGCGTGTAGGGCGTGGTATCGGTTCTGGCCTGGGCAAGACCTGCGGTCGTGGTCACAAGGGTCAGAAGTCACGTTCCGGTGGTTTCCACAAGGTCGGTTTTGAGGGCGGTCAAATGCCCCTGCAGCGCCGCCTGCCCAAGGTTGGCTTTACCTCTCGCGTGGGTCGCACCACCGATGAGATTCGTCTGCACGAGCTGGCCAAGTGCGAGGGTGACGTGGTTGACCTGGTAGCCCTGAAGGCCGCCAACCTGATCCGCCAGGACGTTAAGCGCGTCAAGGTTATCGCCTCTGGCAAGATCGAAAAGGCTGTCACCGTTCGTGGCCTCGGCGTTACTGCCGGTGCCAAGAGCGCAATCGAAGCTGCTGGCGGTAAGGTAGAGGAATAAAATGGGTGCGTCTGCTTCAGATATGGCCCGCTCCCTGGCGGGGGGCGGTAAGCTAACCGAACTGAAGCAGCGAATCCTTTTCCTGCTCGGTGCCTTTCTGGTATTCCGCATCGGGACGCACATCCCGGTTCCCGGTATCGACCCGGTAGCACTGGCCAAGCTGTTTGACTCCCAGCGTGGCACCATCCTCGACATGTTTAACATGTTCTCCGGTGGTGCGTTGCAGCGCTTTTCAGTCTTCGCTCTCGGTATCATGCCCTACATCTCGGCATCGATTATCGTGCAGCTGTTGACCAAGGTGTCACCCAAGCTGGAACAGCTGAACAAAGAAGGCGCAGCCGGTAAGCGTAAGATCACCCAGTACACCCGCATGGGTACCCTGGCACTGGCCACCTTCCAGGCCTTTGGCGTGGGTGTCATGCTGATGCAACAGCAGGGCGGCGTGGTGATCATGCAGGAAAACCTGTTCATCTTTACCACTGTGGTCACTCTGGTAACAGGGACCATGTTCCTGATGTGGTTGGGTGAGCAGATCACCGAGCGCGGCATCGGTAACGGCATCTCTATGATTATCTTTGCCGGTATCGTTGCAGGTCTGCCTAGAGCTATAGGAGGCACCCTGGAGCTTGCTGCAAACGGTGAGTTAAATGCTGCCCTGGTAGTGGTGTTGTTCCTGTTCGCAGTACTGGTTACCGCTGCTGTTGTCTACGTTGAACGCGGCCAGCGCCGTATCACCGTGAACTACGCCAAGCGTCAGCAGGGTCGCAAGATGTTTGCCGCGCAGACCAGTCATCTGCCGCTGAAAGTGAATATGGCCGGTGTTATCCCGCCCATCTTCGCCTCCAGTATTATCCTCTTCCCTGCCACTATGGCCGGTTGGTTCGGTAGTACTGAGGGTATGGGCTGGCTGCAGGATATCTCTGCTAGCCTGTCACCGGGACAGCCGCTCTACGTACTGATGTACGCGATAGCGATTATTTTCTTCTGCTTCTTCTACACGGCGTTGATGTTCAACCCGAAAGAAACTGCAGATAACCTGAAGAAGTCAGGTGCATTCATTCCGGGTATCCGCCCTGGTGAGCAGACTGCCAAGTACATCGACAAGATTCTTGGCCGCCTCACCCTTGCAGGTGCCGTATATATCGCAGTGATCTGCCTGATACCGGAATTCCTGATTCTGTACTGGAATGTTCCGTTCTACTTTGGCGGCACATCCCTGCTGATTATCGTAGTTGTGGTCATGGATTTCATGTCACAGATGCAGGCGCACCTGATGTCGCATCAGTACGACAGCCTGATGAAGAAGGCAAATTTGAAAGGTTACGGCCGTCAGGGCCTGTAACAGAGTTTTTTTTCGGAGATCTAGACAATGAAAGTTCGTGCCTCAGTAAAGAAGATTTGCAGAAACTGCAAAATCATTCGCCGCAATGGTAGCGTGCGTGTGATCTGTTCTTCTGACGCCCGCCACAAGCAGCGTCAGGGTTAATTTCTTGTGTCCTGATTGAGGCCAAAATGGCCGAAATCAGGACTTGATCAATTCATCGTTTGGCTATACTATGGCGCGTTTTCACAGCGCGTCATGCGTCTGTGCTGTAGTGAATTTAGGGAGTGGCTAAATGGCCCGTATTGCTGGTATCAATATTCCGGTGAACAAGCATGCTGTAATCGCCCTGCAGGCTATTTACGGTATCGGTTCCACCCGTGCAAAGCAGATTTGTGCGTCCTCAGGCGTTAAGCCCGAGAGCACTATCAAGAGTCTGTCTGAGGCTGAGGTCGAGGCACTTCGTACCGAAGTGGCCAAGTTCACCGTTGAAGGTGACCTTCGTCGTGAAGTCTCCATGAACATCAAACGTCTGATGGATCTGGGCTGCTACCGCGGTATTCGTCACCGCCGTGGTCTGCCTCTCCGTGGTCAGCGTACCAAAACTAATGCGCGTACCCGTAAGGGCCCGCGTCGTCCGATCAAGAAGTAATCGCTTAGAACTCTAAGCGCTTGATTTAAAGCTGTTATTAGGAAACAGGTTATGGCAAAAGCGAGCACTCGCACCCGTAAGAAGGTGAAAAAGAATGTAGTGGATGGTGTTGCACACGTTCACGCATCCTTTAACAACACCATCATCACGATCACCGACCGTCAAGGCAACGCCCTGTGCTGGGCAACTGCCGGTGGTTCTGGCTTCCGTGGTTCCCGTAAGAGCACTCCGTTCGCAGCACAGGTTGCTGCCGAGCGTGCAGGTACCGTTGCTCAAGAGTACGGCATGAAGAATATGGAAGTATGGGTGAAGGGTCCTGGACCGGGTCGTGAGTCCGCTGTACGTGCCCTCAACAACCTGGGCTTCAAGATCACCAACATTACCGACGTGACACCGATCCCGCATAACGGTTGTCGTCCTCCCAAGAAACGTCGCGTCTAAGCAATAGGGCTGAAAAATGGCAAGGTATATCGGATCAAAGTGTCGTCTCTGCCGTCGTGAGGGCACCAAGCTGTTCCTCAAGGGCGAGAAGTGTTACACCGCCAAATGTGCAATTGAGAACCGCCCGTTCCCTCCTGGGCAGCACGGTCAGCGCCGCACTCGTCTCTCTGACTACGCAGGTCAGCTGCGTGAGAAGCAGAAGGTACGTCGTATCTACGGTGTTCTCGAGGGTCAGTTCCGCAGCTACTACAAAGAGGCTGATCGCCGTAAGGGCTCAACTGGCGAGAACCTGCTGCAACTGCTCGAGTCTCGTCTCGATAACGTTGTGTTCCGCATGGGCTTCGGCGTTTCCCGTAGCGAAGCGCGTCAGCTGGTACGTCACAACGGCATTACCGTAAACGGCAAGAAGGTAAATATTCCTTCTTACCAGGTTAACGCCGGCGATGTTGTTGCTGTAGCCGATAAGGCCAAAGAGCAGCTGCGCGTTAAGGGTGCGGTTGATTTCTCCCAGCAGCACGGTGTTGCTGAGTGGCTGGAAGTAGATGCCAAGAAATTCGAAGGCACCTTCAAGTCCATCCCGGAGCGCAGCGAACTGAGCAGCGATATCAACGAGCAACTCATCGTAGAACTGTACTCCAAGTAATTGTAGGCGCCATGTCTGTAGGCATGGCGCTCAATGTCGGGCGGTGTCCCGATAGCGAAGAGAGGAATATTCATGCAAGGCACAGGTTTGGAACTGCTTAAACCTCGTATGGTAGGTGTTGAGAAGATCAACGACACCTGCGCCAAGGTTACACTTGAGCCGCTGGAGCGTGGCTTTGGTCACACCCTCGGCAATGCGCTGCGTCGCATCCTGCTCTCCTCTATGGTTGGCAGTGCCATCACCGAGGCGAGCATCGACGGTGTACTGCATGAATACACCGCCATGGAGGGTGTGCAGGAAGATATCATCGATATCCTGCTTAACCTCAAGGGTGTCGCCATCCGCATGAACGAGCGTTCCAGCGCGTCTCTGCAGCTGAGCAAGAAGGGGCCCGGCCCCGTTACCGCTGCCGATATTCAGCTGGATCACGATGTCGAGATCATGAATCCGGAGCATGTCATCGCTAACCTGACCAAGGCAGGTGAGCTGAACATGACCCTGAAGGTCGAGTCTGGTCGTGGCTACCAGCCCTCCAACACCCGCTTCACCGCGGATGAGGAGACTCGTCCTATCGGTAGCCTGCAGATTGACGCCTCCTTCAGCCCGGTTAGCCGCGTCGCCTACTCTGTAGAGCGTGCCCGTGTTGAGCAGCGTACCGACCTGGACAAGCTGGTTATCGAGATCGATACCAACGGCACCATCGAGCCGGATGACGCCATCCGCCGTGCCGCCACCATTCTGCAGGACCAGCTGACCTCCTTCGTCGACCTGCAGGGTAAGGAGCAGGCCGTACAGGAGACCGCTGAGCCTGAGATCGACCCGATCCTGCTGCGTCCGGTTGACGACCTTGAGCTGACCGTTCGTTCTGCGAACTGCCTCAAGGCAGAGAACATCTACTACATCGGTGACCTGATCCAGCGCACCGAGGTAGAGCTGCTGAAGACCCCGAACCTGGGTAAGAAGTCGCTGACTGAAATTAAAGACGTGCTGGCTTCACGTGGTCTCTCTCTGGGCATGCGCCTTGAGAACTGGCCGCCCGCCAGCCTGAAAAACGCTGATGAGTCCAAGGCCAGCGCCTGATTCACACAGCCAATAAGTATTAACGGTATTTAAGGAACACTCCCATGCGTCATCGTCAATCCGGTCGCCAACTGAACCGCAACAGCAGCAGCCGTAAGGCCATGTTCCGTAACATGGCTTCCTCGCTGTTCCGTCACGAGCTGATCAAGACCACCCTGCCCAAGGCCAAAGAGCTGCGCCGCGTTGCTGAGCCGCTCATCACCATGGCCAAGAAGGACAGCGTTGCCAACCGTCGCCTCGCCTTCGCTCGCATGCGCGACCGTGAGATGGTTACCAAGCTGTTCAATGAGCTGGGTCCCCGCTACCAGGAGCGCCAGGGCGGTTACCTGCGCATCCTCAAGTGCGGCTTCCGTGCCGGTGACAATGCGCCGATGGCCTATGTCGAGCTGGTTGACCGCCCGGAAGAGGCAGAAGAGGTTGTAGAAACCGAAGAGTAAGCCGTAGCGCTTAACTCGCAAAAAAAGCCGGGCCTGTCCCGGCTTTTTTGCGTTTGAGGAGGCAGAAATGATCGTACTGTTTACCGACTTTGGACATTCCGGTCCCTACGTCGGTCAGATGAAGGCGGCGCTTTATCGACGGGCGCCAGAGGTCCCGGTCATCGACCTCTTCTTCGATGCACCGGTGCACAATATCCGTACCAATGCCTACCTGCTTGCGGCATATAGTGAAGGCTTTGAAAAGGGAACGGTTTTCCTCTCCGTGGTTGACCCGGGGGTGGGGAGCGCCCAACGTGAGCCGGTCGTAGTGAGGGCCGACGACAGGTGGTATGTCGGCCCGAACAACGGCCTGTTCGATATCGTCACCAGGCGTGCACAGAAGGCGGAGATATGGACGATTAGCTGGCAGCCGGAGAAGCTCTCAAACAGCTTCCATGGGCGCGACCTCTTCGCCCCGGTGGCCGCCATGCTGGCGTGCGGTGATGAATCCGCCTTAACAGCCTGCGAGTTTGACGAGGAGAGGTTGGCGCGGTGGCCGCAGGAGCTGGCCGAGATTATCTATATCGACCACTTTGGCAATCTCTTCACCGGGATTCGCGCCTCTACGGTGGCGCAGGAGACCTCCCTTAATTACAAAAGGCAGGCGATTCCTCGCGTCAGCACCTTTGCCGATGTCCCGCCCGGCAGACCCCTCTGCTATGAGAATGCCAATGGCCTGCTGGAGATCGCCCTCAATCAGGGGAGGGCCGCTGACTACTTCAATGCCCGGGTGGGGGATGAGCTAACCCTTTACCAGTAGTGGTGAAAGGAATCTGCCTGTATGTGACGCCTCGCATGCCGCAACTTCCTCGGGCGTGCCGGCAACCACCAGCGTTCCCCCTTTGTCGCCTCCTTCAGGCCCCATGTCGAGGATCCAGTCGGCGGTCTTAATCACATCGAGGTTGTGCTCGATCACGACGATGGTATTGCCGTGGTCGCGCAGCCGCTGCAGCACCTCCAGCAGCTGTTTGATATCGTGGAAGTGCAGGCCGGTGGTCGGTTCATCGAGGATGTAGAGGGTGTTGCCGGTGTCGCGCTTGGAGAGCTCGCGCGCCAGCTTGATGCGCTGCGCCTCGCCGCCGGAGAGGGTGGTGGCGCTCTGCCCCAGCTTGATATAGCTCAGTCCCACGTCGAGCAGGGTCTGCAGCTTGCGCGCCAGCACCGGCACCGCGTCGAAGAAGTCGCGAGCCTCCTCTACCGTCATCTCCAACACCTCGTAGATCGACTTGCCCTTGTAGCGTACCTCCAGCGTTTCACGGTTGTAGCGCTTGCCCTTACAGACATCGCAGGGGACGTAGACATCGGGCCGGAAGTGCATCTCCACCTTGATCAGGCCGTCGCCCTGGCACGCCTCGCAGCGTCCTCCCTTGACGTTGAAGGAGAAGCGCCCTGGGTTGTAGCCACGTGCCCGTGCCTCCTGGGTGCCGGAGAAGAGTTCGCGGATCGGCGTGAACAGGCCGGTATAGGTGGCGGGGTTGGAACGCGGGGTGCGGCCGATGGGGCTCTGATCGATATCGACCACCTTATCGAACTGCTCCAGTCCGACGATCTCGGCACAGGGGGCGGGATCGTGGCTGGCGCGGTTGATCTCGATGGCGGCGTGGCGGTAGAGGGTGTCGTTGATCAGGGTCGACTTGCCGGAGCCTGAGACCCCGGTAACGCAGGTCATCAGCCCCAGCGGGATATCGACGCTCACCCCCTTGAGGTTATTGCCGCTGGCACCGCGGATCTTCAGTTGTCGCGTTTTATCGACGGGACGACGTTCAGCAGGAACCTCGATCTGCTTCACCCCGGTGAGGTATTGACCCGTCAACGAGTCGGCCACCTGCATCACCTCTGCCGGGGTGCCCTGGGCCACCACCTCACCGCCGTGGCTGCCGGCACCGGGGCCAATGTCGACCACATGGTCGGCGGAGCGAATTGCATCCTCATCGTGTTCGACCACAATCACCGTGTTGCCCATATCTCGCAGGCGGAACAGGGTGGCGAGTAAGCGCTCATTATCGCGCTGGTGCAGGCCGATGGAGGGCTCGTCGAGGATATACATCACTCCCACCAGCCCGGCGCCAATCTGGCTGGCCAGGCGGATACGCTGCGCCTCGCCGCCGGAGAGGGTGTCGGCGCTGCGATCCAGACTCAGGTAGTCGAGGCCGACGTTGACCAGAAATGTCAGTCGTTCATCGATCTCCTTGACCACCTTGGCGGCGATCTCGCCGCGCCAGCCCGGCAGGGTGAGGTCGTGGAAGAACGCCCGCGCGCGCCCCACCGGCAGGCGGCTCAGCTCGGGCAGGGTGTGGCCGGCGACGAAGACGTGGCGCGCGCCGATACCGAGGCGGGTGCCGCCGCAATCGGGGCAGGCGTGGGAGCTGAGATATTTGCCCAGCTCCTCGCGTACCGCGTTGGAGTCGGTCTCGCGGTAACGGCGTTCCATATTGGGAAGCACCCCCTCGAAGGGGTGCTCCTTGGTCACCGGTCCGGCGCGGCCACCATGGTAGTGGAAGGCGATGCTTTCATCGCCGCTGCCGTAGAGGATGACGTCCCGCACCTTGTGATCCAGCTGCTCGAATGGGGTGTCGATATCGAAGCCGTAGTGCTCGGCCAGTGAGGTGAGCAGTCCGAAGTAGTAGGCGTTGCGACGGTCCCAGCCGCGTACCGCGCCACCGGCCAGGCTCAACTCCGGGTGCACCACTACACGGGCCGGGTCGAAGAACTGCTTTACCCCCAGGCCGTCGCAGCTGGGGCAGGCCCCCGCGGGATTATTGAAAGAGAAGAGGCGCGGCTCCAGCTCGGTAAGTGAGTAGTTACATACCGGGCAGGCGTACTTGGCAGAGAAGACGAGCTCCTCCTGTGAGCCGTCCATATAGGCGATACGGGCGAGGCCGTCGGCCAGTTGCAGTGCCGTTTCGAAGGAGTCGGCGAGGCGCTGCTTGATGTCCTCCCGAACCTTAAAGCGGTCCACCACCGCCTCAATGGTGTGCTTCTTGCGCAGCTCCAGTGTCGGCGCCTCATCCAGTTCGATGACCTCACCGTTGACCCGGGCGCGGACAAAACCGGCAGCTCGCAGCTCGTCGAACACCTGCAGGTGCTCGCCCTTCCTGGCCTGCACCACCGGGGCCAGCAGCATCAGCTTGCTCCCCTCGGGCAGGGCCAATACCTGGTCCACCATCTCGCTCACGGTCTGTGCCTGCAGCACCGTGTCGTGCTCCGGGCAGTGGGGTTCACCGGCTCGCGCAAACAGCAGGCGCAGGTAGTCGTAGATCTCGGTGACAGTACCCACGGTGGAGCGGGGGTTGTGTGAGGTCGATTTCTGTTCGATGGAGATCGCGGGCGACAGCCCCTCGATATGGTCGATCTCCGGCTTCTCCATCATCGAGAGGAACTGGCGCGCGTAGCTGGAGAGCGACTCGACATAGCGGCGCTGCCCCTCGGCGTAGATGGTGTCGAAGGCGAGTGAGGACTTACCCGAGCCGGAGAGGCCGGTGATCACGATCAGCTTGTCGCGGGGAAGGTCGAGATCGATGCCCTTGAGATTGTGGGTGCGGGCGCCGCGAAGTTTGATGGTATCCATGGGGGTGCAGTGTTCGCCATTAATCGAACCTGCTAATATACGCGCTTTCCCGACTAATGCGCAAAGGTAATCCTGTCATTTCACGGGGTTTTCTTTCCCAGAATTAAGAACACTATGTCTTCTGCCAAGATGACGCCCTTTGAGCGTCGTGCCGCCATCTCGCTGGCCTCCATCTACTCCCTGCGCATGCTGGGTCTGTTCATGATCCTGCCGGTCTTCGCCCTCTATGCCGAGCACCTCGAAGGGGTCACCCCACTGCTGGTGGGGCTCGCGATCGGCGTATACGGCCTCACCCAGGCGCTGCTGCAGATCCCCTTCGGCATGGCCTCCGACCGGGTGGGACGCAAGCCGGTGATCGCCGTGGGCCTGCTGATCTTTGCCATGGGTAGCGTGGTGGCGGCGACGGCCGATACCATCCACGGCGTGATCCTCGGCCGCGCCCTGCAGGGGGCCGGTGCGGTCGCCGCGGCGGTGATGGCCCTGGTGGCCGACCTCACCCGCGAGGACCACCGCAGCAAGGCGATGGCGATTATCGGCATGACCATCGGCTTCTCCTTCCTCGGTGCGATGGTGGCCGGTCCGTTGCTCAATCAGTGGATCGGCGTCCCCGGCATCTTCTGGCTCACTGCAGTACTGGCCCTGCTCGGCATCGTCATCCTCTTCGTCCTGGTGCCGACGCCGAAGAGGAGGACCCTGCACCGCGACGCCGAGTCGGTACCTGCCAAGTTCTCCGAGGTACTGCGTGACGGCGAGCTGCTGCGCCTCGACCTGGGAATATTCACCCTTCACACGTGCCTCAGTGCCAGCTTTGTGGTGATCCCGCTGGCACTACGCGATGCCGGCTTTGCCCCTGCCGAGCACTGGCAGCTCTACCTGCCGGTGATGGTGGTGGCGATGGGGCTGGCGGTGCCCTTTATCATCATCGCCGAGGCCAAGCGCAAGATGAAGCAGGTCTTCGTCGGCGCGGTGGCGGCACTGCTGCTGGGACAACTGCTGTTCGCCTCCATGCACGACTCGGTACTCGCCATCGGCCTGCTGATGCTGCTCTTCTTCGGCGCCTTCAACCTGCTGGAGGCGACCCTCCCCTCGCTGGTGAGTAAGGTGGCCCATGCCGACAGCAAGGGCACGGCGATGGGAGTCTACGCCAGCTCCCAGTTCATCGGCGCCTTCGCTGGCGGTGTGCTCGGTGGCTGGTCCCATGGTGTTTGGGACAGTACTGGCGTGTTCCTGCTCAATGCCGCACTGCTGTCTATCTGGCTGCTGGCTGCTGCCACTATGCGCCAGCCCCGCTACCTGGTCAGCGAGCTGATGCAGGTGGGAGAGCAAAGCGACGAGAGCGCCAGGGCGCTGGAGCTGGCGCTGCTGGCCATTGACGGCGTCGCCGAGGCCATCGTCTCTGCCGAGGAGGGTGTGGCCTATATGAAACTGGACAAAAAACTGGTCGATCGGGATGCGCTGGAGCGTTACATGGTGGGTGACTCGGTATAGAATGGGCGCTTCAGGATAGAGCGACGTCAGCAGGGAGAGTGGCTGCGAAGCAGTAGTCCAAGTAACCGTAAAACGAGATTTAGAGTTGGGGGAAGAGATCCATGGCAAGAGGCATTAACAAGGTCATCCTGGTCGGCAACCTGGGGCGCGACCCCGAGGTTCGCTACAGCGCCAACGGCGCGGCAATCGCCAACATCACCATCGCCACCAGTGAGCAGTGGACCGACAAGCAGAGCGGCCAGAAGCAGGAGAAGACCGAGTGGCACCGCGTGGTGCTGTTCAACCGCCTCGGCGAGATCGCCGGCGAGTACCTGAAGAAGGGCAGCCAGGTCTACATCGAAGGTAAACTGCAGACCCGCAAGTGGCAGGACCAGAATGGCCAGGACCGTTACACCACCGAGATTGTTGCCAACGAAATGCAGATGCTCGGCGGCCGCGGCGGTGATGCAGGCTTCAACCCCGGCCAGGGCGGCGGTGGCGGCTTCGGCGGCGGCCAGCAGCAGAACCGTGGCGGCGGTGCGCCACAGCAGCAGGGTGGTGGCGGTGCAGCCACGGCTCCGGCAGCTGGTGGCGGTGGGAATTTTGATGACTTTGATGATGATATTCCCTTCTAGCGAATATCGCTGAAGAGAAAAGAAAAAGGGGCACGATGTGCCCCTTTTCTTTTTTTGCGTCAAGAGCGCAAAAAATGGATTTGGTCGGCGTGAGAGGATTCGAACCTCCGACCCCTTCCTCCCGAAGGAAGTGCGCTACCAGGCTGCGCTACACGCCGAGATGGGTACTGCTAGAAACTGCGTTCGACCGAGTAATCGGCCAGTGCGATGAGGGCCTCCTTATAGGGAGAATCCTCGATGACGGACAGTGCGGCGATGGCCCTGTCTGCCTCCTCGCGAGCAGAGCGCGCAGTGTACGCGATGGCTCCGACAGATTCAATGGCCTGACGTATCTCTTCGATCTTATCGATGCCGCCCTGTTCCACCGCCTCGCGTACCAGGGCCGACTGCTCGGGTGTGCCGTGGTTGATGGTGTAGATGAGGGGCAGGGTGGGCTTGCCCTCGGCGAGGTCGTCGCCGATGTTCTTGCCCAGCTCATCGCTGCTGGCGGAGTAGTCGAGCACATCGTCCACCAGCTGGAAGGCGGTGCCCAGGTGCATGCCGTAGCGGGACATGGCGTCCTCCTCCTCGGCGCTGCGGCCACACAGCACGGCGCCGAGCTGGGAGGCGGCCTCGAACAGCTTGGCGGTCTTGTAGCGGATCACCTCCAGGTAGCCATGCTCGTCGAGGTCGGCGTTGTGCACGTTGAGTAGCTGCATCACCTCGCCCTCGGCGATGATGTTGGTCGCCTCGGATAGGATCTCCATCACCCGCATGCTGTGCACGCCGACCATCATCTGGAAGGCACGGGAGTAGAGGAAGTCGCCCACCAGCACGCTGGCGGCATTGCCCCAGACGTTGTTGGCGGTCTCCTTGCCGCGGCGCATGTCCGACTCGTCCACCACATCGTCGTGCAGCAGGGTGGCGGTGTGGATGAACTCCACTACCGCCGCCAGCACGTGGTGGTTGGTGCCCTGGTAGCCGAAGGCACCGGCGCTGAGGAGCACCAGTACCGGGCGCAGGCGTTTGCCGCCACTATTAATGATGTATTCGCTGATCTGGTTGATCAGCACCACATCGGAGTGGAGGCGCTTGCGGATGAGGGCGTCGACCGCTTCGCGGTCATCGGCCACCAGGTTGTAGAGTTGCTGGATATCCATGCGACGGCAGGTTCAATTAATAAAGAGTCGGCATGCTAGGTAGGCGGCGGGCGCCTGTCAAGGCAGAAAGTGTGAATATTGGTGTCTGCAGTGATTGACCTGCATGGCGCAAGTCGCTAGAATTGCCGGTCTTTCGTGCGGGGTGTCCCGCAAGTCGAACAGTTTTTGTTTTTGGAGAAGCGGCAATGTACGCGGTAATCAAGACCGGTGGCAAACAGTATCGTGTAACCGAGGGTCAGACCCTTCGTGTTGAGAAGCTCGAGGAAGAGGTCGGTGCAAACCTGGACCTTTCCGAGGTACTGATGGTAGCCAATGGTGAAGACATCAAAATCGGTGCCCCCTTCGTTGAGGGCGGCAAGGTAACGGCGACCGTTAAGAGCCATGGTCGTGACGACAAGGTAACCATCATCAAGTTCCGTCGTCGCAAGCACCACATGAAGCGCCAGGGTCACCGCCAGTACTACACTGAGCTGCAGATCACCGGTATCAGCGCTTAATTCGGATTAGAGGTAGAGAAGAATGGCTCATAAAAAAGCAGGCGGTAGTACACGTAACGGCCGCGACTCAGAATCGAAACGCCTTGGTGTCAAGGTTTACGGCGGCCAGCAGGTTATCGCCGGTAACATCATCGTGCGCCAGCGCGGCACCAAGTTCCACGCCGGCAACAACGTCGGTTGCGGTCACGACCACACCCTGTTCGCCACCGCGGACGGTGAGGTAGTGTTCGAGACCAAAGGCCCCAAGAACCGCAAGTTCGTAAGCGTTATCAGCGCTTAATCAGCTTGCCTTTAGGGCTGTAGCAGACCCCGCCCTAAGTGGCGGGGTTTTTGCGTTTTAGCAGCGGATAATAGCAGCGGGTATTTCAGATGAAATTTGTCGACGAAGCGCGAATAAAGGTTGAGGCGGGCAAGGGCGGTAACGGCTGCGTCAGCTTTCGCCGTGAGAAATATATTCCCTTCGGCGGCCCCGATGGTGGCGACGGTGGCGATGGTGGCAGTGTCTTCGTCGAGGGCGACGCCAACCTCAACACCCTGATGGATCTGCGTTTTACCAAGTTCTTCAAGGCGGAGAACGGCAAGCAGGGGATGGGGCGCAATATGACCGGCAAGGGGGGCGACGACCTCACCATCCCGCTGCCGGTGGGCACCATCATTGTCGATGAGGATACCGACGAGGTGCTGGCGGACCTGACCGAGATCGGCCAGCGGGTGAAGATTGCCCAGGGCGGTTTCCACGGTCTCGGCAACACCCGCTATAAGTCGAGCACCAACCGCGCGCCGCGCCAATCCAGCCCCGGCACCCCCGGTGAGGTGCGTAACCTGCGCCTGGAGCTGAAGGTGCTGGCCGACGTGGGCCTGCTCGGCCTGCCGAATGCCGGTAAGTCGACCTTTATCCGCGCCGTCTCCGCCGCCCGCCCCAAGGTCGCCGACTACCCCTTTACTACCCTCTACCCCAACCTGGGGGTGGTGAGCGTAGAGAGCCACCGCAGCTTCGTCGTCGCCGATATTCCCGGTGTGATCGAGGGGGCCGCCGAGGGGGCGGGGCTGGGGATCCAGTTCCTCAAGCACGTCTCGCGCACCCTGCTGCTGCTGCACATGGTCGATGTCGCACCGTTCGACGGTAGCGACCCGGTTGAGTCGGTCCGTACCATCGAAAAAGAGCTGGCCAAGTTCAGCGATGAACTGGTGGGGCGTGACCGCTGGCTGATCCTCAACAAGCTCGACCTGCTGCCCGAGGAGGAGCGCGAGGCGGTATGCGACGACATCATCGAGCGTCTCGACTGGCAGGCGCCGGTCTACCGCATCGCCGCCATCAGCAAGCAGGGCACCGAGCGCCTCACCCAGGACATCATGAGCTACATGGAGGAGAAGCGGGAAGAGGAGACGGACGAGGAATAATACTTTCCCCGTACCACCGATTCCGCTATTTTTCGCCCATGACAACACGCCAACAAATCACCACTACCAAGCGCTGGGTCGTCAAGATTGGCAGCGCCCTCCTGACCAATGATGGCCAGGGCCTCAACCACCAGGGGATTGCCGCCTGGGTCGAGCAGCTCGCCGCGCTGAGCAAGCAGGGGCATGAGGTGGTGCTAGTCTCTTCCGGTGCGGTGGCCGAAGGGATGAGCCGTCTCGGCTGGAGCTCTCGCCCCCATGCCCTGCACGAGCTGCAGGCCGCCGCCGCCGTCGGCCAGATGGGGCTGGTGCAGACCTATGAGTCCTGCTTTCAGCGTCACGGCATGCACACCGCGCAGGTGCTGCTGACCCACGACGACCTCTCCAACCGCGGCCGCTACCTTAACGCCCGTTCTACCGTGCGCACCCTGCTCGACCTGGGGGTGGTGCCGATCATTAACGAGAACGATACCGTGGTCACCGACGAGATCCGTTTCGGCGACAACGACACCCTCGGCGCCCTGGTGGCTAACCTTATCGAGGCGGAGCTGCTGGTGATCCTCACCGACCAGGAGGGGATGTGCGACAAGGACCCGCGCCAGTATGCCGACGCCAAACTGATCCATGAGACGCCGGCCAATGCGCCGGGGCTGGAGGCGATGGCCAGTGGGGCCGGCGGTGCCCTGGGGCGTGGCGGTATGTTGACCAAGGTTCGCGCAGCCCGCCTTGCGGCGCGCTCCGGCAGCGCCACGGTGATCGCAGCCGGGCGTGAAGAGAACGTATTGACGCGCCTCGCCGCGGGCGAGCAGCTGGGTACCCTGTTCCTGCCGGATCAGCAGCCCATCGCCGCACGCAAGCAGTGGCTGGCCGGCCACCTGCAGCTACGCGGCACCCTCACCCTGGATAGCGGGGCGGTAAAGGTACTACGCGAGTCGGGCAAGAGCCTGCTGCCGGTCGGCGTAAAGGCGGTTTCGGGTGAGTTTCTGCGCGGCGAGATGGTGAGGTGTGTGGATGAGTCGGGCAGCGAGATCGCCCGCGGCCTGGTCAACTACAGCGCCCAGGACACCCGCCGTATTCAGGGGCAGCCCAGTAGCCGTATCGAGGAGTTGCTCGGTTATCTGGATGAGCCGGAGCTGATCCACCGGGATAATCTGATTCTCTGCTAAGGCTTTACCTGAAGCAGAAACAAAAAAAGGCCGGTCAGTGACCGGCCTTTTTCATGCATCGCGTTTGGCGGTTAGGCCATGGCGCGGATGCGGGTGTTGATACGGCTCTTCTGGCGGGCAGCGGCGTTCTTGTGTACCAGGCCCTTGCCTACGCTGGAGTCGATGGCGGAAACCGCGTTGCGGTAAGCGGCATCGGCAGCGGCCTTGTCACCGGCTTCGATTGCACTGGTAACCTTCTTGATCTCGGTACGCATAGCGGAACGCTGAGAGGCGTTTTGCATACGACGCTTGTCTGCCTGACGGGCACGCTTTTTGGCTTGAGGTGAGTTGGCCAAGGTTCTTACTCCAAAAAAATCCTAACGTTCAAGGGCCGCATACTATGCATGCTTTGCCCCCAGATGTCAACGGTTTTGCCTGGACCGCTTGATAGTCCATGACTGGCCGCCGCCGAGCGCGCTATTATGCCCCACTTGGCCCCGCGAGACTATTAAGAAGTAAGAACCACCAGCATGAGTTTGCGCCTCCTCAAATCCACCGCCACCGTGGGCGGCCTCACCATGGTCTCCCGGGTATTGGGCTTTGTGCGCGATATGGTCTTTGCCAATCTGTTCGGCGCCGGGGCCGCTACCGACGCCTTCTTCGTTGCCTTCAAGATCCCCAACTTTTTCCGTCGCCTGTTCGCCGAGGGGGCCTTCTCCCAGGCCTTCGTACCGGTACTCTCGGAGTACAAGTCACTGCGTAGCGAGGCGGAGGTGCGGCTGTTGGTGGCCAGCGTCGGCGGTACCCTGGGGGCGATCCTGCTGCTGTTGACCCTGCTGGCCCTGGCGGGCTCCACCCAGCTGGCGATGCTGTTTGCCCCCGGCTGGAGCGGCGATGAGGCGAAGTACGCCCTCACCGCCGATATGCTGCAGATCACCTTTCCCTACCTGATGCTGATCTCGCTCACGGCGATGGCCGCGGGCATCCTCAACACCTACGGTCGCTTCGCCATACCGGCGGTGACCCCGGTGTGGCTCAACATCTCGCTTATCGGCGCCGCCTTCTATCTCGCCCCACTGTTCGAACCGGGAGTTATCGGCCTCGCCTGGGGCGTCTTTATTGCCGGTGTGGTCCAGCTGCTGTTCCAGTTTCCCTCGCTGGCGCGGCTTGGGCTGCTGCCGCTGCCGCGCTGGGGCTGGCACGATGAGGGGGTGCGGCGAATCATTAAGTTGATGCTGCCCGCCATCTTCGGCTCCTCGGTGGCACAGATAAACCTGCTGCTCGATACCATCATCGCCTCCTTCCTGGTCAGCGGCAGCGTCTCCTGGCTCTACTATTCGGACCGCCTGGTGGAGTTCCCGCTGGGGGTCTTCGGTATCGCCCTGGCCACGGTGATCCTGCCGAGCCTGTCGCAAAGGCATGCCGAGTCCGACCCCGAGGCCTTCAGCCGCACCCTCGACTGGGGGCTGCGCTGGGTCTTCCTTATCGGCACCCCGGCGGCGCTGGGGCTGATCCTGCTGGCCGCCCCCATGCTCGCCACCCTGTTCCAGTACGGTGCCTTTGCCGCCGAGGACGTGGCGATGGCGGCGCTCAGCCTGATGGCCTACGGTGTCGGCCTGCTCGGCTTTATGCTGGTGAAGGTGCTGGCCCCCGGCTTCTTCGCCCGCCAGGACACCAAGACCCCGGTACGCATCGGCATCTATGCCATGGGTGCCAACATGGGGCTCAATCTGCTGTTCGTGGTGCCGATGGCGATGGCGGGGGTGCCGGGGCCGCACGCCGGTCTGGCGTTGGCTACGGCGCTGGCCGCCTTCATCAACGCCGGGCTGCTGTTCCGTAAGTTGAAGAGCAGCGGGGTCTTCACCGCCCAGCCCGGTTGGGGGGGCTTCACCTTGCGCCTGTTCTTCGCCAACCTGGCGATGGCGCTGCCGCTGTGGTGGCTGCGAGGGCCGCTGGAGCAGTGGTTCGCCTGGGCGTGGTTGGAGCGGGCAACCCACCTCGGTGGCCTCATCCTCCTCGGTATCGTGATCTACTTCGCCGCCCTGTGGCTGGTCGGGGTGCGGCCAAAGATGTTGCTGGGAAGGCCAGATAAAGCCTGAAGATTAGCGAAACTTCGGGTTATAATCGGCGGTTTTTCGGGCTGGTTTAACTCATATACATGGAACTCATCCGCGGTCTTCACAATTTGCGTCCCCGCCACCGGGGCTGCGTCGCCACCATCGGCAACTTCGATGGGGTGCACCTGGGCCACCAGAGCGTGCTGGGGCAACTGGCGGAGAAGGCGGATGAGTTCGGTGTGCCTGCGGCGGTGATCACCTTCGAGCCGCAGCCGCAGGAGTACTTCAGCCATGGCCCGGAGCGGGAACAGATACCGCCGCGCCTGACCCGCTTTCGCGAGAAGCTGCGGGCGTTGCGTCGCTACTCGGTCGACCGGGTACTGGCGCTACAGTTTAACGATGCGCTGGCCGGCCTGAGTGCCGATGACTTTATCCAGCAGATCCTGCTCGATGGTCTCGGCATCCGCTATCTTGTGGTAGGGGACGACTTCCGCTTCGGCAAGGGGCGTGCCGGTGACTTTGCCATGTTGCAACGCGCGGGTGCCGAGCACGGCTTCGACGTGGTGAATATGCACACCTTCGCCCAGGGCGGCGAGCGGGTCAGCAGCACCCGTATCCGCGAGGCGCTGCAGCGCGGCGACCTGACTAAGGCGGAGCAGATGCTGGGACGCCCCTACCGCATGTGTGGTCGGGTGGCCCACGGCAACAAGCTGGGGCGTACTATTGGCTTTCCCACCGCCAATATCTTCCTGCACCGCAAGAAGACGCCGGTGGACGGCGTCTTCGCCGTGGAGATGTTTGGCATCGATGGTGAGCCGGTGGCCGGGGTGGCCAATGTGGGTACCCGCCCCACGGTGGACGAGAGCGGCACCCGCTCGCTGCTGGAGGTCCACCTGTTCGACTTTGAGGGCGACATCTACGGACACTATGTCCATGTCGACTTTTTACACCGCATCCGCGAGGAGCGCCGCTTTGAATCGTTCGAGGCGCTGAAGACGCAGATCCTTAAGGATGCCGAGGATGCGCGAGCCTTCTTCGCCGCGCGAAACTGATATTTTTCATCGAGAAGTGAGAGTGCCGTGACGGACTATAAAGATACCCTGAACCTGCCGCAGACCGACTTTCCCATGCGCGGTAACCTGGCCAAGCGCGAGCCCGACATGCTCAAGGCGTGGCAGGAGAAGGATCTGTACAAACAGATCCGCGAGGCCTGTCAGGGGCGCGACAAGTTCATCCTGCACGACGGCCCTCCCTATGCCAACGGTGAGATTCACCTGGGTCATGCGGTGAACAAGGTGCTCAAGGACATCATCGTCAAGTCCAAGACCCTCTCCGGCTTCGACGCGCCCTACGTGCCGGGCTGGGACTGCCATGGCCTGCCCATCGAGCTGCAGGTGGAGAAAAAGATCGGCAAGGCGGGGGTAAAGGTGCCTGCGGACAAGTTCCGCGATGCCTGCCGTGACTATGCGCGCAAGCAGGTTGACCTGCAGCGCGAGGGCTTCAAGCGAATGATGGTGTTCGGCGAGTGGGACAACCCCTACCTCACCATGGATTTCCGGTTCGAGGCCGACATCATCCGCACCCTCGGCCAGATCATCGACGAGGGCCACCTGCACAAGGGCTCCAAGCCGGTGCACTGGTGTGTCGACTGCGGCTCGGCCCTGGCCGAGGCGGAGGTGGAGTATGAGGACAAGACCTCGCCCGCCATCGACGTGCGCTTCGAGGTACTGGACGACGAGGCCTTCCTCGGCCGCATGCAGAAGGCCGAGGCCCACCCGGGCGAGGGGCCCATCAACCTTGTGATCTGGACCACCACCCCCTGGACCCTGCCCGCCAACCAGGCGGTCGCCCTCAATCCCGATCTGGAGTACGCCCTGGTGCAGTGCAACGGCGTGGGCGAGCACGGCCCCGAGCGGCTGCTGCTGGCCGACGGCCTGCTGAAGGATGTGATGGCCCGCTACGAGGTGGAGGAGTATCGCGTCATTGCCACCTGCATGGGCAGCGACCTGGAGGGGCTGAAGCTGGCCCACCCCTTCTACGAGCGCGAGGTGCCGGTGATCCTCGGCGACCACGTCACCCTCGACGCCGGTACCGGCGCGGTACACACCGCCCCCGGCCACGGCCAGGAGGATTACGTCGCCGGCTCCAAATACGACCTCAAGGTCGACAATCCCGTGGGCGGCGACGGCAAGTTCCTGCCCGGCACCCCGCTGTTCGAGGGCCAGCACGTCTTCAAGGCCAACGACTCGGTGCTGGAGGTGCTAAAGGAGCGTGGCAAGCTGGTGCACGCCCAGGCGCTACGCCACAGCTACCCCCACTGCTGGCGCCACAAGACCCCGATTATCTTCCGCGCCACGCCGCAGTGGTTCATCTCGATGGAGCAGAACGGTCTGCGCCCTGCTGCGCAGGAGGCGATCAAACACACCGAGTGGATGCCCGACTGGGGCCAGGCGCGCATCGAGGGGATGGTCAACAACCGCCCCGACTGGTGTATCTCGCGCCAGCGCAACTGGGGCGTGCCGATCGCCCTGTTTGTGCACAAGGTCTCCGGCAAGCTCCACCCCGATACCAAAGTGCTGATCGAGCAGGTGGCGAAACGCGTCGAGGAGAAGGGCATCGACGCCTGGTTCGACCTCGACCCCGTCGAACTGCTGGGCAGTGAGGCCGCCGATTACGACAAGGTGGCCGACACCCTCGATGTCTGGTTCGACTCCGGTGTGACCCACGCCTGCGTGCTGGAGCGCCGCGACTACCTGCAGCGCCCCGCCGACCTCTATCTCGAGGGCTCCGATCAGCACCGCGGCTGGTTCCAGTCCTCGCTGCTTACCTCGGTCGCTACCACCGGCAGGGCGCCCTATAAGTCGGTACTGACCCACGGCTTCACCGTTGATAAGAACGGCCACAAGATGTCAAAGTCGCAGGGCAACGGCGTGGACCCGGTGAAGGTGTCCAATAATCTTGGTGCCGATATTCTGCGCCTGTGGATCGCCTCCACCGACTATCGCTACGAAATGACCTATTCGGACGAGGTGTTGAAGCGCACCGCCGACGCCTACCGCCGCATCCGCAATACCGCGCGTTTCCTGCTGGCCAACCTGGCCGGTTTTGAGCCCGGCGACAACGCGGTGCCGGCGAGCGAGCTGCTGGCGCTGGATGCCTGGGCCGTGGCCCGCGCCGGGGAGCTGCAGCGCGAGCTGCAGGCGGCCTACGACGAGTACGACTTCCACGTCATCTACCAGAAGCTGCTCAAGTTCTGCTCCGTCGACATGGGCTCCTTCTACCTCGATGTGATCAAGGACCGCCAGTACACCACCCAGGCCGATTCGCTGGCACGCCGCTCGGCACAGACGGCGATCTTCCACGTGCTGGAGGCGATGAGCCGCTGGATGGCCCCTATCCTCAGCTTCACTGCCGAGGAGATCTGGCAGCACATGCCGGGCGAGCGCGGCGATTCGGTCTTCCTCGAGAGCTGGTACGACTTCCCCGAGCTAAGCCTGGGCGAGATGGACCTGGCCTACTGGAGTGAGGTGATGGAGGTGCGCGACGCGGTCAACCGCGAACTGGAGCAGCTGCGTAATGCCGGCGAGATCGGCGCCAACCTGCAGGCCGAGGTGACCCTCATCTGCGGTAGCGAGATCCACGGCAAGCTGGCGCGCCTGGGCGACGAGCTGCGTTTTGTATTGATTACCTCCACCGCCGATATCGAGCTGGCAGCCCAGGAGCCCCCGGCCGAGGCGGCCCACTACAAACTGGAGTCGGGCGATGAGATCTGGGTGGCGGTGGCCGCCAGTTCCCACGAAAAGTGCACCCGCTGCTGGCACTACCGTGAAGACGTGGGCAGCCACGACGACCACCCCGAGCTGTGCGGCCGCTGCGTGGAGAACGTGGCGGGCGAGGGCGAAGCGCGCAGCTTTGCCTAAGGGCCCGATATGTTGAAGTGGACCTGGCTCTCGGTGGTCGTGATCGTTCTCGACCAGCTGAGCAAACAGCTGGCGACAGCGAGTCTCAACTACGCCGAGCCGCTGGCGGTAGTGCCGCTGTTCAACCTCACCCTGGTACACAACACCGGCGCCGCCTTCAGCTTCCTCGCCGCCGGCGACGGTTGGCAGCGTTGGTTCTTCGCTGCTATCGCTGTCGTGGTGAGCGTGGCGATCCTGGTTTGGCTCAAGCGGCTGGGGCGTGAGCGGCTATGGGAGGCGATCGCGCTCTCCCTCATCCTGGGCGGTGCCGTCGGCAACCTGTGGGACCGGGTACTCCTCGGCCACGTGGTCGATTTTCTCGATTTCTACTATGGCGACTGGCACTATCCCGCCTTCAATGTGGCCGATATCGCCATTTGCGTCGGTGCCGTGATGCTGCTCATCGACAGCCTGCGCTCGCGCAAGCCTTCTGCAACAACCTGAATCCGTGAGGTATCCCCTTGTCTGAGAAAGAGAACGTGATCGCCCCCGGTAGCCGCGTGGTCATGCACTACCGCCTGGCGATGGAGGACGGCAGCGTGGTCGACTCCACCTGGGACGACGCCGATCCCATCGCCTTTACCGTCGGTGACGGCACCATGGCCGCCGGTCTGGACGATGCCCTGCAGGGGCTGAAGACTGGAGACCATGTCACCGTGCACCTCGCCCCGGACCAGGCCTTCGGCCACAAGGACACCGCCAACATCCACGCCATGCCGCGGGCTGAGTTCGACCCGCAGATGCCGCTGGAGCCGGGAGTGGTGATCGGCTTCACCCTGCCCAGCGGTGAGGAGCTGCCGGGCATGGTGCTGGAGGTGGAGGAGGAGTCGGTACTGGTCGATTTCAACCACCCGCTCGCCGGTCACACCATTATGTTCGAGGTGATGATACTCGAGGTCGAGAACATCGCCGCCGCCAACGACGAGGCCTGAATCGTGAAGCAGGTCGAGCTCGCCAATCCCCGTGGTTTCTGTGCCGGTGTCGATCGCGCCATCGCCATCGTCGAGCGCGCGCTGGAGCTGTTCGGCGCCCCCATCTATGTGCGTCACGAGGTGGTGCACAATCGTTATGTGGTCGACTGCCTGCGCGACAAGGGGGCGGTGTTTGTCGAGGAACTGGACGAGATCCCCGATGCTGCCACCGTGATCTTCAGCGCCCACGGCGTCTCCCGGGCGGTGGAGGAGGAGGCGGCGCGGCGCGGCCTCTCCGTATTCGACGCCACCTGCCCGCTGGTGACCAAGGTCCACCTGGAGGTGGTGCGCCACGCCAGGGCTGGGCGCGAGGTGGTGTTGATCGGCCACGCCGGTCACCCCGAGGTGGAGGGCACCATGGGGCGCTACGACAGCAGTGCTGGCGGCACCATCTACCGGGTCGACTCCACTGAGGAGGTTGACGCCCTGCAGCTCAACAACCCTGACGATGTGGCCTACGTCACCCAGACCACCCTCTCCATGGACGACGCCCGCATTATTATCGATGCCTTAAGGGCCCGCTTCCCCAGGCTCGTCGGCCCGAAGAAGGACGACATCTGCTACGCCACCCAAAATCGCCAGGACGCGGTCAGGCAGCTCGCCGAGCGTTGCGACGTGGTACTGGTGGTCGGCTCCCCCAACAGCTCCAACTCCAACCGCCTGCGCGAGCTGGCTACCCGCCTCGGCAAGGCCGCCTATCTGGTCGACAACGCCACGGAGCTGGAGAAGGGGTGGTTCGACGGCGCAGAGCGGGTCGGGGTTACCGCCGGGGCCTCGGCGCCGGAGGTGCTGGTGGAAGAGGTGGTCGCACGCCTGAAAGAGTGGGGCGTGGAGAGCGAGGTGGAGAGCGAAGGGCAGCGGGAGGAGATGATGTTCCCGCTGCCGAAGTCCCTGCAGTAAGTGGTTTACCAGCAGCCGGTGGAGGCGGCGCCGGTGGAGTCTCTTGAACTGCGTACCCCGTCAGGATTGCTACCGGTGACGGTCAGCACCAGCTTCTTGCAGTTTGTATCACTCGCCTGCTTGCCCCCCGCAATGGCTTCGGCGACGGCCAGATAGGCGTTGCCGGATGTGGCGACATAGAAGGCTGCATCATCCACCGGGTCACCCATACGTAGGGTGTAGAAGCCCTCAGGCGAGGTGGTGTCGAATTCAAGTTCGGTCGTGCCGATGGCCAGGCAGTCTGAGTCATTGACGCCATCATTGTTATCGTCGACCAGTATGGGGGCATAAAAGCGGCAGTTGGCCCTTAGCCTTGTTTGTGCCTGTTGCAGTTGTAACAGGGCGGTGATGCCATCAGCACGACGACCCTTGTTCATGTAGCTGGTGTAGTTGGGCCAGGCAATGGCCGCCAGCACACCGATGATTGCCACGACAATCATTAATTCCATGATAGTGAATCCACGACTATTCATTGTTTCTCCTCCTCTCTGATGGCCTAACTATACCACCGGGCTACATACCGGGTGCAATCATGATGGCGCTCGCAGACTAACGGTAGAAAACACCAGACAAGCGGTCGGTTACGCGCTTTTCCCAGGCCGGCGTACTGTCTAAACTGGGTACATAGCAATATAGGGGGCTAGTGGTGAGACAAAATCGTGGTTTCACAATAATTGAACTGTTGTTGACGGTTGCCATTCTGTCGATCGTATTGGCTGTCGCGGTACCGTCGATGAGTGCCTATATGGAGAAGCGTCGCATCATCAATGCCGCAGAGGCGGTCTACAGTGAGATGCAATATACCCGCTCCGAAGCCATTGCCCGCTCGCAAACGGTTTACACAAGCTTTAACTCTAATGCCACAGACACCTGGAGCATTGGCGTTAGCACCACCACAGGCTGTGACCCAACGGAAACCGTTCTTACCGAGGCCGATGCTTGTGTCTTGGTCATTGATGATGGTGACGGCAACATCCACGGTACGGATCCAGACGGTGACGGTACTGCGGTGGTCGACAACGATGACCTGGTGATGCGGGTCACCAGCAGCACAGACTTCCCCGGTGTCATTATGGGCGATACGAGTGACCCAATGGATCAGGTTACCTTCGGTGCGGCTACCCAGGCGGCATTTGACCCGACCCGAGGGGTTGTTGCCGCAGGCGGAACCGTTGCGCTGCGCCTTAACAAGCGTGGTGGCGGTAGCTATGAGATGCGAGTGATCCTGAGTCCTATTGGCCGGGTACGGATCTGTTCACCGGCGGGAGATACGCGAGTTGCGGGGTACACAACATGCTAAGTGTGCGTAGGCAGGCGGGTCTATCCATTGTTGAGCTGATGGTAGGGATGGCCGTGGGCCTGGTGGTAATGGGTGGGGTGATCTCAATCTATATCTCCACCCTGAAAACCAGTAGTGAGACCCTGCAGTCCAGCCGCCTGAACCAGGAGATGAGCGCCATTATGAATATCATGATTAACGATATTCGGCGTGCAGGCTATTGGGGAAGTGCCGATCTCACCTCGCCGGAAGGCAATCCATTCAATCAGGTTGATACCGGGACACCTACCAACACCACTGCGGTACGGGTGCATAGCACGGATGACAATGGCACTACCTATACCGATAAGAGCGATGAGGCGGTGATGGCGGACCGCGTCGGTTCATGCATTGTTTATACCTACGATGCCGGAGGGACTGTGGGCACTTTGGATGACGCGGAGAAGTTTGGTTTCCGCTGGGATGGTGAGGACGATGATGCCCTGATGATGCGTCGCAGCAGCAATGCAGGTTCAAATATCTGCCAGGGAGGCACAGGTACCTGGAACGCGGTGACGGATACCGATTTTATCGAGATTACTAACCTGCAGTTCAGTCTCGCCGGCTCCAAGTGTATGAATGCCTCGGAGCCGGACGGCGTGGATGAAGACGGTGGTGGTGTAGTGGACGAGTTTGACGAATACAACTGCTACCTGGCAGCGTATGCCCCGGATGCCGGTGAGCGTACCGTAGAAAATTTAGCAGTGGAGATAACTCTCTCTGCGCGTTTGGTCGATGCGCCTGAAGTGAGGGCCACCATCACCCAGTCGGTGCAGGTTCGCAACTACGTCGTGCGTATACGCTAGGCCGCGGTAGGAGAAGTAAGCCAATGAAAATGCAGTATCGGCAAATCGAAACAGGGGCGTATCAGCAGGGTGTTGCCACCCTGCTGGTCTCCTTGGTGGTGCTGACCACCATTACCTTTATCTCCCTCTATACCGCACGTACCGTAATGGTGGAGCAGAAGATCTCCACCAATGAGTATCGTAGTCGGATGGCTTTCGAGGCGGCGGAGACCGGGGCTGAGTTTGCTATTGCCTACATTATTGATGGGCGTGATCGGGACAGCGACGGTCAACTTCCCGGGAGCGACGCGGACGAGTTCCTCTTTGACACTGATGCAGACGGCACTACAGACAGTAACACGATGACTCTGCCAAACGGCAGCAGTGTCGCGGTGTCAATGCAAAATGCCGATGACGGGGATCTCACTGCTACTGAGATTACCGCACAGGGGTGGAGCGATGACGGCACCGCCACCCGCACCGTGACCCAAACTGTCGCGGTTGTTTCGCCCTTGCCCAATGCCCCGGAGAACCCCCTTACCACCCGCGGCACCGTGGTGATTAACGGTTCGGCGACGGTCCACAACCCGGAAGGTAACTCGACCATTTGGTCTGGTGGTGATGTGGATTTGGGGGCCAACAACTCCACCTCTACCGAGGTTGCCGACCCCAATGATATCGATTATCCAGATTGTCTGGGTCAGCCGCTCGATCCCTGTGACCTGATCCAGGCCTCTGACCGCTACGTCGCCAGCCTGGATATCATTGAGTACGACTCTAGCCTTAGTAACCTGAGTAACAGCGACTTTTTCACCAACTTTTTTGGCGTCTCTCCCGAGGTCTATCGGGAAACACGTGCCACCATGGATATTGATATTGCCGCTGGCGATTCGATAGACCAGATCCACCTTGCCACCAATGAATATATCTGGGTGGATGGCAATCTCAATGTCAACGGTAAGACTGTCGGCTGTTCGCAGGCGATGACCGGTAGCAGCCTCTGCCCGCAGGCTAATTGGGGGCCCTCCATCCTCATCGTGGATGGTGACCTCAATTTAAGCGGTGGGCCCCACTTCTATGGCCTGGTCTTCGTTACCGGGAATGTGAACATTAACGGTAATGCTACCTTTCAGGGCGCGATTGTGACCCAGGGCGACACCACTAATACCACGGGTAGCCTTGATGTCTGGTACAACTCCGCCCTTCTTGACCTGATTGCCCAAGGTGGACGCCCAGCGGGTGGCGGCGGCAGCTGGCGTGACTTTTAGTTGACCCTGCCTTAAACAGATCACTCTCAGGAGTCTGCGATGATGAAACTTAACAGCAACTGTGGCACCCAGCGGGGCTTTACCCTGGTAGAGGTATTGATTGCCTTTGCCGTGCTGGCCTTTGGTCTGTTGGCGATCACCAGTTTTCAATCGAAACTGGTTACTGGAAGTGGGACAAACAAGGCGCGTAGCGAGGCCATTGCCCTGGCGCAGCAGAAGCTGGATGAGATCCGCAGCTATACCAACGAGCCGACTCTCGTCGCAAACCTTGAGGGAAGCGATGTGGTCAACTCTGATGACACCTTCCCCGACAATGTTGCGGACGGTACCTACCCGCTGGCTGGCGGTATTCTGACGCCGGAAGAGCTTTCAGGGATCAATGCCCTGTTTTCGCGCCAGTGGAATGTGGCGGTGGCGGGAGATGTCGCCGATGTGGCCGTTACCGTTAGCTGGGAAGATCCTCGGTTGGGGACTCAGAGCGTCACCCTGGATACCTCTGTGACCTGGCACAATCCTCGTGGCAGCGCGGATCTTACCGAGGTGGATGAGCCTTTGGTCCCCTCGGCAACCGGTCGTGCCCATTTGGGTGATGGTCATGTTGACCCCAGTACCATTCCTAGTGCGGATGACAACGGTGATGGGACCAGTGACGGTGATTACGATGGCGACGGTGATCTGGAACTGGTCGACAATGCCTCGGGGGATGTCGTGCTGACACTGGATGACGCCTGCCAGTTGGTTGGTGATACGACAGTCTGTACCGATTTTGTGCGCATTCAGGGGCGTGTCTATATCGATAAGACCGATTCGAATATGGCCCTCAGCGACGTCTATATCCTTGCCTCCGATGCGGCCTATTGTGCCCGCGACCTGGTCGATGCGGGCACTACCACTCCCAATGGAAACTACGATTACTATGACTACACCTGTTACATCGGTGGCGGCTGGCACGGCAACATAGGCCTGTTGATGAACGGTGCCGGCCCCAACGATGCCGCCTGTGTCGGCGACCCCAATGCCGACTGGAGTGATGGCACGCAAACCTGGAAGCGCTATGAGCTGGCCAAGCGCCGCGTCTACCGCGGCATGATCCACAAGATCGATGCGGACGGCAATGAGATCACCGATGCGGATGGCAACACCCTGTTCTACTCTCAGGGTATTGCCGATGCCGTGACCCTTCCTGACAGCGGTTGGGCAGAGCGTTACTACGGCCATGATTTTGTGGTCACCACAATCACTGGTAGTGGCAGCGGCGGCGGTACGGCAAGCGACTGCCTGCCCGCGCTGACCCGTACCGATGCCGACCCCGATGGCGATCCAGCCACCGCCAATCTGTTCGATGGCGTCTCAAGCGACTTTGTCTGCCTTAATTCGGACAACGTTCTGAATGTGGGGACGGACCCTAATGGCGAGTCTGTCTACCTTGATACCTTTGATGACACGGTCTACGCAGCCCGCAACAGCTGCCCCTACGACCCGTCGGATCCCCCATCGCACCGCTTCGTGATTTCAGGAAATATCGTCACTGCAGCCACACCGAGTGTGATGGATGTTATGACCTCGGATGGTGAAGACAACTGCAAGTGGACGATTAGCGGAACGACCACCAGTTATAGCTGTGATGTCTATGCCTGGGAGAATGCGGACGGCACGATTAACGGCTGGGACGGAACTATTACCGTCACACCGCCTGCAACGATGAAGTGCCAGAGTGGCATAAGTGTGGTGGCGGACGTGGATGAGGCCCTGGCCAGCAACCCCGCCTACACCACTTATGCGGGTGTGGACGGTAGCCCGTCTTATGAGAATAACCAGCACTATGCTTGTATCGAGCTGGACTCCATGCAGGTCACCGGCACGATTACAGCGGAGGGCAGTGATCTAAGCGGAGGTGATGTTACCGCGAGCGACGGTTCTCCATGCACCTATAGCCCTGCGGGTAGTACAGCCACCTATAGTTGCAGTGTGGTAGAGCTGGGCGTCGGCCTGGGTTGGACGGGTACTGTCAGCTTCACTCCGCCGTCGAGCATTGCTGCTGAGGACTGTACTCCGCTGAGCTGGGGCTTTACCAACGTACACAGTGGGGATGCCTCTCTCAGCGGTAACGACTCCACCTGTGCTCCGGCGGTTAACGCTTATGTAATTGGCCTGCTTACTAGTACCACCATGACTGACGCAGAACTCGACCTGCTGGCGGAGTCGTTTACTGCGGTGAACGGCAGCTGTTATGGCACCACCGGCTCAAGCCTGGCAGGAACGGGGCTCCACTATGCCTGCAAAGGTGTTCATCATGGTTCAGGCTGGAGTACTACCATTGCCTATGGCGACCCTGCGGATCCGGGAATTCAGTGCAGTCCGGCCAGTTATGTGACGCCATCGCCGGTATTTGGTTCTCAGGTCGGGGAATCTCCGGTGAACTGTGAGCAGGGCGGTTATGTGACCGTGGAAGGTTTCTACCGAGTATACGATTTGAGCCGTACGCAACCTGCGACACCGGTGATGTCTGGTGGCGGAACCTGTACTCTTAATAACGGCAGTGCGATCCCTGCGACGGGCACCAATATCGATATCCCGTATAGCTGTACCACACCGTGGATGATCGCTGGCAGCACCTGGACAGGTACGGTGACATTCGATGACACTGCTCTCAAAACCATCTGTACCGATGCCACCCACGCCAACCCAAGGACGTTTACGGGCGTTGCGGTGGGTACGACCCAGAGTGGGGTCAATGTGGTAATCGCCAAGAACGCAGCGAGCTGTCCGTCGCCACTGCCCTAACAGTAGCAGGCTATCAACAGTAGTCAGCAGGAACGGGAAGATGATTCCCGTTCCTGTTTTTTTTTGTGGTAGATTGTCCAGCTACACCGAACAGACCATGAAAAGGGTTTCATGACAGACGTAACCATCATCGGCGGCGGCCTTATCGGCATGCTCACCGCCCGCGCCCTGGCCAAGGCTGGCGCCACGGTCACCATCTATGAAAAGGGTGAGATCGGTCACGAGTCCTCCTGGGCTGGCGGCGGCATCATCTCACCCCTCTACCCCTGGCGTTACGCCGATGCGGTGACCGAACTGGCCCGTTGGGGGCAGCAGCGCTTCGAGGCACTGGCCGCTGAGCTCAAGGCCGAGACCGGTGTGGATCCGGAGTACCTCCACAGCGGCCTGCTGCTGCTCGATATCGACGAGGCGGAACGGCTCCAGGCAGAGCAGTGGGCCGAGCGCTTCGGCTACCGTATTGAACTCCTGGACCGTAGCGCCATCCATGCCCTGCAGCCAAACCTGGGCAAGACCTCCGAGCATGCCCTGTGGATGCCGACAGTGGCGCAGATGCGCAATCCTCGTGTGGTGCGGGCGGTACGCAAGAGTCTCGAGCAGTTGGGGGTGGAGATTCATGAGCACGCCGCGGTCGAGGAGATCGTGACGGAACAGGGCCGGGTCAGCGCTATTCGGGTGGCGGGCGATACCATCGCGGCATCACAGGTGGTGGTGGCCGGTGGCGCCTGGAGCGGCGAACTCCTCAAGGGGCAGGGCATGGAGCTGGCGGTGGAGCCGGTGCGAGGGCAGATGCTGCTGTTTCGGGCCGAACCGGGGTTGCTGCAGCAGATCGTCCTTGCCGGGACCCACTATCTCATTCCCCGTGCCGACGGCCGTATCCTTGCCGGCAGTACCCTGGAGCGGGTGGGCTTCGACAAGGCCACCACCGAGCAGGGGCGGGATGAACTCTACACCTTTGCCACCGCACTGCTGCCGAAATTGGCCGACTATCCCATTGAGAAACAGTGGGCTGGACTGCGCCCCGGTAGCCCAGACGGTATCCCCTTTATCGGTCCCTGCGCCGCCGCCGAGGGGCTCTACGTCAACAGCGGCCACTTCCGCAACGGCGTGGTGACCGGGCTGGCCTCGGCACAGTTGCTGGCGGACCTGTTGTTGGGACATTCCCCTATCCTCGACCCGGCCCCCTATCGCCCATAAGGACGTTTCTTGATCGCCGGTTTTTCGGTAAACTAGCGGCCGAGTTGGATGCCTTAACAGGAACAAAAGCTTGGATAAGTTCGACACAATAAAACTGTTACAGGAAAAACAGATTAATCCCACCAGGCAGCGTATCGAGATCGCACGACTGTTCCTCGAGCGCCCACAGCACCTCTGTGCCGAGCAGCTAATCGAGTTGCTGGAGGATAAGGGGACGGGGCGTATCTCCAAGGCCACCGTATACAATACCCTCAACCTCTTCAGCGAGAAGGGCCTGCTGCGCGAGCTCTATGTCGATGCCGGTAAGGTCTATTTCGACTCCAACACCAGCGAGCACCATCACATCTACAATGTAGACACCGGTGAGATCTGGGACGTTGGTGCAGAGGGGGATACCCCTGCCCTTACACCGCCGCAACTACCCGAGGGGATGAGTTTTCTCGGTGCAGAGGTAATCTACCGCGTAGCGGGAGAGCGGGGGACTGGCCGCCACTAGGGCCGAGTACCATTATTGCCGGAGTAGCTCTAATCGGTAGAGCAGCTCATTCGTAATGAGACGGTTGGGGGTTCGAGTCCCTTCTCCGGCACCATATTCTAGCTACTGCCCAGGCGTATCGTTTTTCTGGGCACGTATATTGCCGATGACTCCATTGTCGGGAATGGTGAACTGAAGCCACCCTATTGACCCCTCCTTGAAGTATTTGAATCTTTCCGACGCAACGGCTATTGGCGGGGGATGGTCACCGATAATACGTATCGTAACGCCTGCCATTCTCGGGTCATCAATAATTTCAGCCAGGCCGTAAAAAAACTGAGCCTGTAACTTAAGGTAGCGGCAGGTTGATGTGTCCTCCTTTACATGCATTTCAGCGCAATCAAACACATCCTTGCGGATGTCTCTCGAGTCGTACCAGGAGTGGGTGTTCAAAGTCATCCAGTACATGAACCGTTTGCCCGGGAGGGAAAAGTAATCCGTTATCTCCTCTCGCATATCGAGATCGCAGGCACCGGGAAAAGAGTTACACCTGTTTGGCCAGGGGCGGCTCTCGAAAAAGGTCTGTTTGTCAAAGCCGATAAGGGGGTACCAGTTTGCGCGCCGGTACATGCTGCCATCTGCGCCGTGCATGGCGTAGGTTGCATAGCCGGCCTGTCTCAAACGGTTTGGAATGCACTGCTTGAAGTTGTCGTTATACGCTTCTTCCAGTTCGCGCTGCGCGCACAGCTCTCGCAACTCTGCCTGTACCGTTGCGCCGATAAATTCAACATCGCCGTACTGAATGTCATGCAGTGCGACCTGGCTGTTGATGATAGGCCGTAACAGGGCCTGGTTAATTCGTGGGTCAATATTCGCTCCCCATGACTCGTTGATAATCAAAAGCGAGCGCTGCGGGAACTCCTCCTCCACTTTTCGTTGCCAGGATGCAAGCTGCCCGGTATAGGATACGTTGCGCAGGTCGCGAGACCGATCTGTTGCCTTAATCCAGAACGTTTCGCGGTAGTCGAAATAATTGGCCACCTGGCTGGCGATAAAGCTTCCCTCTCTTACGCCCTTGCGGAGGTTTGGTGCCTGGCTTGAGTCGTATACCAGGTAGTACAGATAGATAAACAGAGAGAGGTTTAGCACAATGAGCCCGGCCTTTGGGTCGGCGCGTCGTCCTGAGGCAAGGAGAACAATAACTAGCAAAGCACAGAAAAACAGGGTGGATGCAATTGCAAGTAGGTATGAACGCGGGGCGAGGAAAGCGAACGGCAGTAGCTCGAGCAGGTCCGATGGACTGCCAATGGCAGGGAATACCTGTGGAACGACGGAAAAGATGTCGAAGCTTAAAGAGGCTAGCAGTACGCACAGTCCGAAGAGGCGATATCCGGCTACCACAAGCAAGGTGGCGAGAATATAGTCAAAATTTACCAGCGGACGGAATAACTCAAAATAACTTGCCGTTGCGATGAAAGGTGCGTTAGGGATGGCAACGGCAATGATAAGGAAGAAGGAGTACCGCCAAATGGAGGAAGTGAACTCACTTGAACCCTGTTGCAATAATGCTGTTCGAGCTTTCTTTGGCATCTTTCTCTGCTTTGTCGCCACTACTTGTTGCGCGTTTCATCCAAAATCTTGAAGAATACGCTCTCAAGTGAAATGACGGGTCTGATTTCAAGAATCTTGCCATTGTGACTATTTAATTGCTCCATCCATTGCGGCATCTCCCTCTGGTCAAACTCCTGCATATATTCGTTTTCGCGAAGCTGTTCTCCACCAAGCCCGCTATCGTGAATTACATGGTAGCGAATGAAAAATCTGTCGGCATGTTCTGTTGCCAACTCGCGTGGTGAGCGAGTGGTAAGTAGTTCACCCTCGTTGATGAAGCCAAAGCGATCGGCGATACGCTCCACGTCGTGTAGTACGTGTGATGTGAAGAAGATCGAGCCTCCCGCTTTTTTGTAGTCCTGCAGGATGTCGATGACGTCTTTGCGCCCCACCGGGTCGAGTCCTGAGAGCGGCTCATCCAGGACCAGCAGTCGCGGTTCAACAACCATCGCGTGGGCCAGTGCGACACGTTGTACATTGCCTTTGGATAGCTGACGTATCTTGCGCCTGGCGTTTTGCGCTACCGAGAAGTGCTCCAGCCACTGCATACACCATGCCTCTTCATCCCGCCGCCGGATGCCATACATGCGCAGTGCCATCTTCAGGATCTCCAGCGGCGTGAATTGCTCATACAGAGCCGGGGCCTCGGGCACGTAGGCGATGCCGGTACGTGCCTGCGCATCGCGAGCCGGGACGCCATAAAGCTCTACCTCGCCCCTATAGTCGCTGATCACATCAAGCATGATCTTGATGGTTGTCGATTTGCCTGCGCCATTCGGGCCGACAAAGCCGAATACCTCACCCTCTCCAATGGAGAAGGAGACCCCCTTGAGCGCCTCGACCGTCTTGCGCCCACTATTGAAGGTTTTACATACTGAGCGGAATTCAAGTGCTGTAGTCACTGAGTGGTCTCCATCATATTCAGTGGATTTTAATGGTGCGAAGTTGCATACGGCCCTTATCGAACTCGTAGCCGATGCCGAGGGGGTCTGGTGGGAAACTACTGAGAATTCCCGAGGTAAGGAGCTCGTTAGGGTCGACCAGCTCCTTGCCGAATTTTTTCTCGTACCTTGCCTGCGCCTCGCGCAGCACGATCAGCCCTTGCATCCGTCCCACGCGCTTTGCCAGCATGCGCTTGAGTTTGGGGTCCTTTGCCTTGTCACGCTCGTTCTTCAGGTAATTGAGTGCCATCGCATCATCATTGAGAGAGTGCGCCGAGAGCATGATGGCCGTTTTCAGCAGGCTTGCGCGATTTGCCGGGGAGCGTTCGGCCGCAATACGCATATAGCGTTGTGCCTCTTCGTTATCGCGGTTGAAAAAATACTGGTTGAAGGCGTAATAGAAAGGGGGGATCCAGTCCCAGTCGCGGCAGGCGGTTGCCTTTTTGAGGATTTCGCTGCCCTCTTTCTCAAAGCCGCCCCATGAGAGTATTGCGGCGGCAAGGTAGTAGTTGTCTTCGTGGCAGGGGTTAAGCTTGCTGACAAGGTTATGGGCACGGGTCTGGTAGAGCGCCGTCTCCTCATCCGGGTGTGGCGAGGCAGTGGTAAGCAGACGCATCGTTTCCAGGTTTGCCGCAAGGAAGCGATCACCGGCATAGATAAGCAGCTGCAGCGGTGCGCTGATAACCACACGATCCTGGCCACTCAACTCCTGGGGCGTATCCGCCCTCTCGGCAGTATACAGCCTGCCTGTGACAACAAAGGCGGCGAGCCCAAGGAGTACGATAGCTGGCCAACGAAATTTTGACATGGCGGCTAACTAAAGCGTTTACGCTGAAAGATCCAGAGCGAGAGGGCAATAAAAAGCACTACATAGGCCGCTACATTGCCCAGTAACAGCGGCCAGTTTGCAGGAAGAAACTGCATGGAGTCGTAGAGACTTATCATGCGTACGTCGAGTGCCCCCAGGTCCGGCATGATGTAGGACATCCTGCTTAGGTATTCCCGGTAGATTTCCTGCTGGTAGACCAGGTCATACTGCTGCTCCAGCAACGCTACCATATTGGCGTAACTGCGGGCGGCCACGGTAAAGCCGATGACGCTGATAAGAATAAAGCTGGGGGTGGTGGCGAGCAGGCCGATAAGTGCGCCCAGTGTCGCTACGGTGATAAGGTCAACGGCGATAAAGAGTAGTGTAATCAGGTAGGGGGTGCCGAGGTTGACGGGCGTTGCCTGCTCATAGCCTGTCGCAACATACGATACCAGGCCGCCGAGCAGGGCACCCATCAGGCACAGCAGTAGCAGCACCAGGGTAATGACGGCCAGCAGACGACCAAGGAAAAGGTAGTGTCGCGGGCGCGGGTAGGTAAGCGAGGTGAGGATATAGCGCCGGTCAAATTCCCGGGTGATTAGCTCTTGTACCAGCATTACGATAAGAAACGGCAGGGCGAGACGGATGGTCGAGAGCCCCATATCGAGGGCCACCGTCGCCGGGTGGCGGCCGCTAAACTGTGCTGAAAACAGTACTATTACTGCCAGGATAATCAGCAGCCATATACCGATAGTGACAAAGCGTGCACGTACGG
Source organism: Thiohalomonadaceae bacterium (assembly GCA_050298555.1). GTDB lineage: Bacteria > Pseudomonadota > Gammaproteobacteria > Thiohalomonadales > Thiohalomonadaceae > JAPHSX01. The sequence continues at coordinate 43,742 of JBNKUL010000046.1, forward strand.
CCAGCTGAAGCGCGGTTTTATAATCAGGAAGTATGCCCATGGGTAGGTAATGGTTCGTTATGGCTGTTTCTATCTTTGCCGTGAGAGGAGGTGGAATGGCCAGTTTAGTGTTATAGCTGTCCCGCTCTCAATATAAAAACGGCATTGCGTGCATCTTGTGCCGCAATATTGTCGCTGGCTTTTTGTCTATGGGTGACAAAGGCTGGGATTGCGGTTGCCGCAAGGACACCCAGAATGCCAACAACGATCATCAATTCGATTAAGGTGAAGCCCTTCTTCTTGTGGAGGAGTGACATGGCTGTAGTCCTTTCCGTCCGGGTTCTCTGGTGAGGGTGGTATGAAGACTTCGGGGTAGCGGTAGGCCGCTAAGGAGGGGTAAACGAAATGAGCCCGGGAAGTCCCGGGCTCATTGACGTTCAACTGATTAGTTGAAGTAGCTCAGGCCTGAAACCTGTGAGCCGTCGGTGGCGCAGCTGCCGCCCAGCTGGGCTTTAGCCACGGAACCACCGGTGCTGCTGGCAACATAGGCAGTGTAGTCTGCGTAGGTGAAGGTCTCAGCAGTGGTGGGCTTGGTGGTGCTGCAAGAGGTGTCGTTGACGGTGCAGTTTGCGCCGTTTACATCACAACCGGTGTAGGTGCAGGTTGCAGTGGCACCCTTACGGCTACCACCCTTGTGGCAGGTGGCGATGCGGATGTCGCTCAACTCTTCGTAGCACTGGTAGGCGCCGGAAACGTTAGAGGAGAGGTTCACGGTGACGGTCTCGCCAAGCAGGGTGCAGTCAGTAGTGGTGACGTCAACGGAGCTACCGGCAGAGATAGCGGTGGCCGCCATGGCGCTGGATGCTGCAAAAAGGCCGGTAGCGACAAGAATGGCACGAATGAAGTTTTTCATGGGAGTATCTCCTTAGGAATCCAGATTAAAGCTGACCGGCGGTCATAACGCTGATGGTGTTCTTGGCGTCAGCCTGCGCGGTGGAATCATTCGCCTTGGCGCGGTACTCGTTGAACTGAGGAATCGCGACGGCGGCCAGGATACCGATGATCGCTACAACGATCATGAGCTCGATGAGGGTGAAACCCTTTTGCATCTTTTTCATGTTGTTTCTCCATAATATGTTTTGGTTGATGTTGTTCCGGGGGGAGCACCCCAGCACAGCGTTCCGTCTGTATTGAGCACTAAGTGTGCCAAAAGGGTAGCGTTGTCTTTTTCATGCTTATGTGTGGGAGCGGTCACAGTTTGCTTGCATGGTTTGTCACTTTTTTGCTCGGGATGAACATAAGCAGGAATTTGGTGGTGACAATTTTTGTCACTTTGTGTCCAGATTTGTCTGTGAATAGTAGGCCTGGCTGCTAATCAGTCAACCCCAGCTTCTGCAGCCTGTAGCGAAGTGAGCGGAAGGAGATCCCCAGCTGCTTGGCCGTAGCGGTCTTGTTGTGCTGGTTTTGTTCCAGCGCCCTCTCAATCAGTTTGCGCTCGACCTCCTCCAGGTAATCCTCGATATTCTGCCCACCCAGCTCCGGCACACCGGCTGCCGCCGTCTTGGGCTGGTACTGTGGTAGAAGTAGGTCCTCCTCGCCGATGCGCTCCCCCTCGCACAGGGTCAGTGCCCGCTCCAGCACGTTCTCGAGTTCACGCACATTGCCGGGGAAGGGGTAGCGCCGCAGGGCGTCGAGACTCGCCTGGTCGAGGGTCGGGGTGGGTAGCCCCATCTGCACGGCAAGTTGCTGGATGATGTGTTCGACCAGTTGCGGAATGTCCTCCGGCCGTTCGCGCAGGCTGGGGATATGGAGCTCAATGACGTTGATGCGGAAAAAGAGGTCCTCGCGGAAGCTGCCGCGGGCGACCAGTTCCGCCAGCTCCTTGTGGGTCGCACTGAGGATGCGTACATCGATGTGTTGCTCCTGTTGCGCGCCGACCGGGCGTACCGCCTTCTCCTGAATGGCGCGCAGCAGCTTGACCTGCATATCTAGCGGCAGGTCTGCCACCTCGTCGAGGAACAGGGTGCCGCCGTTGGCTGCCTGGAACAGGCCGTCCTTATCGCTCTGCGCCCCGGTAAAGCTCCCCTTCTTGTGGCCGAAGAATTCGCTCTCCATCAGTTCGGTGGGGATGGCGCCGCAGTTGACGGCGATAAAGGGCATCTCGGCCCGCGGCCCCTCGGCGTGGATCAGCCGTGCCACCAGCTCCTTGCCGGTGCCCGACTCGCCGCTGATGTAGACCGGGGCCTGGCTGCGCGCCAGCTTGCGGATCATCTGTCGGATCGACTCGATCGCCTGGGAGCTGCCCAGCAGTTGCAGTTTGCTCTCCGGTGCCCCTGCCTCGCTAGAGACCCCCTTCAGGCGCAGGGCACTGCCCACCAGATCGCGTAGCGCCTGCAGCTCGACCGGTTTGTTGAGAAAGTCGAAGGCCCCCGCCTTGAGTGCCTCGATCGCGGTGTCCATGTTGCCGTGGGCGGTGATCATGGCGACCGGCAGGTCGGGGTGGTGCTGCTGGATGTGGCGGATCAGCTCGATGCCGTTGCCGTCGGGCAGGCGCATGTCGGTGAGGCAGAGGTCGAAGGAGCCCTGTGCCAGCCGCTCCTTCGCCTGTGCCAGTGTCTCCGCCTCGCTGCTGCCGATTTCCATGCGCGAGAGGGTGAGGCCGAGCAGTTCGCGGATATCCGCCTCGTCGTCGACGATAAGGGCGTGGGCCTGGCTGGGATGGTTCTGTGACATACCTACTCTATCGTGGTGCGCTGTTTGGCGAAGTGTAGGCGAAAGCGGCTGCGGCTGTCTTCATCGGGCAGGTAGCGCAGCTGTGCCTGGTTGCAGACCGCCAGTTCGCGGGCGATGTAGAGCCCCAGCCCGCTGCCGGTGCTTTCGGTGGTGAAGAAGGGCTCGAAGATGTGGCCGCGCTGCTCCTCGGCGATGCCGGGGCCGTGGTCGATGATGTCGATATAGCCCCACTCCTCGTCGATGCTGCCGGCCACCAGCTCCACCCTGGGGTCCGGGGCGTCGGCGGCGTGGCGCAGGCCGTTATGGCAAAGGTTGGTGAGGATCTGGCGCAGATGGTTGGGGTCGAAGAAGAGCTGCAGCCCCTCCTCGGCGCAGCGCCACTGCATGGCATCGCTCTCGGCCCCCTCACCGCGCAGGAACTCCACGGTGAACTCCGCAAGCCAGGGGGCGAGGGCAAACTGCTCGAGGTGCGAGCTGTCGCGCCGCCCCAGTTGCAGTACATCCTCGATGATCGTGTTGATGCGCCGGGTGTGGTCATTGATGATACTGGTCAGGCGCTGGTCCGCCTCACTCAACTCCGGCGCCTCGGCCAGCAGGGCGGCGGCGTGGCCGATGGCCCCCAGTGGGTTGCGGATCTCGTGGGCGATGCTGGCGGTGAGGCGGCCGAGGGAGGCGAGCTTCAACTGCTGCGCCTGCTGGGTCGCCTCGGCGGCATCCTCAATGAAGATCAGGGTGCCGCCCTGCTCGCCACTGCCGATGGCCTGGTAGTGTGGCAGCAGTTCGTGGTGGCTGTGTATCGGGCTGAGGGCGATGTCTGGTGCCATCAGCCCTTGTTGCCACTCAAATAGTTGCCGCTGCAGCGCGTCGCAATAGTCGGCCAGCGGCGCCTGTAAGGGGGCCTCGGGGTTGCCCAACAGTTTTCTGGCCGCGCCGTTGATCAGTCGCACCCGGCTGTCATCGTCGACGACGATGACCCCGGTCCGCATCTGCTGGATGGTGTAGTCGGTCAGTTGTGCCATGTTGGCCAGGTCGAGACCGCGCTGCTCTGCCAGCTCCTCGCTCTCGCGGACGCGCCGGGCGAGTACGTGGGCGACGATGGCGGTGGTGAATAGTGCGATCCCCAGGGTACCCGCCTGGGGGTAGCTGATGGCAACGCCGCTCTGTGTCAGCAGCGCGATGGTCTGCTCGGCCAGCACCGCCAGGGAGGCGAGGGCGGCATAGAGCAGCGGGCTGCGTCCGACCGAGAGCATGCTGGCGAAGGCGATACTCACCACCAGCAACATCCCCACGCCGCTGGCGACACCGCCGCTGCTGTATATCAGCAGGGTGATGATGACGATGTCGGTCGTCGCGTGGGCATTGACCTGCCAGGCGAAGTTGGGGCTCCGCCTGGCGATGAAAATCATTGCCAACAGGCTGAGGGCGAGATAGGCGAGGCTGGTGCCGTAGAACAGCTTGGGGGCCACCATGCCCAGGGGTGGTGGTGGCGCGGCACTATTGATGTCGTACAGCAGTACGAACAGTGAGGCGATGGTGAAGCGGTAGAGGTTGAAGAAGCGAAGCGGCCGCCAGCTCCGCTCCACGCTGTCGCCGATAGGCGGGGCGCTCCTGCTGAACAGGCGAGGCTGGGAGCGGCTCTCAGCCATTATTCGTCCCGTTTCCAGCTGTCGTCGGCATCGCGATGCTCTTCGCAGCAGTAGAATTTCCCGTCTCGCTCCAACGCCTCACCCTTCGGTACATGCAGGCCGCACTGCTCGCAGCGCACCATGATGCCGCCCTTGTCGGGCTCCTCATCTATATCGGTGGAGCGCCGCCTCAGGTCGGTGTGCCGGGCCTTCTCCAGCAGCGAGAGGATGAGGCGGTAAAGCAGCCAGAAGAGAGCGGCAATGGCGATCAGGCGAATCAGGTTCATCATTCTAATATATGCGGTTGAGGAGCAGGCATTGTATCGGTAAGCCTATTGGGGCGACAAACCCTCAATCTACCTCTCCCTTTTGCGCCGACGCGCGCTTTGCTCCACAATATGCGCCGTTTTGTAACGAGATAAGAATCCCAGGGGGAATCCATGAATCTCCACGAATATCAGGCGAAGGGTGTCTTCGCCGAGTACGGTATCCCGGTACCGCAGGGCCAGGTCGCCAGCTCCTTGCTTGAGGCCGAGCATGCCGCTCAGGCGCTGGGCGGCGATCGCTGGGTGGTCAAGGCCCAGGTCCACGCCGGCGGCCGCGGTAAGGCGGGCGGTGTGAAGCTGGTCAGCTCGATGGCTGAGCTGAAGAGCGAGGCGGATCGCCTGCTGGGCGGCCGCCTGGTGACCCACCAGAGCGGTGCCGATGGTCAGCCGATCAACCAGCTGTTGATCGAGGGTGTCAGCGACATCGCCCGCGAGCTCTACCTCAGCGCAGTGGTGGATCGCGGCCGTCGCCGTGTGGTCTTCATGGCCTCCACCGAGGGCGGCATGGACATCGAAGAGGTGGCAGCCGAGACCCCGGAGAAGATCGTTACCGTGGCGGTGGACCCCGTGGTCGGCCTCTCCGCCTATCAGACCCGCCAGGTCGCCTTCGCCCTGGGGCTGGAAGGCACCCAGGTGCGCGAGCTGGGCGCCATTATGATGGGGCTCTACAAGCTCTTTACCGAGCGCGATACCTCGCTGGTGGAGATCAATCCGCTGGTGGTCACCGGTGAGGGTCACCTCATTGCGTTGGACGCCAAGGTCAACCTGGACGAGAGCGCCCTCTACCGCCAGCCGGAGATGGCCAAGCTGCGTGACCCCTCCCAGGAGGATGAGGCGGAGTACCGCGCCAAGCAGCACGACCTCAACTACGTCAAGCTCGACGGCAACATCGGCTGCATGGTCAACGGTGCCGGCCTGGCGATGGCCACCATGGACCTGATCAAGCTGACCGGCGGTGACCCCGCCAACTTCCTCGACGTTGGCGGCGGCACCACCGCCGAGAAGGTCGCCGAGGCGTTCAAGCTGATCCTCTCCGACGACAAGGTGGAGGCGATCCTGGTCAACATCTTCGGCGGCATCGTCCGTTGTGACCTTATCGCCGAGGGCATTATCGCCGCGGTGAAGGAGGTCGACGCCAAGGTTCCGGTGGTGGTGCGCCTCGAGGGCACCAACGTCGAGCTGGGCCGCAAGATGCTGGATGAGAGCGGGCTGGCGATTGAAGCCACCGACCAACTGACCGAGGCCGCCAAAATGGTGGTTGCCGCAGCCGGAGGAGCAAAATAATGGCGATTTTGATCGATAGAGACACCAAGGTGATCTGCCAGGGCTTCACCGGTAAGCAGGGTACCTTCCACTCCGAGCAGGCCATCGCCTACGGCACCAAGATGGTCGGCGGCGTTACCCCCGGCAAGGGCGGTACCACCCACCTCGACCTGCCGGTATTCAACACCGTACACGATGCGGTGGCCGAGACCGGTGCCGATGCCACCATGATCTATGTCCCGGCGCCGTTTGCGGCGGATGCGATCCTCGAGGCGGCCGATGCCGGTATCGAGACCATCGTCTGCATCACCGAGGGCATTCCGGTGATGGATATGCTGCGCGTTAAGGCAGCCCTGGACGGCAGTGGCGTACGCCTGGTGGGCCCCAACTGCCCCGGCGTGATCTCTCCCGGTGAGTGCAAGATCGGCATCATGCCCGGCGCCATCCACCAAAAGGGCAAGATCGGTATCGTCTCCCGTTCCGGCACCCTCACCTATGAGGCGGTTCACCAGACCACCCAGGCCGGCCTGGGCCAGTCTACCTGTGTCGGTATCGGCGGCGACCCTATCCACGGGCTGAGCTTTATCGATTGCCTCTGCCTGTTTGAGCGCGACCCGCAGACCGAGGGCATCATCATGGTCGGCGAGATCGGCGGTACCGCCGAGGAGGAGGCCGCCGAGTTCATCGCCAAGCACATCAGCAAGCCGGTGGTCTCCTACATCGCCGGTGTCACTGCGCCTCCCGGCAAGCGCATGGGCCACGCCGGCGCCATTATTGCCGGTGGCAAGGGTACCGCGGATGAGAAGTTCGCCGCGCTGGAGAAGGCGGGCGTCTCCGTCGTGCGCTCTCCGGCAGAACTGGGCGCCAGGATGGCCGAGGTACTGGCGGCCTCCTAAGCTGTAAGGGGCCGGCCCTGTGGCCGGTCCTGTCACGAACAACATGAGGGCGAAACGATGGCTTCGACGCTACGCATCGTCATGGCCCAGCTCAATACGCTGGTCGGTGATATCGAGGGCAACGCCGCGAGGGTGCTCGACGCCGCGCGGCGCGCCCGCGACGAGTTCAAGGCCGACGCCGTCGTCTTTCCCGAACTGACGATCAGTGGCTATCCGCCCGAAGACCTGTTGCTGCGCCCCGGCCTGCACAGTCGTGTACTGCAGGCGCTGGAGCAGGTCAGCCAGGGTGTCGATGGCATCGATATCGTAGTCGGTTACCCGCAGGAGGCGAGCGGCGGCATCTTCAATGCAGCATCCCTGCTGCGTGATGGCCACACCGTCGCCACCTACCACAAGCACCACCTCCCCAACTACAGCGTGTTCGATGAAAAGCGCTACTTCAGCGAAGGGCATGAGCCCTGCGTGGTGGAGATCAAGGGGGTCAGGGTCGGCCTTACCATTTGCGAGGATGTGTGGCACCCGGGGCCGGTGGCGCTGGCCGCCGAGGCGGGGGCGCAGCTGATCCTCAACCTCAACGCCTCTCCCTTCCACACCGGTAAGGAGCTGGAGCGCGAGGAGATCATGGCCGAGCGGGTGGCCGATGTGCGCCTGCCCATCGTTTACGTCAACCAGATCGGCGGCCAGGACGAACTGGTGTTCGACGGCCGCTCCTTCGTTATGGACGGCGACGGCCAGGTGGTGCAGCGCGCCCCGGCCTTTGAAGAGGGGCTCTACCTGGTCGAACTCGACTTCGATGGCGAATTGGTCAAGCCGTGCCTGGGCGAACTGGCCCCGGTGCTGGGCGACGAGGCGGCGGTCTACCGGGCGCTGGTGCTCGGGGTGCGCGACTATATCGAGAAGAACGGCTTTCGCGGCGTGGTGCTGGGGCTCTCCGGTGGCATCGATTCGGCGCTGAGCCTGGCCATCGCCGTCGACGCCATCGGTCCCGAGCGGGTGGAGGCGGTGATGATGCCCTCGCGCTATACCGCCGATATGAGCGTGGCCGATGCCGAGGAGGAGGCAAAGATCCTCGGCGTCGATTACCAGGTGATTACCATCGAGCCGCTGTTCAACGCCTTCCTCGCCTCCCTGGCCCACGAATTCGAGGGGCTGCCGGTCGATACCACGGAAGAGAACCTGCAGGCACGTTGCCGTGGCGTGTTGTTGATGGCGATCTCCAACAAAAAGCACAAAATCGTGCTGACCACCGGTAACAAGTCGGAGATGGCGGTGGGTTACGCCACCCTCTACGGTGACATGGCCGGCGGCTTCGATGTGCTGAAGGATGTGCCCAAGACCCTGGTGTTCCGCCTTGCCGACTACCGTAACAGCCTGGGCTATGTGATCCCGCAACGGGTGATCGACCGTCCCCCCTCGGCAGAGCTGGCCCCCGATCAGAAGGACGTTGACTCTCTGCCCGACTACCCGGTGCTGGACGAGATTCTGGAGCGCTATGTGGAGCGGGACCAGTGTCGTGACGATATCGTCGCCGCCGGTTTCGATGAAGAGATGGTACGACGGGTGATCCGCCTGGTCGATGTTAACGAGTACAAGCGCCGCCAGGCCGCTCCCGGACCGCGTATCACCCGCCGCGCCTTCGGTCGGGATCGACGCTACCCCATCACCTCCGGTTTTGGGCGGCGCTGATTCCCCTGGCGGGATTTCCTGTTATTCTTTCACCATTCAACAAGCGATAAGGAAGAGATAAAGATGAAAAAGGTCGAAGCGATCATCAAACCGTTCAAGCTGGATGATGTGCGCGAGGCACTCTCCGAGATTGGCGTGGCCGGGATGACCGCCACCGAGGTAAAGGGCTTTGGACGCCAGAAGGGTCACACCGAGCTCTATCGCGGTGCCGAGTATGTGGTCGACTTCCTGCCCAAGGTGAAGATCGAACTGGTGGTGGCGGCCGATATGGTCGAGCAGTGCATCGAGGCGATTGTGGGCGTGGCCCGTACCGGTAAGATTGGCGACGGCAAGATCTTCGTCAGCGATGTGGAGCGTGTCATCCGCATCCGCACCGGTGAAGAGGGGCCGGAGGCGATCTAAGCCATTGTAGGCTGGGCAGTCATGCCCAGCATTTGCTTCAGCTGGGCATAGCTGCCCAGCCCACATGCAGCACCTTAAAGGTGTGTCACCATCTCATTCAGGTGGCGGCGCGGCGACTCCTCCGGCAGCTCCGCCGGATAGCCGATGCAGAGGATGGCGACCGGCTCCAGGCCCGGCTCTATCCCCAGCACCTCCTTCAGTTTTCCTTCATCGAAGTGACCGACCCAGGTCGAGCCCAGCCCCGCGGCGACGATGGCCAGTTGCGCGTAGGCGGCGGCGATGGTGGCGTCCTGCAGGGCGTAGAGATTTTCCCCACGCTCGCCGTATTTGCCCTTTGCGCGCAACGGGTCGCAGCAGAAGACCAGCGATACCGGGGCCTCGGCGATGAAGGACTGGTTCATCGCCGCTTCGTTGAGCTGCTCACGCTTTGCCGCCTCCTGTACCGCATAGATGCGGTAGGACTGCAGGTCCCCCGCCGAGGGCGCGGCGCAGGCCATCTCCAGAATGGCGTGAAGCTTCTCCGGCTCCACCGTCAGGTCCTCACGAAACTTACGAATCGAGTGGCGGTGACGAACCGTCTCAAAGAAATCCCACATGCTGATTACTCCCCCTGTTGTTGCGCTTCGCCTTGCGCGGCCGCGCCTGTCAATTCCTTCAGGCCCGTATGCTCGGGGTGGTTCAGCTGTAGCACCCGCAGGGCATCCTCCGCCAGGTCATTAAGCCCCATCTTGCGGTAGGCCTTGACCATCACCACCAGGGCATCGGGGATGGCGGTGGAGCGCTGGTAGTTTTCCAGCACGTATTTGGCACGATTGGCGGCGGCTAGGTAGGTGCCGCGCTTGAGGTAGTACTCGGCGGCGTAGACCTCACTGCGCGCCAGCATATTGCGCAGCTGGGTCATGCGCTTGATGGCATCGGCGCTGTACTTGCTGTTGGGGAAGCGGCGCACCAGCTCGTTGAAGTAGTTGAACGATTCGCGCATACCGCCCGGATCGCGCTCGGCCGGGTCGAGGTCGAAAAAGCGGTCCAAAAAGCCCTTGGTCTGGTCATAGGTAGCGAGGCCGCGCAGGTAGTAAGCGTAGTCGACGCTCTGGTGGCGCGGATGGAGCTTGATGAAGCGGTCGGCTGCCGCCACCGCCGAGGCGACCTCTTCGGCCTTATAGTGGGCGTAGATGGTCTCCAGTTGCGCCTGCTGGGCGTAACGGCCGTAGGGGTAGCGGGACTCCAGCTTGGTGTAGTTTTCGATGGCGCGCTCGTACTCGCCATTTTCCAGTGCGTCGCGTGCCTCTTCGTAGAACTGTTCGGGGGTCCAGTCGTCGGTGGGGTCTTTGCCCAGGGTAGAGCAGCCGATAAGGGCCGCGAGCAGGGAAACGATGGACAGCAATTTGATAAAACGCATAGGATCCGTTTCTTTAGTATTGATGCAGGCAGCGCCTGAGAAAGGGCAAGTATACCTATGGCTCCGTCCGGAATAAACGAAACCGAGCAGACTGAAGCAGAGACACTGCACGCCGAGGTGGCGCCCGAGCATGCGGGGCGTCGTCTCGACCAGGTGCTGGCCGAGCTGTTTCCCGACTACTCCCGCTCGCGTCTTACCCAGTGGCTCAAGGATGGACGTGTGCTGGTGGACGGCAAGTCGCGCAAACCGCGCGACAAGATGGTGGGCGGCGAGTCGCTAGTCCTGACGGTGGAGCTGGAGCGTGACGAGCGCTTCGATCCCGAGCCCATCCCCCTCGACATCGTCTACGAGGATGAGTCGATCATCGTGATCAACAAGCCGGCGGGTCTGGTGGTGCACCCGGCGGCCGGCAACTGGCAGGGCACCCTGCTGAACGCCCTGTTGCACCACGACCCCGAACTGGCGGCGGTGCCCCGCGCCGGTATCGTCCATCGCCTCGATAAGCTGACCAGCGGCCTGCTGGTGGTGGCCCGCACCCTGGAGGCGCAGACCAGCCTGGTGGCGCAGCTGCAGGAGCGTACCCTTACCCGCGAGTATGATGCGGTGGTCAACGGCGTACTCACCGGCGGTGGCAGGGTCGACGAGCCCATTGGCCGTCATCCGGTAGACCGCAAGCGCATGGCGGTGACCCACAGTGGCAAGCCGGCGGTGACCCACTACCGGGTGGCGGAGCGTTTTCGCGCCCATACCCATATCAAGGTGAAGCTGGAGACCGGCCGTACCCACCAAATTCGTGTTCACATGGCCCATCTGCGCTACCCGCTGGTGGGTGACCCGGTCTATGGCGGGCGCCTGCGCCTGCCCCCGGCCAGCGGTGAGCTGTTGCAGCAGACCCTGAGGCGCTTTCCGCGCCAGGCGCTGCACGCCTCGCGTCTCGGCCTCGACCACCCGCGTAGTGGCGAGTACATGGAGTGGCAGGTGCCGCTGCCGCAGGACATGCTCTCCCTGCTCGATGTGTTGCGCCAGGACCTGGCCGAGCACGAAGGCCGGTGAGCCTGGTCTTTATCCATCCCGACTGGCCCGCCCCGGCCCGGGTGCGGGCCATGACCACCACGCGGAGCGGCGGTGTCAGTGCTCCCCCCTACGACAGCCTTAACCTGGGCGACCATGTGGGCGATGACCCTGTCGCCGTCGCCGAAAACCGCCGCCGCCTCTCTGATGCCCTTGCCCTGCCGAGTGAGCCGCGCTGGTTGAGCCAGGTACACGGCACCTACTGTTGCGATGCCACCGCGGTGGAGGGCGTCGCCGAGGCCGATGCCCAGTTTGCCGAGCGACCGGGAGTGGTCTGCGCGGTGCTTACCGCCGACTGCCTGCCGCTGTTGCTGTGCGATAAGGCGGGCAGCACCGTCGCTGCCGTGCACGCCGGTTGGCGCGGCCTGCTGAACGGTGTGATCGAAAACAGCGTGCAGGCAATGGGGGGCGGCGGCGAGTTGATGGCCTGGCTGGGACCGGCCATCGGTCCTGTTGCCTTCGAGGTGGGAGAGGAGGTACGTAGCGCCTTTGTCGAAAGGGACGAGCAGGCGGCCTCCGCCTTCGTGCCGCTAGATGGCGGCAAGTGGCTGGCCGATATCTACCGGCTTGCCCGCCTGCGCCTTGAAGCGTGCGGTGTCAGCGAGCTCTATGGCGGCGATCACTGTACCTACTCCGAGGCCGAGCGCTTCTTCTCCTACCGCCGTGATGGTCAGACCGGACGCATCGCCTCGCTGATCTGGATGGAAGATTAATCTTGATGCCGGGGTGGTTTGGGTTATGATGCCAGCCCAATTATTCGAATAAGCACCGTCCATGGAACACCTGCATTTAAGCCTGTTAACGCAAATTATCCTCTTCAGCCTGATGGGTGGCGTGTTGAGCGTGCTTGCCGCCTCGGTGTTCCTGCTGCTCCCGAAGCCGTGGCGTGAGCGCCTGCTGCCCCACATGGTGAGCTTCGCCATCGGCGCCCTGCTGGGGGCCGCCTTCCTCGCGTTGCTGCCCCACGCCATCGGCTACTCTCCTCACGATGTGCACGATATCTCCATGACCGTGCTGTTCGGTCTGCTGGGCTTCTTCCTGCTGGAGAAGATGGTGCTGTGGCGCCACTGCCACTCCGAGAGCTGCGCGGTGCACACCCCCGACACCCATTCCGAACATGGGCACGGCCATGGCCACAATCACAACCATACCCACGGCGCCTCCGGGGTGATGATCCTTATCGGCGATGGCCTGCACAACTTTGTCGATGGGGTGTTGATCGCTGCCGCCTTCCTGGTGGATCCCCATGTGGGCGTCGTTACCGCGCTGGCGGTGGCGGCGCACGAGATCCCGCAGGAGGTGGGCGACTTCGCCATTCTGCTGCACAGCGGTTTTAGTCGTGCCCGCGCCTTTACCTTTAATGTCGCCGCCAGTCTTACCACACTGATCGGCGCTCTGCTCGCCTACTACAGCCTGGACGATGCCAAGTACCTGCTGCCCTATGTTTTGGCGGTGGCCGCCTCCAGTTTTATCTATATCGCCGTGGCCGACCTTATTCCCGGCCTGCACCGTCGCAGCCATCTCCAGGCGACGCTGCAGCAGATACTGCTGATCAGTTTTGGTATCGGCGTTATCTACCTGGCACACTCCACTCTTCACTAACGCGTACGGATAAGGAGAACAACGATGAGTCACTGGTACATGCTGACCCTGGTGGGAAAGGATCGCCCCGGCATCGTCGCCCATGTCAGTGCGGCGTTGTTCGATGGCGGCTGCAACCTGGGTGAGGCGACGATGATGCGCCTGGGCGGTAACTTCACCATTATGCTGATGGTGCAGTTCGAGGGCCGGACAAAGGAGCTGGACCAGCTGATGGAGCCGGTGGCCGACTCGCTGGGGCTGCACCGACACGTCGACCGCATCGATGCTGCCCTGCACGACCACCTGGAGCCCGATGTGCGCATCACCGTCTACGGCGCCGACCGCGCCGGTATCGTCGCCCGTATTACCGGGGCGCTGGCCGAGGCGGGCCTGCATATCCTCGATATGGACACCAGTGTTGCCGGCAGCGAGGAGAAGCCGATCTACATCATGCAGATCGAGGGCCACGCCGCCGAGGGGGTAGAGGCGCTGCAGTCGGCCCTCGATATCGTGGTCAACGACGGTATCGAGGCGCAACTGGAAACCATTGAGACCCTGATCGGCTAGCGTTATGGCAGTACTGGAGATTCTTACCTATCCCGACGAGCGGCTGAAGCAGGAGTCGTCGCCGGTCGATCAGGTCGACGACGAGCTGCGCGCCTTTATCGCCGACCTGGAGGAGACCATGGATGCTGGCCCCGGCGGCGTGGGTATCGCCGCGCCGCAGGTGGGACATTTTCAACGCATCGTCATCGTCGACTGCTCCAAGACCCGCAAGCCGGTGCCCAACCACGGTCGCCTGTTCCTCATCAACCCCGAGATCACCGAGTGGCAGGGGATGGAGGTCGGCCGCGAGGGGTGTATGTCGGTACCCGACTACACCGGCAACGTGATCCGTGCCGAGGCGGTCACCCTCAAGGCGCTGGACCTGGAGGGCAATGAGCAGGAGTACCACTGCGAGGGCTTCGAGGCGCGCGCGGTACAGCACGAGATGGACCACCTCGACGGCATGCTCTTTCTCGACCGCCTGGTAAGCCGCCGCAACGACCTGTTCCGGCGCAAGGTCTATCAGAAGAAATAGCAGTGCCACAGAGTGTCGCATTCACTGTAGAGTAGATGCGAAGAATAAAAGCGTCACAAACAAGGAGTGAATATGGGAGCTTCCATTGCGGACTTGCTGACCTGGTCGGCTGACTATGAGTTGGGGGTGGAAGAGATCGACCTGCAACACCGCTATTTTCTGTCGCTGATCAACCGTCTTCACCATGAGCTTCAGAACAGTGGCAATCATGAACATCAGGTTGCGCTGTTCTCAGAGCTGAACGCCTATGCAAAGTTCCACTTCATTAGTGAAGAGAACATGATGCTTTTTGCCGGCTACGACCAGCTGGCCGAACACCAGCGCCACCACTATGAGCTGATCGACCAGCTCAACGCAAAAGAGAGCGGCCTCAATGTTCGTTACGATGCCGAAGAGGCTAAGGCGGTGGTCGATTTCCTGGTGCACTGGTTCAAGGCGCATACCACGGCCGAAGATAGACAGTTCGCCGAATTCCTGCAGCAACGGCATGCGGGGGAGTGAGCCTGTTTTCCATCGCTGCTGTAATAGTGGTGATAGAGTTACTGCATGAGTTCCCTGCTTAGCGATACTTCCTCTTTATACCTTGTTGCTGCCGTCATAGCCGCAGGTACCCTTACCCTCTGGTTGTGGCGTATCACCGGCCTAGCCTCCGAGGTGGAGTGGGGCGGTCCCTGGCTCAACCGCATCGACGGCCTTAATCGCTTGTTCTGCCGCTACTATCACCGCCTGCATGGTGACAACCTCTACCTTCCCGAGAGCGGCCCCGCGATCGTGGTGGCCAACCATGTCTCCGGCCTCGACTCCCTGCTGCTGATCGCCGCCAGCAAGCGGCGGCTGCGCTTTCTCATCGCCAAGGAGTATTACTACCACTTTGGCCTGAACTGGCTGTTTCGCGCCGCCGGCTGCATCCCGGTGGATCGCAAGGGGCGGCCCGAGCGCGCCTTTCGCGCCGCTCTCAAGGCGCTGGAGGCGGGTGATGTGGTGGCGCTCTTTCCCCACGGTAAGATCCACCTCGACAGCGAGCCGCCACGCAAGCTCAAGCCGGGGGCGGTGCGGCTGGCGCAGCTGGCCGACTGCCCCATATTCCCGGCCCGAATCGGGGGGGTGCGGGCCGAGGGGCATATCGTCCTCTCCGTGCTGTTGCGCGGGCGGGTCAGCATCAGCAACTTCCCCGCCATCGATTGTCACGAGCGGGAGCCGGGGGAGTGTCTTACGGAGATTGAGCGGGCGGTGAGCCGTCCTCCCCCTGACGAATCGCTCTCTTGAATTGCCCCCGGCCATCCTTATCTGGTAGATCATCTCAATATACAGACAGCGGAGTAGCACCTCATGCGAATGGACAAACTGACCACCAAGTTCCAGATGGCCCTGGCCGATGCCCAGTCCCTGGCCGTGGGACACGATCACCAGTTTATCGAGCCTATCCACCTGATGACGGCGATGCTCGACCAGGAGGGGGGCATGGTGCGTCAACTGCTGGCCCAGTCCGGGGTCAATGTAAACGGTTTGCGCTCGGCCCTGGGCGATGCCCTGGATCACCTGCCGACCGTGACCGGTACCGGCGGCGATGTGCAGGTCTCCAGCGATACCGCCAAGCTGCTCAACATGACCGACAAGCTGGCGCAGCAGCGCAAGGACGAATACATCTCCAGTGAACTGTTCGCACTGGCCGCCGCCGAGGAGCAGGGCAAGCTGGGAGAGCTGATGCGCGCCCACGGCGCCAATAAGGAGGCGATCGAGAAGGCGGTGGAGAGCATGCGCGGCGGTGCCCGGGTGGACGACCCCAACGCCGAGGAGCAGCGCCAGGCGCTGGAGAAGTACACCATCGACCTGACCGAGCGGGCCGAGCAGGGCAAGCTCGACCCGGTGATTGGCCGTGACGATGAGATCCGCCGTGCCATTCAGGTGCTGCAGCGCCGTACCAAGAACAACCCGGTACTGATCGGTGAGCCCGGCGTCGGCAAGACCGCCATCGTCGAGGGGCTCGCCCAGCGTATCGTTAACGGCGAGGTGCCGGAGGGGATCAAGGGCAAGCGCCTGCTCTCCCTCGACATGGGCGCCCTTATCGCCGGGGCCAAGTTCCGCGGTGAGTTTGAGGAGCGCCTCAAGGCCGTGCTCAACGACCTGGCCAAGCAGGAGGGGCAGATCATCCTCTTTATCGATGAGATCCACACCATGGTGGGTGCCGGCAAGGCGGAAGGGGCGATGGACGCGGGCAATATGCTCAAGCCCGCCCTCGCCCGTGGTGAGCTGCATTGTGTCGGCGCCACCACCCTGGATGAGTATCGCCAATACATCGAAAAGGACGCGGCACTGGAGCGGCGTTTCCAGAAGGTGCTGGTGGATGAGCCGACGGTGGAGGATACCATCGCCATTCTGCGCGGCCTGAAGGAGAAGTACGAGGTGCACCACGGGGTGCAGATCACCGACCCGGCGATCATCGCCGCCACCACCCTGTCGCACCGCTACATCACGGATCGCCAACTGCCCGATAAGGCGATCGACCTTATCGACGAGGCTGCCTCCCAAATTCGCATGGAGATCGACTCCATGCCCGAGGGGATGGACCGCCTCGACCGCCGCCTGATCCAGCTCAAGATCGAGCGGGAGGCGCTGGCCAAGGAGACCGACGAGGCCTCCAGAAAACGGTTGGATGACCTGGATGCGGAGATCACCCGCCTGGGCGGCGAGTACGCCGAGCTGGAGGTGGTGTGGAAGCAGGAGAAGCAGGCGGTACAGGGGGCACAGCACATCAAGGAGGAGCTGGACCGTGCACGCCAGGAGCTGGAGACCGCGCGTCGTGCCGGCGACCTGGCCCGTATGTCGGAGCTGCAGTATGGCCGCATTCCCGACCTGGAGAAGTCGCTGCAGATGGCAGAGCAGGCGGAGCTCAAGGAGACCACCCTGCTGCGCAATAAGGTGTGTGAGGAGGAGATCGCCGAGATCGTCTCCAAGTGGACTGGTATCCCCGTCTCCAAGATGCTTGAGGGGGAGCGCGAGAAGCTGCTGCAGATGGAGCAGAACCTGCACCAGCGGGTGGTAGGGCAGGAGGAGGCGATCACGGCGGTGGCCGATGCCATTCGCCGCTCCCGTGCCGGACTGGCCGACCCCAACCGCCCCAACGGCTCCTTCCTCTTTCTTGGCCCTACCGGGGTGGGCAAGACCGAGCTGTGCAAGGCGCTGGCGCAGTTCCTCTTCGATACCGAGGAGGCGCTGGTGCGCATCGATATGTCGGAGTTCATGGAGAAGCACTCGGTGGCACGACTCATCGGTGCCCCTCCCGGCTATGTCGGTTACGAGGAGGGGGGCTATCTCACCGAGACGGTGCGCCGCAAGCCCTACTCGGTGATCCTGATGGACGAGGTGGAGAAGGCCCACCCTGATGTCTTCAACATCCTGTTGCAGGTGCTGGACGACGGCCGCCTCACCGACGGCCATGGCCGTACTGTCGATTTTCGCAACACCGTCATCGTCATGACCTCCAACCTGGGCTCGCAGCAGATCCAGGAGATGGCGGGCGAGGAGCACTACGCACAGATCAAGGAGACGGTGATGGAGGTGGTCGGTCACCACTTCCGCCCCGAGTTCATCAATCGCGTTGACGAGGTGGTGGTATTCCACCCGTTGATGAAGGAGCAGATCCGCGCTATTGCCGATATCCAGATCGACTACCTGCGTAAGCGTTTGGCGGAGAGGGAGTTGCAGCTGGAGCTGAGCGAAGCGGCATTGGATCGCCTGGGAGAGGCGGGCTTCGACCCGGTCTATGGCGCCCGCCCGCTCAAACGAGCGATCCAGCAGCGTATCGAGAACCCGCTGGCACAGCAGCTTCTCGCCGGCAGTTTCGAGCCGGGCGATACCATCCAGGTCGATGTGGCGGGGGAGGAGATGCAATTTGCCCGCCGTGAGCCGTCCGCCGCCTGATGTTTTCTCTGCGGCAACGTCGGTTGCCGCACCCTGCTACCCCTTAATTCCCTCCCTGATATCGTGACATGTCATTAACTGTCAAGTTGGCAGGTTTGGCACTCTTTTTTGTCCCCTCAATGGCTATTGGTATTACAGTAAATGCTAATGTTTTCATGGCGTTATGAAAGGTGTTGTACTCCATGTAAGGTTTGCTGTAAGGTTCGTTTGTCTCTACTCGGCATGGGGGAATTGCCGTCTGCAAGGAGCCCTAATCGCGCCGCAGGGTGAGTGGAGGCCAAAGGAGGAGGGGGCTCGGGGTACGCACCGAAGTTCCCCGAAAAAGTCACAATAGCAAGGTCCCTGCGAGGACTGTAGTGAGTCAAAACAACAATGAAAACGTTGATTGCCAAGATCCGCGCCAATAAAAAGAGCATCGCCGTCTTTGCCGCTATCTTCATGCTCGGTTTCATCGCCTATGGTGGGGTAAACAGCTTCTTCGCCTACACCAACCGGCTGGAGTTCTGTATCAGCTGTCACGAGATGCGCGATAACGTCTACGCAGAATACAAAGAGACCATCCACTTCAAGAACGGCTCGGGCGTACAGGCCACCTGTGCCGATTGCCACGTCCCCAAAGAGTTCCTCCCCAAGCTTGGCGCCAAGATCATGGCGTACAAAGATGTGCTGCATAAGCTCCTGGGCACCATCGATACTCAGGAAAAGTTCGAAGAACACCGCTGGGAGATGGCCAACCGCGTCTGGGCCAAGATGAAGGCCACCGACTCCCGTGAGTGCCGCACCTGTCACGATTTCACCAATATGGACCTCTCCGCGCAGGGCCGCATGGCGCGAAAGAGGCATGCCCGCGCGCCGGAGAAGGGGCAGACCTGTATCGACTGTCATAAGGGTATTGCACACATCGAGCCCGATGAGCCCGATGACTACGAAGAGCCAGAGGCCGCAGAAGCAGCAGAGGCAGAGTAGGTGGCCCATATGGTAGATGCACTGTTGAAACCGATGCGCCTTGGCATAGCATGCGCGGCCCTGCTGATGGGGCTTACCTCTCTCCCGCTGCAGGCGGCGAACATCAATAGCGAGTTGCGTCAGGCTGCGCTGATTGGTGATATCGAACAGGTAGACAAATTACTGGCGGCGGGCGCCGACCCCAGTGCCAAGACCAAATTCGGCAAATCTGCGCTGATGTTTGCCGTCGAAGAGGGCAACGACGAGGTGGCGATGCGCCTTATCGAGAAGGGCGCGGACATCAATGCCAGGAGTGTCGCCGGTTGTACCGCCCTGACCTTTGCCGCAGAGGGCGGCTACCCTGAGCTGGTCAGTGAATTACTGAAACGGGGTGCCAACACCCAGGTGAAGACCCGTGCCGGATGGGATGCCCTGATGATTGGCAGCCGCTACGATTATCCTACGGTAGTGGCTTCCCTGATTAGTTATGGTGCCAACGTTAACACTTCGGATAACGATGGCATGACCGCGTTGATGGTAGCCGCAGATAAGGGTTATGAGGACGTGGCAGAACTGCTGCTCAAGTCTGGCGCTGATACCTATCTGCGCAATACCGAGGGCGCCACGGCCACGATGATTGCCGCGGGTAGTGGACGCCTGGCCGTACTGCACTTGCTGGTCAAGTATGGCGCGAACGTGCAGGCCAAGGCCAAAGATGGCTCGACCGCACTGATGTGGGCCGCCGGTGGCGCACACTCTCACACACTCGAGTTTTTACTTGAGTCCGGGGCTGAAATCGATTATCAAAGCAGTGATGGAACAACCGCATTAATTGAGGCGGTATTGGCCGCTGACGAAGACTCCGTCGCCGTGCTGAAACGGTATGGGGCAAGCATGGCGCTGCGGGACAATGCAGGGAAGAGCGCGCGTGATTATGCCCGAGAGGCCGGCCTGAAGAAGATAGAAGAATTGCTTAAATAATTAAGCAGTAATAAGCAAAAGAATTTTTCGACTAGTTTCAGTCGAATAATAAGTGAGTAAACCAGAGGAGGCATTATGAAATACAAAAAAGGGCTACAAGGTACCCTGATCGCCTGCAGTATCGCCTTTGGAGGCGTGGCATTTGCTGCGACTCCGAGTGGGGAAATGCTGGGCAACACCTGTGCCGGTTGTCACGGTACCCATGGCAACAGCAATGGTCCGGCAACCCCGACCATCGCCGGTAGCGGCAGTGAGTACTTCATCGACTCGATGATGGCCTATAAGAGCGGTGATCGCGCTTCGACCATCATGGGCCGTATCGCCAAGGGCTATACCGATGAAGAGATCAAGCTGATGGCCGATTTCTTCGCCAAGCAGAAGATCGTGCGTCAGGCTCAGTCCACCGATGCTGGCATGGCCAAGAGTGGCAAGAAGCTGCACGACAAGTACTGCGAAAAGTGTCACGAGGACGGTGGCCGCGCTGCCGAGGACGGTGGTCTGCTCGCCGGTCAGTGGAAGCCTTACCTCAAGTACACTATGGCTGACTTCATGAGCGGTGGCCGCGATATACCGAAGAAGATGAAGCGCAAGCTAGATAAAATGCACAACAAAGCAGGCGATGCCGGTGTTGCAGAGCTTCTCGAATACTACGCCAGCCAGCAATAATTGGGAGTTAAAACATGAGCAATATCAATCGTAGAAATTTCCTTAAGCTGAGCGGCGGCGCGGCGGCGATGGCCTCGGCCATGGGTGCAAGCAGCTTTGCTATTGCCGGCGCGACCAAGAAGGTCGTCGTCGTCGGTGGTGGTATCGGCGGTGCAACCGCTGCCAAGTACATCAAGATGGCGGACTCCTCCATCGATGTTACCGTTATCGAGCCTAACGCCAACTACTACACCTGCTTCATGAGCAATGAGGTGTTGAGTGGCCACCGTACCCTGGACTCCATCAAGTTCGGTTACGCTGGTCTGGCCGCCCACGGTGTTAACGTGGTTCAGGACAGCGTTGTCGGTATCGATGCCAATGCCCGTACCGTTAAGACCGCCGGCGGCAAGAGCTTCAGCTACGACCGCTGCATTGTCTCCCCGGGTGTCTCTTTCAAGTACGACATGATCGAGGGTTACGACGAGAAGGTTGCCGAGGAGATCCCTCACGCCTGGAAGGCCGGTCCCCAGACCGCTACCCTGCGTAAGCAGCTCGAGGCGATGAAGGACGGTGGCACCGTTGCCATCTGCCCGCCGCCCAACCCCTTCCGTTGCCCGCCTGGGCCGTACGAGCGCGCCTCGCAGATCGCCGCTTACCTCAAGGCAAACAAGCCGAAGTCCAAGATCATCATCCTGGACCCGAAGCCGAAGTTCTCCAAGTTCGGCCTGTTCCGCGCCGGCTGGGAGAAGCACTACGGCTACAAGGGCGACTCCAAGGCCGGTGGCATGATCGAGTGGTACGGCACCCCGAAGGGCTCCCAGGACAACGTCCTGCAGTCCGTCGATGCCAAGACCCGCACCGTCACCACCGACTTCAGCGAAGTTAAGGCCGATGTACTCAACGTCATCCCGGCGCAGAAGGCAGGTAAGATCGCCTTTACCGCGGGCCTGACCAACGAGTCTGGCTGGTGCCCGGTTCACCTGAACACCTTCGAGTCCACCATCCACGCGAATATCCACGTGATTGGTGACGCCGCCATCCAGAGCCCGCTGCCCAAGTCCGGCTACGCGGCCAACTCTGAGGCGAAGGTCTGTGCCGCTGCCGTGGTTGCCCTGCTTAACGACATGAAGACGCCTCAGCCGTCCTACGTCAATACCTGCTACTCTGTCATCGCCCCCGGCGACGGTATCTCCGTAGCCATGGTCTACCGTTACAACAACGAGACCAGCAAGATCGACAAGGTAAAAGGTTCCGGCGGTCTGACCCCCGGTTACGACAAGAGCTCCATGGAGATGCGCGCTCGCGAAGAGCAGTATGCCCACTCCTGGTTCAACAACATCACCAACGACGTGTTCGGTTGATCACAGCGTTAAGTGTTGGAAAAAAGGGGCCTTCGGGCCCCTTTTTTTGTCTCTGGAATTTGCCCTGTTGGTGAAAAGGGCGTTGTTGGGCTGCGGCACACTTAGTGCAACTGAAATACCACCGCGATCTCTTCCTGTGCCTCGCAAAGCAGGTTGTCCAATACTTCTTCCTCACTAAGCGTGCCGCGTGCCAGCTTGTTGAAGGCCGGTAGCTCGTTAATGCTCGGCATCGCCGGCTGGTGATCGAGCAAGGCGTCGGCAAGGCGCTGTGCGATCAATACCGCATCGGTGTAGTCGGGTTGCACCCCCGGGTCGCGATACCAGTTCTCTGCATCGAGGCAGACCGCAACCCCTTCGTCGGCAAAACCCCACTGGCGTAGCACCATCGCCCCGATCTGGCTGCGCAGTGCATGCACCGCCTCATCCAGCATGGCAGGGTTGTTGGCCAGTTCGGGATAGCTGCCGGCATAGTGGATCACCGGCAGGATGCCGATGTCGTGGATGAGGCCAAGTAGCAGGGTGCGGTCCGGGTCCAGGCCGGGAGTTAGGCGGGCGATGGCGTAACCGATCGCCCCGGTCAGCGCGCTGTGGCGCCACAGTCGCTGCATGCGTGCGGCGATTAGCCGTGAGTCGGTGCGAAACAGGTGGCGCAGGGTGTGGGTGATCACCAGGTCACGGGTCTTGCGCATTCCCAGTACCGAGACGGCCCCCAGGATGTCGGTGACCTGGTCGCGTAGCTGGTAGTAGGCGCTGTTGGCGATGTTGATCAGCAGGCTGGGCAGAACCGGACTCGCCTGGATGGCGTGGGCGACGCTGCGCAGATCGCCGTCCGGGTCGTCGGCGATCTGCTTCACCTTGAGGGCGACATTGGGCAGTTGCGGCAGGCTGAGTTTCTCCGCCATGTAGTCGCTGTAGAGGGCGTAGAAGAGGCGATTGCGCACGCTCTCATCATCGGCGGTGAACTCTTCGAGCTGATAGCTCTCCTCACTCACATCCTGCGACAGTACCTCCAGCAGATTGGCGTCGATGCGGATGAAGCGCACCTCGGTTTGGGTAATCGCATTGGCCTGGCGCGGTTGCTGGTTGGCGAGTGGGTGCCGTGCGCTGGGGCTTGCGCCGTGAATGCGCTCACTGTGACCATCGATAAAGTCGAGGCGTATCTCCCCCTCAAGCAGGTAATAGCACCACTGGTCGCGGTGACCGCGCACGAACAGGCGCCGGCCAGCGGGTTGAGACTCTACATGGAGTTTGCCTGCCAGCTCGAGAAAGGCTTCCGCCTTAAGTTCGCCGATACGTTCAAGCTGTAGCAGGCGCGCCTTGTCGACTATGGGAGCATCGTCTTGCATGGGGCTGATCGGGGATGGGGGCGGCTCTGGCTTCAGGTCGCGCTATTGTAGCGAACCATGGCCGCATGTCCTACAGCAAAGCGGGCTAAGAGCCAGCCCTGCCCCCAGGTTTATCGCGGAGTGACTAGTACCCCTGATGTGTTGAGGCGAACTTCTCGTCGACCATCGCATCGATCAGCCGCATTACCTCCATGCTGGCCTCTTCCGCGGCCTGAACCCGATCCAGCAGGGTCTGTTGCAGCTCCTCGCTGTGCTCCCAGTCATCCTGGGCAGTAGTAAGCGCGGCCTGGAAGTTGGCGTGTACGTCACGGTGAGGGTTCTCCAGCGCCTTAAAGGCATGGGTGTGGTTGTAGCTCTCCTTGCCATAGCCTTCGTAATACCACTTGCCGAGGCGACAGGTGGTGTGGTCGACCGATATAGCCCTGGCCTCATCGCAGTCGGGGCCGTTGCCCAGGGCCGTGTAGCCGTTCTGTTTGTAGATGATGTGATCAAGCTTGATGAGTGAGCCGAAGGAGCGATCTTTGGCGTGGGATATTCTCTCCAGCGTCGTGGCCGCTGACTCGGCAATGGACCGGAAGTTGTCGTGGAAGGCCTCCATGTTGCTGGCCACATCACTGGTAAGCTGCTCGGTCGTGCCGGCACTTTGCAGCATGCCGTCGACACGACCGCGGAAGCGCTCCAGTATGTCGGTGATCTCCAGGGTGGCATTTTTGGTGCGCTCGGCCAGGGCCCGCACTTCGTCGGCGACCACCGCAAAGCCACGTCCCTGCTCTCCGGCGCGCGCCGCCTCAATGGCGGCATTCAGGGCCAGCAGGTTGGTCTGATCGGCGATAGAGGAGATGATGCTCAGCGACTCACTGACCTCAATGCTCTCCTGATTGAGTGACTGGGTAGAACTGGAGACCTCCTGCATCGTTGTCGCAATGCTATGGAGTGACTGGCGGATACCGCTGACCGAATCCTGGCTCTTACGGGTCATCTCCGCATTTTCTTCGGTGATTTCCGCCACCTTGACCATTTCATCGGTGACCGAGATGAGGTCGGCCTGGTTGAGTTTGAGGTTATGCAGCAGGTTGCTGGTGTTGGTGTTATGCAGTGACGAGGTGAGGCGGTTACGCGCGATGTACTGCACGTTACTACTCATCGCATCTATCGCCTTGTTGATATTGTCCAACGACAACGCCAGCTGTCCCGGCATGCCGTTGCTGTAGGCCTTGCGATAGAAGTCCCCTTCACCCACACGTTTGAAGCAGGTGTTTACCTCTTTGAAGTAGGTCTCCATGATATCGAGCAGGTCATTCAGCTCCCAGGCAACACGACCGATTTCCCCCAGGCCGGCGGTGCCCGTTATACGGTGGTGCAGGTTGCCCTGGCGGGTTGCCTCGATGACCTGGTAAATCCGTTCCAGCCCGGCAAGCGGGCGCCGTGCACTCCACCAGGCATACCAGGTGAATGCCAGGGCTGCTATCGGGTATATCCACTCATCCCAGGTGAGGCCGTGGCGGAAATGGTGCGTGGCGGCCATGGCGATGATGAGTCCGCTGAAGATGAAGCAGACAATGAGAAAGCGGGTGTCGAGGAAGGGAGAACCTTTACTAACGCCTTGTTTTTGTGGGGTATGCGACGACATGCTCTGTTCCCTTTACGGTGGGATGAAAAATTATTGATTAGAGGCTGAGGACAAACTCTTCATAGCTGGTGCCGAGCCCATCCAGGGTCTGTTGCAGATAGCGGAGCGACTCGTCCGGCCCGTCCTTGCTGCCTGCGCGCTGCTCTATGGCAATCATCTCCCTGTAGATGGGCTCTACCGTGGCGATGGCACTGGTGCTGGGTTTGCGGCGTACCGAGTAATAGCCCTTGAGTTGCCCTTCTCTGTCGTAATCGGGAGTGACGTTGGCGAAGACCCAGTAGTAAGAGCCGTCAGCGGTCATATTCTTTACATAGCCGAAGAACTCTTTTCCCTGTTCCAGGGTTTGCCACAGAAAGCGGAACACGCCGCGAGGCATGTCGGGGTGGCGAACGATGTTGTGCTGGATGTTGAGTAGCTGCCTTTCGCTGTACCCGGCGATCTGCATAAAGGTACGGTTGCAGTAGGTGATTCGGCCCTTGGTGTCGGTCTTGCTGACGATGAACTCGCCGTCGGCCATTTTTATTTCACGCGAGGAAGGGGAAATATTCGGTTTCATGTCGAACCCTCATATTGGGTGACGTAGTCCATGTCACGGGATGCCGCGTGTTGAGATCCAGTTAGGATATCCCATCAGTTGGTATGGTTTATTTGTATATGGCGATTATTGCATCAAGATAGTGCGCCATCAACCACGGATGGGCATGGAGTTGAGGGCGATTAGAGCGGCAAGTTCTGCTCGATAAATTGACGTATCTCCGGCGCGGCCTTGGCGCCGCCAAATCGGTCTACCTCCTCGCCGTTGACGAACATGATGATGGTGGGGAAGCCGCGCAGGCGGTAGTGGCCGGCAAGCTTCATATTCTCGTCGGCATCGATCTTGGCCAGTAGTACCTGACCTTCGTATTCCGGGATTACCTTGGCCAGCACCGGCGCGATCATCAGGCAGGGGCTGCACCAGTCGGCCCAGAAGTCGACCAGCACCGGCTGCTGATGAGAGGCCTGGATCACCTTCTCCTCAAACTCGTCGCCGTCGATATCGAAGATATAGGGGGATGCGTGTTTCATCGCTTTTCCGTATGGTTGAACGATGGGCATTCTGCTTGCGCAGGGCCGTTTTTTCAAGCCGGGAGGGGCCGTGATCACGCTACACCATCGTCACGACTGGAACGTCTCTGCCAGGGAGGCGATCGACATCCAGCAGCGGCTGCGGCAGCTGGTGCGTATCGGTGATGATTTCACGCCGCCGCAAAGCGTTGCCGGGGTCGATGTCGGTTTCGAGGAGCAGGGGCGTATTACCCGTGCCGCTGTGGCGGTGCTCGACCTTTCCACGCTGCAGTTGCGTGAGCACGCTATTGCCCGCCTGCCCACCGCCTTCCCCTATGTGCCGGGGCTGCTCTCCTTCCGCGAGGTTCCGGCGGTGCTGGCGGCCCTGGAGGGGCTTTCTGCACTGCCCGACATGCTGCTCTGCGACGGCCAGGGGATCGCCCATCCGCGCCGCCTCGGTATCGCCAGCCACCTGGGGGTGTTGCTGGACTTGCCCACCATTGGCGTCGCCAAGTCGCGCCTCATCGGCAGCCACGAAGAGCCGGGGGAGGAGAGGGGGGCGTGGCAGCCGCTCTACGACAAGGGGGAGCTGATCGGCTGCGTGCTACGCAGTCGTTCACGGGTCAAGCCGCTCTATATCTCCCCAGGCCACCGGGTCGGTTTCGATAGCGCGCGCGAACTGGTACTGGCGGCGACCACCCGTTACCGCCTGCCGGAGACCACCCGCTGGGCGCACCGTCTCGCCTCCGGGCCGCCGCTGCCGTAGCGGATGGCGGTCAAACGTCCTACAATCCACCTGAAAATCACACACATGGCGACGGCCCGCCCACAACAGCAAAGAACAATAAAGGGGATTTAGATGAACCTGGAAAAGGTGATCTTCGGATTTTTTATCGTATTGGCCCTGACCCTCAATTTCGGCTTTTTCATTGGCGAGTTCGATAATCATGTCCACCACAACGTCTATGAGCTGTTTGCCGCCATCGTCGTCAACCTTATCGCCACGGTACTCAAATTTGGTGATCGCACCCAGATGGGAGCGGTGCTGCTGGCCACCTCGCTGGTGGCCGACCTGCAGCTGATCATCGCCGCCATCGTCTGGGGCTATGCCGAGCACATCTCCAATAGCGGTATGGAGCCCTCGGTGGTAGGGAGTATCGTCTCCCTCTCCGGCGGCGCGCTGCTGGCCAACATCACCTCGGTGGTGCTGCTGATTATCGAAACGGTCAACCTGCGCCGTTAGGGCCAAGGGGCCGCACTCATGAACCAGGTGATCTTCCTTATCCTGCGGCGCATGCGCGCGCCGCTGGTGGTGTTGATCGTCGCCTATGCCATCTCCATCCTCGGCCTGGTGCTGATCCCCGGTAGCGACGCCGAGGGCAGGCCCTGGCATATGGACTTCTTCCACGCCTTCTACTTCGTCAGCTACATGGCGACCACCATCGGTTTCGGCGAACTGCCCTACGAGTTCAACGAGGCGCAGCGTATGTGGACCCTGGTCACCATCTACCTGACCGTGGTTGGCTGGCTCTACGCCATTGGTAAGATCCTCACCCTGATCCAGGACCCGGCCTTCAAGCAGGCGGTGGCGGAGCAGGGCTTTGCCCGCGGCGTGAGCCACATGGCCGAGCCCTTCTATATCGTCTGCGGCTATGGCGACACCGGCAGCCTGCTGGTGCGCTCCATGGTGCAGCGCAATATGTGTGCCGTGGTGGTTGACTGCAACCAGGAGCGCATCAACGAACTGGAGCTGGAGGACCTGAAACTGTATGTGCCGGGCCTCTGTGCCGACGCCTCCCTGTCGCTGACCCTGAAGGAGGCCGGCCTGCTGCATAAGCACTGTGTCGGTGTGGTGGCGCTGACCGATGACGATGCGGTGAACCTCAAGATCGCCATTACCACCAAGTTGCTGCATCCGGGGATACAGGTGATCTGCCGTGCCGAGACCCATGATGCGGAGGCCAATATGGTCTCCTTCGGTACCGATCGCGTTATTAACCCCTACGACACCTTCGCCCACCGCCTGGCGCTGGCGCTGCACTCGCCGGGTACCCACCTGCTCTACGAGTGGCTCACCGGGGTGCCGGGTACCGAGCTGCCGCAGCCGCCCTATCCGCCGCACGGTACCTGGGTGCTGTGCGGCTACGGACGTTTTGGCAAGGCGATGCAGGAGAACCTGGTGCGCGAAAAGGTGGATACGGTGATCATCGAGGCAGAGCCCGAGCGCACCGGCTGTGGCGAGTTCTGCGTGGTGGGCCGCGGTACCGAGGCGGAGACCCTCCGCGCCGCCGGTGTTGAGCAGGCGGTGGGTATCGTTGCCGGCACCGATGATGACGCCAACAACCTCTCCATCGTGATGACCGCGGCCCAGCTCAACCCGGATCTTTTCATGGTAGCCAGGCAGAACAAGCGCGACAACGACGATATCTTTCAGGCGGCACTGCTCGACCTCGTCATGCAGCGTAGTGAGATCATCGCCCGCGATATCCTCGCCCTGCTCACCACACCTTTGCTGGACCGCTTCCTGCGCCTGATCCTGGAGCAGTGTAACGAGTGGGCGAACGAGCAGGTGAGCCGTCTCAGTGCGGTCACCGGTGACATGGTGCCCGATGTCTGGTCATTCCACGTCGATGAGGAGGACGCCCCGGCCCTGATGCTTGCCCTGGAGCGGGGACGCCGGGTAGTACTGGGGGAGCTGCAGCGCGATCCGCGCGACCACGATAACCGACTGGAGTGCCTGCCCCTGCTGCTGGTGCGCCGCAGCCACGAGGAGTTGCTGTTCCCCGGTGACGATGTTGAACTGCAGGTGGGCGATGAAGTCCTCTTCACCGGCAAGGGCTGGGTGATGGAGCGGATGAAGTGGTCGCTGCAAAACCACAATGCCCTGCGCTATGTGCAGACTGGTGAGGAGCGCGCCAGCGGCTACTTTTGGCGCCGCTATATCGGTGATCGGGTAAAGGGCTAGAAGCGCCTCAGGCGGCTTGCGCGGTGTCGAGACGATAGCCCTGGCGATAGACGGCGTTCAACTGCCAGTTTTTGTTCGGCTGGAGCTGCAGCTTGTGGCGCAGGCGCGAGATGTGGGTGTCCAGGGTGCGGGTGTTGACCTGGCGGTGGTGTCCCCACACGCTCTCTAATAACTCCACGCGCGGTATTACTCGGCCAAGGTTTTCCAGCAGGTAGCAGGCCAGGGTGTACTCCTTTTGCGTCAGTTCCACGCGCTCGCCATCCAGGCTGATCTCCTGTCGTCGGCCATCAATCGTGATATTGCCTATCGTCAGCTCCTCTCGATGGCCTGGGACGGAACGGCGCAGCCGCGCCTCAATGCGGGCGAGCAGCTCGCCCCTGCGGGCGGGTTTCACCACATAGTCGTCGGCACCGCGGCGCAGTGCGTGGCTGATGTCCTCCTCCGTGGCTCGCGAGGAGATAATGATTACCGCGGTGTTGGCATGCTGTTGGGTGCGTAGCCACTGCAACAGATCGATGCCGCTCATCCCCGGCATCTCCCAGTCGCACAGCAGGGCATGGTAGTTGATGCTATCGCTATTGGAGGTGAAGTCGTTGGCACTATCGAAGCTGTCGCAGCTGTAACCTGCATCCTGCAGCCAGCTTTCGAGTAGATTTCTTTGTAGGGGGTCGTCATCGACGATGGCGATATTCATAGGCCCACTCCTTTGTGCTTTGCGAATCCATTCAATGTGCATCAATATTAACACTATCCCGATCACGGGCAAGACTAACTGGAAAGATCATGGCTGAGTGGGACGATACAGGGCGGGGAGCGGCGGCGCGCAACCTGCTGCACGAACTGGTGGAGATGCTGCGCCGGCTACTGGAGGAGGACGAGCCTGCCCATATCGATCTGGGGGCGATGGATCTGGGCGAGGCCGATTACGCCCTGCTGCACCAGGTCCTGGGTGAGGGGGAGATAGTGGCCCAGGTTACCAACTTTGGCCGTGTCAGCGTGATAGAGACCGGCTATGCTGGAATATGGTGGGTGACGCACATGGACGAGGCCGGGCAGGTTCTGTCCGAGTTTCTGGAAGTGAGCTATTGCCCCGAGGTGCTGATCGCCGAGCAGGAGACGGTGGAAGACGGGCGCGACGCCCTCAAGGCGCAGCTATTCGAAATAGGTTCAGGAATAAAAAAATGACGGATGAACGCTTTTTCCTTTCCAAACAGGGGCTAGACGGGCTGATAGCGGGGCTCGCTACCGCGGGCTACATGGTGCTCGCTCCGCGTGTGGAGCAGGGCACGCTGCAATATGGTGAGATCGACACCGCTGCCGAGCTGCCCTGGGGCTACCACGATGAGCAGCAGCCGGGCTCCTACCGCCTGCGCCAGGGAGGGGGGGGGCGCGCCTTTGCCTGGGCCAATGGCCCGCAGGGGCTTAAGCCCCTTTTCTTTGCCCCACGCGAAATATTGTGGCGGGCACAACAGACGGATGGCGGACTAGCGTTTGAACAGACCCTGCCTCGGCCACAGAAGCGGGCGCTCCTCGGTGTGCGCCCCTGTGACCTGGCTGCCCTGGCGATTCAGGACCGCCACTTCATGAGCGGCGTAGAGTGTGACCACCACTACGCCCGACGCCGCGAAGGGACGCTGTTGGTTGCGGTCAACTGCAGCCACCCCGCCGCCACCTGTTTTTGTCACTCGACGGGCGATGGCCCGTCGGCCGAGACAGGTTATGACTTGCTGTTCGACGAGCTGGACGATGGCTTTCTCGTTAGCGTCGGCAGTGAGGCCGGCAAAGCGGTACTGGGTGCCCTGGCGCTTGAGGCGGCAAGCTCGCTGCAGCTTGAGGCCGCCCTGGCTCAACGTGCACAGGCATCGCAGCAGCAACGCTCGCTGCCGAAGGGCAGCCTGCATGGCCGCTTGATGGATAAGCGGGATAACCCGCACTGGGAGGCGATCGCCGAGCGATGCCTTGCCTGTGGCAACTGTACCGCCGTCTGCCCCACCTGTTTTTGCCACAGCGAACACGAGGAGCCATCGCTAAACGGCGAACAGAATGAACACCTGCGCCAGTGGGACTCCTGTTTTTCCCAGGGCCACAGTTATATCCACGGTATCGTTATCCGGGCCGAGCGTGCCCAGCGCTATCGCCAGTGGCTCAGCCACAAATTCGACAACTGGCACGAGCAGTTCGGTCGCTCAGGCTGCGTCGGCTGCGGCCGCTGCATCAGCTGGTGCCCGGTCGGCATCGATGTGACCGAAGAGTTGAACACCCTCTGTGGAGGTGAGGCATGAGTCTATTGCAAACGCCCCACGAGGCGGAGATCGTCGAGCGTATCGAGGAGTCCCCCTCCATCTACACCCTGCGCCTGCGTTTTACCGATCCGGCGGTGCATGCGGCCTACAGCTTCCAGCCGGGCCAGTTCAACATGCTCTATCTGCACGGCGTGGGTGAGGTGCCGATCTCCATCGTCTCCGACCCTGAAGATGAGCATATGTACGACCATACCATCCGCGCCGTCGGTCGGGTAACCAACGCCCTCGCCAACTTGAAGGCGGGGCAGCGCATCGGCGTGCGCGGCCCCTTCGGCCGCGGCTGGCCGATGGAGGAGGCGAAGGGCGGGGATGTCGTGATTGCCACCGGTGGTCTCGGCTGTGCCCCGGTGGTGGCCGCCATCAACTACATCCTCAAGCGTCGAGAGCAGTATGGCCGTCTTACCATCATGCAGGGGGTCAAACATTGCGACGACCTTATCTGGCGCGATCAATATGAGCAGTGGGACGCCCTGCCCAACACTCAGGTGTTGCTGGCAGCGGACTGCGGCGGTGCAACCTGGCCCTACCACATCGGCAACATGTCGGTGCTGTTCGACCATACACAACTCGACCCGGACAATAGCACGGTGATGATGTGCGGCCCCGAAGGGATGATGATCGCGGTCAGCAAGGAGCTGCTGAGGCGAGGCTTTGCCACCGACACGCTCTATCTCAGCATGGAGCGCAACATGCAGTGTGGGCGAGGCAAGTGCGGTCACTGTCAGCACGGCGGTAAGTTCGTCTGTAAGGACGGCCCCGTGTTCACCTATGCGGAAATTGAGACCATACTTGGGGCAAAGGGGCTATGAGCACGGTGCGGTGCCGAGCGGATAAATTCCAGCTATGACTTTAAAAACCTCTGTTAGTCAATTTCTGGCAAGCCTGATCCTGTTCTTGCTTATGGCCCTTTCCCCGGCGGCCTGGTCACATACGAACGAGCAGACACCCAATGCAGAGAGCTCGGCACAACCTAATCTTTACTCAACCACGTCGACGCATGAGCAGACCGTGTTTCATGCAAAAGAGGCCGATCTGCTGGAAGAGTATGGATGGCTGAGTGTGGCAGGACTCGCCATTGTGCTGTTGCTGCCGCTATGGTTGAAGCGCTTCAGTGGCTGGGCGGAGATGGAGTGGTTTGGCTCATTCGCCATGCGGCGGGTAGTGGCCGTAGCCGTGGTCCTGTTTCTTGGCAGCGTGTTTGTTTTAGCCTGGTACTCCCTGGAACGGGTGCAGGTACAGCTTCGACACGATACGGGAAATCAGTTATCGAGTATCAACGAATCGGTACACCAGGCAATGCTGACGTGGGAGTCTGGGCGGCGGGCCCATATCCTCGAGCTGACGCACGAGCCGGAGCTGGTGGCGGCGGCAGAGCGGCTGTTGCAGCTCCCACGTGATGCCGAAACACTGCTGAACGATCCGGTGACGGAGCGTCTGCGTCAGTGGGTGGCACCACGCCTGGCAAACACCAATGCCAAGGGAATCTTCATCGTCGCCCCGGATCGCATTAGCATCGCCTCGATGCGCGATGTCAATGTCGGCACCTTAAACCTGATTGCGGAGCAGCGTGGCGAATTAATGGATCGCGCCTTTGCCGGTGAGACCGTCTTTATTCCGCCGATCATCTCAGATGTAGCGTTACGCGATAAAGCCGGTCATCTGCTGCACCAGGCGCCGACGATGTTTCTGGCTTCTCCGCTGCATGACCGAAACGGTAAAGTAATCGCCGTATTCACCCTTCGTTTTTCCCCTGGTGAGGAGTTTTCCCCCATCGTGCAGGCGGGGCGTCCGGGGAGGAGCGGCGAGACCTATGCCATCGATCGATATGGCCGCATGCTAACGCTCTCCCGCTTCGGTGATGAGTGGATTGAATCCCTCGAGGAGGAGCATGAGGTGCACGTCGACCACCGTGTTAGCGATCCCGGTGGCGACCTTACTCAGGGCTACACTCCTTCAACGCCTCGCACAGAATGGCCGCTGACCCTGATGGCCTCTGAGGTGGTAAAGGGGCATTCCGGGATGAGCTTCGAGGGCTATCGAGATTATCGGGGGGTGCGGGTTATCGGTACCTGGTTATGGTCTTCGGAGCTGGGCATCGGCTTGACCACCGAGCTCGATGCAGAAGAGGCGCTGGCCCCCTATCTGGCCATGCGTAACCAGGTGTTGGGAGCCCTTGGGTTAGCGCTGCTGCTGGCACTCGGCCTAACCGGCTTCAGTGTCTGGGTGGGGGACCGTGTCAAGTTGCGCCTGGAGCGACTTGTGGGAGAGCGCACCGATGAGTTGCGCAAAGTGGTGCAGGCGGTGGAACAGAGTCCGATCTGTGTTGTTATCACCGATGTCGATGGCAATATCGAGCATGTTAACCCCGCCTTCACCGAACTGACCGGTTACCGGGAAGATGAGGTCATTGGCCGTAATCCACGCCTGCTGAAAAGTGATATGACGCCGCAACAGCAGTATGAGGAGTTGTGGCAGACCATTCTGGAGGGGCGCGTCTGGCGTGCCGAGATACGCAACCGCAAGAAGAATGGTGAACTCTACTGGGGCAACATCTCTATTGCGCCGGTGCTGGACGAGGCCGGATCGGTAACTCATTTCGTAGCGATGACCGAGGACATTACCGAGGCGAAGCTGGCGGCAGAGGCCCTGGCGATGAAGAACCGCCTGCTGGAGGCCACGCGTCGCATGCAGAAGAGCTTTCTCAGCCATGGAATCTCCCACGAGTGGGGGGAAATGGCGCTGGAGGATCTGCTCTCCCTGTCACAAAGTGCCTTCGGCTTTATCTGTGAGTTGCGTTATGAGAGTGATGGAAGTCCGTTTCTTCACACCCATGCAATTTCGAACATTGCCTGGAACGAAGAGTCGCAGCGTCTGTATGAGGAGTACAGGGAGAAAGGGCTGGACTTCCACAATCTGAACAACCTGTTTGGCGCTGTCGTTACCAGCGGAGATGTGGTCATCGCCAATGACCCGGGGAGCGACTCTCGCCGTGGTGGTTACCCCAGAGAGGATGGGCATCCGCCGCTGGAGGCCTTCCTCGGTCTTCCCATCAAGGGGGCGGACGGCACACTGGTCGGCATGATGGGGGTCGCCAACCGCCCCGGCGGTTATGACGAAGAGTTGGTGAATTTCCTGCAGCCGTTCGTCTCCAGCTACGGCGTCTTTATCGACAAGAAGCGTGAGTCGGAGCGAAGTCAGGAGGCCGAAGAGGCCATCACCCATGCCACGCAACAAGCCGAGGATGCGAGGGAGCGCAATGAGTTGATCCTGGAGTCCGCGGGCGAGGGGATCTTCGGCATCGACACCGAGGGGAAAGTGACCTTCTGCAACCAGGCGGCGGCCAAAATGCTGGGCTACCAGGTGGAGGAGCTTATTGGTATTGCCATGCACGATGCGGTTCACTATGCCCGTGCCGATGGTACTAACTACCCGGCATCGGAGTGCCCGATGCGAGCGGCCTATCGGGATGGTGAAACACATGATATTGATAATGAGGTGTTGTGGCGTAAGGATGGCAGCCACTTCCCGGTAGAGTATACGGCCGTGCCGATGCGCAAGGGCCGTGAGATCGTCGGCTCGGTGGTGATGTTCAAAGATATCACCGAGCGCCGGGATGCCCAGCAGCGTCTGCAGCTCGAGCGCCTGCAGCTGCAGACCATCCTCGATACCAGCCCGGTTGGGGTGGCGATTACCCTGGGTGGGAAGGTTCGTTTTGTCAATCCGCGCATGACCGAGATGCTGGGTATCAACCTGGGCGATGACGTCTCCAGGGTGTATGTGGACCCTGAGGATCGTAGCCGGATCATGGGCAAGCTCGGGCAGGAGGGCGTCGTACGCAACCATGAGGCGCAGCTATATGGCGCCAATGGCGATATCCGGGACATGCTGGTGACCTTCGATGTTATCGACTACCAGGGGGAGGAGGGCAACCTGGGTTGGGTGATCGACATTACCGACCTGAAGACGATTCAGCACGAACTCTCCCAGGCCAAGGAGGTGGCCGAGGAGGCCACCCGCGCCAAGTCCCACTTCCTTGCCAATATGTCGCATGAGATCCGTACGCCGATGAATGCCATTATCGGCATGTCCCATCTGGCGCTACAGACGGACCTTGGCCGAAAGCAGCGAAACTACATAGAAAAGGTCAATCTCTCGGCCGAATCACTGCTGGAGATCATTAACGATATTCTCGATTTTTCCAAGATCGAGGCAGGCAAGCTGGATATGGAGAGTGTCGAGTTTCATCTCGAGGATGTATTTGACCACCTAGCCAACCTGGTCGGCCTGAAGGCGGAAGAGAAGGGGTTGGAGGTGATGTTCGACCTGCCCGCCGATCTTCCTACGTCCATGATCGGTGACCCGGTGCGTCTGGGGCAGGTCCTGGTCAACCTTGGCAATAACGCGGTGAAGTTTACCGAGCGAGGGGAGGTGGTGATCGGTGCCGAGGTGGTGCAACAGAACGATGAAATGGCGGAGTTCCACTTCTTCATTCAGGATACCGGCGTTGGTATGTCTCCTTCCCAACAGCAGAACCTGTTTAAGTCCTTCAGCCAGGCCGATACCTCCACTACCCGTAAATATGGCGGTACCGGCCTCGGCCTGGCCATCTCCAAAAACCTGGTTTCCATGATGGATGGCGAGATATGGGTGGAGAGCAAGGAGGGGATTGGCAGTACCTTCCACTTTACCGTC
Source organism: Thiohalomonadaceae bacterium (assembly GCA_050298555.1). Classification (GTDB taxonomy): domain Bacteria; phylum Pseudomonadota; class Gammaproteobacteria; order Thiohalomonadales; family Thiohalomonadaceae; genus JAPHSX01. The sequence continues at coordinate 79,617 of JBNKUL010000046.1, forward strand.
AAGCTGGAGAAACAGAGAAGCGAGGCGTTACCGCCGGTGATACGGGAGACCCCGCTGGGGGATTTGCGGGTGCTGGTGGTGGATGACAATGCCAGGGCCGGCAGCATCCTCAGCAATATGCTTACAGATATGGGATTTCGGGCCGAACTGGTCTCCAATGGTGTTGCCGCACAGGCGATGCTCGAAGAGGCCGATAGGCACGACCCCTATCAGTTAGTGCTGATGGACTGGAATATGCCCAACGTGGACGGTGTCGAGACCGTACGCAACATTGAGGCCAGTGATCGGATCGCTGTGCAGCCCTCTGTCATCATGGTTACCTCCTACGGCCGGGATGAAGCAATTGAGGCGGCATCAGGACTGAACGTCAGTGAATTCCTCGCCAAGCCGATCGTCCGCTCCAGCCTGCTTGATGCCATCATGGTGGCGATGAAGTGCGAGGTGGTCAGTGAGGCGCGTGTCAATCGCCGCGAAAAGAGTATGGCCGATGACATTGCCCGACTGCGTGGCGCCCGTATCCTGTTGGTGGAGGACAACAAGGTCAACCAGGAACTGGCACACGCACTGCTGACGACGAATGGCCTCGTGGTGACGGTTGTTAACGACGGACAGGAGGCACTGGATACCCTCGATAAGGATAGCTTCGATGGCGTGCTAATGGATTGCCAGATGCCGGTAATGGATGGTTATACGGCGACGCGAAAACTGCGTGAGCAGGAGCGCTTTAAAGAGCTGCCGGTTCTCGCCATGACGGCCAATGCCATGGCAGGCGATCGGGAGAAGGTGATCGCTGTCGGCATGAATGACCATATCGCCAAACCGATCAATGTCAGCGAAATGTTCCATGTTATGGCCAAGTGGATAGCGCCATCGCAGCCTGGTGAGGCGATCGAGCTAGCAAGACCGGAGCACAAAGACGAGTTGCCAGAGCTGGATGGAATAGATACTGAGAGCGGCCTGTTGCATACGCAAAATAATGTCGACCTCTATCTTAAGTTGTTGCGCCAGTTCGCCTCCCAGCATGGTGACTTTATTAGCGAGTTTGATGCGGCAATGGATTCCCAGGACTGGGCGGCTGCTCAGCGCCTTGTCCACACCCTGAAAGGCCTGTCTGGCAGTCTTGGTGCAACTCGATTGCAGCAGGCGAGCCTTTCGCTTGAGAGCGGGGTAAAGGAGCAGCGCGATGTGGCCGTTGAGCGCGAGGCATTGAAGCAGGCTCTGGAGCAGGTACTCAGCTCCCTGGCAAAATTGCCCGAGCCGCAGGAGGTGGAAGCAAATGGGCACGTTGACCGAGATGCCGTGTTGGCGGTAATCGATACGCTGCAGCAGCAGGTCTCGCAGTATGAGGCCATCGCAGAGGATACGATGGACAATAACCATCAGCTACTGATCTCTGGGGTAGGGGCGCCGCTCCTAGGCTCCCTGGAGAAGGCGCTGTGGGACTATGATTTTGAAGCGGCACAGTCGATCGTCGAAAAGATGCGCGCTGCAGTGCAAAATGAAAGGACAGAATAAGTGAGTAGTGATAACCAACAGACGGTCCTGGTCGTCGACGATACACCGGCGAATATCAGTGTGCTGGCGGGAACCTTAAAAAATAGCTATCACGTCAAGGTGGCCACAAACGGTGAGATGGCACTGAAGATTGTGCAGGCCACGCCACCGGACCTCATTTTGCTGGATATTATGATGCCGGGTATCGATGGCTATGAGGTCTGCCGTCGCCTCAAGGCAGATTATACGACCCGACACATTCCCATCATTTTCATCACGGCAAAGAGCGGTATTCAGGATGAACTCCAGGGACTGGAGCTGGGGGCCGTGGACTATATAACCAAACCGATCAGCCCGCCTATTGTCGAGGCGCGGGTAAAGACACAGCTCGCGCTCTATGATCAAAATCGGGAGCTGGACAGAAAGGTAAAGATACAGACGCAACAGCTGAACGAGACTCGGCTACAGGTTATCGAGCGCCTGGGGCGTGCTGCGGAATATCGGGATGACGATACCGGCTTACATGTTATTCGCATGAGCAAATATGCGCATATTCTCGGTCTTGCCGCCGGTATGAGCGAGACCGATGCCGAGATGCTGATGAATGCCGCACCGATGCACGATATCGGCAAGATAGGGATTCCCGATAGCATTCTGAAAAAGGCGGGTAAGCTGGATGCCGAGGAGTTCGAGATCATGAAGGGGCACTGCGAGATCGGTGCGAAAATTATCGGTGAGGATACCTCGGAGCTGTTGCAGCTGGCCAAGGTGGTGGCGTTGACCCACCATGAGAAGTGGAACGGGGCAGGCTACCCTCATGGCTTAAGCGGAGATGAGATCCCCAGGGTGGGGCGTATCGTGGCGATTGCCGATGTCTTCGATGCCCTCACCTCTACACGCCCCTATAAGGAGGCGTGGCCGGTAGAGAAGGCAGTTGAGCTCATTCAGGCCGAGGCAGGTAAACACTTCGACCCTCAGCTTGTTCCGCTGTTCATTGAGGAGTTGCCCGCCGTGTTGAAGATTAAAAAGGAATTCTCATAAGGCCAAGTGAAGGTGAATAGTATGAAACGGGAAATCGAAAAACCTCGTGTCGCTGTGCATAAGTTCTCCTCCTGCGACGGCTGCCAGCTCGCCTTTATCAATGCGGGCGAGGCACTGGTGGAGCTCTCCACCCTGGTCGACATCGTCCACTTTGCCGAAGCGGGTTATGCCGATGAGGAGGCACAGGTCGATATCGCCTTCGTCGAGGGCAGTATCTCCACGCCGCATGAGCTGGAGCGCATTAAAAAGGTACGCGAGAACAGTGGCCTGCTGATCACCATCGGCGCCTGTGCCACCTCCGGTGGCCTGCAGGCGCTACGCAATATGAATGATTCGCAGCAGTGGCTCGAGGGGGTCTACGCCAACGCCGAGGTCATCGACATACTGGAAACCTCCACCCCGGTCAGCGAACACGTAAAGGTTGACCTGGAGCTGTGGGGCTGTCCGGTCAACGCGCAACAGGTCTTCGCCGCCATCCGTTCGCTGCTGTTCGGTGCCGTGCCGGTGGTGGAGCAGGAGAAGGTCTGCCTGGAGTGCAAGCGCAAGCAGAATGTCTGCGTCATGGTGACCCGGGGCGAGCCCTGTCTCGGCCCAGTCACCCAAAGCGGCTGCGGTGCCATCTGTCCCTCGGTGGGGCGCGATTGCTTCGCCTGCTTCGGTCCAGCCGAGCAGGCCAATACCGCATCGTTGGCACAGCAGTTTTCTGCGCAGGGCCTGGCTCCCGAAGCGGTGGCCCGTCGATTCCTCTTTATTAACAGCCACAGTGAGCCGTTCCGCGGTGAAGGCATTAAATGGCGGGAGAATAAGCAGTGAGTGAAAAGCGCGAAGTGACCATCAATGTACCGCTGCTTACCCGTGTCGAGGGGGAGGGGGCGCTGGAGCTGCAGATCAGGGACGGCGAGATCAGCGATCTGCAGCTGCGCATCTTCGAGCCGCCGCGACTGTTCGAGAAGTTCCTCGAGGGGCGCGGCTATGAAGAGGTGCTCGATATCGTCGCACGTATCTGCGGCATCTGCCCGGTCGCCTACCAGATGAGTGCCGGTCATGCCATCGAGTCGATCTTCAATGCCAACCCCGGCCCCTGGGTGCGGGAGATGCGGCGTCTGCTCTACTGCGGCGAGTGGCTGGAGTCTCACGCCCTGCACATTCACCTGCTGGCCGCCCCCGACTTTCTCGGTTACAGCAGCGCCATCGAGATGGCGGCCAAGTACCCCGGCGAGGTGAAGCGCGGTCTTAAGCTGCAGGCGCTGGGCAACAAAATCCTGCGCACCCTGGGTGGCCGTTCGGTCCACCCGGTGGGGGTACGGGTGGGGGGCTTCACCCATGCGCCGAAGAAACGGGAGATGGATGCGCTGCTGGCCGAGTGCCGCGAGGCGCTGCCTGAAGCTATTTCATTAGTGCAGTGGATCGCCACGCTGGAGCTGCCCGATGATGAGCAGGAGTTCATTACCGCCGCCCTGCACCACCCGGACGAATACCCCTTTAACGAGGGGCGCATCGTTACCAGCGATGGGCTAGATATCGATATCTCCCAGTTTCACGACTACTTCCGTGAGTCCCATGTACCCCACGCCAATGCCCTGCACGCCCACTACTTCCCCGGCGGTTTTGAAGAGGGGAAGGAGGGGGTTCCCTACCTGGTCGGGCCGCTGGCACGGCTCAACCACAATTTCGAGCAACTGCCGCAGGCGGTGCGCGACAACCTCGCCAAGACAGGCATTACCTTCCCCAGCCGCAACATGTTCCACAGCGCACTGGCGCGCGCGGTGGAGCTCCACTTTGCCCTTATCGAAGCGATTCGCCTGCTGGAGGCCTACCAGCCCAGCGACGAACCCTTCGTCGAGGTGACGCCCCGGGCCGGTGTCGGCTACGGCTGCACCGAGGCGCCGCGCGGCTTCCTCTGGCACCGCTACGAGCTGGACGGCGAGGGTAAGGTGGTCAGTGCGACCATTACCCCGCCCACCAGCCAGAACCAGGCTCGCATCGAGCAGGACCTCAAGTGGTCACTCGAAGGGCAGGGGCTGGAGCGTAGCGACGACGAACTGCGCCTGCACGGCGAGCAGGTGATCCGCAACTACGACCCCTGTATCTCCTGCGCCACCCACTTCCTCAAGCTGAAGGTCGAGCGCTAGAGTTAAGGTCATGGCCGTTTTTCCTCCCCCTATTAGGGGGAGGGCTAGGGAGGGGGTGCAATGTTAAAGTTAAACGTAGAAATAACCACGGTACCCCCATCCCAACCTTCCCCCTGAGAGGGGGAAGGAGCTTGAGTCTTAGGGTAGGTAAATACCATCAATAGGCAACCACACAGCACCATACGAATAATCGGCATCGGCTCGCCGGTGGCAGGTGACACCATCGGCATGGAGCTGGTGGAGCAGTTAAGCCGTGATGAGTCGTGGCGTGCACGTGACGATATCGAGTGGCTGGTACTGGAGCGCCCCGGTGCTGCGCTGCTGCACTACTTCGAAGGCGTGGAGACGGTGGTGATCGTCGATGCGCTGGACAGTGATAAGCATGAAGGCGTGGTGCGCATCGAACCCGAACAGTTGTTGAACGAACCTGCGTTACTCTCTTCCCATGGTTTCGGTGTCGCCGAGGCGCTGCAACTGGCGCAGGCGTTGGGGCAGATGCCGGAGCGCCTGCTGATTTATGGGGTGGTTGAAGCGCCGGGGCTCGCCGATGATATTGGCGCTGCTCTTTGGCGTGACATCGGTTGGCAGTCGTAAGCCCGGGTTGACGGAGAACCCGGCGGCTGCTTGCAGCTTATGGCAGCCTTTATAGCTTGAATGAAACAGGTATACTGTTCTCGGTGTTTATGATCTTAATAGCATGCTTTAACGGGGGAGAATGAATGAAAAAGGTATTTGCAGCTGTTATTTGTCCTTTATTTGTTTCGCTATCCGGGTGCGGAGGTGGAAGCAGCGGAACTCCCGAGACACCAACATTAAACACCGGTACTTTTGTGGATAGTCCTGTTGCAAATATTAGTTATCAGACTGACACTCAATCTGGAACAACCAATGCCAATGGGCAGTTCTACTATCAGGATGGGGAGAGCGTGACCTTCTCCATCGGCTCCCTGCTACTCCCCTCCGTATCGGCGGCAGAAATAATCACACCGATAACCCTGGCCGGCGCAACATCAATAACAGACCAACAAGCAACCAATATCGCAAGGCTCTTAATCTCGCTGGATGAGGATGGCAACCCGGGGAACGGGATTACCATCCCGGACGGAGCTGCTGCGGTGGCTTCGCCAGTGGATTTTAATGTGGATGCGGCCACGTTCGCGAGTGACTCGGCGGTTACAAACCTGGTGGCAAATTCAGGGGGCGCGACGACTACACTAATCTCCGATACCGAGGCACAAAATCACGTTAACGAAACCCTTTCAAACCTGGCGGGCACTGTTGCGGGCACTTGGCTATCTGATGCCGGCAATAACAAGCTTATGCTGTTTGCAGACAATACATTTAAATATGTAGAAAATGACCCCACAGCACCTGCGCCGCAGAATGGGATTGAATTAGGTACCTATACCTATGACGCTGTTGCGGGCAATATCACCTTCACCATCACCTCAGACAGCAATGATCCAGGTAACGATTCAGGGATTGGTGATATCGGGACACCAGCCGTCATTGATGTGGCACTTTCCTCTGATAACAACTCCTTAACGCTCGCAGGTGGAGCCCTGACTCTAAGTCGAGTAAATCAGGTTGTCGGTGCATGGGCTAGCTCAAAGGATCCGGCTAGCGGTGAAGGCTTTAACTATTTGGTGCTTTTTTCAGACAATACATTTGTCTATGCGGAGCATGATATTTTGTTCACTGAACCCGATAACGGGGTAGAAGTGGGTACGTACACCTATGATTCAGCATCTGGTGATATCACCTTTAGCCTTATCTATGATGACAACGCGCCAGGCAATGATTCCGGCATTGGAAATATTGGGACTCCGGCGGTTATAGATGCGGTGCTGTCAGCAGATCACAGTACCTTATCTCTGGCCAGTGGTGCAGTCGTTCTCAATTCGGTGGACTTTTACGATAATTTCTCACCTGTTGGTGCATGGTCGAGCTCCAAGGACGCCTCAAGTGGTGAAGGGTTTAATCATTTAGTGTTATTCCCCAACGGTACTTTCTTGTATGCAGAGCACGACATATTGGCGAGTGCGCCAGAGAATGGTTTGGAGGTGGGTACGTACACTTATGACTCATCAACTGGCAATATTTCCTTTGATATTATCTTCGATGACAACGCCCCTGGTAATGATTCAGGCATCGGAGATACAGGGGGTACGGTAGTGATAGATTCTGTGTTATCAAATGGAAGTACTACCTTGACCGTCGCCGGTGGAGCCGTAGTGCTGACGAAAAGGTTGTAATCAGCATACCGAACAAAGTGGCAAGCTCAGAATATGGGAGGAGGGAGAGGCTCTCCCTCCTCGGCTGTTGATGCCAGCACGTAGGTTGGCACCCAACCTACGCCACTAGAAACTCCAGGAGAGGGTGGTCTGATAACTCAGGTCGCCTTTTTCCACCACATCCTACTGCTCAGGTCTTGCTTATTTATTCTCTCCGCGCGAAACCCGCCTCAAAACCCAATCCAACCCCCGAGTACTCAGCACCCTTTTAAGATATCCAAACAGGTAGGTAGGAAAGGTAACGTAATAACGCGCCTTCGGCCTTTTGGCCTCCAGTGCGTGCACTACCTTCTCCAGCACCGCCTCGGGCGGCAGGGTGAAGGGGGCGGCAGGGCCCTCCTTGGTGAGGCGGTTTTCCATGCGGGTGTAAGTGTCGCGGAAGAAGCTCGCCTCTTTGTTTATGTTGTTGCGGTACATGGCGAAGGCGTTGGCGCGAAAGCGGCTGGTCACCGGTCCCGGTTCGATCAGCGAGAGGTGGATGCCGCTGCCGTGCAGTTCCAGCCGCAGCGTGTCGCTCAGCCCCTCCAGCGCGTACTTGCTGCTGTTGTAGGCGCCGCGAAACGGCAGGCTGATGATTCCCAGTACCGAGGAGTTATTGATGATGCGTCCCGCTCCCGCCCTGCGCATCGCCGGCAGCAGCTTGCAGGTGAGCTCGTGGGTGCCGAACAGGTTGGTCTCGAACTGTTCGCGCAACACCTCGCGGCTCAGGTCTTCTACGGCGCCGGGCTGGCCGTATGCACCGTTATTGAAAAGGGCGTAGAGTGTGCCGTCGCAACGCTCGAGCACTGCTTCTACTGCGTTTTCAATCGACTCACTATCTGCAAGGTCGAGCTGCAGCGCCTCGAAGCCGCGTTGCTCGAGCATGGCGACATCTTCGGCCTTGCGGGCCGTGGCGAAGACGCGGTAGCCGCGTGCCTGCAATCCCTCTGCAACGCAGAGGCCGATGCCGCTGGAGCAGCCGGTGATGAGGATGGTTCTATCTGACATGGGGCGCTAGGGTAGCACCGGGGCCGAAGGAGTGGAAATGGCGGAGTGAAATCGTGGCAGGGGAGAGGGGCTAGCCGAACATATCCTCGGCATAGCGCTGCTGGACCTTCTCTACCTCACCCCGTGCCTGGTAGAGGGCATCGACGCAGTCCCGGTCCAGTTCGTTCCCGCCCAGCTTGTGCAGCAGGGCATAGGCCTCGTCATTGCTCCAGGCCTTTTTGTAGGGACGCGCGCTGGTCAACGCATCGAAGATGTCTGCCACGGCGATGATGTGCGCCTCGATGGGGATCTCTTCCCCCTTGAGGCCGTGGGGGTAGCCCTTGCCGTCGAGTTTCTCGTGGTGGAACTCGGCGATATTGCGCAGCAGGTCGACGCGGTAGAAGGCGTCGAGGCCGAAATTGTCGAGCAGCGAATCGATCATCTCCCTGCCGATGAGGGCATGTTGCTCCATGGCCTTTCTTTCGTCCTCGTCCAGCTTGCCCGGTTTCAGCAGGATGTTGTCGGGGATGCCGATCTTGCCAATGTCGTGCAGCGGGGCGAAGAGGAAGATGTGTTCGATAAACTCGTCGTCGAAGCCGTGCTTCTCGGCCAGTCCCTGGGCGATGAGACGGCTGTAGTGGGACATGCGATCCAGGTGGCTGCCGGTCTCGTTGTCGCGCTTGTGCGACATGTCACTGGCGGTCTTCACCGCGGCGCTCAGGGTGCGCAGCGACTCCAGCTCCGCCGATACCATCAGGGTCAGCAGGTGGGCGAAGATGTCGAGGTAATGCAGGGTCTCGTCTTCAAAGGCGTTTCTGCGCGCGGCGTTGAAGAAGATGAAGCCCTGGAACATACCGTCCTTGAACATCGGCACCGTGTAGCTGGAGCCGTAACCGCTGGAGACGATTTTTCGGGTGTGGGTGGCCGTGCCCATGGAGAAGATCTTCAGGTCGTTGACCACGCGCGATTCGCGCGACCGGGAGAGCTCCTTCAGCGAGGGGACGTCGGCCAGGGGCTGCTGGTACTGGGTGAGAGGGCTCGCCGTGTCGGTGCTATGGATGTAGGTCTTCAGCATGTCATCCCTGGGCTCGTAGATGGCGATGGCGATACGCGGGATGTCCACCGGGATATTGGCACGAATGACCTTGTGAATATGGCCCAGCTTCTCCGACAGCGGTTTGGCTTCGCCGATCTCGTGGAGAGCGCTGTGATAGCTGAAGACCTTGGCCATGTTCCCCCCGTAACCCTATATATAAGTGGTTAATGATTAACTAATCATGTTAAATCAATGAGTTAGCGCACACTTATAGCAGTTGCGGATGCGCTTGGCAATCATGCCAACAGCACCGCGACGATGCCGGTAATGAAGATGCCGTCGAAGGTGCCGGCCCCGCCGATGGCGGCGAAGGGTGGCCCCATGCGGCGGATGTCCTTAAGGCGCAGCAGGTCGGCACCGATTAACACCCCCAGCGAGCCGCCTATATAGGCCAGCGGAGCACTGGATTCCGGGTTAAGGCCGATGGCCACCAGGGCGGCGCTCAGCGGTGCCACCAGGATCGGCATGCCGATACCCAGGCCGTGAATCGGGCGGCTGAAGAGGTAGCTGATGAGGGTGACGAAGGCGATCGCCTGTAGTGCCTGCAGCGTCGTTACCCCGCTATTGCCAAGCAGATAGAGCGAGAAGGAGATGGGGATGAGGCAGCCGCCCATGTTCACCGCTACCACGGTGTGGGTGGTGTTGTAGCGCAACTTCAGCCAGGGGATGAACGGTGGGGGCGGCGGTGGGGTTCCCTCCGGGCGCTCGCTGCGCATGCGGAACAGTGGCAGATTGACCAGGCTGCCGAACAGCGAGGCGATGAGCAGGGTGTAGGTGGAGGAGGGCGAGAGCCCCAGCTTATGGAAGGCGATGCTGAGCAGGCCGACCTGGATGAAGGCGATGAAAAATCCGAGGGCGAACAGAAGAACAAAAAGCTTCTGCGGGCTCGGCGAGGCCATGCGTTTAGCGACCCAGGGCCCCGGCCAGTAGCGGCGCCAGGGCGATGGCGTTGCTGGGGTGGCTGATGCTGTCGCAGCTCCAGATATGGCTGATGCCCGCCTGTTGCAGCTGCCGTGTTACCTCGTCGCCAAACAGGGCGTGGGTGACCAGGCAGTGGATGGTTTCGGCGCCCTGGCGCTTCAGCTGGTGGGTGACGTTGATCAGGGTGCGGCCGGTGCTGATCATGTCATCCACCAGGATCACCTCGTGCTGGTGGTAGTCGTGCTGGGGCAGCCGTATCGCCACCTCACGGTCACCGAGCCGCTCCTTGGTGGCGATGGCGAAATCGAGCCCTGCCGGTTCGGCGATGGCGCGTACCCACTGTTCCGACTCCGCATCGGGGCCGATCAGCAGCGGTCGTTCGGTGTTGGCGGCGAGAAAGGCCCCCATCAGCGGCGCGCTCTGAAGGTTGATCGCCTCAATGCCGGGCAGTGCCTGCGACAGCGTGTCGATACGGTGCAGGTGTGGGTCGACGGTGACGACCCGCTCGAACAGTCCGGCGATAAAGGCGCCGACGATCTGCTGGCTCACCGCCTCGCCGGGGTGAAAGGCAATGTCCTGGCGCATGTAGCAGAGGTAGGGGGCGACCAGGGTAAGGTGGCTTGCCCCCAGGGTGCGTGCGGTCTCCGCAGCCAGCATCAGTTCGACCAACTTCTCGTTGGGCTGGTCGAGGCCGCGGCAGAGGATGACCTTTTCGGGCAGTTCAGCGGGCAGGGCGACCCGGCTCTCGCCGTCGGGAAAGCGGTGTAGCTCCACCAGCGCGAAGGGGAGGCCCAGCTCACTGGCCAGGGCCTCTCCCTGCGGTCGGTAGTCGCTGAAGCCCAGAACCATCATGGTCACAGCTCCATATAGGTGTGGCTCACTTCGTGCGCCTCACCGATGCGGTAGCCGCTGCCGCTGTCGGTGAGGGCACGGGCGAAGTTGTAGTCTGACTGGTACTCGGCATGCACCCGGTAGAGCGGTTCGCCCCTCTCCACCACCTCACCCAGCTTTTTCAGCAGGTCTACCCCCGCCCCCTTGTCGATGGGGGCGCCGGCCAGGCGCGCCACCTTCGCCAGGTGGTAGTTGTCGATCTCCACCACCACCCCGGTGCGATCGGCGCAGACTTCATAGCAGAGCGCACCGATGATGGGGGACTCGCTCTGCGCCCCCTGGGCTTCGATGATCGCCTCCATCTTGCGTAGTGCCCGCCCCGAGTCGAGGATATCGCGGGCGATGGCGTAACCGTAGCCGCCACGCACGTCCGGGTCGAACTCCAGAATGCGCCCGGCCAGGCGCAATGCCTTCTGCCGCAGGTCGCTGGGGGCATGGGTCTCGTTGCGCAGTACCGCCATGACATCACGTGCCTCCAGTGCCGGACCGATGCCCTTGCCCACCGGCTGGGCACCATCGGTGATGATCACCTCCAGGTGTATACCCATACGGTCGCCGACAAATTCGAACAGCTTGCGCAGCTGCAGTGCCTCGCGCATGTGGCGCACCTTGGCACTGGGACCAACCGGGATGTCAATCAGCAGGTGGGTGGAGCCGGCGGCCAGCTTCTTCGACAGGATGGAGGCGACCATCTGCCCCGAGGAGTCGATACCCAGCGGCCGCTCCACCGAGATCAGGATGTCGTCGGCGGGCGCGAGTCGTGCGGTGCCGCCCCAGGCGAGACAGGCGCGCTCCTGGCGCACGATGCTGTGCAGCTGGTCCGGGGTGAGGTCGACGTTGCACAGCACCTCCATGGTGTCGGCGGTACCGGCGGGGGAGGTGATGGCTCGGCTGGAGGTCTTGGCGATGAGCATGCCGTGGGCGGCAACGATGGGCACCACCAGCATCGAGGTACGGTTACCGGGGACGCCGCCGATGCAGTGCTTGTCCACCACCAGCGGTTCATGCCAGTCGAGCCGCTCGCCGGAGGCGGTCATCGCCTGGGTGAGGTGGAGGATCTCCTCGCGGTCCAGCCCGGTCTGCCCCGAGGCGACGAGGAAGGCCGCCATCTCCATCTTCGAGTAGCGGTTGTTGACGATATCGCTGGTGATCGCCTCGAAGTCCTCGAGCAGCAGTCGCTCCCCGGCGATCTTGCGCCGCACCGCGTCCATCGAGGGGGGCGGTTCGGCCTGGGCCACCCGCACCTTGCCCCCCTCATCCAGCCCCAGTTGCGCGAAGGCCTGCTCCGAGAGTCCCAGCTCACAGGGGGAGACGATGGCCTCGTCGTCCACCACATTGAGTACCGCGTAGATGTGGCGACCGTTGGCCCTCACCACCACCTTGGTCAGGGCCTGGAAGCCCTCGACGCGGTAGAACTCGCAGTCGCGGTGCATATAGGCCACGTTCTCCTTGTAGGTGTCGATGGCAATGCGCCGCAGCTGCAGCATTTCGCTACTGTGTTGGTTTCGCTGTTCCATGGCAAAACGTTAGCACAGTGAGAGGGTGTGGGGGAGTGGCGATGTGGTTCAGCGCAGCTGTGCGAAACGCAGCAACTCGCCCTTGAACAGCAACGACTGTGAAAGGTGGGTAAAGGCCAGTGCCCGCTGCTGCATCGCCAGGTCCTGTTCGCTACAGGGGTGGGTTGTCTGGTCGTTGAGTTGCCTGCTGATGTCGAAGCACTTCAGCCGTTGCGGTTCGTTGAGCGGGAACTGCAGCGCCTCATTGCCCTCGACCCACCCCAGCACCCCCTGGCGGTAGTAGTCGCTGAAGTGCTCAGCGTCGCCCTGTGCCAGCAGGGAGCGGCCGGTGAAGTGCTGTGGCACCTCCATGTTCAGCAGCTGTAACACGGTGGGGGCGATGTCGCGCTGGTTGGCAACGACATCCAGCGACTGCGGCGCCACCCCCGGTGCCAGGATGGCGAAGGGGATGAGGTTCCGTTGTAACGGCGTGGCCGGGCTGAGGCCTGTGTGGTCGGCCACCAGTACGAAGAGGGTCTCCTCCAGCCCTGGGGTGTTGCGCACCTCGGTGATGAAGTCGTTCAGCTGGCTGTCGGCAAAGTGGAGTACGCTCTGGAAGCGGTTGGCACGGTCGTCCATCGGTAGCAGGGGGGGAACGCCCTCGGGGAGCTGTTGGTCGTGGGTGGTGTTGGTGTTGATGCCGACGAGGAAGGGCCTGGGCATCTGTCGCATCTTCTCTATGGTGAAGCGGTAGATGTCGGCGTCGTGGTAGCCCCAGCTGTTGGGGGTGACGAGGGGCGTGTCGCTGGCGGCATTGATATCGGCCTTGCCGTAGCTGTCGCTAAAGCCGAGCAGTTGGGCGAAGGAGCCGGTGCCGCTGGTCTCCTTGTTGCTGCCCTGGAAGAAGGCGGTGGACCAGCCCGCCTTGCTGAGCTGCTCCGGCAGGCAGTCGTAGTCGTAGTTCTGCAGGTGGGTCTGTGCCACCGTCTGGCCCAGCGGGTTCTGTGCCGAGCAGAAGGTGGCGAACATCCCCTCGGTGGTGCGGCCGCCGCCGGCGAGCATGGCGCGCGTGGTCAGCCCCTCCTGACGCAGGCGATCGAAGTTGGGGGTGGTGACGGTGGTGTTGCCGTAGGGCGCCATATAGGCGCCGCTCCAGCTCTCCAGCAGTACGAAGACGATGTTTTTTCGCTGCGGCTCCCCCTGCGCCCCCGGTGGCGGTGTGTGGTACATCTGCCGCAACAGCCCCAGCTGCTCTTCCCTGGGGGCGGTGGCGAACATCGGCTTGAGTGCGTTGGAGGCAGTGGAAAAGTAGAGCGCGTTATAGGCGCCATTGAGCGCGAGGGTAGCCCGGGTCGTGTCGCCGATGCGGTGCGCGTTGAGCGGCTCCATCGGTACGTTCTGCAGGCCGCCGCGCACCATTAGCACCGAGAGCAGCAGCAGCGGTACCACCATCGCCTCGGCGCCCAGGCGGCGACCGAGCGAGGCGCTGCTGGACGGTGTGGTGAAACGCCCGAACAGCCAGCGGGTAGTGAAGTAGCTCACTACCATCAGCAGTAGCTGGAGGAGGACCGGCTGGGCGTAGGTGGTGAGCGCGGCGGCGGCGAGGGCGGCGGCGGAGTTCGCCCCCTCCTTCAGCTCGTAACCCAGGTGGCGCCCCGCCTCGCCGAAGTAGAGGGTATCGGCGCCGTGCAGCAGGATCAGCACCACGGCGGCGATAAAGGTGGTCCAGCGCAGGGTGCTACGGAACTCGCTACGCCTAATCAGGGCGATGAGCTGGGCCGCCAGGAAGGCGGGCAGGGCGAGGCTGGCGCTGATTGCCAGGTCGAAGCGAAAGCCCCACAGCAGGGTCTGCAGTAGCTCGAACGGCCCCAGCCCCTGGTGCAGCTCGGTGTAGGTGGCGGCAAACAGCCCCTTCTCCAGCAGCGCGATGGCGAAGAGGGTGAAGAGCGAGAGGAGGAACAGCTGGAGGCGCTGGAGCATGAAATGGCTACTTATCGGTCTTGGGCTGGCTGAGGAGTTTGTCGAGTACTGTAATGACATCCGCGGTCGTGATTCGTTCCATCGTCCCCTCGTCACGCACCCGGGTCCCCCACGGCAGTTCCTCCACGCTCTTGCCGTACTTGGCCGCTACCGCCTCGGGGTAGTGGTTGACCACGTAATCGCCGCTCAGGTAGGGGCGGGCGCGGTCAGGGTTGGTGCAGGCGTAGAGGCCGACCACGGGGGTGGCGACGGCGGTGGCCATGTGGGCCGGCCCGGAGTCGGGGCTGATCACGGCGCGGGCGCGCTCGAGGATCGCCAGCAGCTGCTTGAGGTCGCTGCGGCCGATGAGGTTGGTCACCGCATGGCTGCACTTGTTCATGTCGAGCCGGGCCATGATCTCCGCGCCGTACTGCCACTCCAGGCGGCTGGGGCCGCCGCACAGCACCACCTTGAGGCCGTGTTGGCGGATGGCGTGTTCGGCTACCTCGGCATAGCCGCGGCTGGTCCAGTTGCGATAGCTCATGCTGGAACAGGGGCTGATGACGATGAACTCCCCCTGCGGCAGCTGCTCCTCGGCATACTGGTGCGCCGAGTAGGGTATGGGAATATCCCACTTCAGTTGACGCTCCGTGATCCCCAGCGCCTCGCTGAAGCCGAAGAAGGAGTCGATGACGTGCTGCCGCTGCTGCGCGGCGATTTTGTGGTTGGTAAAGAGCCACTGCCCGTCTTTCGCCCGCTCCCTGTCGAAGCCGAGGCGCACCTTGGCCCGTACCAGCAGGCTGGCGAAGCTGGCGCGTAGCGACATCTGCATGTGCAGCAGCACGTCGAAGTGTTTGCCCTTCAGCGCGCGGCGAAGATCACGGTAGGCGCGCCATCGCCGCGACTTGTCAAAGATGATAAAGTCCACGCCCGGAATGTCGCCCACCAGCTCATACTCGCGCTTGCCGATGATCCAGGTGATTTCGGTCTCGGGCCAGGCGGCCTGAATCGTGCGCAGCAACGGCAGGGTATGGCTGATATCGCCAATCGCGGAGAGGCGCAGCAGACAGAGGCTTCTCGGCGGGGAACTCAACGGCAAGGACATTTGATGAAACCGACCCAAATCGACACGGAAAAGAGCCACATCCTATATGATGCCGACACCATCGGCCAACCGGATGATGCCTTTTTCGACCCCGCGCACTGGCAGGGTAACGGCCAGCTGCTCGGGTCCGCCCCCGGTCGCGGCACCACCGTCTTCATCCAGCACGGCGAGCGGGTCTTCGCCCTGCGTCACTACCACCGCGGCGGCCTGCCCGCCAAGCTCTCCCGCGACCGTTATTTTTGGCAGGGGCTGGAGAAGAGCCGCCCGTGGCGCGAGTGGGCGCTGCAGCTCGAGCTGTTCCAACGCGGCCTGCCGGTGCCGCGTCCCATCGCAGTGCGTGCGGTGCGGCATGGTGTTACATATAGCTGCGACATCGTTACCGAGGCGATCGACGCCCGACCGCTGGCCGAGTGGCTGTGCCAAAAGCGTCTCTCTTCCTCGCTGCTGGAGCAGCTGGGCGCCTGGATGCGCCGCTTCCACCTGGAGGGGGTCTACCACGCCGACCTCAATGCGCGGAACATCCTGCTCGACGAGGCGGGCAAGGTCTATCTCATCGACTTTGATCGCGGTGAACTGCGAAAAGGGGATGAAGGGTGGCGCCGCGCCAATATGGAACGGCTGCACCGTTCGCTGATGAAGTTTCGTCGCAAGGAGAAGAATTTCGCCTTTGACGACGAGGACTGGAAGGCGGTGATGCGGGGGTATGAGAGCACCACTTCGTAGGCTGGGCAGTCATGCCCAGCTTCTGAGGCGGAGGTGATGCACAATGCTGGGCATGACTGCCCAGCCTACAGATACGCTTGTATCGCCTCCAGATAACGCCCCACCACATCGGCGTGTTGCGCCAGCGTCTCCTTGGCCCTTTCTCCCAATAGCCGGCGCCCCTTTTCATCCTGTAGCAGTGAGGCGAAGGCCGCGCCCAGCTCTTCTACCGATTGGACCTGCAGCAGTCCCTTGCCCTGTAGCAGGGTCTCGGTCTCTTCGCTGAAGTTTTCCATGTACGGTCCGGTGATTACTGCCTTGCCCAGTGCCGCCGGCTCGAGGAGGTTGTGGCCGCCCCGGGCCACCAGCGAACCGCCCATAAAGACCAGTTCGGCCCCAGCCATGAGGCCGCGCAGTTCGCCGAAGGTGTCGGCAATATAGAGCTGTGTCTCCGCGTTGGGCTGCTCACCCTTGCTGCGTATCTCGGTTGTTAGTCCGAATGGCTTTAGCTCACTCAGGATCGCTGCCAGCCGTTGCGGGTGGCGCGGTGCGATCACCAGCAACTCCTCCCTGCCGCTCCGTTGCCACGCCTCGACGATCAGCCGCTCTTCGCCGTCGCGGCTGGAGGCGGCCAGCACGTAGTCGCGTCCCAGTTCGATGGCGGCCGGTGGCTCGCTGTTGAGGGTGGCGAACTTGATGTTGCCGACCATATGGCTGCGTTCAATCGGTGCACCCAGCTGGATGAAGCGCTCTCGATCCTCGTCGGAGCGGGTCAGTATCTGTGCGGTGCGGCGCAGGGTGTCGCGGTAGAGGCGGCGCAGCCACTGCGGGGCGTTCAGGGTCTTTGCCGAGACGCGGCCGTTGACGATGACGAGCGGCGTGCCCCCCTCGCTGCAGAGGCGGTAGAGGTTGGGCCACAGCTCGGTCTCCATAATCACGCCGAGGCGCGGCTGTGTCTGTGCCAGGAAGTGCTGCATCGCCTCGGGCCAGTCCAGCGGCAGGTAGCCATGTACTACCCCGGCGGGCAGCCTGTCGCGGGCGATGGCGCCGCTGCTGGCGGTGTTGCTGGTGAGCAGCAGGGGGAGCTCGGGCCGCTCCCGGTGCAGCGCCTCGATCAGCGGCAGCAGGGCGTTGACCTCACCCACCGAGGCGGCGTGGAACCAGACCGGGTTGTCTGCAAAACGGGGATGCTGCTGGCCGCAGCGCTGCGGCGCATAGCGCTCGTCGTGATAACGACGTCCTTCGCGTCGGGTACGCCAGAGAATATAGGGGGTGAGCAGCCACAATAGTGACCTATAGATGAGGAGCGGAATGAGGGGGGGCTTGCGCATCATCATCGGTAGGGGTTGGGCTCGCCATCGGGTCGCGTCTTATAGCGGCGGTGTGCCCATAGGTACTGGTCCGGCACCTCGCGCACGTGCGCCTCGATGAACTGGTTCACCCGGGTGGCGTCAGCCACATCGTCGCCGCTGGGGAATGCCTCCATCGGTGGCAGCAGGCGCATGCGGTAGCCCAGGCCGCCGGGCAGGCGCTCGAAGTTGATCGGCACGATGGGCGCCTTCGACATTTTGGCAAGGCGTGCGGTGGCGGTGATGGTGGCGGTGGAGACCCCCATGAAGGGGGCGAAGACGGAGCGGTCGGCGCCCAGGTCCTGGTCCGGCGAGTACCAGACGATCTCGCCTTTCTTTAAGGCCTTGACCATGCCGCGAAGGTCGTCGGTGTTAATTACCCCGGCGTAGTCGCGCTGGCGGTAGCTGCGCATCAGCGACTCGTAGAGGGGGTTCTTCGCCGGCTTGACCAGGATGTGGAAGGGGAGGTGCATCGCCAGCAGGCGGCCACAGATCAGCATGCTGGTGAAGTGGCCGCCCATCATGATCGCCCCGCGCCCCTGTGCCAGGGCCGCCTCCATATGCTCCATCCCCTCGATATGGGTCAGCCGCTCCAGGTAGCGCGGCGAGCGCCACCAGCCGTAGGGCACCTCCAGTAGCGCGGTGGCGCTGTAGTGGAAGTTGCGCCTCGCCAGGGTGCGACGCTGCCGCTCATCCAGTTCGGGAAAGCTGAGGCGCAGGTTGGTCTCGACGATACGACGGCGCCGCGGCAGCAGGGTGAAGAGCAGCTCGCCGATGAGCCGCCCCGCCAGCAGCATGGCCGGGTAGGGGAGCAGGGTGAAGAGCCGCAGCAGCCCCAGCCCCAGCCAGGTGGGCCAGTGGCGCGGGGCGAGGTAGTCGGTGGCTTTGAACGGGGGCGCAGCCGCCATGCTAAACGGTTATTCCAGCCAGCCGTTGACCTGCGCGATGTCCTCTTCGCTAAGGCTGCCTGCCGCCTGCTTCAGCTTGAGGGTGGCGAGCAGGTAGTCGTAGCGGGCGCGGGCATATTCGCTCTGCGCGCCGTAGCGCACCTGCTGGGCGTTGAGTACGTCGACGGCGGTGCGGGTGCCCACCTCGAAGCCGGCCTGGGTCGCCTCCAGCGCGGTCTGTGCCGAGGAGAGGGCCTGCTTGCGCGCCTTTACCTGACCGATGCCGGCCACTACGCCGAGGTAGGCGCTACGCACCTCACGCTCGGTGGCGCGGCGCCGCCCTTCCAGCGACTCCTGCGCCTGGGCGAGCAGGGCGCGGGCCTCGCGGCTCTGGGCGGTGGTGAGGCCGCCGGAGTAGATCGGCACGTTCAGCTGGATGCCGATGCTGGTGTTGGTGGCTTCACTGCCGGATGAGTAGTCGGTGGTGTCGGAGTAGCTGTGGGCGCCCACCAGGTCGAGGGTGGGGTAGTGCCCCGCCTCGCGACGCTTAAGCTCCTCGGCGGCGGCGCGGGCGGCGGCCTCGGCCGCGATCAACGAGAGGTTCTGGCCGCGCGCCTTCTCCACCCACTGGTCGATATCAGCCGGGTTGGGGGTGTTGAGCGGCACCGCCTCCTGCAGGGTGGCGGGGGCCTGGGGGGCCTGGCCGGTGATCTCACGCAGCGCCTCGCGGGCGATATCCAGGCCGTTGCGGGCGGCGATCTCGGCGGCCACTGCGGCGTCGTAGCCGGCCTGGGCCTCGTGCACGTCGGTGATGGCGGTAAGGCCCACCTCGAAGCGCTGCTGGGTCTGGCGCAGCTGCTGGCTGATGGCGCGCTTGGAGGCCTCGGCGGTGGCGAGGCTGTCCTGGGCAGCGAGCAGGTTGAAGTAGGCCTCGGCGACGCGCAGGATCAGTCCCTGGCGTGCCGCCTCGACCTCGGCGTTGGCCTTGGCGATGCCCGCGTCGGCTACCTTCAACCGCTTGTAGTAGTCGTGGTGGTAGAGGCTTTGCGACAGGCTGAGGGTGTAGCCGTTGGAGTCGAAGTCCTCGCTACCGATGCCGGTGATGTCGCGCGAGTTCTGGGTGACGTTGCCACTCAGGTTGATCTGCGGCAGCAGCGCGGCGCGGCTCTGGGCTCGTCCCTGCTGCGCTGCCTGGTTGCCCGCCTCGGCGGCGCGCAGGGTGGGGTCACTCTGCTGTGCCATACGGTAGGCGTCGAGCAGGTCTTCGGCCTGCAGGGAGGCGGCGCCCAGCATCAGTGCCGAGGCGGTGGCGAACTTCAACATAACAGATTTCATTTCTTGTCCCTTTGCGGCGTTTCTGTCAGCGGGGTAAGTCTACTACCAATAAAGCCGGTTGCCTAAAACCGCTTCTCCGCCGAGGAATATTAGGAATTGCTTATATGGTGAGGCGGCGCCGGGAAGAAATCAAGAGAAAAGCGCTCGGGTATGGGGAAGGCCGTGCCCGCAGCAGCGGGCACGGCAAGGATTAGAACTGGAATTGCTCGGTGCTGGGGGCGTTGCGCAGCGGCGCCAGTTCGGTCTCGAAGACCATCTCTTCGCGCCACTCGTTGGCGCTGACGCGGGTGATGAGGGTGCCCTCCATTACCGGGCCCTCACCCAGTACCACGAACAGGCGGCCGCCAATCTGCAGCTCCTCCTTGAGGCGCTCCGGCAGGCTGGGCAGGGAGCCGGTGACGCAGATCACGTCGTAGGGGGCGGAGCTGCTCCAGCCGGTGGCGGCGTCGCCAATCATGACGTGGACGTTGTCCACACCCTGGGCTGCCAGGCGCTGTTTGGCAGCCTCGGCCAGCTCTTCGTTGATCTCCACAGAGAGAACCTGGCGCGCCATGCTGGCCAGTAGCGCGGTGACGTAGCCGCTGCCGGTGCCGACCTCCAGTACCTTGTCGTCGGGCTGAACCTTGAGGGCCTGCAGCATACGTGCCTCGACCTTGGGGAACATCATGCGTTCGCCGTGGCCGATGGGCAGCTCCATGTCGACGAAGGCGAGGTTGCGTTGCGCCGGGGCGACGAACTCCTCGCGCGGGCAGCGCATGATGGTGTCGAGTACCTGCTCATCCAGCACGTCCCAGGGGCGGATCTGCTGCTCAATCAGGTTGTGGCGTGCCAGCTCAAGGTTGATCTCGGCCATGGTGGTTAACTCCCCTATCTATCTCTATCTATTCTCAATTCTGCGCCAAAGGGTAAGCGCATGGCGCGGGCCAGGCAAGCGCAGCTTGGTGATGGGCGTATAAGGCGGCTTTTGCATGTAACAGGCGTATTTTCTTACTTGTTGATTTTGTAAGGTTTTTCCCCTTTCAGGGGGAGAGCCTTACTTGAGTGTTTGGGTTAGATACTATACCCTTGGACGTTACCGCTAGGGGCGTTGGCGGCCGCAAGACGAGGCACCAACTGAGATGTACCCTTTGAACCTGATCCAGTTAATGCTGGCGTAGGGAAGCTGGCCGCCCCAGTTAATCAACGGCGCTCACCTTCCCCCTTCCCGGAGTATTTGTCATGAGCGCCATCCCAGAAGAGTTTCAGAAGAAGACCTCGCTGCTGTCCGAAGAGGTCACCATGCCCTTCCCCAAGTCGAAGAAGATCTACGTCGAGGGCTCCCGTGCCGATATCCGCGTGCCGATGCGCGAGGTGAGCCAGGACGACACCATGACCTCCGGCTCGCCGGAGACGAACCCGCCGATCTATGTCTACGATACCTCCGGTCCCTACACCGACCCGGAGGCGAAGATCGACCTGATGGCTGGTCTGCCCGCGCTACGCGAGAAGTGGATCGAGGAGCGCGGCGATAGCGAGCAGCTCGACGGCCCCACCTCCAAATACGGTATCGAGCGGCAGAACGATCCGGAACTGGCCAGCCTGCGCTTCGAGCACATTCGCAATCCGCGCCGCGCCAAAGCAGGAAAGAACGTCTCGCAGATGCACTACGCGCGCCAGGGGATCATCACCCCCGAGATGGAGTTCGTGGCGATCCGCGAGAACAACAAGCTGCAGGAGATGAAGGCAGACCCGGCCTACGCCAAGCTGCTGCGCCAGCACGCGGGCCAGGATTACGGCGCCAACATCCCCGAGGCGATCACCCCCGAGTTCGTGCGCCAGGAGATCGCCGAGGGGCGTGCCATCATCCCCGCCAATATCAACCACCCGGAGCTGGAGCCGATGATCATCGGCCGCAACTTCCGCGTGAAGATCAACACCAACATCGGCAACTCCGCCGTCACCTCATCGATTGAGGAAGAGGTGGAGAAGCTGGTCTGGTCCTGCCGTTGGGGTGGCGACACCCTGATGGACCTCTCCACCGGCAGCAACATCCACGAGACCCGTGAGTGGATTCTGCGCAACTCGCCGGTACCGATCGGTACCGTGCCGATCTACCAGGCGCTGGAGAAGGTCAACGGCGTGGCCGAGGACCTCACCTGGGAGATCTTCCGCGATACCCTGATCGAACAGGCCGAGCAGGGTGTCGACTACTTCACCATCCACGCCGGGGTGCTGCTGCGTTACGTACCGCTCACCGCCGAGCGCGTTACCGGTATCGTCTCGCGCGGCGGTTCCATCATGGCCAAGTGGTGTCTCGCCCACCACGAAGAGAGCTTCCTCTACACCCACTTCGAGGAGATCTGCGAGATCATGAAGGCCTACGACGTCGCCTTCTCCCTCGGCGACGGCCTGCGTCCGGGTTGTTTGGCCGACGCAAACGATGCCGCCCAGTTCGGCGAGCTGGAGACCCTGGGCGAGCTGACCAAGATCGCCTGGGAGCACGACTGCCAGGTGATCATCGAAGGCCCCGGCCACGTGCCGATGCAGAAGATTAAGGAGAACATGGACAAGGAGCTGGAGGCGTGCCACGAGGCCCCCTTCTATACCCTCGGCCCGCTGGTCACCGATATCTCCCCCGGCTACGACCACTTCAGCTCCGGCATCGGTGCCGCGCAGATCGGCTGGTATGGCACCGCCATGCTCTGCTATGTCACGCCGAAGGAGCACCTCGGCCTGCCCAACAAGGAAGATGTGCGTGAGGGGATCATCACCTACAAGGTCTCCGCCCACGCCGCCGACCTGGCCAAGGGCTTCCCCGGTGCCCAGGTGCAGGACAACGCCATGTCCAAGGCGCGCTTCGAGTTCCGCTGGCACGACCAGTTCGCCCTCGCCCTGGATCCGGAAAAGGCGATGGCCTTCCATGACGAGACCATGCCCGCCGAGGCGCACAAGGTCGCCCACTTCTGCTCCATGTGCGGGCCGAAGTTCTGCTCCATGAAGATCTCGCAGGAGGTGCGCGACTTTGCCGAAAAGGGGATGAATGAAATGTCGGTGAAGTTTAAAGAGGCCGGGGCGGAGATTTATAAGGAAGTTTAAGTGCTGGATGGGCACGGACGTGCCCAACCTACACCTACTGTTTCCTCCACAACAAAATCCGGTTATTCACCGGCATCTCAATATCCTCTTCCAGAACCAGACCCAACGGTTCGGCAACCTGCTTCAGCCACGTCACATCGCGCAAGCCTCGATGCTCTTCCATGGAGCGTATCCAGCGGTCGAAGCGCCAGTTGCTTTCGCTGGTGTGTTCGCCGTCGTACATAAAGGGACCGTAGAGCAGGAAGGGGGCGCCGGGCTTTAACAACTGCGCCACGCCCTGGAGCATCGCCTCTACGGCCTCACTCGGCATGATGTGGGCGGTGTTGGCGGAGAAGATGGCGTCGAACTGTTGCTCGGGCCAGGGGCCGTTGAGGGCGTCGAGGGTAATGGGGCGGTGAAGGTTGGGTAGCGGTGCTTCATCGAGCCACAGGTTGATGCCCTCTTGCATCGCTTCGAGGTCACTGCAATGCCACTGGATATTCGGCAGGGCGGCGGCGAAGGTGACGGCGTGTTGGCCGGTGCCGCTGCCGATCTCCAGCAGCTCACCGCCGGGCGGCAGTTTGGCCTGGAGCACTTCAAGTATCGGTGCGGCGTTTTCCTCGCACGCCTCGGCGTAGGGTTTGCGTTGGTTACTCATGGAATTTCAGGCTAATTGGGTAGTGGGACTATTTTACTGATGGCATAGGGCGGGAAAAACAAGCCCCGACATGCCGGCCTTAGTCGAACAGCATTTTGTCGAAGATCGCGCCGGCCTCCGGGTTCTCCATCAGTTCGTGGGCGATGATATAGCCGGTGGCGCTCCAGGTCTGGAAGAAGTTGGCGCGCCGACCGATGAGACTGCCGAGGCGGCCATCATAGTACTCCGGCCATCGGTCGTTCATCAGCCGCTCACCGCTGCTGACGAAGGCGCGTTCGGCGAGGTCGAAACGGCCGCTGCGGCGTGCGGCGGCGATGAAACTCCAGAGTAGTGTCGGCCAGTTACCGGCGTTGTGGTAACTCCAGGCGGCGTTCTTGGGGTCGCTACCGGTCATAAACATCCACTCCTTGCCCTCGACGGCGGGGTAGCAGATCTTCAGCGGCATCTCGCCGACAAGTTGGTCCCAGTGGTGGTGATAGAGGCGCATGATCGCCTGTGCCTCGCCATCGTCGGCGAGACCGAAGAGGATGGAGAGCAGGTTGCCGAAGGCGAAGAAGCGAAAGTCGATACGGCTGGGTCCGACGTTGCCAACCAGGTAGCCGCTGCCCGGCTTGAGCCAACCGTCGGTCCAGTCGGGGATGCTCTCGGGGTAGACGTTGAGCACGTTTTGCACATCGAGACCGAACTCCTCGGAGTGAAAGCGGTGAATATCATTCAGGCGGTCACGCCCCATCCAGTAGTAGATGCGCACGTAGGAGAGCAGGGCCCTGGTGCGGATGGCCACCACTCTGTGCAACTCCCGGTTCTCGTCATGATTATGCAGTACCTCGCTGGCGGTGCGCAGCAGGCCGTAGAAGAGTGCCTGAATCTCCAGCGGATGGCCGTAGACGCCCATGCGGCGGTCGATCATGAAGGAGGCATCGGGGACCAGCATGGTGGGGGAGGTCTCGAAGCTCTCCTTGAGGTAGAGGCCGAGCGCCTGGCGGATACACTCCTGCACGTCCTCCCGCTCGCCAAAGGCGTCGTCGCCAGAGACGCGCATATAGGCCCGCAGCAGGAACATCCACCACATGGTTGAATCGACCGGGGCGACGCGGCCGATGGCACTCTCGCCGAAATCGGCCAGCAGGCTCTCCTCTCCGTCCCTGGTGACGACACGAAAGCTGGCAGGCATCAGCCCGGTGGCGCGGGTGTGGCCGGGCATTACCGTCTGCTGGCTGCGCAGGCGCATCACCGTGGTGAGAAAGTTGCGCACGATTTCGTAGTCCCCGCGCATCAGGTAGACGATGGCGGAGGGAACGAAGTCGCGCACGAAGCACTCGTCATAGTTCGGGGCGGCGGGTCTGGGATCACAGGCCGCGGTCGTGCCTATCGGCTCCCCCCTGTAGTAGAGGACCGATTTATAGAGCAGCTCTGTGGCGGAATGAAGGGGCATGCCATTGATAATAGCCCCCCTTCGCCGGATGTGTGAACTCGTCTTGCCCTCTACCTGAGCGCGAGCAGGCGGTCAAAGCGTGACATGGAGAAACCGCGCACGGTCTTGCCGCCCACCTGGAACAGGGGGACGCCGCTGCCGTTTAGCCGGTCGTATTCGCTTTTGGCACTGGGGTTCTTTTCAATGTCGTACTCGGTGTATTGCACCCCGTTGGCCTTGAAGTAGTTGCGTGCCCTGGCGCAGATGGCGCACCAGGAGGCGCCATACATGACGATCTCGGGGGCGGGCTTGGGCTCGGTGGTTCTGCCCGTTTTGTGCTTGGCAGTGGGCGTCCCGTTGACGCTGTTAAGCCCCTGCAGCCGCACACGGCTGGCGTCTCCGGATTTCGGTTCAGAGCCGAAGTGGGTAACGCCGTTCTCGTCCACCCATTTATAGATGGAGCCGGCACCGGCAGTGGTGGTGAAGCAGAATAGAAGTAGGGCAATAATTTCCTTGCGCATGGTCAGGTCCCTCCGTGGTTGTTCCTCGCATCAGTTTATACCGAGGCGTCACGGCGTCAAACCATCGGCACGACGCGCTATAATGCGCCTCCACTCAAACCGTCATTCAGGGGATTCAGATGGTCACGCTGGGCCGTAGTTACAAACTTAAGGTGCTGAAGGCCGTCGACTTCGGTTTCTACCTCGATGCCGATGAGCTGGGCGAGGTGCTGCTGCCGCGCAAGTACGCCCCCGAGGGGCTGGCGGTGGGAGACAGTGTGCGGGTCTTTCTCTATCTCGACTCCAACGACCTCCCGGTGGCGACCACCCAGAGCCCCAGGGCCGAGGTGGGGCAGTTCGCCTATCTCCGGGTGGTGGACACGACCGGCGTGGGCGCCTTTCTCGACTGGGGGTTGGAGAAGGACCTGCTGGTTCCCTTTGCCGAGCAGCACCGGCCGATGGAGGAGGGCAAATCCTACCTGGTCCGCCTCTACCTCGACCCGAACGACGGGCGTATCGTCGCCTCGTCGAAGATCGACAAATTCCTCGACGACGACCGTCCCCACCGCTTCAAGCCGCGTCAGGCGGTGGAGCTCATCATCGCCAATAGCACCGACCTCGGTTATAAGGCGATCGTCAACCACAGCCACTGGGGCCTGCTCTACAAGGACGAGGTGTTTCAGCGCCTCAGCTTCGGCCAGAGCATTAAGGGTTTTATCCAGCGCGTGCGCCCTGACGGCCGTATCGACCTCACCCTGCAGGGCGGCCAGGTCAGCCGCGACAAAAATGCAGAGGCGATCCTCGACTACCTGAAGGCGCAGGGGGGCTTCGCCCCGGTGCACGACAAATCCGACCCCAGGTTGATCTCGGAGCTCTTCGGCATCAGCAAGGGGGCCTTCAAGAAGGCGATTGGCGGCCTCTACAAGCAGCGCCTGATCGCGATTGAAAAGGACGGCATCCGCCTGCTCGATGCGTAGCGCAAACTCCCTCCTCGAG
Source organism: Thiohalomonadaceae bacterium (assembly GCA_050298555.1). Lineage (GTDB taxonomy): Bacteria > Pseudomonadota > Gammaproteobacteria > Thiohalomonadales > Thiohalomonadaceae > JAPHSX01. Next base: position 105,907 of record JBNKUL010000046.1, read on the forward strand.
GCCATCGACTTCGAGCCGCGGCAGCTGGAGGGCGAGGAGCAGTGCCGCCGCCTGTTTCATGGGCGTGGCCACGCCTGGCCCGGATACGAGCACATCACTATCGACTGGCTGCCGCCGGTGGCCCTTATCACCCTCTACCGTGAAGAGGAGCGCAGCCTGCTGGAGCCGCTGGCGCAGGCGCTCTATCAGCAGTTGCCTGGTTGCCGCTCGGTGCAGCTTCAGTACCGCTGTCGCCACAAGGCGCCCGTCGAGCTGCTGCTGGGCGAGGAGGTGACGGAGCTGGTGGTGGATGAGGCGGGGCTTAAATACGGCCTGCGCCTCGGTGCGACGCAGAACAGCGGACTGTTCCTCGACATGGCCAATGGCCGTGACTGGGTTAGGAGACATGCGCAAGGGAAGCGGGTGCTCAACCTCTTTGCCTACACCTGTGCCTTTTCGGTGGCTGCCCGTGCCGGAGGTGCCCGGCGAGTGGTCAACTTCGACCTGAGCAAGGCTGCGCTGAATCGCGGGCGTGAGAACCATCGTCTCAACGGCCAGGCGCTACAGGGTGTAGTGTTCCAGAGCGGGGATATCTTCAAGTCCTTCTCGCGTATCCGCCGCCACAGCCCCTACGAGCTGCTGATCTGCGACCCGCCAAGCCTGCAGAAGGGGAGTGTCGACATTGCTCGGGACTACAAAAAAATCATCCGCCGCATCCCCGAGATTATGAGCCCTGGCAGCGAGGTGATGCTCTGTCTCAACTCGCCGCACCTGGATGAGGAGTTTTTGCTCGATACGGTAGCCGCCGAGTGCCCCGACTGCCGCTTCGTCGAGCGCCTGCCAAACCCCGAGGTATTCCGCGAGGCGGTGCCGGGCAAGGGGCTGAAGGTGATGCTATTCAAATACTCACTGCAGTAAAATGCTGGAAAATTATCTGACTCAAGGTGTGTTATGAAGGCAAACGAAATTAAAAAAGGCGCGGTTATCGAGGTCGATGGCCAGAAGGTGGTGGTTAAGCAGGTGACGGTACAGTCCCCCTCGTCGCGTAGCGGCAGCACCCTCTATAAGGTGAAGGGGCAGAACGTGGTTTCCCGCCAGAAGTTCGAGCGCAGCTTCAAGGGTGATGAGTCGGTGGGCGAGGTGGACTTCGTGCGCCGCCCGGTGCAGCTGCTGTTTCGCGACGCCGAGGGGTGTACCTTCATGGACAGCGAGAGTTATGAGCAGTTTGTCGTGGCCGAGGAGAGCCTGGCCGAGGAACTGCCCTACATCAGTGAGGGGCTGGAGGGGATGATCGCCCTGATTGCCGACGGCGTGTTGCTCGGCATCGACCTGCCCACCACCGTGAACCTGGAGATCGTCGAGTGCTCCCCCGGCATCAAGGGGGCCTCCGCCTCGGCGCGTACCAAGCCCGCCACCCTGAGCACCGGGCTGGTGGTGCAGGTGCCGGAGTTCCTCTCGCAGGGGGAGCTGATTAAGGTAAATACCGAGACCGGGGACTATATGTCCAAGGCGTAAGCCCATCTCGGATGCATAAAAAAAGGCCCGCATTGCGGGCCTTTTTTGTATGGGGAGTGGCGCCTTAGTGCTGGCCGTGCATCCCCTCGTGGTTCATCATCATACCGCCCTCTTGGACCGGGGCCTTCACCTTGACCGCGCCGGCGTGCATGAAGTTGAGGGTGACCTCCACTTCATCACCGCTCTTCAGCGGGCGGGTCAGGCCGATCAGCATCACATGGTAGGAGCCGGGCTTGAGCTCACGCATGCCCTGGGCGGGAATGCCGATACTCTTCACCTGGTACATCTCCATCATCTCGCCCTTCTGGCGCACGTTGTGCAGTTCTACGCTCTTGGCCACGTCGGACTCGGCGCTCACCAGGTGGTCGTCGTCCATACCGTTGTTGTGAATCACCATGTAGGCGGCAGACATCTTGGAGCTGGGCGGCACGGCACGTACCCACGCCTGGTGCACCTGCACGCCCTCCATCTTCATTGCCCCCTCATGCTCATGGCTGCTGGCGGCGGCGTTGCCTGCGACCAGGGAGAGACCCAGTAGGGAGGGGAGGATGAGTTGCTTCAGCAGTTTCATGTAATGCTCCTTTTTTCTATTTAATTAAACAGTTTGTTGATGGGCCCCTTGGGCTCCTCTTTGAGCAGGGCGCGCACGCCCGCTTCGAGTTCGGCGGCGTTGCTCAGTGAGTTGAACAGCCCGGCCAGTTCGCCCCCGCGGTCCAGCAGGTAGATGTAGTCGCTGTGGGCGATGAGGTAACCGGCGGCTGAGTCCCCTTGCTCCACCTGATAGGAGACGCGCCATGGGGTGGCGGCTCTTTTCACCGCCTCTGGGCTGCCCTCCAGGCCGATAAAGCTAGGGTGGAAGAAGTGCACATAATCCTGCAATTTTTTTCCGCCGTCGCGCTGCGGGTCGACGGTAACGAAGATCCCCTGTACCTCGGCAGCGGCCTCACCCAGGCGGGACATCGCCTGCTTCATGGTGCCGAGGCTGGTAGGGCAGATATCGGGGCAGGAGGTGTAGCCGAAGTAGAGCAGCACCAGTTTGCCGCGGTAGTCGCTGAGCGAGACCGGGCGACCGTTGGGGCCGCTGAGGGTAAAGTCGCTGCCGATCCCCTGATGGACAATACCGGTGGCGTTATGCACCAGTTCACGGGCGTCGACAGGGGCAGAGCCAAGAAGGAGAAGGAGCGTCAGGGCAAGGAGTTTATTGGGCATGCTGCTGTGGTGTAGTGGCCGCGAAACGGCCAATACTACTGACAATCAGCAGGGGGCGCAAAGTGGGCTGGCGGCCCCGAACGGGGCCGCACGGGTTAGCCTACGGAGTCACTGGTGCTGATCTTGTCGATGATGCGATCCAGCATGGCGACGATGTTGTTGGAGATCGGTCCGATCTTCTCGAACTCGCGCTCCGCCTCCTGGCGTTTGCCGGCCTCGTTCAGTTCGATGACCTTGCGGATGGTGGCGTGCAGCTCGGCGTGGGGCGGCTCGATCTCCTTCATCTCAGCCAGGTGACTGTAGCTCTCCATCCCCTTGGCGTAGTACCACTTGCCGAAGGCGCAGTCGTGGTGTGAGACCGCCTGCTGCAGGGTCAGGGTGGCCTGGCCGTCCAGGTAGCTACGCACCTTGCCGCGCCATGCCAGGTGGGCCGACTTGGCAAGGAAGAGTTCGTTGACACCGGAGGTCTTGAACTTGGCCATCAGGGTACCCAGGTCCTGCACCTCGCCGCTGATTTCTGTTACCGCGGTGACGGTCTCCTGGACGGCGTGGGTGGTGCCATCGGCCATCGAGGCGATGCTGGTGACGTTACGGTCGACCTCTTCAGCGACGTGGGTCTGCTCCTCGGCGGCGGTGGCGATCTGGTGGCTCATCTCGCTGATGGTGGCGACGGCGGCGGTGATCGCCTGCAGCGCGGTGCCCGCCTCAGCGGTTTGGGAGACGCTCTCCTGCGCCCGCTCCTTGCTCTGCTCGATCACCGTCACGGCAGAGCGGGCCTGCCCCTGTAGCCGCTCGATGATGGCGCGAATCTCTTCGGTCGAGCTCTGGGTGCGTTGTGCCAGGGTGCGTACCTCGTCGGCCACCACGGCAAAGCCTCGGCCCTGCTCACCGGCACGGGCCGCCTCGATAGCGGCGTTGAGGGCCAGCAGGTTGGTCTGCTCGGCGATGCCGTTGATGACCTCCAGTACCTGGCTTACCTCCTGTACATCCTGGTCCAGTTCGCCCATCACCACGGCGGCCTCTTCGACCTGCCTGGCCATGGTGTCGATGCTGTTGATGGTGCGTTCCACCACCTGACGGCCATTGCTCGACTCCTTATCGGCCTGCTCGGCCGCCTCGGCGGTCTTCACGGTGTTCTGTGCCACCTCCTGTACGGTGGCGACCATTTCGTTCATCGCCGTGGCCACCTGGTCCAGTTCGATGTGTTGCTGCGTCACACTGCGGTTGGTCTCCTCTACCGCTGAGGAGACGGTGGCGACATCCTTGCCGACTACGGAGGCGGCGCGGGTGACGCCGTCGATCATCTGCCCCACATGGCTCAGCATATCGTTGTAGGAGTCGAAGGCGTGGCCAATTTCGTTGTCCTCATCGAGGATGCGGATCTTTTTCGAGAAGTCGCCGTCGGCCACCTTACGAAGATGGTCACGAAGTTCGTTGATCTCATCCAGCATCACGGTCATACCAAACCAGCGACCGAGCACCACCAGTACCAGAATGGCGAGAGTGGTGGCGATGGCAAACCCCTTTAGCTCCGCAATGGTGGCGTTGGCATCGGTGGCCATCATGCCGACGGCCTTGTTCATCTCCTTGAGTACCACCGGAGCCTGCGCCTTGATCGCCTTCACCCCCTCGCTGGAGGGGGTCTCGAGATAGCTGAGGATAGAGGCCTTGTACTCGCGCCACAGACCCTCGACCGTGTGCATCTGGCTGATGATCGCCTTGTCGCTGATGGCCTCGATGTTACGCGCCTTGTCCCCCTCCATCAGCGCCTTGTGTGAAGACTCGAAGGTGCTGATGGTCTTCATTACGGTCTCCTTGCTCTCCACCTGTTGGGCGGCCAGCAGGGTCTCCTTGGCGAGGCGTTGGCTCAGCATGCGCTGGGCACCGGCGACGTTGATGGCAGTGGCGTCGGTACCCAGGCCGAAGTAGACGGTGGTGACCGAGGAGAGGGCACAGAGGAAGATCAGGGCGTAGGAGAAGGTGAATTGTGAACCCAGCGTTTTCAGGCCAATACGGGCAAATATCACTCGAAGGAGATGGGCGATCTGGTTTCTCATGTGGTTTCCTACCTTTCGGTTGAGCGGTTTGGCGCCGGATTAAGTTGAGAGCAACTTACAGCATGTCCTTAATGTGGGCAATAATCCCATATGAGCCATGCGTGATTACTGGTAACGATAGTATTAGCTTGGGTTATCGGCAGTTGCGCCGCATACCTTGAGCCCGGTGACATGGAGGTCGCATCCGCAGCCCGGTTGTTATTGAACGATCCCCGCCTCGCTCAGGTCGTCGCGCAGGTCGTCGATGTCGTGATCGGTCAGGCTGAGGTAGTTGAGCAGCAGCGGCTGCAGGCGGGCAAACTCGTGGTCCTCGGTGGTGCCCCCCAGTTTCTGATGGCTGGAGCAGAGGTGGTCGGCGATCTTGAGTACCGCCAGCAGGTTCTTCTTATCGTTCTCGACCAGTTCGTTGCTGCTGAAGATGCGCTCCGCCTCATGGTGCTCGGCGATCACCTCGCACAGGTGCTCCGGCAACTGCCAGCGCCGTGCGATGAGGTAGCCGATGGCGCTGTGGTCGGTCTTGATCGCCTCGGACTCAATGACGGTAATGGGGCGTTCGTTTTCGCTATAGGCGCGCTTTAACAGCTGCGGGTACTCCTCGAACTTCTGTGACAACAGCGGGATCGCCGCATTGTGGAACAGGCCCACGGTGTAGGCGTCGTCGGCGGAGGCGATGCCCAGTTTCTTGGCAATGAGGGCACTGGCGGCGGCCACATCCATGGCATTGTCCCAGAAGTTGAGCATCATGCCGCTGTCCTCGGCACTGAGGGTATCGCGTAGGGCCATGGCGTTAATAATGTTGACCACGCTGTTGAGTCCCAGCAGGGAGATCGCCTGGGGAATGGCGGTGATCTTACTGGGCATGCCGAAGAAGGGGGAGTTGATGGTCTTCAGCACGCTGCCGGAGAGGCCCACGTCTTTGGCCAGTAGTTTGGCGATATCTTCAAGGGAAAAACCGGGCATCGCCATCTCTATCTGCAGGTCGGTGAGGATTTGCGGCTGCGGCGGGATGCGGATGCCGCGCAGGATCTCTTCGGCCTGTTTCTGGCCCAGTTCAACGCTCATGGGGATCACCTGTTATTCATTGTTTCGCTCATTCGCCCTGGATGTGTTCCAGCAGCTGTTTCTTTAGCGCCTTCGGCAGCCCGGTGATGTGCAGGGTGTCGTTCTGCACATCATAGCGTACCCGCTCGTCGAGCTGGTAGGAGGAGAAGCTAATCGCCAGGTCCTTCTCTCGGCCGGCGAACTTGACGTAGCGCTTGAGGCTACGCCGATCCACGACCAGCTCTTGCGGCGGCTCGTCCTCCTCTCCCCCGGTGTGGCGGGCGACGATGCGTACGAACTCTTCGGGGTTGATCCCCTCTACCGACTGGGCCAGCCCCTCCAGCTTTACCGGGGCATCCTGCACCTCCTGCTCCATGCAGTACTCCACCACCTGGTCGCGATAGCTCTTCTGCTGCTCCTGCGGGATCTCCCTGGCATAGGCCTCCACCCCCTCGAGGAAGGCGAGGGTAGCCGCCTCCTTATCAATGCCGTTGCTGAAGCCGGTGAGCTGGTAGAAGGCCTCGGCCAGTGCCGGGTTGCCACGCGGCGGGATAAGGGAGAGGCAGGCGTAGTTGGCGTGCTCGCGCCACTCGCGCAGGTCCACCTTGATGCCGAACAGGCTGGGCCCGGTGTCGATGGCATAGCTGCTGGTCACCTCCAGCTCCTCGTTGAGGGTCAGCGACTCGCTCTGGCGGGCGATGAAGAGGTGAAAGAGGTGGTGGTCGAAGGACTTCTCCACATAGAACAGCAGGTGCGCGTCGAAGTCGATCTTCACCTCGTCCAGCCTGGCCTGCAGCGCGCCGGTGAAGTCGCGGCTCAGGGTGATGAAGTTGAGGTCCTCGTCGAGAAATTTGCCCAGCAGCGAGGGTAGTAGCGCCGCCTCGCCCCCGTTTTCGCCAGCAAAGGAGCCATGCTCGCGGCTGATGCGGGCGAGGAAGCTCGCCTTGAGTTTCGCCAGCAGTGCCTCGCCGGCCCCCTCGGTGGCCAGTTCGTCGCTACGCAACAGCGGTTTGGCGGGGCTCTCTTCGTTGCGCTGCAGGTGGTGGGCGATGGCGTGGGTGATCGGCATGGGGGGGAGGCCTTTAAGGTCAGGAACGGTGGCGAAGGGATTCTACCCCAGCTCCGTCGTCATGTTGACAGGCTGCGGGGTATTTAAGCGCCCCTGTCGGCCGCCTCGAGCAGTTCCCTTGCTGAGTCGGCATCGAGGTGGCGCCAGGGGCGCGGGATGAGGCCGGGGACCCGCTCGCGGTAACGCTGGTAGACCTCGCCGTGATAGGCGATGAGCTTGCGTTCCTCCAGCCGCGAGCCGAGCGCCAGGTAGAGGGTGATGAGGGCGTAGACCAGCAGGGTGGTTGTGGTGATGTCCCGCGTCCACAGGATCACCAGCAACATGGTGTACCAGGGGTGACGCACATAGCGGTGGAAGGGGGAGATCTTGAAGCACTCCATATCCTTCACCTCGCTCACCTTACAGCGCAGTTGCCGCATCCCCCAGAACTCCGCCATGTCGTACATGCTCAGTGAATAGAGAAAGGCGATGGCGGCGAGTAGTGCCATGGCGTTGGCCAGATAGAAGGCCATCCCCTGCCACTGCCACAACGGTTCGCCCGGCTGCTGCCATACCACCAGCGCCAGTGGGATCGCCAACAGCATCGCCAGGGCGTTGAACAGCAGGCGGTAGTAGGGAACCAGCCCCGGCAGGTGGGCTGCCACCAGACGCTTTAGCCATAGCGAGGCGGTCAGCGAGTGGATGGCGAAGTAGGCGAGGAAAAGGGCGATGATGGTCAGGTTGGTCTCGGTCATGGGGCCATTGTAACCATGGCGGAGGCGCTCATGGTAGCCTTGCGTAAACCGTTGAAAGGGTTCCCATATTGAAAACACTCTATTTGCACGGCCTCGGCTCCAGTGGACGCTCCACTACGGCGCAGGCACTAGGCGCGCTGGGTGTCGAGTTGCTGGCTCCTGACTACGCGCCGCAGCACTATCAGCCGTCTGTCGAACGGCTGGGTCGTCTGATCGAGGAGCAGCAGCCGCTGCGTGTCATCGGCACCTCCATGGGCGGCTACTACGCCCTTAAACTGTTCGAGCGCTTTGCTCTGCCGACTATTGCGGTGAACCCCTGCTACGACCCGGCACACCTTCTAACGCCCTATCTCGACCGGCCCGCCTGGGACTATGCCAGTGAGTCACCGATCCATTTTGAGCAGGCAATGCTGGATGCCTTCGAGCAGGTTTCGCTGCCTGGCGGGAAGAGTGGCCTGTGCGTGGTGATTGGCCGCAACGACGAACTGATCGCCGCCGAGGGGCAACGGGCATTTTGCCGGCAACAGGGGATTGAGTTCATCGAGACCGACTGGGGGCACCGGGTGGAGGATGCCCGGGTGCTGCTGGCACTATTCAAACCCTGACAGTATTAACCGCTTTTTTCTTGTCTGCTGCGGGGCTCTGCACAATAATCAAACGATGAATAACGATAGAGAAGTCGTCGGTTGGCGCGAGTGGCTCGCGCTGCCCGAACTGGGGATTGAGCACATCAAGGCCAAGGTCGATACCGGGGCCCGTACCTCCGCGCTGCACGCCTTCGAGGTGGAAGAGTTCTTCGATGACGGGGCAAAGATGGTGCGCTTCAGCATGCACCCGTTGCAGGAGCGGGAGGATGTGGTCAAGGTCTGTACCGCACAGGTGGTCGATGAGCGGGTGGTGAGTGATTCGGGGGGGCACCGCGAAAAGCGCTATGTGATCCGTACGCTGGCGCGGATGGGCGAGCATGAATGGCCCATCGAGCTTACCCTGACCAACCGCGATACCATGCTGTTCCGCATGCTGCTGGGGCGCACGGCACTGGCTGGGCGCTTTATGGTACGACCCGAGAAGTCCTTCGTGTTCGGCAAACCGGACATTGCAACAGGAGACCAAGAATGAAAATCGCCATCCTTTCACGCAATAAGAAGCTCTACTCCACGCGCCGCCTGGTGGAGGCGTGTGAGCAGCGCGGCCATGAGGTGCGGGTCATCGATACCCTGCGTTGCTATATGAACATCACCTCGGAGAAGCCGGAGCTGCACTACCGTGGCGAGAACCTGCTCGATTACGATGCGGTGATCCCGCGCATTGGTGCCTCCATCACCTTCTACGGTACGGCGGTGGTGCGCCAGTTCGAGATGATGGGGATTTTCCCCGTCAATGAGTCGGTGGCGATTAGTCGTGCCCGCGACAAGCTGCGCTCGCTGCAGCTGCTTTCACGCGACGGTGTCGGCATGCCAAAGACCGGGTACGCCCACTCGCCGGACGATATTCAGGACCTTATTAAGATGGTCGGCGGGGCCCCCCTGGTGATTAAGCTGCTGGAGGGGACCCAGGGGATCGGCGTGGTGCTGGCCGAGACCAAGAAGGCGGCCGAGAGCGTTATCGAGGCCTTTATGGGGCTCAATGCCAACATCCTGGTGCAGGAGTTCATCAAGGAGGCCGGTGGGGCCGATATCCGCTGTTTCGTTGTCGGTGGCAAGGTGGTGGCGGCGATGATGCGCCAGGCCCCGGAAGGGGAGTTTCGCTCCAACCTGCACCGCGGCGGTAGCGCCACCCTGGTCAAACTGACCCCCAGGGAGCGTGCTACCGCAGTGAAGGCGGCCAAGGTGATGGGGCTGAATGTGGCGGGGGTGGATCTTCTCCGTTCCGAGCGCGGACCGCTGGTGATGGAGGTTAACTCCTCGCCGGGTCTGGAGGGGATAGAGGCGGCGACGGGTAAAGATGTGGCCGGCATGATCATTGAGTTTATTGAGAAGAACGCCAAGCCAAACAGGACCCGCACCCGTGGCAAGGGCTAAAGCCCGGGAACTGGTGATCGGTGGGGTCACCATTCAACCCGGCAGCCGTCAGAGCATCGACCTGCCGGTAGCCCAGCTCCATACCCACACACCGCTTACCATGCCGGTGCAGATCATACGCGGCAAGTCGGACGGCCCGGTGCTATTCGTCAGCGCGGCGATTCACGGCGATGAACTCAACGGTGTGGAGATCATTCGCCGCCTGCTGGAGCAAAAGAGCCTTAGCCGGCTGCGCGGCACCCTTGTCGCCATCCCCATCGTCAATGTCTACGGGGTGATCCACCACTCCCGCTATCTGCCGGACCGGCGCGACCTTAACCGCAGCTTTCCCGGCTCCGAGCGCGGCTCGCTCGCCAGCCGTCTGGCCAACATCTTTATGAGTGAGATCGTCGCCAACTGCACCCACGGCATCGATATCCATACCGGTGCGGTGCACCGGGAGAACCTGCCACAGATCCGCGCCAATATGGAGCATGAAGAGACGGAGCGCCTGGCACACGCCTTCGGTGTGCCGGTGATGCTCAACTCCGACCTTCGGGATGGTTCCCTGCGCCAGGCCGCTGCCGACTGCGGTATCCCGATGCTGCTCTACGAGGCGGGGCAGGCGCTACGCTTTGATGAGTTGTCGATACGCGCCGGGGTGCGCGGGATAATGAGTGTGATGCGTGAGCTGCGGATGCTGGCGCCGAGTCGCTCGCGCAAAAAGGACGCTATCGAGCCCCTAGTGGCACGCTCCTCGCACTGGGTGCGCGCCCCCGAAAGTGGGATCTTTCGCGCCTTTACCCCCCTCGGGGCTCGGGTGAAGCGCGGTGACATTCTGGGCGTTGTCGACTCACCCTACGGGGAGAATGAGGTGGAGGTGGTCGCCTCCTACAGCGGTCTGGTGATCGGGCGTACCAATCTGCCGCTGATTAATGAAGGGGATGCCCTGTTTCACATCGCCCGCTTCCCGGGAGTGAAAGAGGCCGCCGATCAGGTCGAGGCCTTTACCGAGGAGCACCTGCCCAGCGATGAGGAGGAGGGGGCCTATATCGACCCCCCTATCATCTAGTCTGTCGGCTTGCCTGGGGCGGGCTGCGGATTGAGGATGCGTACCTCCCGTTGCGGGAAGGGGATCTCGATATTGTGCTCATGGAAGGCATCCCACAGCATCAGCAGCAGGTCGGCCCCCACTCTGTTTCTGCCGTCATCGATTGCCTCCATCCAGAACTCCACCAGGATCTCCACCCCGGAGTCGCCGAAGGCCTTGATCTCCGCATCGGGTTGCTCATCCAGCGGATAGTCCGCCCCGCTCAAGACCTGAGGGTGGCTGGCCACCACCTCCCTGATTAGCTTGAACAGGGCGTGCAGGTCGGTGTGGTAGGCCACCGAGAGCTCCAGCGAGTAGCGCTGTTTCTTGTTCTTGTGAGTCCAGTTGACGAACTGTGAGGTGATGAACTTCTCGTTCGGCACCATCACATCCTTGCCGTCGAAGGTCTCCAGCGTGGTGGAGCGCATGTTCATCTCGCGGATGGTACCGGCGTGGCCGTCCTCCAGCTCCACGTAATCACCCACCGTCAGGGAGCGGTCCAGCAGCAGGATGATGCCGGAGATAAAGTTCGAGGCGATCGACTGCAGGCCAAAGCCGAGGCCGACGCCGAGGGCGCCACCAAACACCGCCAGGGTGGTGAGATTTATCCCCATCACCTGCAGCAGCAGCAGGAAGATAACGAAGAAGACACCCACCTGCAGCAGCTTGGCGAAGATTTCACGGGTACCGGCATCCAGCTCGTGCTGGTTGCGAATAAAACGCTGTCCGGCGTTACTGGTCAGGCGTCCGAGCCAGAACAGCAGCATGCCGAAGATGGAGACCCGCATCAGGCCGTAGGCGGAGAGCTCGATGTTGCCGATCTCCAGTTTCAGCGTCTCCAGGTAGGCGGTGACCTCATCGAGCCAGCCGAAGACCTGTAGCAGGGCGATGGGGATGGCGATCCACTTGAGCAGTGAGCGGGCCAGGGGGTTGCGCACAAAACGGCTCAGCACCGAGTAGATAAGGAAGACAACCGCCACGCTTTCGGCGATACGTACCAGCCAACTCTGTTGTGTCGCCAGCATACTCAGTTCTGCCCCGATGCTCAGGGCCAGGATATTGAACAGTGGAAACAGCAGCTCGTTGAGCTGGAAGAGCCACTTTCTCAATGGCAGCAGCGGACCGCTATGGGGAGGGACTCGGAACAGAGTGGAGCGCCGACGCAGCAACAGGGTGAGGGAGAGCGCGGTGATGAGCGCCAGCAGAATGATACCTGCCTGGGCGAAAAAGGCGGGGGAGTTCAGTTGTGCCAGGGTGTGGTCCATGGCGCTGTTGAACCACTCACTGATACCTGCCTTATCCATGCTTGCTTGACCTGTGTTTGATCTCTATGGGCAGCATAGTACATGGGGGTATAGGCGAAAAAAAAGCCCGAACATCTGTTCGGGCTTTTTTCGCTTCAGGGGCGAACCCTGCAGGCTGGGGCTTAGGCGTTGGCCTTGCGCTCCTTGGTCTCCGCGATGACCGCCTCGGCCACGTTGGCCGGGCAGGCTGCGTAGTGGGAGAACTCCATGGAGAACTGACCACGACCGGAGGTCATGGTACGCAGGTCGCCGATGTAGCCGAACATCTCGGACAGCGGGCACTTGGCCTTGATGCGAACGCCGGTGGCGCCTGCGTCCTGACCTTCGATCATGCCGCGGCGGCGGTTGAGGTCGCCGATAACGTCACCCACGTGGTCCTCGGGGGTGAAGACGTCGACCTTCATGATCGGCTCCAGCAGCTGCGGGCCGGCCTTCTGCATGGACTGACGGAACGCGGCGCGGGCAGCGATCTCGTAGGCCACGGCAGAGGAGTCGACCGCGTGGAAGCCACCGTCAACCAGGTTGACGTGAACGTCCAGAACCGGGAAGCCGGCGAGGACACCTTCGCCCATCATGGAGTTGAAGCCCTTCTCAACGGCAGGCCAGAACTCGCGCGGTACGTTACCACCGGTAACGGTGGACTCGAAGGTGAAGCCAGTGTTCTGCTCGCCGGGCTCGAGGATGTAGTCGATCTTGGCGAACTGACCGGAACCACCGGACTGCTTCTTGTGGGTGTAGCTGTCTTCAACGCGCTGGGTGATGGACTCGCGGTAGGCTACCTGAGGCTTACCGACGTTAACGTCAACACCGTGGGTACGCTTGAGGATGTCGATCTTGATGTCGAGGTGCAGCTCGCCCATGCCCTTGAGGATGGTCTCGCCGGAATCCTCGTCGGTCTCGACGCGGAACGAGGGGTCTTCCTGAACCATTTTGTTGATCGCGATACCCATCTTCTCGGCGCCGCCCTTGTCTTTGGGGGCAACGGCGATGGAGATAACCGGCTCGGGGAAGACCATCGGCTCGAGGGTGGCCGGGTGCTTCGGGTCACACAGGGTATGACCGGTCTGGGTGTTCTTCAGGCCGATGAAGGCGACGATGTCGCCCGCCTGGGCACCGTCCAGCTCGATACGCTCGTCGGCGTGCATCTCTACGATACGGCCGATACGCTCGGTCTTGCCGGTGAAGGTGTTCAGAACGGTGTCGCCCTTCTTGACGCGACCGGAGTAGATGCGGGTGAAGGTCAGGGCGCCGAAACGGTCGTCCATGATCTTGAATGCCAGGGCGCGCAGCGGCTTGTCGGCGTCTACGATGGCGAAGTTACCGGTCTCGTTACCCTCTTCGTCGGTCTCGGGCTGCGGCTTGACCTCGGTGGGGTTGGGGAGGTAGTCGACCACGGCGTCCAGTACCAGCTGGATACCCTTGTTCTTGAACGCGGAACCACAGTAGGTGGGGAAGAAGTCGAGGTTGATGGTGCCCTTGCGGATGCAGCGCTTGAGGTCTTCTTCTGAAGGCTCTTCGCCCTCCAGGTAGGCTTCCATCAGGTCGTCGTCCTGCTCGACTGCGGTCTCGATCATCTTCTCGCGCCACTCGTTGGCCTTGTCGACCATGTCGGCGGGGATGTCGGTGACTTCGTAGTTCTCAGGCTGACCGGAGTCGTCCCAAACGTAGGCCTTCATGTCCATCAGGTTGACGACACCGGTGAAGTTTTCCTCGATACCAATGGGCAGAACCATAACCAGCGGGTTGGCGGCCAGGACGTTCTCTACCTGGTCAACGACGCGGTAGAAGTCGGCACCCATGCGGTCCAGCTTGTTGACGAAGATAACGCGGGATACGCCAGACTCGTTGGCGTAGCGCCAGTTGGTCTCTGACTGAGGCTCTACACCGCCGGAGCCGCAGAATACGCCTACGCCGCCGTCGAGAACCTTCAGGGAACGGTATACCTCGATGGTGAAGTCAACGTGTCCGGGGGTGTCGATGATGTTCATGCGGTGGCCGTTCCACTCACAGGAGGTCGCTGCCGACTGGATGGTGATGCCGCGCTCGGCCTCCTGCTCCATGAAGTCGGTGGTGGCCTCACCGTCGTGTACCTCACCGGTCTTGTGGATCTTACCGGTCAGTTTGAGGATACGCTCGGTGGTGGTGGTCTTGCCCGCGTCAACGTGGGCGAAGATGCCGATGTTGCGGTATTTAGTCAGGTCAGTCATGGTCGTACTCTGTTCAAGTTTAAAAAACGGTTACGGCGGCTCACACGCGATATCGGGTGAGTTCAGCCCCACCCCCGCGACGAAAAGTGCGGTATTTTACCTGAAAACATATATGGATTGGGGAAAAATTTGGCCTTTTTCGGATGAAACGGGCCGGTTTACTCCTCGTATAGCCATGCCGAGGAGTTTCTTCAATATTTTCAGTTGGTTATGGTTGTGCTTTGGTTGACTTTAGCTGCAGGTGCCCTCCCAACACTGCTCGCCGGCACTAATGGCACCGCTGTTGTCCCGATCCCAGCGCCGGGCGCCGGTGGAGAGCAGCTCCAGATAGCCATCCCCCTGCTGGGCTTTGACGGGGGTGGCCCGCAGGGTAAAGCTGCCGCTGCTGAGGGCCTCTATCGTCAGGTCGTACGATTTGCTGCCGCCGTCGGTCGGGGCCTGCGAGGGGAAGAGTGAGGCGATGGGGGCGCTGGGTACCACCCCCTGGGCGGTACCCAGGTAACTGTTGTGCAGGGTGTAGTGACGTTCCATCGCGGTGGCAAAGCTGATCAGGGCACCCTGGGCATCAACACGGCGGCTCTTGCGCAGATACTCCTGATAGTTGGGGTAGGCGATAGAGGCGAGGAGGGCGATGATAAAGACGGCGATCATCAGCTCCATTAGTGTAAATCCGCGTTCTCGTTTCATTGCTCTTCATCCCCCAGTTGAATCCCCTGGCGTTGGCGCTCGTCGGCACGTAGCGGGTAGAGCCACAGCTCGCTGATGCGCCCCGCCGAGTCCAGGGTGTAGCGCACCGGTTGGCCTACCCGGGCATAGCTTAGCTCGTTGAGCCCCTTCCCCAGATTATTGATGCGCAGGGTCGGGCTGCTGTGAAAGCGCCCCTCGTCAATGGTCAGCACCGCGGCGGCGGTGTCGATGGCGCGCACTACCCCCTGCTCGGCGCTCAGCGCTGGGGCGGGCAGGCAGGCAAAGAGTAGTGGGGCAGTCAGTCGGGTCAGTCGTCGTCTCATATCTCCTGCTCTCATTTTAATTGTCTCCATGACTGGCGTCCGTAGCCGCCGGGACCGGGGTTTTCGGTGGTGGTTTCGATGCGGCCGCTGGAGCCGGCAGCATATTTAATCTCCTGTTCGCTATCGGCGATGATCCCGGGGGTATTGATGATCCCCTCTGCTGAACGCTTGCCGCTGGGGGCGTAGGGATCACCGGTACCCGGAATGAGGTCCTGTTGGTCAAATTCTCCGTCACCGTTGAGGTCGAAGGGGGCGACCTCGCTACCGCGGTGCTGTGCCTCCCACAGGGCAAGGTCTGCATCGTCGATAGTGCCGTCGCCGTTAAGGTCGGTGACGGGGTTCTGCCCCAGGTCGTAGGGGGAGGGATCCTGCAGGCGGCTGCCGCTCCAGGCATCGAGCTCCATCAGCCAGCTGCTGCCGCCGGAGCTGCAGGCGCCGCTGGCCGGGATCAGGGTGGTGAAGATGATGCGCCGGTTGCGCAGGATGGGGGTGGAGACCACCCGCTCGCCCGGTTCTGCCGCGGCCGGGTCGATAAGGTCCATATACCAGCCATCGTGCTGGGCCAGGAGGAAGTGGTTGGTGCTAGAGCGGAGCTCGTAGCCGGAGTGTACCCCCTGGAAGGTGATCTGTTGTTGCAGCAGGGTGCCACGACCGCCGATCGCCGTGCCGCGGTCGATGATGCCGTAGAAGCTCTGCATCTCACTGTTGGCGAGGTCGCTGTGTTGCAGGTAGCGGCCGGTGCCGAAGTAGACCATCAGGTCGCGATTACCCGGCCCGCGTCCCACCTCGGGGCGGCTGGTGATGGGCTGGGGCTGGCCGGCACCGTTGGTGGCGCTGAACAGCGGCTGGGTTGGACCGCCCCCCAGACCATCGATGGACCAGCTGTTGGGCTGGGAGGCAGAGAGGTCGAATTTCCACAGCTGTCCCTGCAGGTCGCCGGCGTAGAGGGTATCGACGATATAGTCGCCGTCACTGTCCACCGGTGCCACGCTGGAGAGGCCGTTGGGGCTGGCAGCGGAGCCGCTGCCAGTGTCGATCTTTTTCAGCAGTTGCCCGGTCTCGATATCGAGCACGAATAGTACCGCGTGGCCGCTGCCATCATTGTTGTAACCGTTGCCGAAGACGGCGGCCCAGTGGCCGTGCCGCAGGCGCACGATCACCGGCTGGCTGAAGGTGTAGCCGAGGTCGGGGTCATCATTGCTGTTGAACTCCCACAGTACGGTGGCGGCGGCATTGCCCTCGCTGAAGGTGGCAGGGTTGGTGATGTCCAGGGCGTAGATGGCGCGCCCCCCCTCATTGAGTCCCCCCAGCAGTAGCGTGTGCCAGCTGTTGTCAGCGGAGAAGAAGGCATCGCCCGCGGTGGGCGTGCCGTTGACGCCATATCGAGGGGTATAGTCCGGACTGGTCAGGGCGTTCTGACTGGGCAGCAGCGTGGCGGGAAGATAGGCCAGCTTCTCACTGCCGTTGTCGGCGGCGGTGGCGGCAAAGCCGTGCAGCATGCCGTCGTTGGCCCCGACGTAAACCATCGGCAGGCGCGCGGCATGGGCGGCCTTAAATTGCGAATAGCCGCAGCCGCTGCAGTTTTCCGCGGCGCCGCTACCCCAGTTATCGGGGTAGTGGAAGGCGGGGGCGCCGACATAGACCGGCGAGGAGTGGACGATGTCCCCCAGAACCGATTGCGGGCGCGAGCGGAAGGGGCCGTTGAAGCGGGCCTCCAGGCTGCTGTCGCCGCGCAGGTAGTCGAGGCGCTGTACGCCCAGGCCATCGACCGTACCGCTGACATGGGTGTTGAGGGCGTTCTGTTGTGCCGTAGCCAGGCTGTTCCAGCGCAGGGGGATCCCCTGGCTGCCGTTGAAGGTGATGAGGGTACGGCTCGCTGCCGCCGGGATCGCCTCGGCGGCATTCCACAGTGGGCTGGCGGCGACGCTGCCATCCGCCGCCAGCGGATAGGCGAGCAACTCGCCGTGCCAGTCACCGCTATCGAAGCGGGCCTGGAAGGCGATGCTGTCGGTCTGTAGCTGGCTTGAGTTGAGGCTGACCGAGGCGGCGGAGCTGATACGGTTGGTGATGTTGCTGAGTGCCGCCTGCAGGCTCTCGGTGACGGCGTCCGGGGTGTCGGCGGAGATGTAGGTGCCGCGGCTGTTATAGGCGGCGTGCCACAGGTCGTCGATCTTCTGCGGACAGTCGCTGCAGCTGGCCGGGTCGCCCCAGTTGTCGCCGCTGGCCAGCGGCGGGTTGGGCCAGCCGTCGTTGTCGCTGTCGCTGAGGTTGCCCTCTACCCCAAAGGCGACGGTAAAGGTGCTCAGGTGCTGATGCGAGGCGCTGTCGAAGGGGTCGGCGGGTACCTCATCGGCAAACGGGCTGAGGTCCTTGCTGTAGTAATAGCGGGCCACATCGGCCAAGGTGTCGTTGATGCCGTCGGCATCGTTATCGGCGATGGCGGAGCCGAGTGGCGCACTGCCGTTCCAGTAGCCGTCGGTCAACAGGATGGCGAAACTCTTCTGGCAGCTGTCGATGATGGGGTCGGTGCGCCCCAGGTTTGGGTTGCCGTCGTAGCTGTCGAAATAGCGTCCCACATTCTCCAGCCCCCGGCGTAGCGGCGTGCCGGCGGCGGGCCAGTTGAAATCGAACAGGCTGGTGAGCAGGGTGTTGTTGTGGGCGCTGTGATCGCTGAGCCCCGCTGCCGGTACCTCACGGAACAGGGAACTGGACCGGTTGATTACGCTCAGGCCGTAGCGGAAGTCGGGGCGTCCCTGAATCACGGCGGCGATGGCGGACTTGGCGACGTAGGCACGTTTGCGGTGGTAACTGTACCAGTTGGCGATATTCTGCTTGAGGGCGGCGAGATTCAGGGGGCTGCCGTCCGGCAGGGTGCCGCCGTCAGCCACCGTCGTGGTGGTGACGCTGGGGTTGAGCCCGCTGGCGTCGGGGGCGTAGCTGGTGCTGGTGACGGTGACATCACTGGCATTGACGGTGATGCGGTGGTGGCTGTCCCACAGGTCGACCTGCCCGTTGGGGATTGCATTGGCACTGCCGGGAGTGGGGGATGCGCCATCGTAGCCGCGATCGTCCTGCCACCGCTCGAAGCTGAAGCCGCTCAGGTTCCGTTGCAGGGCATAACCGCTGCTGCCTTCGCGTGGGTCGCTGGGGGCGCTGCCAAAGACGGCATCGGCGCAGGGGCTGCCGTCGCTCAGGCAGGGGCCCGCCCACGGGGTGTAGTCGATGGCGGGGTTGAAGTAGAGCACGTTGAGGTCGCTGGAGAGGATGCGCCAGTCGTTGAGGAAGGGGGTGTTGCTGCTCAGTGTCGCATTACAGGCGTAGAGCGCCTCGCGGCCGCTGTCGCAGCCGTTGCTGTAGGCGTTGTCGCTATTCGGGTAGAGGTATTCGAAGTAGCGGTAAGCAGTACCGGTATGGCTGCGCCACAGGCCGTTATCGATCTCCCAGCCGCAGCCGGCGGTGGTATAGGCGCAGTAGTGCCAGTGGCGGGTGGTGAGGATCTCCCAGTCCATGGAGCCGGAGTCGTCGAGCTCGAAAAAGACGTTGGGATCGACCCGGTTGCCGAGGTAGAGCGGGGTGTCGCTCAGGCTCAGTGGGGCGGCGCTGAGGCCGCCGGCGATGAGGGCCGCAGCCAGGGCGATACTCAGTTGTGTCGGTTTAGCGTTCATGGTTAGTCGCCCTGTTTGACGAAGGTGCTCTGTACGATGGTCTGTGCCGAGGGGCTGCCGCCGACACCGCGGGCGGTGAGGCGGTAGTAGACCCGACTGCTCTGCGGCGCCACCCCGACCACCAGGCTGTCCGGTACCCGCGCCAGCTCTTCGATGACGGTATGGGGGTCCTCGGCGTTTTGCCTCAGCTCCTGCCCGGCGCTGGCAAACTCGAGGCCGTATTGTTGCCACCACAGTGCATCGCGGCTGCTCCACCAGTTTTTACCGTTGCTGCCCTCCAGCGCCGTCAGGGCCGAGGGGGCGAAGAGTGCACAGCCGCCCGCCACGCTGCCGCAAGGGGAGGGGATGGCCGACTGCGCATCCAGCCACTGCTCGGCATCGCGCAACGCGGCATCGGCCGACTCGAAGGCAAGCTGGCTGTCGCGCAGGTGTCCGCTCATCTGCTCCTGCAGGGTGGCGCTCTGCATGGCACTGATGCTGAGCAGGCTCAATATCGTCAGTACCAGCAGGCTGACGATGAGGGCGGCCCCCTGCTGCTGCCGCTTTGGGTGGGTCTGCATCTTCCGGTTCCTCATGGCATGCGGTTTCGCAGGTTGATGTTGAGCACCAGCTCGCGCCGCAGGAAACGGTCTGCCGGCGCGTTATCGGCAAAGTAGCGGTATTGATAGGGTTGCGGGTCATCGGCTATGGCGTTGTCGCTACGCAGCAGCAGGGCCACGCGCAGGGCCACGATCCGCGACCAGTCGAGGACATCCGTGGCGCTGTTGTAGGTGTTGACCGTGCGTTTGTTGTTGCCATCGGTGTTTTCACCGTAGAGCACACGCATCCCCTCCACCCCCTCCACCATGCGTAGCGGCGTACCGTCGATATCGATGCGGTAGAGCCCGGGCTGGCCCCCCTCGGTGCCGACAAAATAGCTTTGGTGGCGCACTCGCATCACCATGGCATCTGGGCCGTAGGCCTTGCTCAGGCGGTTATCCAGGTTGCGGTTATTGGCGTGGGCCACGGTGACCCGGCTGTTGCCGCTCGACTGAGATACCGAGGTGGCGGCGAAGATGTCGGCGTTGAGGCAGTCGGAGATCATAAGGATGTCCCCCGCCTGCAGGTTGTCGGGGTCGTGGCTCAGCTGTACGTTGGCGTTGTCGCTGGCCATGTTGCCGGTAAGGTGTGCGCCATTGCCGTCGCTGTAGCGAAAGTCGATGACGTCGCTGCCCGCCACCCGGGCAATGGCCGTGGGATTGAACCAGCCGTTGCCATCATCGAAACCATCTACCAGCATATCGGCGCTGAACACCAGATCGGCGACGCCGTCGCCGTCGTTATCGGCGATCACATTGGGGGCAAGGGTGGTGCTGCCGCCACAGCCCTGGTAGCCGATCATGCGCAGCTCTCGCGACAGGGTATCGAGGGCGAAGCGCGACTCCTGCTGTATTCGCCCCAGCTCCTCCTGCATCTGAAAGGTCTTCTTGCTGCCGAGGAAGATCTGCAACACGCCGGCGAGCAACATTAGGCCGATCACCAGCGCCACCATCAGCTCCACCAGGTTGAAGCCGTGTTGTGCCCGCGGCAGTCGCCGTGACTCCTGGCTGCTCATGGGATAAAGCTCATCTCGAAGCAGGCCATGCTGTCCGGGACGCTGGGGTCGCAGTCGCTGCCACCGGCGCCACTACGTCGCTCGTCCCAGAACACCAGAACCGTCACCAGCCTGCCGCTTCGGCTAATGGCCCCGTCGCCTTCTGGCAGCTGATTGGTTAGGGCCGTCTTCCACTGGCCCAGGTCGTAGGCACTCATTTCGCTAGCCAAACAGAGCTGGGCCTCACAGTCGGGGAGCGAGGCGGGGAGCTCCGCGAGAGCGATATCGTAGTGGCCGGCCTCGGCGGCGGATCGGTTGCTGCGTATGCGCTCGCCTATCTCGTAGCTGAGGGCGCTGGCCTGGTTGCGCAGCTGCGAGCCGTGGCTGCTCTTGAGGGCGTTTAGCTGCATCCCCGCCAGGCCGAGCAGGCCGAGAGAGAGTACCAGCACGGTGACCAGCACCTCGATAAGGGTGAAACCGTGAGCGTGTCGGCCTGACTGGGTAGTCATCGCACTAGCCTATGCAGCTGTTGCGCTGGGACTTGATCGCCCCACTGGCATTGACGGTGATGCGGCGTCCCCTCTCACCGCTGCACTGGTGCGGCTTCAGGGTGATGTCGGCGAAGACGATACCGTTCCCCAGGTCGGCAAAACCGGTTGGCAGGAAGGCGATGGTGGTAAAGGCGGCATTCGCACTGTTGCGCGAAGCGGTGGCGGTGTGCTGTTTGATGGCGCCGCCGATGCGGGTGACCTCATCGGCATCGAGTGTGCCGTTGTCGTTGCGATCCACCCACACCAGCCAGCCGTCGGCCCAGCTGCCGTTGCTGCAACCTGTTTGGTCGGCACTGACGCAGAGCTCGCTACGGTGGCCTTCGTGGATCGCCTGGCTGCGAGCCAGGTTGATGAGGGTAACCAGGTCGTTGGTCTGCGTAGTGGTGCGACTGTCGCGAATGAACTGCTGCATGTTGGGAATGCCGATGCCGAGCACGGTGGTCATTACGGCCAGGGTGACCAGTAGTTCGATAAGGGTAAAACCGTGCTGAGGGGGGGCTGTGTGCGTCATCCCGGACAAACCTTTTCATTCTTGCGTGTGGCTAATGAAAGCAGACCAGATGGCGGGGCGGTGTGAGCCCTTTCACAGATGTCACGGCTTGCGGTGTGTGTGGTGATCGCTGTGATGGTATTGGCCTGATGGGGGGGACTGGTTTCACAAAAGTGGCGAGACCTGATTCACCCGGCGGGCATCTTTCTATCAGTGCGGGTAGAATGGTGCTTTGCTTCCATTGACTCGCCTTCCGTTCATGTCTCTTCCGCTTCACTTCCTCGATGACGAGCTCATCGTGACCGATAAGCCGACGCTGCTGCTCAGCGTGCCCGGTCGCGGCCCTGATAAGCAGGACTGCCTGCTAAGCCGTCTGGCGGCGGAGTACGGTGAGGTGCATGCGGTGCACCGTCTCGACTGGGAGACCTCGGGGCTGATGGTAGTGGCGCGTAACAAGGCGGCACACCGGGCGCTGAGCCGCCAGTTCCAGGAGCGTGAGGTGGACAAGCAGTACATCGCGGTGGTGTATGGCGTGGTGGCGGAGGGGCGCGGTGAAGTCGACCTGCCGCTGATCTGCGACTGGCCCAACCGGCCACGGCAGAAGGTGGACTGGGAGCAGGGCAAACCGTCGCTGACACGCTGGGAGGTGATCGAGAGGGAAGCTGACCGTAGTCGCCTGCTGCTCAGCCCCGTTACCGGGCGCTCGCACCAGCTGCGGGTGCATATGCTCGCCATGGGCCACCCCATTCTCGGCGACCCGCTCTATGCGCCCCTCCACGCCAATGGCGAGGCGCTCAAGATGGCAGAGCGTTTGCTACTGCACGCGACACGACTGCAATTTCGCCACCCCGTCACTAATGAGGCGTTGGCGTTTGAGTCGCCGCCACCATTCTAGTTGATAGTCGAATAGGCTATGCTCGCACTTTCCAACCCATGCGGAGTCTGCCCATGTCCACCAATACCCCCCACCTGAATGACGAAGAGCTGGCCGAACTGGACGAGTTCCTGCTCTCCGATGCCTGTGATGACGATGTGCTTTCGGTTGACGAGGTCCACGGCTTCCTTACCGCGCTGCTGGTGGGCCCTCAGGCAATGGAAGAGGCGGAGTGGCTGGATGTTGCCTGGGGTGAGCCGCGTTTCGCCGATGCGGCGCAGCAGCAGCAACTTGTGGGTTTGATGCAGCGTCTCTATCGGGACATCGAGGCCACGCTGAAGGCGGGGCGCGACTTCGAACCGCTGGCGGTGGAGGTCGAGGAGGAGGATGGCACCGTGGTGGTCGCCTACGAGGGGTGGTGCTTCGGTTTCATGCTCGGTGTGGAGAGTGCCCAGTCCGAGTGGGACGAACTGCCAAAGGCAGAGGAGAACCTGCTCGCGCCGATGGCCCAACTGGCGCTGCTCAACAGCGATGAAGAGCCGCAGATGGATGATGATGAGTATGAACAGTGGGTGGAGCTACTACCCGGTGCGGTGCTGGGGTTATATAGCTACTGGCACGGAGAAGAATAGATACCCCAAACGCAAAGAACCCCGCCTAAGCGGGGTTCTTTTTAGGTAAACCGCTAGTGGTTTACTGGGGCACGACGTTGCTCGCCTGCAGCCCCTTGGGGCCCTGCTCCAGGTCGAAGCTTACCGCCTGACCTTCTGCCAGGCTCTTAAAGCCGGTGCCCTGAATTGCGCTGAAGTGAACGAACACATCGTCGCCGCCATCGGCCTGTGAAATAAAACCAAAACCCTTTGAGTCGTTAAACCACTTAACGGTACCTGTAGCCATAAAACTAAAACCTTCTAATAAACAATAAATATAAGTTGCATACCAACGGCATGCGCCTCCGACTATACCCCTGTTTTGTGGGGAACACCACAATAAATATTGGCTAATTCTGTTGCCGTTTTGATGGCCGTATTAGCGTCCACTCAGTGCCTATACTGAAACAATTATGGTGTAAGCGGAGGTGGGCATGATCAGGCTAATAATTATTTCGATATTCGTGGTTGTGGTTGCACTTGTCACCGTCCCCCTGTGGGGCAGTTGCGGCTTGCAGGCCGATATCTGTAGCAACTGGTGTGGTGTGCGCCATATTAACTCTGACATCAAGGTGGCCGCCTGTCGTGCCGAGTGTGTTACGAAGCGTCTGGCATGCATGGCCAAAGAGGGGGGCATGTAGGCGCAAAGTGCAGGTCGGTTTTTTCCTTCTACACTTACAGGATTGGGGTAGGTATTTTGGAGGAGTCGATGAGCATTGCAGTAATCGAGATCCCGGGGCTCGGCCCGAAGACGGCGGAGTACCTGGCAAAGCTGGACATTACCACGGCCGAGGCGCTGTTGGAGGCGGGGCTGGATGTACTCGTCTCCGCCCCCGGGTTTAGCGATGGGCGTGCACGCAAGGTTCTGGATGCCGCCGCCGGGATGGTGGTGGATGTGGAGGAGCAAAGTCAGTCAACACAGGAGACGAAGATGAAGAAGAAGTCGAAGCAAGAGAAGGAGCTGGAGAAGAAGAAGGCCAAGAAGGCGAAGCTGAAGAAGGAAAAGGCCAAACTGAAAAAGGAGAAGGCCAAGAAGGCAAAGCTGAAAAAGGAGAAGGCGAAAAAAGTAGAAAAGAAGAAGGCCAAGAAAGCCGAAAAGAAGAAGGCCGAAAAGAAGGCTGGCAAGAAAAAGTCCAAGAAGCCTGAGAAGGGGAAGAAAAAGGCGAAGAAGAAATAGCCTGGATAAAACAAAAAAAGGCCGGTGGTTTTCGCCACCGGCCTTTTTTTGTGTTCAGGCTCAGTCTTAGAGGCCGACCTTTTCCTTAATCGCCGCTACCACGGTGTCGCTGGAGGTGGCGTTGACGCTAAGCAGCAAACCCTCGCCCTCGTAGAAGCCGACCAGCGGTGCGGTCTGCTCGTTGAAGGTGTCGAGGCGCTTGGAGATGGCCTCTTCGGTTTCGTCGTCGCGCTGGATGGTGGGGCTGCCGCACTTGTCGCAGATGCCCTCTACCTTGCTCGGCTTGGACTTGACGTTGTAGATCTCCTGGCACTCTGAGTTGGAGCAGGTGCGGCGGGTGGTGAGGCGATCCAGGATCACATCACGCGGCACGTCCAGGTTAACGGCGGCGTCGAGCTCGATACCCAGCTTGGCCAGCATGCCCTTCAGCGCCTCGGCCTGGGGGATGGTGCGGGGGAAACCGTCGAGCAGGAAGCCCGCCTTGCAGTCGTCCTCCAGCAGGCGCTCGCCCATGATGTCGAGAATCAGGTCGTCGGGAACCAGGTCGCCGGCATCCATAAAGCCCTTGGCCTTTTTGCCCAGCTCGGTGCCCTCCTTGACGGCGCCGCGCAGGATGTCGCCGGTGGAGATCTGGACAGAGCCGTCCAGGGCGGTGAGCATCTTTGCAACGGTACCTTTACCGGCGCCGGGTGCGCCTAACAGAATCAGCCTCATGGGGGTCTCCTCAATGTGATTGGATTGTTATATCGGCGGCTAGGTTAGCGCCGTGTACGATTTTGTCTAATGGGTATTTGCTATAGAGATATAAGCGTAACTCTTACCCCGCCAGGAAGGGGTTGTGTAGCCGCTCCTCGCCCACGGTGGTATTGGGACCGTGTCCCGGCACCACCACCACCTCATCCCCCAGTGGAAACAGCTGGTTGCTGATGCTGTCGAGCAGGGCCTGATGGTCACCCTGCGGGAAGTCGGTGCGGCCGATGGAGCCGTGGAACAGCACGTCGCCGACGAAGACGGTGTCGCCTTTTGGGCTGTAGAAGACCACATGGCCGGGGGTGTGGCCGGGGCAGTGGTAGACCCGCAGCGTAAGCGCGCCCAGTTGCACCTTCTCACCATCGTTGAGCCAGCGTGTGGGGCTTAGGGTTTCAGTGGGGGGGAAGCCGAACATCTCCGCCTGCTGCGGCAGAGTCTCCAGCCAGAAGGCATCGGCCTGGTGGGGACCGATAATTGGCACCTGGCGCTGGGCGGCGATCTCGGCGGCGGCCCCGACATGGTCCAGGTGGCCGTGGGTGAGCAGTACCATGGCCAGTGTCAGCCCCGCCTCGTCGACGGCCTGCAGCAGCCGCTCCGGCTCGCCGCCGGGATCGATGAGGGCGGCCTGCCTGGTGATGTCGCACCAGACGAGTGAGCAGTTCTGCTGGTAGTGGGTAACGGGGAGGATACGGAATCTCATCATTCTTCCTTCACTCCATCGCGGCCAGCCACTGCTCCACCTCGGGGGTGAGGTAGAGCTGCTCCTCAAGCTCGGCGGCCCAGGGCTGTGCGGCCAGGCGCCTGAGGGTGGCGACCGCCATCACCTGTACCGCGGGTACCTCGCTCCACACCGCGGTATTGAGGCAGCGCCAGTGATCGGGCTCCATCCGCCTGGGGTTGTCCAGCTGCTCCTTGCAGCTGTCGCACACCATGATGCAGTGCTCGAATTCGGGCTCGGCAGCCACCGGCGGGACTTCGTGGATCTGCAGGCTGGTACCGCCGGCGCCGCACATCTCACAGTGGCTCTTGGCGCGTCGTGCCAGGTCCTTGCCGAAGGCGCTGAGCGCATCGAGGCGCGCGCGGTGTTTATCCAGACCTTTTGCCATGATCTCTACCTTTTTTAGTGTGAAAACAAAAAGCCCCGCACGGGGCGGGGCTCTTCGACGCTACGCGAGGCGGTTACTGAGGGACGATATTCGCCGCCTGCAGCCCCTTGGGGCCCTCTTCTACATCGTAGGAGACCTTCTGCCCTTCGGCGAGGGATTTGAAGCCCTCGGCCTTAATCGCGCTGAAGTGGGCGAACACATCGGGGCCGCCGTCGTCCTGGGTGATGAAGCCAAAGCCCTTGGCGTCGTTAAACCACTTAACTGTTCCTGTTGCCATGATCTATACCTTCTTGTTTCTTAACTAATAACGTCCGCTATGCCCCAGAATGCACTAGACATCTCGGCTGGGATTTTGATGTAGATCGTGAACAACCGCCATCGTTAATCCCCCCACGGGGATTGAGTATACGCCATGGATGGGGGGGCCGCTACAGGTGATGGGTATGGAATTCGTAGCGGTTTTTCCCCTCCTGTTTAGCCCGGTACATGGCCCGATCGGCGGCCTTCTGTAGTTCGCTGACCGACTCGGCATCGTCGGGGTAGATGGCGATCCCGATACTGGTGGCTGGTTGCAGCACCGTTTCAGGCAGTTGCAGGGGTTGGGTAACGGTTGATATGAGGTGCTTCGCCACCAGTGAGGCGTCGTCCGGGCCGTGAACCTGCTCAAGTATGATTACGAACTCGTCACCGCCGACACGTGCCACGGTGTCTTCCTCACGCACGCAGTGTTGGAGCCGCTCTGCCACCTGCCTGAGGACCAGGTCACCGGCCTCGTGGCCATAGGTGTCGTTGATTGGCTTGAATTCGTCCAGGTCAAGATAGAGTAGTGCCACCCGGTGTTGGTGTCTCTTTGCTGATTGCAGGCTCTTCTCTATCTGCCCCTTGAAAAAGAGCCGGTTTGGCAGGCCGGTCAGTTCATCATGGTTGGCCAGTCTAGCCAGTTGTTGTTCGGCTTCCTTGAGTTCACTGATATCGCTGAATGTGGATACGTAGTTACTGATTTTTCCCTCCTGGTCTTTGAGTACTGAGATCTGCTGCCACACCGGAATGGGCGAACCGTCCTTGCGGCGGTTCCACATTTCGCCGCGCCAGTGCCCCTCTTCCGCTAACTGTTGCCACATCTCCATATAGAACCGTTGGTCGTGTTTGCCCGATTGCAGCAAGCGAGGGTTCTGACCAAGTACCTCCGTTTCGGAATATCCTGTGATTTCGCTAAAGGCGTTGTTTACCATAACGATATGGTTGTTTTCATCGCTAATGACGATCCCTTCGTCGGTGTTGTCGAATACGGTCGCGGCCTGGCGTAGCCGCTTTTCGGCATAGACCCGGTCACTGATATCCTCGACACTGGACCAGATATAGCGTTGGCCGTTCTGAAGAATGATTTTTCCTGATAGTCGAACGGGTACCAGATACCCCTCCTTGTGAATGTACTCCTTTTCGTAGGGGCCGTACTCGCCCGTCTGCTCAAGTTGCCGCAACCGCGCCGCCTCTTCCATGGCGTACTTGTCGGGGGTGATATCCCAGTAGCTCAAGCTGCGGGCCTCTTCCAGGGAGCGTCCGATGATGGCCTCAAAGGCGGGGTTGGCATCGATCAGTTTGCCGTCCATCTGGCACAGCGCGAGCCCGATGGGGCTGTGTTTAACCAAGGTATGGAGGTATTCGCGGTCGTCCTGCATCTGCTGCATCAGGGGGGCCAGCAGGCGGCGGATTCCCAGGCTGCCCAGGACGATAATTATCGCTGCGGCAAAGGTAGTAAAGATGGCCGCCTTGATGAAGGGGGCTCGCAGTTCGGCCATATCGATTTTGGCGACAATGCCCCAGTTGTCGTGCTTGATCGGCTCATGGGCGGCCAGGACCCTGACTCCGCGGTAGTCCAGGCCGACCAGGGTACCAGACTCGCCCCGCAGGGCCCGGCGCATCGGTTCGGCTATCTTGCCATCGATAGGAACCGGTGGTGGCATCTCCATGTTGGTGTGGCGATGGCGTAGCAGGAATTGGATATTGTCCCCTGTTCGCTTGGCCATGGTGAATTCGCCGGTCTTGCCAAAGCCGGCAAACTGGCTGTGGGCCGCCGTTATTTGTTCAAGGGTCTCGTCGTGGCCGGTCAGCAGTTGGTCGCCGGATTCATGGTGGGAGATGGCCTCGATCAGGCGGGCACGGCTCTGTGTTATCTCCACCAGGCGCTGGCGCTGCTGTTCCAGGCTGACCTCATATAACAGCCATATGGCGACCACCAGCACCGTGACGACGGATACGGCCATTACGGCTGATAGTTGCTGTGGCGTGCCTTTGCGCCAGATGGGGGTGTCACGCTCACTACTGCCCATGTTGGGGTGTTGCCGGGTCAACACATCGATAGCTCCTTGCCCCCTGATCAGGGCGTGGAGGAAAGTTATAGTCAATTTCCACCGTATTGACCATGCGTGTGTGGTTGCGCTAAGTGGCGATAAGGGGTTGGATGGGAGCAGAGTGGAGGTGCGAGAGCAGACTGGCGCCGCTTCCCTCCACCCCGTGGGTATGAAATGATCCCCCGATGAATCAAGTCCCCCCATCCTCCGCCCTGCAGGTGTTGCAGAGCGTCTTCGGTTACGAGTCGTTCCGCGGCCAGCAGCAGGCGATTATCGAGCAGTTGAGCAGCGGCGACGACGCCCTGGTATTGATGCCCACCGGTGGCGGCAAGTCGCTCTGCTACCAGATCCCCTCGATGCTCCGCCCCGGCGTCGGCATCGTCGTCTCGCCGTTGATTGCCCTGATGCAGGACCAGGTCGACGCCCTGCGCCAGAACGGCGTGAGTGCCGCCTTCCTCAACTCCACCCTGGGGCTGGACGAGGTGCGCGAGGTCGAGGCGCAATTGCACCGCGGCGAACTCGACCTGCTCTACATCGCCCCCGAGCGGTTAATGCTGCCGCGCACCCTGGAGCTGATCGAGCAGATCCCGGTGGCGCTGTTTGCCATCGATGAGGCCCACTGCGTCACCCAGTGGGGGCACGACTTCCGCCCCGAGTATGTGCAACTCTCCGTGTTGCACCAGCGCTTCCCCCATATCCCGCGCATCGCCCTCACCGCTACCGCCGATAGCGCCACCCGGCGCGAGATTATCGAGCGACTGGCCCTCGGTGGTGCCGAGCAGTTCATCAGCGGTTTCGACCGCCCCAACATCCGCTACCGCATTAGCGAGAACAGCGGCAACGCCCGCGACCGCCTGCTGCGCTTCATCCGTAACGAACACGAGGGGGAGGCGGGCATCGTCTACTGCCTCTCCCGAAAAAGGGTGGAGGAGGTGGCCGCCTGGCTGGAGTCGAAGGGACTGGTGGCGCTGCCCTACCATGCCGGGCTTCCTGCCGAGGTGCGCCAGCGCAATCAGCAGCGCTTCCTGCGCGAGGAGGGGGTGATCATCGTCGCCACCATCGCCTTCGGTATGGGCATCGACAAGCCCGACGTGCGTTTCGTCGCCCACCTCAACCTGCCCAAGTCGCTGGAGGCCTACTACCAGGAGACCGGGCGTGCCGGGCGCGACGGCCTGCCCTCCAATGCCTGGATGGTCTACGGCCTGCAGGATGTGATTACCCTGAAGCAGATGCAGGCAAACTCCGACGCCCCGGAGCAGATTAAGCGCATCGAGCGCCATAAGCTCGACGCCATGCTCGGCCTGTGCGAGCTCACCAGCTGCCGCCGTCAGGCGCTGCTGCGCTACTTTGGTGACGAGTTGACCGAGCCCTGCGGCAACTGCGATACCTGCCTGGAGCCCCCCGAGACCTGGGATGCCACCGTGGCGGCGCAGAAGGCACTCTCCTGCGTCCACCGTACCGGCCAGCGCTTCGGCGTCAGTTATTTGGTCGATGTGTTGCTGGGCAAGTCGAACGAGCGCATGCAGCGCTTCGGCCATGACCAGGTGAGCACCTTCGGCATCGGCACCGAACTGAATCAGAGTGAGTGGCGCGACCTCTATCGCCAGCTCATCGCCCGTGGCCTGCTGGCGGTGGACCTGGAGGGGCACGGCGGCCTGCACCTCACCGAGGCGAGCCGCCCGGTGTTGCGCGGCGATGAGTCGCTGCAGCTACGCAAGCTGTCGCGCAAAAAGGCGAGCAGGAGCCGCGAGCGCAAGGCCAACCCCTTTGCCGGGCAGGGGCAGGGCAAGCTGTGGCAGGCGCTCCGCGAGCGTCGCCAGCAGCTGGCCGACGAGCAGGGGATCCCCGCCTATATGATCTTCCACGACGCCACCCTGGCGGAGATGGTGGAGAACCGCCCCGAGAGCCTGTCGCAGATGGGTAATATCTCAGGCGTCGGCGAGAAGAAGCTGGAGGCCTATGGCGAGGCCTTCCTCGATGTGCTCAACGAATACCGCAACTTCGAGGATGACAGTCGCGGCGACAGCGAGGAGGAGACCCTGCAGCTGTTCCGTCTCGGCATGGATGTGGCGGCGATCGCCGCCCAGCGCGGCATTAGGGCCACCACTATCTATAGCCACCTGGCCAGGGGGATAGAGCGTGGTGAGGTGGTGCTGACCGAGGTGGTGGCTCTGGCCGAGAATCAGCTGGAGGCGATCCGCTTTGCCATCGAGCACAACGATGGCGGCAAGCGCCTCAAGCCGGTGTTCGAAGCGCTGGAGGGGGAGTTCCCCTACGAGGTGTTGCGCTGCGTACGCGCCGATATGGTGCGGGAGTTGTAGTGATAGCGGTTGAGCCGGGTGTCGTACTAGGTGTAGCCTGTAACAAAAAATTAGATAAGGCCTTATGGTGACCCAGAATAGACCTGCGGAGCGCTCGAATTTGGAGGTTCGAGGGCTCTGTTCTACCCGAGGTGATCGGGAACTGTTTCAACAGTTAGACTTCCAGATCGAGGCGGGAACGGTCCTCCTTGTCGAGGGCCGTAACGGCACCGGCAAGACCACCCTGTTGCGCATGCTATGCGGTTTGATCGAGCCGACCGAGGGGGAGATTCGCTGGCGCGGCGAGTCGATCCGCAAGCTTGCCGAGGAGTACAGCCGCGAGCTGCTCTACATTGGCCACCGTCCCGGCATCAAGGAGGAACTCACCGCCATCGAGAACCTGCGTATTGCCGCCACCCTGGACGGTGCCACCATCGGTGAAGATGAGGCATGGGATGCCCTGTCGCGTATCGGCCTGCGCGGCTTCGAGGACCTGCCTACCCGCTACCTCTCCCAGGGGCAGAAACGGCGTGTCGCGCTGGCGCGGCTGCTGTTGAGTCGAGCCGCCATCTGGGTGCTGGATGAACCCTTCGTCGCCCTCGATGTGGCGGCGGTGGAGGAGTTGCAGGGGGTGATACGGGAGCATGTTGCCGCTGGCGGTATGGTCATCCTGACTACCCACCAGGCCGTGGGGCTGATGGAGGAGGCGATACAGCGTCTGCGACTGGGAGCGCCGGGGGGAAGCGATGATTAATGCCCTGCTCTGGGTGGTGCGCCGCGACCTGTTGCTGGCGATGCGCCGCCGTACCGATGTCTTTACTACCCTGTTCTTCTTCGTTATCACCGTCAGCCTGTTCCCGTTGGGGATTGGGCCTGAGCTCGACACCCTGCGCCTCATCGCCCCCGGTGTGGTCTGGGTCGCGGCGCTACTGGCCTCGATGCTGGCGCTGGAGAAGCTGTTTGCCAATGACTATGCCGACGGCACCCTGGAGCAGATGATGCTCACCCCGCAGCCGGTCTTTCTGCTGGTGCTGGGCAAGGTGATTGCCCACTGGCTGGTCACCGGGCTGCCGCTGGTGGTGATGTCACCAATACTCGGGCTGCAGTACGACCTCTCCCTCGAGGCACTGGCCACGCTGGTCACCACACTGCTGATCGGGACGCCGATACTGAGCCTGGTGGGTGCCATCGGTGCGGCGTTGACCCTGGGGCTGCGCGGCGGCGGGGTGTTGATCGCGCTGCTGGTGCTGCCGCTCTATATTCCGGTACTGATCTTCGGCGCCGGTGCGGTGGAGGCGGATATCTCCGGCCTGGGTGGCGAGGGCCACCTGTCGCTGCTGGCCGCCTTTGGGATGCTGTCGCTCTTCTTCGCGCCGCTGGCTACCTCGGCGGCACTAAAGGTTTCGATTGAGTAGTGAAATAGTGGTATGGTGATCCGATTACCCGCTCGCAATGGATTGCCCTGGGTTGGAGTCTTAACACTTTAAATAATAAGTAAATTACGATAGACAAGGCGATGAGTAGTCGATTGCTTAACTGGTTCAAATTCTCTTCACCCGCCACCTTTTACCCCCTGGCCGGTAGACTAATCCCGTGGTTCACCGTAGCGGCACTGTTGTTGAGCGCGGTCGGCCTCTATATGAGTTTCTTCGTCGCTCCGACCGACTATAAGCAGGGCGAGGGCTACCGCATCATCTTCGTGCATGTCCCGGCGGCGTGGATGTCGATGTTCATCTATATGGTCATGGCCGCCTGGGCGGCCATCGGGCTTATCTTCAACACCCGTCTCTCGGCGATGATGGCCAACGCCCTGGCCCCGACCGGGGCGATGTTCACCTTCCTCTCCCTGTGGACCGGCGCCTTCTGGGGCAAGCCGATGTGGGGGACCTGGTGGGTGTGGGATGCACGCCTGACCTCGGAGCTGATCCTGCTGTTCCTCTATATGGGCTATATCGCCCTGCAGGGCTCCATCGATGACAAACGCCGTGCCGACAGGGCGGGGGCGATCCTGCTGCTGGTCGGGGTGGTGAATATCCCCATCATCTATTTTTCGGTGAAATGGTGGAACACTTTGCATCAGGGGGCGTCTATAAGCATGAAAGGCTCCTCCATGGGCAGCACCATGCTGATCACCATGTTGATCATGACCTTTGCCTTCTGGGCCTACGCGATTGCCACCTCCCTCTACCGGGTGCGCTGCGTGATCCTGGAGCGGGAGCGTAACACCACCTGGGTACAGGAAATCTTTAAATGAACAGTGTGAACGAATTCTTCTCGATGGGCGGTTACGCCCTCTACGTCTGGGGCTCTTTTGGCGTGACCGCGCTGCTGATGCTGGCCGAACCTATCCTGTTGCGCAGCCGCTATCGGGGCGTGCAGGCCCGCCTGCGCCGCATCGTTCGCATGCATCAGGAGGAGCGTCGATGAAGGCACGCCACAAGCGACTGGGGCTGGTCGTGGCCGGGCTGGCGGTGCTGGCCGTTGCCTCCGGCTTCGTGATCAACGCGCTGGACAACAACCTCTCCTATTTCTTCTCGCCGACCGAGGTGAAGGAGGGTAAGGCACCGGGGAATCACGTATTCCGCCTCGGCGGGCTGGTGGAGAGCGGCAGCGTGCAGCGCAGCGAGGGCAGCCTCGATGTCCACTTCACCGTCACCGATGGCCCACAGAAGATCAACGTGGTCTATACCGGCATCCTCCCCGATCTCTTTGCCGAGGGGCAGGGGGTGATCGCGCAGGGTAAGCTCAACGCCAACGGTGTCTTTGTCGCCGACGAGGTGCTGGCCAAGCACGACGAGAACTACATGCCGCCTGAGGTGGCCGCGGCGCTGGAGAAGGGCCAGGGCACAGGTATGGCCAATATGGCTGGCCAGGCGGAGGCGAAATGATCGCGGAACTCGGACAGATTGCCCTCATCCTGGCCCTGGCCCTGGCCATCGTGCAGGCCAGCGTGCCGCTCATCGGCGTCTACCGCGGCAACGCCGCGTGGATGGCCCTGGCCCGCCCTGCCGCACGCGGTCAGACCCTGTTTATGCTCATCGCCTTCGGCCTGCTGACCTACGCCTTTATCACCCACGACTTCTCCATCCTCTACGTGGCGCAGAACTCCAACACGGAGCTGCCGACCATCTACCTCATCTCCGGGGTGTGGGGGGCGCACGAGGGCTCGTTGCTACTGTGGGCGTTGTGTCTATCGCTATGGACCTCCGTGGTGAGTTTCTTCAACCGCAGCGTGCCCGATGCGATGACCGTGCGCGTGCTCTCCATCCTGGGAATGATCAGTGTCGGCTTCATGCTGTTCATGATGCTCACCTCCAACCCGTTCGCACGCATCGTACCCTCGCCGATGGAGGGACGTGACCTCAATCCGCTGCTGCAGGACCCGGGACTGGCGATCCACCCGCCGCTGCTCTACATGGGCTATGTCGGCTTCGCCGTGCCCTTCGCCTTCGCTATTGCGGCAATGCTCGGCGGCCGCCTCGATGCCGCCTGGGCGCGCTGGTCGCGGCCGTGGACCAATATCGCCTGGCTCTTCCTCACCCTGGGTATCGCCCTCGGCTCCTGGTGGGCCTACTATGAGCTCGGCTGGGGTGGTTGGTGGTTCTGGGACCCGGTGGAGAACGCCTCGTTCATGCCCTGGCTGGTCGGCACCGCGCTAATGCACTCGCTGGCGGTGACCGAGAAGCGCGGCACCTTCAAGGCGTGGACCGTACTGCTGGCGATCTTCACCTTCTCCCTCAGCCTGCTCGGTACCTTCCTGGTCCGTTCCGGGGTGCTCACCTCGGTGCACGCCTTCGCCTCCGACCCCGCGCGCGGGGTCTTCGTCCTCGCCTTCCTCGCCGTGGTGGTGGGCAGCTCGCTGCTGCTCTACTCGGTGCGGGCGCAGCAGATCCGCAGCTACGTCAAGTTTGACCTGGTCTCCCGCGAGACCGGCCTGTTGCTCAACAACGTCATCCTGGTGGTGGCCGCGGCCAGCGTGCTACTCGGCACCCTCTATCCGCTCGCCCTCGACGCCCTCGGTATCGGCAAGATCTCGGTGGGGCCTCCCTACTTCAATAGCGTCTTCGTGCCGTTGACCCTGCCGCTGGCCGCGCTCATCGGCGTCGGTGCCATGGCGCGCTGGAAGCGTGACGATGGCAGCAGCCTGTTTGCCAAATTGCGCCTCTCTCTGGCGCTCAGCGTGGTACTTGGCATCGCCTTCCCGCTGCTCATCATGGGACGCTTCGAGCCGATGGCGGCGGTGGGCATGACGCTGGCCTTCTGGGTTACCCTGACCACCCTGCGTGGTCTGCGAGACCGTACCGTCAATAGTCCCAGCCTGTGGCAGGGGCTGCTGAGGCTGCCGCGCGCCTACTACGGTATGGTGCTGGGCCACCTCGGCGTGGCGATCTTCGTCGTCGGTGTCACCCTCACCTCCCTCTACAGCACGGAGAAGGATGTGCGTATGGAGCCGGGGCAGAGTTACGAGATGGGTGGCTACACCTTCACCTTCCACGGGGCGCAGCGGGTCGAAGGCCCCAACTTCAGCGCCTCCCGCGGTCATGTTACCGCCAGTCGCGACGGCGAACTGGTCCAGGAGATGTACCCGGAGAAGCGTAACTACCGCACCGGTATGCCGATGACCGAGGCGGCCATCGACGCCGGCCTGTTCCGTGACCTCTTCGTCGCCATCGGTGAGGAACTGGATGCCAAGGGGGCCTGGTCACTACGCATCTACCACAAGCCGTTCGTCCGCTGGCTCTGGCTCGCCGGTCTGGTGATGGCCCTCGGCGGCCTGCTCGCCGCCAGTGATCGCCGCTACCGTGTGCTCGCCCGCCGTCGTATGGTCGAGGACAATCGCGCAGGAGCCACCACATGAACAAATACGCCATTCCCCTGATCATCTTTACCGTGCTGGTGGCACTGCTCGGAGTCGGCCTTACGCTCAATCCGCGCGAGGTGCCTTCGCCCTTCATCGACAAGCCGGCACCGCAGTTCAGCCTGCCGCGGCTCGACAACCCGTCGCAGACCATCGGTAGTGCCGACATGGCCGGCCGGGTATGGATCCTCAACGTATGGGCCTCCTGGTGCACCTCCTGCCGTGCCGAGCATGAGGTGATTAAGCAGCTGGCACGGCTGCCTGAGACGGTGCCGATCATCGGCCTTAACTATAAGGATGAGGCCAGTGACGCCATGGGCTGGCTCAACTCCTTCGGCAACCCCTACCTCGCCAGTGCCCACGACCTGCGGGGTCAGGTGGGGATCGACTGGGGGGTGTACGGCGTGCCGGAGACCTTTGTCATCGATAAGAAGGGCGTGGTGCGGCACAAACACACCGGTCCGGTCACCGAGCAGTCGCTGCAAGAGACTATCCTCCCGCTGCTGCGCAAACTGAAGGCGGAGGGCGCATGAAACGTTACATCCTGATACTGCTGCTCTCCCTCGTTGCGCTGGGCGCGGAGGCAAAGGTCGAGGTGCACGATTTCGACTCCAGGCAGCAGGAGGAGTCCTACCAGCGCCTCATCGAGGAGCTGCGCTGCCTGGTGTGCCAGAACCAGAATCTCGCCGATTCCAATGCGGAGCTGGCCCAGGACCTGCGCCAGAAGACCTACGAGATGGTCAAGTCCGGTATGGACGATAAGGCCATCATTGAGTACATGGTCAACCGCTACGGTGACTTCGTCCTCTACCGGCCGCCGGTACGCTCCTCCACCATGCTGTTGTGGGTGGGGCCCTTCATTATCCTCATTGCCGGTATTTTCATCATGATCGGTGTAGTGCGTCGCCAGCGCCGCGAACAGACCGACAGTGTCGATGCGGCTGAACTGGAGCGGGTGGGTAAACTGCTGAAGCAGGACGACAAATCATGACGACATTCCTTGTTCTTGCGGCGCTGCTGGTACTGCTCGCCCTGTTTCTGATTGCCCCGGCGCTGTGGCGAGGCCGTACTAGCGGTAACGACGACAGCCGCGAGCACAATATCGCCATCGCCCGTGAGCGCCTCACCGAACTGGAAGAGGAGCGCCGTGAGGGCCTCATTGATGACACAGTGTTCGAGCAGGCCAAACTGGAGCTGGAGAAGGTGCTGGCCGGTGACCTGGCAGCATCGTCCCAGGTCAGGAGCGTGACCCAGGGCGGCGATCGTCTCATCCTCGCTA
Source organism: Thiohalomonadaceae bacterium (assembly GCA_050298555.1). Taxonomy (GTDB): domain Bacteria; phylum Pseudomonadota; class Gammaproteobacteria; order Thiohalomonadales; family Thiohalomonadaceae; genus JAPHSX01. Next base: position 142,746 of record JBNKUL010000046.1, read on the forward strand.
CTCTCGCCGTGCTCATCCCGCTGTTCACCACTGGCATGTATTTCCAGCTCGGCGCACCCGAATACGCCGCTGTTTCCGGTGCCGGGGCCGGCAGTAGCGCATCGCCCCATGGTGGCGGTGATGCGCAAAAGTCACCTTCGGTCGACGAGATGATTGCGAGTCTGGTGAGTCGCCTGGAGCAGAACCCGGAAGATGTCGATGGCTGGTACCTGCTTGCCCGCACCTATAGCAAGCTGGAGCGTTATGCCGATGCGGCCAAGGTCTATGAAAAGCTGCTTGGCCTGACTGGTGACCACCCAGTGGTCCTGCTCTCTTTGGCGGACTCCCTGGCGATGATCAACAAAGGCAGCATGGTTGGGCGCCCCAAAGAGCTGGTGCACAGGGCGCTGGAGCTCGACCCCAGGAATATTACCGGTCTCTGGTTAGCCGGCATGATCGCCGAGGAGGAGGGGGACAACGTCGGAGCCGCTGGTTACTGGATGAGCCTGCTGCCCTTGCTCGAGCCCGGCGGCGCTGAGGTACGTGAGGTGCGCACGCTGATCGCCCGGGTGCGTGGCAAGCTTGGCGCTGCGGATGCTGCCGCCCTTGACGAGAAGCTGGCGGCACTTGGCAGCCAGGAGAGGTCGCCGGCTGGCGCTAGCCTGACCGTGCATGTCGAACTGAGCCCCGATCTGGCCGCGATGGCCAGCCCGGAGGAGACGGTGTTTGTCTATGCCCGTGCCATGGATGGGATACCCATGCCACTGGCCATCTCTCGCCTACAGGTCAAAGAGCTGCCCGTCGATGTCACCCTCGATGACAGTATGGCGATGTCGCCACAGGCCAGGCTCTCCAAACATGAGCGCGTGCGCCTCATCGCCCGTGTCTCTCGGAGCGGCCAGGCCAAGGTCGCCAGTGGTGACCTCATCGGCGAGTTGGAGGGGGTTCCCACCTCCACAAACGAATCTATTGTCCTTTCCATCACCAAGGTGGTGCCTTAGGGGCTCACCACTCTACCGCCCCTCCTCTTCGCGAGGGGGAGGGCAGAGAAATATTCCTGCGACATACAGGAGAAAATGTCTGTCTAACTACCAGGAATATATAAGCATAAGAATTTCATGATTTATTAAATAACCCTACATTAATTGCCATATTAAATTTGTGTGTATATGATGCGCAGACTGCCCCAATTATTAGAACGATTAAGTTGGTAGTCGGCATGCCCTTGTGTGTCGTTAACGGTCCCGTCTGTAGGGTGTAATCTGCATTTCGGGAGTTATGAAATCTGTAAGGGGGGGGTTTATGAAAAAACAACCACTAATGCTTACCGTCCTGGCTGCAGCGATTATTTCCGGTTGCGCGGGGCAACAACAGTCGAGCGAGGCCGATGCTGGGACCATTACAGCGACCAAGCCCAAGAACGACTACAACATTACTATTAACTACGAACTCGGTATGCACTGTACCGGCTTCGATTTCACCTACTGCTGCGTGTTGCCGCCATACAACTCAATCCAGAGCCAGGTGATCAAGACTGCGACGGGTCGCAAGAAGTATCCGGAGCTGCTCGAGTCGGATGAGAAGGATCACTCCGTACTGGTCGACGGCAGGAAGCGCTTCAAGCTCGCATACGGCCATGTCGATAACACCTATGCTGAGGGCAACAAGCTCCATTACTGGGACGTGCCCTACGACGTTAACGGTGATGGCAACTACAGCGACAACGAGAATGTCGCAAACGCCTACTTTACCCATCTCTATGTCTATAAGGACCTGAAGGGCACCAACCCGAAGGGCACCAGCAAGGACAGCGAGAAGCTTTACGTCGGTATTCAGATTCCGATCCCGCGCGACAACGGTCCGGCCGGTGCCGCAGTCCCGAGTCCGCTCGATGGCGGTACCCTCCACTACACCGGCGAGCACGGCACTCAGGTCTTCACCAAGTCGCCGGTGCTCGACAATGTGCCGATTCTGCTGACCAACCCCGGTATCTGGGACGCCCTCGGTCTGCCGCTGACACCGTTTAACGACTCAGCCGCTGCCAAGGATCCGCTGACCCTGGTTGAGAGCGACATCCAACCGTTCCAGGAGGCATGGGTAAGCCTGGTCGATGCTGAGAGTGGTAAGCCTGTTATCGATTCCCACTCGGGCAAACCGGTAACCTTCGTCGGTACCAACCCGATCGACGTGCCGAACTGCGCCAACTGCCACGCTAACGACCGTGCCAACGGCGACAAGTACGCCCTCTACAAGCAGGAGCGTGCGTTCTGGAAGGGTCTGGGCGCCTCGGACTGGATTGCCAACCTCAAGGCAACTTCAATCTCCATCCTCGAGATGCACGATGACCATAACGGTACCGAGTTCCTCAAGAACTACAACCCGAAAAGTCGTGCCAAGACTAACCGTCTCGGCGGCGATCCGGTGCTGTGCCAGAAGTGTCACGCGGACAACGTTATCGGCGTGCTCTCCTCGAAGACCTTCAAGGATCCCAAAACCGGTGAGAAGAAGCTGATCCCGGCGCTGACCCAGGCCGTGCACAATGTTCACCAGACCAAGGCGCCGATGCCCGACTCGCAGGGCCGTACCGCGGCCTGTCAGGGTTGTCACCCGGCCCACCGTCAGGATGGTGGCATGGAAGGTTATCCGATCACCCCGGATGGCAAGAACGCCTATGCCACTCGTGACAATCGTGACGCCAAGGGCGGTTGCTACGTCGGTCGTGACGTGCATGCCAACCCGAACAAGGATCGCGATGGTGTGGGAACCGATGAGCACCTGAATGCTGTCGGTGAATGGCTGCAGAACAACGTCTCCAAGATCGGTACCGACGAGGGCGGCAAGGGCCTGTGGTGCACCAACTGCCACAACCAGCTGACTCGTGAGCTGTACCAGCGAGACAATCTCACCAACGCCTTCAAGCAGGAGGGTTCTACCCTGCGTAACAAGTCGCTGGAAGAGATCGCCAAGGGTATCGGCGTAAGCATGGAACAGCTGACGGCGATGATGGACCCCAAAGTGGTTCTCAACGACAAGGGCGAGGACACCCCTGGTAAGTCGGAAATCCTCCGTACCTGGGCTCAGGACCGCCTGGTTCCCGACATCGCAGTTATCGCCCTTAAGGGTAATGGCCCGATGGTGAACAAGGATGCGGACGGCGACATCAACGTGGTACCTCTGTCGGCCAATCCGGCGGTTGATATCAAGTCGCTGAAGCTGCCGAAGGGTGCCACCGGCGCGACCGCTGTGCCCTACGATGCGGCGACCCATGGTCGTGACTACTGGCTCTCTGCTGGTGCCCCGCACTGTGCAGACTGTCACGCCGCCCCGTTTGTTGAGGGTCAGGGTGGAGCTGCCTTCCCGATCAACCAGCCGGGTAAGCACAGCCTGATGCGCTACTCTAAGGGGCACGCAGGTATCGCCTGTCAGGCATGCCACGAGTCGATCCACGGCCTCTATCCGGTGACCTCCGATACCGACCTTACGTCGTATCGCCAGGCCGCGCAGTACAACCCGGATGAGACCCACGGTCCGCTCAAGTGTGTTGCCTGTCACGAGGTCAACGCCGCTGGTGTACCGCACATTGCCGATGATGAAGAGCATGTCTGGAATGGCAAGCCGATCCTCAACGACTATGAGCTGGCACTCTCCTGGATGCACGGCAGTGCACAGGACCACGGTGGTAAGAACCCGGTGGAAGAGGACTAACCTCCACCGTTGAGACGGCCAGGAGTGGTCGTCAGTAAGTGAAACAGGGGGCGTATGCCCCCTGTTTTCGTCATGATGTCGTAATTACAAGAAACAGATACAGGATTGCAATGAAATCATGTAACGAATTACTGCGCGGTGTCGCGCTGGCCGCGGCGATGACGCTGCTGCCGATGGGGGCCCAGGCCACCGAAGGGGAGATCCTTGCCCGTGTCGGGGGACTGAGCGTTAGCGCCACCGATTTGGAAGCGGCGTTGGCCAGTTCGCCCTTCGCTACCCAGTTTGTCGCCATGGATGAGGGCGATCAGGCCGCCCTGCGTGGTGACCTGTTGCGCCGGTTGGTGGCACAGCGCCTGCTGAGTCTGGAGGCCGAGGCCAGTGGCATTGCCGACAGTCCGGCCTTTAGCCGCGAGCTGGATAATTTCCGCATGGGCCTGCTCTATCGCCACTACATGGACCGCCTGCGCGAGCGCAGTACGGTACCGGAGGATGTAGAGAGCCGCCTGCAGAGCGACTATCGCAACGACCCGGATGCGGCCTCTGCGGTGCGTTCGAGCTATCTCTCCGAGCAGTACCGCACCGAGCGTTTTGTCACCCTGCAGATGCTGCGTGAACGCTATCACGTCAAGCTCCATGAAGATCGCATCGGCAGCGACAGCAAGCCCGATACCCTGCTACTCGAGGGCGATGGCGTGGCCGTCCGCTATGGTGAACTGGTCGATGCGGAGCTCTACCCGACACCGCCGAATCCGGAGTGGGTCAAGGAGCAGCTCTATAAGCGGGCCGAACTGCTGTTGATTGCCAAGGCTGCCGAGGCCGAGGGAGTGGACGTCAGTGACCGCGTTGCTGGCTACCGTAACGAACGGCTGCCAGCCCTCCTGCTCGAGCAGAAGGAGCGCGAGTGGATCCCGGACGAGAAGGTCCTGCGTGACTACTTCGAGCAGCACCCGGAGATCGGTATGATTCCGGAGCGTTGGCACATCGGCCAGCTTGTCACCAGCACACGCGAAGAGGCCGAGGCGCTGCGCAAACGTATCGTCGCTGGCGAGAGCCTGTTCCGCCTGGCTAGCCAGTACAGCATCGACCCCTACGGCAAGGGACGCAACGGTGACATGGGCTGGGTACGGCAGGGGCGCGGCATGCCACAACTGGAGCAGGCCCTGAGCGGACTTGAAGACGGTGAGGTGAGCGAGGTGGTCGAGAGCCCACAGGGCTTCCACCTGGTCACCATCATCGAACGCCGGCCCGGGGGCAGCAAGCCTTTCCCGTCGGTCGCGGATCGTGCACGCCAGATGCTGATTGCCGAGAAGCTCAGCGTCTACATCCAGGGGCTGGAGAAGAAGCACCCGGTAGAGTGGCAGCTGCTCGAGCCACCGAAAGAGGCCAGGAGGTAATCCATGCAGCGTTTACATCGATACCTGCTGCTGGCCTCCCTGGCGGTGGCTGGAAGCGTCTATGCCGGCTACCAGTGGAATAGTGGCTCGGCTGCCGGGAGCCAGGCGCAGGCTGAGCCCGTGGCGAGTGCCGAGAGGCGTACGGCTACCACCGTGCTGCCTACGCGGACACGAAGCGCCTGGGAGATGCCGACGTTTAACCTCAAGGGGCTGGACGGCAACAGCCACTCCCTGCAGGAGTGGAAGGGGCGGGTCATCCTTCTCAACTTCTGGGCCAGCTGGTGTGCCCCGTGCCAGAGCGAGATTAAGGACTTTGTCCGCTATCAGGAACAATACGGAGAGAGGGGACTGCAGATCCTCGGTCTTGGGGTGGACGAAGAGCGCAAACTCGGCAACGTCAAGCGTACCCTCGGGATCAACTACCCGGTGCTGGTTGTCGACCCCTACAACGATTCGCACATACTCAATGAGTGGGGCAACGACAAACAGTTCATTCCGTATACGGTAGTGATTGCCGCCGATGGGGATATCCACTATATCCATCGTGGCCTGCTCGATGATGTTGCCTTCAACGAGTACGTCTTGCCGCTGATCGAAGCGTCAGAGGCGAAGCGCTAGGAGGGGAGGGCGTCCGCGCCAAAGGCGCGGCTTTCCGTTCAGGCAGGGGCCGCCAGTGCCTCTGCCTCCTCTTGCTGCTGCAGCGCCCACATCTCGGCGTAGCGGCCCTGTTTTTCCAGTAGCTGATGGTGTGGCCCGCGCTCGACGATGGTGCCGCCGTCCATCACTACTATCTCATCGGCATCGACGATGGTGGAGAGGCGGTGGGCGATCACCAGTGTGGTGTGGTTTTCCGCTAGTGCCTTCAATGATTCCAGAATTGCCTTCTCCGACTTCGAATCGAGTGAGGAGGTCGCCTCATCAAATACCAAAATCTTCGGGTTCTTCAGCATTGCCCGTGCGATGGCAATACGCTGTTTTTCGCCGCCGGAGAGCTTGAGGCCGCGCTCGCCGACCACGGTCTGGTAGCCGTCGGGCAGCGAGGCGATAAAATCGTGAATGTTGGCCATGCGTGCCGCCAGTTCGATCGCCTCATGTGAGGCGCCGTAGCGGCCGTAGGCGATGTTGTATTCGATGGTGTCGTTAAACAGGACGGTGTCCTGCGGTACGATGCCGATCGCCTCGCGCAGCGACTGCTGGGTGACTTGGCGAATATCCTGACCGTTAATGGAGACAGTGCCGCCGGTGACGTCGTAAAAGCGGAACAGCAGTCGCGCCAGGGTCGACTTGCCGGCGCCGCTGTGGCCGACTACCGCCAGCTTCCTGCCCGCCGGAATTTCGAAGGAGACCTCGGTGAGGATGGGGCGCTCTTCACTGTAGTGGAAGGCGACGCTATCAAAGCGCACGCTGCCATCCCCCACCGCCAGTGGCTTTGCGTCTTCCGCGTCCTTTATCTCCGCGTCGACGTGCAGCAGCTTGAACATGCGATCCATATCGGAGAGCGAGTGCTTCACCTGGCTGTAGACCACGCCGAGGAAGTTGAGCGGAATGAATACCTGCAGCATGAAGGCGTTCACCAGCACCAGGTCGCCCAGGCTCATGGTGCCGTTGAGCACCTCCTGCGCCGCCATCACCATCACCACCGTCACCCCGCAGGCGATGAGCGAGCCCTGGGCGATGTTGAGGCCCGACATGGAGGTCTGGCTCTTTACCGCCGCATCCTCCCATTCGGCCAGGGTCTCGCCGTAGCGACGGTGCTCGAACTGCTCGTTATTGAAGTACTTCACCGTCTCGTAGTTGATCAGCGAGTCGATGGCAATGGAGTTGGCCTCCGAGTCCTTGGCGTTCATGCGGTGGCGGAACTTCATGCGCCAGTTGGTGATGAGGAAGGTGGTGGTGATGTAGAACAGTACCGTCACCACCACGATTGCGGCATACCACGGTGAGTAGTTGGTAAGCAGGATCGCCGCCACCATACCCAGCTCGATGAAGGTGGGGAGGATGGAGAAGACCATGTAGTTGAGCAGGGAGGAGGCGGAGCGGGTGCCGCGCTCCATATCACGCGACAGTGCCCCGGTCTTGCGCTCCAGGTGGTAGCGCAGGGAGAGGCGGTGCAGGTGGCCCAGTGCCTTCAGTGAAAGGTCGCGCATGGTGCCGTGGCGTACCTTGGCGAAGACCACGTCGCGCAGCTCGTTAAAGGCGGAACCGGCGAGCCGCAGTAGCCCGTAGCCGATAAGCAGGGAGAGCGGCAGCGCCAGCATACGCCCCTCGGGGTTATCCAGCGCATCGACGATCTCCTTTAGCGCCAGCGGCACACCGACGATGGCCAGCTTGGAGAAGACCAGAAAGGCGAGGGCGAGGCCGGCCCGCCCGCGGTAGTTCCACAGGTAGGGGAGCAGGGAGCGGATGGTCTGCCAGTCGTTGCGGTCAGTATCTGGGGCTTCTGTCTGTTTGCGGTGCATGGGCTTTGGGCTGCTGTGGGCGAAGGTTTAAGTTGCGGGTTATACTCGATTTTATCAATAAGAATCTCTAATGGAGGAAGAAGTATGGGTATGCCGACTAAAGAGGAGCTGGAGATCGCCCTGGCTGAGGCTGGGCGTATGCGCGAACACGGCGAGGATCCCAAGTTCATCGCCAAGGCGTTGCTCAACGCCAACTACCAGGTGGAACAGCTGAGCCACGTGCTGGCGGCAGTGGAGCTCTACTTCAACTCCGGCATGGCGGTGACCGAACACCAGAGGCTGAGAAAGGCGGTAGAGATGGCCAAGCTGGCGATCGACCGCAGCGGCGGTATCGAGCACGATAGTTTTGGGTTGCGCTAAGATAGCCTGCCACGTTGAATGATTGAGGTATTGCCATGCCCTTTTACGAATATGCCTGCCAGGCCTGCGGCCACCGTATGGAGGTGATGCAGAAGATGAGCGATGAGCCGCTCACCGAGTGTCCCGCCTGCCACAAGCCGGAACTGAAAAAGCTGATCTCCGCCGGCAGCTTCACCCATAAGGCCGCCAGCATCGATAACGCCCCGGCCTGTGCCAGTGGTGGCTGCGGTGCCAGCTGCTTGAGTAAGTAAACCAATATGATATCGGCCCTTCGTCGCTACATCATGGCCGGCCTGCTGGTCTGGCTGCCGCTCGGCGTCACCATCCTGGTGGTGAAGATGCTGGTGGAGCTGATGGATCGCAGCCTGTTGCTGTTGCCCGCCCGCTACCAGCCGGATCAACTGCTGGGGATGCACATCCCCGGCCTGGGGGTGATTGTGGCGGTGGTGGTGGTCTTTACCACCGGCGTCGTGGTCGCCAACCTCTTTGGCCGCAAGCTGGTGTCGCTGTGGGAGGCGGTACTGGCCCGCATCCCGCTGGTCAGCTCCATCTACTCGGCGGTGAAGCAGATCTCGGAGACCATGTTCTCCTCCTCCGGCCAGTCGTTCCGCAAGGTGTTGCTGGTGGAGTACCCGCGCAAGGGGCTGTGGACCCTCGCCTTCCAGACCGGCACCGACATCGGCGAGGCGCAGTGCAAGACCGGGCGAGAGGTGATCAACATCTACGTCCCCACCACCCCCAACCCCACCTCCGGCTTCTTCATCATGGTGCCCAAAGAGGAGGTGGTGGAGCTGGATATGAGCGTCGACGAGGGGCTGCGCATGATCATCTCTATGGGCTCGGTGGTGCCCCATCCGGGGGGGCAGGAGCAGTGCGAGGCAGCCGAAAAGGGCAGGACCACCGAGTAGCCGCCTATCCCCAGCGGTTGCGTTGAAGCGCCGCGATCCGTAACATTCCCGCTTTCGTCTAACACTTTATATACATTGAGCAGGAACAGACCATGCGCACCCTCTATTGCGGACAGTTGAACGAATCCCACATCGACCAGGAGGTCGAGCTTGCCGGTTGGGTCCACCGCCGCCGCGACCACGGTGGGGTTATCTTCATCGACCTGCGCGACCGCGAGGGTGTCGCCCAGGTGGTGTTCGACCCGGACCTGCCCGATGTCTTCTCCACCGCCGAGGCGGTGCGCAACGAGTTCGTGCTGCATATTAAAGGTAAGGTGCGCGCCCGCCCCGAAGGCACCACCAACCCCGACCTGCCCACCGGCATGGTGGAGGTACTGGGCAAGGAGCTGACCATCCTCAACCGCTCCGATACCCCGCCCTTCATGCTCGATATCGACGATGACGAGGTGGGCGAGGAGCACCGCCTGAAGTACCGCTATGTGGACCTGCGCCGTCCGGCCATGTTCCAGCGCATGAAGTTCCGTTCCGAGATGACCCGTGCCCTGCGCTACTACCTCGACGAGCGCGGCTTCCTCGACATCGAAACCCCGATGCTGACCAAGGCGACCCCCGAGGGCGCCCGCGACTACCTGGTGCCGAGCCGCACTCACCAGGGCAGCTTCTTCGCCCTGCCGCAGTCGCCGCAGATCTTCAAGCAGCTGCTGATGGTCTCCGGCATGGACCGCTACTACCAGATCGTGCGCTGCTTCCGTGATGAAGACCTGCGCGCCGACCGCCAGCCCGAATTCACCCAGCTCGACATCGAGACCTCGTTCATGGACGAGGAGGAGATCATGACCCTGATGGAGGGGATGATTCGCGAGATGTTCG
>JBNKUL010000047.1:0-26058 GCA_050298555.1 Thiohalomonadaceae bacterium
GACGAAGAGGGCTACCTCATCGATCTGTCTCAGTGGAACAAAGAAGTTGGCGAAGCTCTGGCTGTGACCGAGAGCGTTGAGATGACCGAGAGCCACTGGGAAGTTATCGACTTCCTGCGTGAGTACTACGACGAGTACCAAATCGCTCCGGCGGTTCGCGTTCTCACCAAAGCTATCGGCAAGAAGCTGGGTAAAGAAAAAGGCAACAGCAAGTACCTGTACGAGCTGTTCCCTTACGGTCCTGCTAAGCAGGCCTGTAAGATTGCTGGTCTGCCCAAGCCTACCGGCTGTATCTAAGCTGCTAGCTTGTGTTGGAGGGGAGAGTTCTCCCCTCCTTCTCAATAATTTCCGAAGTTCGGAGGGTCGATAAATGTCAGTGCTATACGCACTCCTTTTTTATGTAGCGTTTGTGCTCCTGGTTGTTGGTCTTGTTCGTAAGATCATGCAGTACTGGAAAACCCCTGCACCGCTAAAGATTCCTACAACTCCCGCCCCAACGACCCGTGGTGGCGTGGCGTTTCGTGTCGGCCGTGAGGTCGTCCTGTTCGAGAGCCTGTTTAAATCCAATAAATGGATCTGGCTGTTCGGCTATATGTTCCACATCGGTCTTGCGCTGGTTCTGTTCCGCCATGGCCGTTATTTCCAAGACGTCGGTCCGCTGCTCAGCTTCATGCAGCCCTTCGGCAAGTATGCTGCGTTCGCCATGGTAATCGGTCTTGCTGGCCTGTGGGCACGCCGCATCTTCGTTGAGCGCATCCGTTATATCACCGGACCGTCAGATCACCTGATGCTGGCCCTGCTGGTAGGCATCGGTGTCTCCGGTACCATGATGACCTTCGTTAAGCACACCGACATCGTCGCTGTGAAGGTCTTCTTCGCAAACGTAATGAGCTTCAACTTCGGCGCCCTGGCCCTGCCCGGTGACCCGGTATTGATGCTGCACCTGTTCCTGGTTGCGATTCTGATGATTGTCTTCCCGCTCAGCAAACTGCTGCACGCGCCGGGAGTCTTCTTCAGCCCCACCCGTAACCAGGTCGACGACCCACGTGAAAAGCGTCATATCGCTCCGTGGGCCGCCGAGATGGAAAAATAATCTAGAGCGAATCGGAATAAAGAACTGAGGATAATCGCGTGGCCGATTTTCAGACACCAGAATTTCGGGAATACCCTGCTGTTCCCAATAAGCTAGAACCCAATGCGACGGCTCACCTGAGCCCGTTCATTGCCAAGCCTAACCACCAGGAACCTCTCGGCTTCCCCGGCGAGCTGGTCGACAACTGGGAGGAGAAGGCAGTTGAAAAAATGGGTGACCTGCTGAGCAAGTACCGCTCACTGCGCGTCTACCTGGACAGCTGCGTAAAGTGTGGCTCCTGTACCGACAAGTGCCACTACTTCCAGGGTACCAGCGACCCGAAGAACATGCCGGTTGCACGTCAGGACCTGATGCGTAGCGTCTACCGCCGTTACTTCACCTTCGCCGGTAAATACTTCCCCGGCCTGGTCGGCGCCCGTGACATGACCCGTGAGGTACTGGACGAGTGGTACAGCTACTTTCACCAGTGCTCACAGTGCCGTCGCTGCTCCGTGTTCTGCCCCTACGGCATCGACACCGCCGAGATCTCCATGGCTGCTCGTGAGATCATGGACGCCGTCGGCCACGGTCAGAAGTACTGTAACGAGATCCTGGGTAAGGTTCAGACCGTAGGTAATAACCTCGGTCTGCCCGGCCCCGCCCTTAAGGCAACCCTCGCAGAGTTCGCCGAGGAGATCGAGGAAGATACCGGCCTGCCGGTCAAGCTGCCGCTTGACGTCAAGGGTGCCGATGTTCTGCTGATCACCCCCTCCGCCGACTTCTTCGCTGAGCCGCACATCGACGGCCTGATGGGTTACGCCAAGGTGTTCCACGAGGCTGGCGTCAGCTGGACCCTCTCCTCTCACGCCGCTGAGGCCGCGAACTTCTCCATGTTCATTGGCTCCTACAGCAACCTGAAGAAGGTTGCCGAGCGTATTCGTGAGGCGGCCCTGGAACTGGGCGTTAAGCGCATTATCGTTGGTGAGTGTGGCCACGCCTGGCGTGTTGCCTACTCCTTCTGGAACACCGTCGCCGGTATCGGCTCCGGTGCCGACGCCGGCGACCAGTACGCACAGCAGCTGCAGAAGCAGCTCGATCACAGCGTAAAGCAGCCGATGCACATCTGTGAGTTCACCTACGACCTCATCCAGAAAGGCAAGCTGCGCTTCAACAAAGAAGAGAACGATCACCGCACCGTTACCTTCCACGACTCCTGTAACGTGGCCCGTGGCTCGCGTATGGGTGACTGGGCCGGCGGTCAGTTCGACATTCCGCGCGAGGTGATCAAGGCGTGCTGTAACAATTACGTAGACATGGATCCCGATACCATCAAGGAGAAGACATACTGCTGCGGTGGCGGCGGTGGTCTGCTTACCGATGACCTGATGGAAATCCGTGTCAAGGGTGCCCTCCCCCGTATGGAGGCACTCAAGGATGTCGCCGACAATAAAGGCGTCAACACCCTGGCTGCGATCTGCGCGATTTGTAAGGCACAGTTTGCCAAGGTTCTGCCCTACTACAACTTCCAGATGCACATGCTGGTAAGTACCCATCAGCTGGTCGGCGAGGCACTGGTCATGACCGGTTCCGAGCAGGAGAAGGAGCTGATGGAAGAGGAAGCCGAGGCTTCCGACGAGTAACAGGCGCAGATTTAAACAAACACTGGCAAGCGGCTTTAAGCAGTGCCGCTACCGCAACGATTTAGAAATAGAGGCATAGGAGAGTTAAAACATGGCAACTTCTAGCGATGATATGAACAAAGAATACACCTTCCGTCGTTACAACGATGGTGATGATGAGTGGGGCGGCTGGAACGAGAACATCTTCCAGGCCGGCTGGTCCCACAAGTGTCCGACTTACGTACACCGTACTCCGCCCTGCCAGGGCAGCTGCCCCTCCGGTCACGACGTTCGCGGCTGGCTCGACATCGTTCGCGGCATTGAGAAGCCCACCGGCGACATGACCATGCAGGAGTACGCCTTCCAGCGCGCCACCATGTCCAACCCCGTCCCTTCAATCATGGGTCGTGTTTGCCCCGCCCCGTGTGAGGATGGCTGTAACCGCAACATGGTCGACGACCACGTCGGCATCAACTCTGTTGAGCAGTACATCGGTGACCAGGCCCGTGCCAACGGCTTCAAACTGGCCGCTCCCGGCGCTGACACCGGCAAGAAGGTTGCCATCATCGGTGGTGGCCCTGGCGGTATGGCCATGGCTTACCAACTGCGCCTGAAGGGCCACGCTGCCACCATCTTTGACGCCAACGAAGAGCTGGGCGGCATGATGCGCTACGGTATCCCCGGCTACCGTATGCCCCGCGACATCATGGATGCTGAAATCCAGCGCATCATCGACATGGGCGTAGACGTCAAGCTGAAGACCAAGGTCGGCGTAGACGTTGCCATGGCCGATGTTGAGAAAGAGTTCGACGCCGTTGTCTTCGCCATGGGTGCCCAGGCTGGCCGTAACCTGCCTATCCCCGGTGCCGACGCAGTTAACTGCGTACCTGGCGTAGCCTTCCTGGCTGCGTTTAACGAAGGTCGACTGAAGGCTGTTACCGGCAAGATCGTCGTAATCGGTGGTGGTGATACCTCCATCGACGTCGCCTCTGTTGCCCGTCGTCTCGGTAAGATCACCGTTGAGAACGAGAAGGATCGTCCTGAGCACATCATCATCAACCAGACTGCACACGACGTTGCCGAGTCTGCGGTACGCCAGGGCGCCGACGTTACCCTGATCTCCCGCTCTGCAATCGAACACATGCCTGCGGCACAGTTCGAGATTGAAGACGCCACCCGTGAGGGTGTTGAGATCATTGGCCAGCTGAGCCCGGTTGAGGTCATCAAGGGCGAAGACGGTCGTGCTACCGGCCTGAAGGTCGTCAAGCTTGAGGCCGACGGCAAGACCCCCATCGAGGGCAGCGAGTACGTCATCGAAGCCGAACTCATCGTACCGGCCATCGGTCAGGGCGGTGACTGGGAAGGTATCGAAGGTGTTGCCAACGACCGCGGTCTGGCTGACGCCGACAAGAACTTCCAGGTTCCCGGTAAGCCCGGCTTCTTCGCCATCGGTGACATCGTTCGTCCGCACCTGCTGACTACCGCTATCGGCCACGCCTCTATCGCCGCCGAGAGCGTTGACTACTTCCTGAACGAAAAAGAGCAGAAGTCTCGCCCGAAGGTTGACGTACACCACTGGAACCTGATGGAGAAGCTGCGTGAAACCGAGCACATGCCCTCCGAGTTCCACACCCTGACCAAAGAAGAGGTCAAGGAGAAGGAAGGCTTCGCTAAGGAGATCGACCTGGGTCTGCGCGGCACCTCAGAGGACGACTTTGCCGTTCACAACTACGAGGACCGCTCCAAGGCTGAGATCATCTCCTCCGACATGCTGTTCCTGGGTCACTTCAACGAAGAGCCCCGTAACAAGCGTGCCCACATCGAGGTGAGCGCTGAGGACGTCATCGGCAACTTCCAGGAGCGTCTGGTTCCTCTGGAGGAAGAGGCTGTCATCAACGAAGCCAAGCGCTGCATGAGCTGTGGTATGTGCTTCGAGTGTGACAACTGCGTAGTATTCTGCCCGCAGGATGCTGTCAAGAAGACCCCTGCGAAAGATGCCACCACTGGTCGTTACGTCTACACCGATTACAGCCGCTGCATCGGCTGCCACATCTGTGCTGATGTTTGCCCCACCGGCTACATCGACATGGGTATGGGTGAATAATTCAAGGGGACGTCATGAAGCCACTTAGCAAGCTTCTTCAACTTCTCACGGCGTTTGCCGCACTGACCCTGTCAGTGTCGGCTCTCGCCGGCGAGAGCAACGGCGCGGGGCCTCACATCCCCAAAGCCGTTAAAGGTGAGCAGTGCGTTGAGGATACCGGTGAGATGCGTCGCAATCACATGGCCTACCTCAAGAAGCACCGTGACGAGACACTGCGTGAGGGTATTCGTACCAAGCAGTACAGCCTCAAGCAGTGCCTCGAGTGTCACGTACCTGCTGAAGATACTCCAGCCGCCGGCCGTGCCGAAGGCGAGCACTTCTGCAAGAACTGCCACGTCTATGCTGGCGTGAGCATCGATTGCTTCGAGTGCCACGCAACCAAGCCGGAGAAATCAGCCAGGTTCCATCCGCTGGTTACCCCGCGCATGCAAGCGCTGAAAGGTATTCACCAGCCCGATTCCAGCGATCTGCTGAACAAGATCGCAGCTAGCAAGACTGAAACAGGTGGTGCTATCCAATGAGCGAGATGAAGCAAACGGATCAGGCACGTCGTGAGTTTCTCAGCGGCGGTGCCAAGCTGGCCGCCGGCATCACCCTGGCGCCTGGCGTTATGCTCTACGGCGTTGCCGCAGAGGCGCGTCCTGCAGAGCAGGCCGCCAGCAGCGACCAGCGCTGGGGCATGCTGATCGACACCAACAAATGTTCCAAGGGCTGTGACGCCTGCGTCAGCGGCTGTCAGAGCGAGAACGGTTGGGGCCCCGAGAGCGGTGATGAGGTCAACTCCAATGCGCACCAGAAGGCGCAGTGGATTCGTAAGGTTGAGCTGAAGGACACCTCTACCGGTTATGTTCAATCACTGCCGATGATGTGTCAGCACTGTGAGAACCCGCCCTGCGTAGACGTCTGCCCTACCGGCGCTTCGATGAAGCGTGCCGATGGCATCGTCCTGGTAGACAAGCACATCTGCATCGGCTGCCGCTACTGCATGATGGCCTGCCCCTACAAGGCTCGTTCTTTCATCCATGAGTCGCTGCACAATCAGCGTGAGCACGCGCCGCGTGGTAAAGGCACCGTTGAGGCCTGCAACATGTGCGTCCACAAGCTGGATGCCGGCGAAGGCACCACCGCTTGTGCCGAGGCATGCACCAACGATGGCCATAAGGCAATCATTGTCGGTGACCTGAAGGATGAGAACAGCGAAATCTCCAAGGCGGTTGCCAAGCATGCAACCACCCAGGTACGCGCTGACCTCGGTCTTAACACCGGTGTCCGGTATCGCGGCATCTAACCGTAAGAGTTAACGGAAAGAGAAGCATGAAAAAAACTGTGTTTACACAAATCGAGGGTGGGAACGGCTTCTACGGTCTGCTTGCAGCACTGGGCGCCGTCATCCTGATCGGTCTGGGAGGTGTTTTCCAGATGGAGCATGGTGGCCACCACGTTACCGGCATGAACAACCAGATTGTCTGGGGCCTGCCGCACGTATTCGCCATCTTCCTCATCGTTGCCGCCTCGGGAGCGCTTAACGTCGCTTCTATCGGCTCGGTCTTCGGCAAGAAGTTCTATAAGCCTCTGGCCCCCCTCTCGGGCCTGCTGGCTATCACCCTGCTGCTGGGCGGTCTGACCGTTCTGGTACTGGACCTGGGCCGCCCCGACCGTCTGATCGTAGCGATGACCCACTTCAACCCGAAGTCGATCTTCACCTGGAACATCCTGCTCTATAACGGCTTCCTCGGCCTGGTTGTGGTCTACCTCTGGACCATGATGGAGAAGCGGATGAACCGCTACACCCCGTATGCAGGTTTCTTCGCCTTCGTCTGGCGTCTGATCCTCACCACCGGTACTGGTTCCATCTTCGGCTTCCTGGTGGCGCGTCAGGGTTACGATGCAGCGATTATGGCGCCGATGTTCATCGTCATGTCCTTCTCCTTCGGTCTGGCGTTCTTCATGCTGGTGCTGATGGCTGCCTACAAGTGGACCGAGCGTCCTCTGGGTGATGTGGCGATTGACCGTCTGCGCAAGCTGCTGGGTGTCTTCATCGCAGGTGCCTTCTACTTCGTAATGGTGCATCACCTGACTAACCTCTACGCCACCGAACACCACGGTGTCGAGGCCTTCATCCTGCGCGATGGCGGTATCTACACCAACCTGTTCTGGCTCGGCTTTGTCATCCTCGGCTCCGTTGCCCCGATGATCCTGCTGTTCTGCCGCAAGACCAAGGAGAACCGTAGCGCTGTTGCCCTGGCCTCGGCCCTGGTTATCCTCGGTGGCTTCTCACTGATGTACGTTATCGTCATCGGTGGCCAGGCCTACCCGCTGCAGCTGTTCCCGGGTTATGAGGTGGTTAGCAGCTTCGAGGGCGCCGCAGGCTCTGCCGCCTACGACTACAGCCCCTCGCTGTGGGAGATGCTGCTCGGCTTTATGGGTGTTGCCATGACCCTGGCACTCACCACCGTCGCCTTTAAGGCCCTGCGCTTCCTGCCGGAAAGCCTTGCCGACGACATGGTCGATCCGCACGCCAAGTAAGTACCAGCCTAAGTTCTGGCACTTACGTACAGCGAACACCGATGCTCCGTAAGGACATCGGTGTTTTGCTTTTTGGCCACTCCTTTTTTCTGATTTTTGTTTTTTCCGTTTTCCCTTTAAAATCAGCCGCATTATTCCTATTTATTACTGACTTACTCAGGTTTTGGCAGATAGTTGAGGTAACAGCATGAGCCAGCAGGAACACCCGTTCGCACAATATGTACGCATTCTTGGTAAGGGCCGTAACGGTGCCCGTGGCCTTAATGCAGAGGAGGCCTATGAGTCGATGCGTATGATCATGAACGATGAGGTCGACCCGCTGCAGCTCGGTGCCTTCCTGATGCTGATGCGCGTCAAGGAGGAGAGTCCGGAAGAGGTGGCCGCCTCGGTACGTGCCATTCGTGAGTCGCTCGATATCCCGGCAGGCTTCAAGGTCGACCTCGACTGGTCCTCTTACGCCGGTAAGAAGCGCATCCTACCCTGGTACCTGCTCGCCACCCTGCTGATGGCCGACAACGGCATCCGGATCTTCATGCACGGTGCCAGCGGCCACACTGCAGGACGCCTCTACACCAAGGAGGTGTTGCCGCAGCTGGGTGTGCCGGTCGCTACCAGCCTGCAGCAGGCGGTAGAGCAGATGGAGGCGACAAATTTCAGCTACATCGACCTGGAGTACCTCAGTCCCAAGCTGCACGAGATCATCGAGATGCGTCCCCTGCTCGGCCTGCGCTCGCCGGTTCACACCATCGCCCGCATGCTCAACCCCTTTAATGCCCCGGTGGTGATGCAGGGGATCTTCCACCCCGGCTACCAGCCCACCCACCAGTTGGCTGGTGTGTTGCTCGGCATACCCCACCTCTCCGTGATTAAGGGCGAAGGCGGTGAAATCGAGCGCAATCCGGATCTCGAGATCACCGTACAAAGCGTTCACAACGGCGAGATGCAGGACGAGACCTGGCCTGCCATGTTCAGCAAACGCCACGTGCGCCCTGAAGACATGCACGTGCCCGATCTCATCGCCGTATGGAGCGGCGAAAAGGACGATGAGTACGCCGCCGCCTCCGTGGTCGGTACCGTTGCCGTTACCCTCTATACCATGGGCCGTGCCGATAGCCGTGAGGCGGCAGAGGCGATGGCCTGGGAGATGTGGAACAACCGCAACAAGGCCCGCTTTAGCCAGGTTGCCTAGGCCTAGCAATGGCCCAGCTGCTCTTCGCTGCCCCCCATAAGTCCTCGGGCAAGACCACCATCACCCTGGGGATCTGTGCGGCCCTCGCCCGTCAGGGCAAGCGGGTACAGCCCTTCAAAAAGGGCCCCGATTACATCGACCCGATGTGGCTGGGGCGTGCCGCCGGCCGCCCCTGCTACAACCTCGACTTCCATACCATGTCCCACGAGGAGCTGCTGGAGCTCTTCGCCCAGCGTAGTTCGATGGCAGAGATCAGCCTCATCGAGGGCAACATGGGGCTGTACGACAGCCTGGATGTCGAGGGGACGATGAGTAATGCGGCACTTGCCAGGCTGTTCGACACCCCAGTGGTACTGGTAGTTGATGTAAAGGGGGCGACACGCAGCATCATCCCGCTGATTCAGGGCTTTCAGCAGTTCGACCCTGAGCTGAATATCGCCGGCCTCATACTCAATATGGTAGGGGGCAGTCGTCACGAGAAGAGACTGCGTGAGGTCATCGCCCACTACTGCGATATTCCGGTGCTCGGTGCGGTACACCGTGATGAGCGCCTTGCCATTGATGAGCGCCATTTGGGCCTCATTCCCAGCAACGAAGAGGGGGCGGCCGATGCCCTGCTGAGCCAGATCGCCGATATTATCGCCGAGCAGGTCGACCTGCTGGCGCTGCAGGCGCTGGCGGCGACCGCTCCCCTGCCCCGTGCTGGGCAGCAGCAACCGGCTCCTGCGACCGCTGACCTGCGCATCGCCTACGCCAGTGACGCCGCCTTCGGCTTCTACTATCCGGATGACCTGGAGGCGCTACGGCAGGCAGGCGCCGAACTCATCCCCTTCGACACCTTGCATGATGCCGCGCTACCCAGGGACATCGACGGCCTGTTTATCGGCGGTGGCTTCCCCGAGACCCAGATGCAGGCCCTGGAAGCCAATCAGGCGATGCGTGAGGCGATTAAGGGCGTTATCGAACAGGGGCTGCCCTGCTACGCTGAGTGTGGTGGCCTGATGTACCTGAGCCGTTCCGTACGCTGGGGCAATGAAAGTCACGAAATGGTTGGTGTGCTTCCCGGCGACTGCGTGATGCACGATAAACCGGTGGGGCGCGGCTATGCCCGTATCAGTGAAACCCGAGACTTTCCCTGGCCAGGCGACGCGGACGGAGCCGAGCAGCACGTCCACGAGTTCCACTACTCCAGCCTTGAAAATCTTCCCGACGGCCTTACCTATGCCTATACCATGGGCCGTGGGACCGGGATAGACGGTGACCACGACGGCATCGTCTATAAGAACCTGCTGGCCAACTATGTCCATCTGCGCAGTGTCGGCAGCAACCGCTGGGCCGGGCGCTTCGCCCAGTTCGTGCGTCAGTGCCGTGATGAGCGCACCACGGCGGCATCCCTGCCCCCCTTTATATAAATACGATATTTGCATACGAGAACAGGTGAAAACATGATTACTTTGACCCCCGCCGCCATCGAACAGGTTATGGCCGCCGCCGAGCAGAGCGGTGTGAAAGAGGCGATCCTGCGCCTTGCCGCAAAGAAGAACCCCGACGGTACCATGGAGTACGGCATGGGCTTCGATGAGGCCAATGACGACGACCTGGCCTTCAAGTTCAAGGACGTGACCGTGGTCTTCAGTGGTGAGTACGGCCCGCTGCTCAACGGCGCCACCATGGATTACGTAGAGATCGAGCCGGGGCAGTTCCATTTCATCTTCCTCAACCCCAATGACTCCAACTATACCCCGCCCGGTAGCGATAACGGCGCTGGCGGCTGCGGCTCTGGTGGGTGCAGCAGCTGCTCTTAATCACACCTACCTGCCCTTTTGGGAGGGGGTGTGACGCTCTACCCCCCCCATTTGGGATAAGCCTGTGCTATCATTCGCCTTCACTCGATACCGCTAGCCGCTCAAGACAGCTTATCCCATGGGTCAAATAGAGTCTCAATCATCCCCCTCCCCCGCCCCCAGCCAGCAGGTACAGGGGCTTGAAACCCTCACCGAACAGCTGCTATTCAGCGGCGGCAGTGCCTGTGGTCGGCGCCTGCGTACCCTGCTGTTCGGCCTCGGCTTAACACTGCTGTTACTCGGCCTTAACCTGCTACTGCTCTACCGCTTGCCCGAGCATGAGACCCTGTTGCTGGGGCTGTTCGGCCTGCTGTTGAGTGGCGGTATATTCCTGCTGGCCGCGATAAGCGTCGCATTTCGCCGTTTTCTGCTGGTTCCCAGCCAGGCGCTCAAGCGCTGGAGCGAGGAGATCCGCGACGGTAATCTCGAGGTCAGGCTACAACCGGAGCAGATGGGGCAGCTCAGGGATGTCTCCCAGGACATCAACAACCTGCTCGACTACCTGCATAGCCTCAATCGTCATATGGACGATGAGGTGCGCCGCCAGACCAAGCGTTTCGAGCAGAAGACCAACTCGTTGCAGGTGCTCTACGATGTGGCCACCAGCCTCAATACCTCGCGCGACCTCAACGACCTGCTGACCCGCTTCCTTCACACCATGCGCGATATTGTCGAGGCGCAGGCCGGTACCGTGCGCCTGCTGCGTGACAACGGCCAGATGGAGATGGTCGCCAGCATCGGGCTGGAGGATGAGGTGATCGAAGAGGAGCGTTTCGTCCCGGTACAGCGCTGCCTCTGCGGCAACGCCGTAACCGAGGGCGAGGTGCTGTTCCAGGATGACCTCACCCCCTGCAACAAGTGGGTGGGACGCCCTGTGCTGGGTGATAAGGAGCTGGAGATGATTGCCGTACCGCTGCAGTACCACGGCAAGCACCTGGGGGTTTACAACCTCTTCGTCGAGAGCGGCAACATCGACTCCCGTGAGGACGTCAAGGCGCTCTTTACCAGTATCGGTCGCCACCTGGGAATGGCCATCGAGAAGGCCAACCTCGACGATGAGGCGAAGCGCCTCTCGATTATCAAGGAGCGTAACGCCCTGGCCCACGAGCTGCATGACTCCCTGGCGCAGACCCTAGCCAGCCTGCGCTTCCAGGTGAGTATGCTGGATGAGGCGATTGACCAGCAGGGGGCCGACGTCACACACGAAGACATTCAACAGATCAAGGGCGGTCTGGATGAAGCCTATACCGAACTGCGAGAACTGCTGGCCCACTTCCGTGCCCCCATCAACTCCCGCGGCCTGCTTGCCGCGCTGGAGGACCTGATCAGCAACTTCCGCAAGCAGACCGGTATGCACGTGCTGCTACAGAAGGAGTGGGACAACTCCAACCTCTCGGCCAGCCATGAGATGCAGGTGCTGCGCATCATCCAGGAGGCGCTGGCCAATACCCGCAAATACAGTAAGGCCCACACCGTACGCGTACTGCTGCGCTGCGACGCGCAGAAGAACTATCACGTTCTGATTGAAGACGATGGCATCGGTATGGACAAGCCCGCCTTCAGCGGCCACCCGGGCGAGCACCTGGGACTCTCCATCATGCAGGAGCGGGCACGTTACCTGGGCGGTGAACTACGAATTGAGAGTGAACCGGGAGAGGGAACAAGGGTACAATTGGACTTCAGTGAAAGCCCCCAGGGCGAACCGAAAGAACAACAACACTTTGCCCTTATCTAGCAACGGAAAAACAATATAAGAACATGCGCGTACTTCTCGTTGACGACCATACCCTCTTCCGCTCCGGCCTGGAGACCCTGCTGGAACGCCACGGCATCGAGGTGATCGGCACCGCCGGCAATGGTCGCGAGGGCTTCATGATGGCCCGCGAGATGGAGCCCGACGTTGTCCTGCTCGATATGCGCATGCCGGAGATGAGCGGCCTGGAAGTATTGAGCGGCCTGCGCACCGTCGGCCTCAAACTGTTCATCGTCATGCTTACCACCAGCAACGAAGAGAAGGACCTGGTGGAGTCGCTGCGCAACGGTGCCAACGGCTACCTGCTCAAGGATATGGAACCGAGCGAGCTGGTCACCGCGCTGCGCGACATCGTCAGCGGCAAGACGGTGGTGGCACCTGAGCTGACACCGGTGCTGGCCCGTGTGGTGCAGGGCGATGTGGAAGAGGAGGAGCCGCGCGAGAGCAGCCCCTTCGATGAGCTGACACCGCGCGAACTGGAAATCCTCTGCCTGCTTGCCGAGGGCCAGAGCAACAAGGTGATCGCGCGCAACCTGGGCATCTCCGACGGCACGGTGAAGCTTCACGTTAAGGCGATCCTGCGCAAGCTGGACGTCCACTCACGGGTCGAGGCGGCGGTAATGGCCGTGGAACGTAACTTCTGTAACAAGGATCAATAACGGGACCGAAACAACAATATGCTGAAGCCCCTATTCAATACCGTCCTCCTTCTATCGCTGCTGCTGCCAGGTCTGTTACAGGCCGAGGAGCCTGAGCAACGCTGGTACCAGGTCGAGGTCATCATCCTCGCGCAGAAGAGTGCCGACTATAAAGAGTCTGAGTTGTGGCCGTTGGACAACACCCTGCCGGTGATTGAAGGAAGCCGGGAACTGCTGCCTTACGATGCTACCACCCCGCTTCCCCAGCCCTTTAGCCTGCTTCCCGCCGAGAGTCTGCAGCTGGAGAAGACCGCCAGGCGCATCGATGCCGCCGGAGATATGGAGCTGATGCTGCACCTGGGCTGGGTGCAGCCGGGACTGGCCGAAGAGCAGGCCGTTGCCATTCACGTCTATGAGGGGATGTTGGAGCAGCCGGCAGAGAAGCCGCTCCCCAGTTCCGAAGGTGAGGCCAACGCGGAGCTGCAGACGCCGGCTGTTGAAGAGGAGCCCCTACCCAGGCTGGACGGTACCCTACGCCTGATCCTGTCACGCTACCTGCATATGGAGAGCAACCTGCTGTGGCGCGAGCCGCTGCCGCCGGGTATGCCCAGTTACTTCGATACCATGCTGGGCACACCTGAAACGGTAGCAAGCGAAGGTGAACTCGGCGGACAAAACGAAGGCAATCTCATTGCCGCGGCTGAAGGCGAGCAGCCTGTTGTGGATGCAGAGACGACCCTCGCCAATGAGGGCTACCAGCTATTCCGCCTGCAGCAGTCACGCCGTATGCGTAGCGGCGAGATCCACTACATCGATCACCCGCTGTTCGGCATTATCGTCGTCGCCAACCGCTATGAGCTACCGGTGAGCGAAGAGGCCGCCCCCGAGCAAGCCCAATAATTTAGCCGAGCGCCTGCTGCAGCAGGCGCCGTACATCGGCCATTCCGCCCACCAGGGTCTGCTCGATCATCTCCATCGTCAGCTCAACCTCGCTACGCCCGGCCCCCATATTGGCGACCACCGCGACGCAGGCGTAACAGAGCTCCAGTTCACGTGCCAGCGCCGCCTCAGGCATCCCCGTCATGCCGACCAGGTCGCACCCATCGCGCTCCAGGCGGTCGATCTCCGCGGCGGTCTCCAGTCGCGGCCCCTGGGTGGCGGCATAGGTCCCCTCACCGATCACATCCAGCCCGCAGCCAGCGCCGGCGCTAATCAGCCGTTGGCGCAGCTCCTCGCAGTAGGGCTCGGTAAAGTCGATGTGGGTGACATGCTCCAGCCCCTCCTCGAAGAAGGTATCGATACGGGAGTGGGTGTAGTCGATGAGTTGGTGCGGCACGATGACCTTACCGGGTCCCATGTCGGCACGGATCCCGCCCACCGCATTGACGGCAATCACCTGCTCCACGCCACTCTGCTTAAGCGCCCAGATGTTGGCGCGGTAATTGATCTTGTGTGGCGGAATCGTATGCTCAGCGCCATGGCGCGGCATAAATACCACCTCACTGCCTGCAACCACGCCGTGGCTAAGCGGCCCGGAGGGGGCACCGTAGGGGGTATCGACGTTCTCGCTGCCGGTAATGGTCAGCCCCTCAAGGGAATCTAGACCTGTGCCGCCGATGATCGCCAGTTTCGACATACTCTCTTCCTCTAATACTTTTTAGTGGCCCTTAACGGCAAAGATCCCCGGCGCGTTGCGCAGGTACTCCTTGTAGTCCATGCCGTAACCGAAGACGTAGCGGTCTTCCACCTCCATACCGACGAAATCGGCCTCGACCCCGATGTTGCGGTCGTGAACCTTCCTCACCAGGACGGCGCTATAGACCTCGGTGGCACCCTGCTGTTTACAGCTGTCGATGATCGCCTGCAGGGTCAGCCCCTCATCGAGGATGTCGTCGATAATCAGTACCACACGGTCACGCAGACTGTAGCGTGGCGTTACCCGCCACTCGATCTCGGTGCCGGTCAGGTCGCCGCCGTAGCGGCTGGCGTGCAAGTAGTCGATATGCAGCGGGAAGTCGAGATGGGTGAGCAGGATCCCGGCAGGGATCATCGCCCCACTCATCACCGATAGCACCAGCGGGTTCTTGCCCTTTAGTTCACTACTAATGGCGCCGGCCATGCGCTCAAGCGCCGCCTCGACCTGCTCGCGTGTGTAGAGGCAGTCCGCCTCCTCATAAACCTGCTGTGCCTGCTGCGGGGTAACCGACGACATCTATGCATGCTCCTGATTAGTGCTAAGGCTGGGCGGTGGCTCATCCGCGGCCAGGTGGATGGTTGAGGTGGGAAAGGCGATCGCGGCGCCGTGTTGTTCGATAATCGCCACCACCTTTAGCAATACATCCTGTTTCACCTCATGAAAGTGCACCCAGTTGGTGGTGCGGGTAAAGGTGTAGATAAAGAAGTCGAGCGACGATGGGGCGAAGCTGTTGAAGTTGACGATCAGGGTCTGGCTTGCATCGATCTCGTCGTGTGTCTGCAGCATCTGTTTTACCTCGTCTACGATCGGCGCCATCTTGTCCGCGTCGTCGTAGCGGATGCCGATGGTCTCATAGATGCGACGATGGCTCATGCGTGAGGGGTTCTCCACCGCGATGCTGGCGAAGGTGGAGTTGGGGACATACAGCGGGCGCTTGTCGAATGTACGGATCACGGTCAGGCGCCAGCCGATCTTCTCTACCGTTCCCTCGATGCTGCGGTCAGGGGAGCGGATCCAGTCGCCGACTACGAAGGGACGGTCGAGGAAGATCATCAGGCCACCGAAGAAGTTGGAGAGCAGGTCCTTGGCGGCGAAGCCGACCGCAATACCGCCGACACCACCAAAGGCGAGGATGCCGGAGATGCTGAAACCCAGGGTCTGCATCGTCATCAGGATCGAGGTGATAATGACCGACAGGCGCAGCAGCTTGCCAATGGCGTCGACGGTGGTACGGTCGATCGTCTCACCCTTGAGCTCAGCCTTCTGTACCACCTTCTGCTCCATCGCCAGGATGAAGCGGAACAGGAACCAGGCGAAGATGGCGATCACGCCCACTTCGCGTATCGGTGCCACCAGCTCGAACACTGCCGCGTCGGTCTTTCTGCCCACGATATCGGCAGCGAAGCTGATGCCCAACAGCCAGATCAGGAACGACAGCGGTCGCCCCATGGCGAAATAGAAGGCGTCGTCCCACAGGATGCGCGTCTTCACGACCTGCACCTCCAGACGTTTAACGATGCGCTTCTGCAGAAAATCGAGCAGCAGGGTGGCGAAGACCACCATAAATACCTGGGCCACCAGGATAGTGGTGGGATTGCCCTGCAGCAGGTCGTTCATCAATTTTTCCAGTTCCATTAGCTACACCTTCAGAATGGAAGATCGAGGCTCTCGCCGCTGAGCTCGCGTATCGCCGTCACCGCCTGCTGCCAGGCACGGTCGGTATGCAGCTGCTCCCAGGTCACCGGGTGACGGCCATGTAGCCGCGCAAGTCTGGCGTGCAGTACCGGGTTGGGCTGAGGCTTGAAGCCGTGGAGGATCTGCACTGCGGCCTCACGATTGTTACAGATCAGCACCATGTCACAGCCGGCCTCAACCGCCGCCTCGGCACGGGCCACATAGTCTCCCGCCACGCTCGCCCCCTCCATGTTGAGGTCGTCGCTGAAGATCACCCCCTGAAAACCGACGCGCTCACGCAACACCTGTTTCAGCCAGAAGGGGGAGAAGCCGGCGGGGTTGGGGTCGACACTGTCATAGATCACATGGGCGGGCATCACCCCAGCCATGCCGTTGGTCATCATGCGCTCATAGGGCAGGATGTCTTCGGCAAAGATATCCTCATAGCGACGCTCATCGTGGGGGATCGCCTCATGAGAGTCGGCCTCCACCGCACCGTGGCCGGGAAAGTGCTTGCCGATGGCCGCCATACCGGCACGGTGCATCCCCATCATGGTGGCGTTGGCCAGGTCGGCGACGATCTGTGCATCGCGATGATAGGCACGATCGCCGATCACCTCACTGATGCCGTAATCAAGGTCCAGTACCGGGGCAAAGCTGAAGTCTACGCCCACCGCACGCAACTCCGAGGCCATTACCCAGCCGTACTGCTCAGCCAGCTGGCGTGCACGGCGGCGATCCTTCTCGTAGATCTCACCGAAGCGTCGCATCGCCGGCAGGCGTGTGAAGCCGTCGCGAAAACGCTGTACCCGCCCACCCTCGTGGTCTACCGCGATAAGCAGCTGTGGTGAACGCAGGGCATGAATCTCGGCGATCAACGCCTCAATCTGCTCAGGGCTTTCGTAGTTGCGTGAAAAGAGGATGAGTCCACCCACCAGCGGGTGTTGCAGCATTTCACGTTCAGCGGCATCGAGGGTAGTTCCCTCGATGTCCAGCATCACCGGGCCAAGTGACATCGTATGGTTGTTCCTAATTTAATCGAGTGGAATATCTTTAATGACATCGAGTACGACGCGGCTATTATCGTCGATGAGAACGATTTGTGCGCCGATTCGTACGCGTGAAACCCCCTGGGGCAGTGGCGAGAGCTGCCGCTCCAATTCATGGGGCAGAGAGCGCCCTGAGAGCCCAGGTGGCAGATGCTCTCGTTTGGCCAGGCCGGGGGGTAGATGCTCTCGCTTGGCGAGGCCGGGTGGCATGCGTTTTTTCCCCTTACCACGCTTTGCCTGGTGACGGGAGTAGTAGTAGTCGTGAATTAACCGGCGATCGCCGGTAGTGAACACCACCGCGACGCGGCTCTCTTTATCCTGCACCACCACACCGCCACCACCGTGCACCACCGGAATCGTCTGACAGCCGCCGAGAGTCAGCGTCGTTGCAGATAGTAAGCAGATAGTAACGAACTTATTCATGACAACCTCTCTACTCAGTGATCAGGACACGGGTACCTGCAGCTACCCTGTCGAATAGCTCGATAATATCCCGATTTCGCATCTTTACACAGCCGTGGGAGCTGGGTATGCCCATGGCATCGCTATCGGGACAGCCGTGGATATAGATGTAACGGCGCATGGTATCGACATCACCGCCACGGTTTAGCCCCGGCTCCATGCCGCTGAGCCAGAGGATACGGGTGAGGATCCAGTCGCGTTGGGGGTTATCCGCCCGTAGCGCCTCGGAGAAGAGCTCGCCGGTCGGCCTTCGAGCAACGAACACGGTATCGGCCGCGCACTCCCCGCCTATTTTCGCACGTATGGTATGCAGGCCTCGCGGCGTACACTCGCTGCCGTTACGCTCGCCGGGCCCGTTCTTTGCGGTGGAGACCGCCACATCAAACACCACCTCGCCACCCTGCTCCAGGCGCAGGCGCTGTTCGGCAATACTGACGGTAATAAGTGTGCCACTCATCTGTCCCACTCGCAGTAGGGGTGTTTGACCAGGCAGACGTTGTAGTATCGGGTGTCATGGGAAACCTCCTCACCGGCCCAGGGCGGCATCTCGAAGGGCTCGTCCTCGCTGCCCAGCTCCACCTCGGCCACCACCAGCCCGGCGTTGTCGCCGTCAAAAACATCGATCTCCCACAGGTGTTCACCATAGCGCAGGTGATAACGGGTCTTCGCTATCTGCGGCTGCTCGCACAGGGTATCGAGCAGCTCCTCGGCATCGGCCAGGGGTATGGGATACTCGTACTCCTGACGGTAGACCCCCAGGGTGGCGCTCTTAATATTGATGTTGGCCATCTCGCCTTCGATGCGCACCCGCACCGAGGCCTTCTCGGCGCCGACGATATAGCCCTGGCGGAAGCGGGTTCCGACATCCGCGTTCTCGCGCCAGCTGTCGTTTTTGAGCAGGAACTTTCTCTCTATTTCGGTTGCCATGGCTGGATATTTAATTTGGGTGTTATTGTCTCAGCTGCGATTATAAAATCTACCGTCATGAATAACACTAAAACACGTTATGCAGAAATAGAGCCCTATCGTACCAAGGATGGCTCAACTATCCGTGAGTTGATGCATCCGCAACAGCACGGCAACCGTAACCAAAGCCTCGCCGAGGCGGTGGTGCCAGCGGGGGCCACCACCCTGCTCCATCTCCACCGCAATAGTGAAGAGCTCTACCACATCACAGCGGGTGAAGGGGTGATGGTGCTGGGCGATGAGCAGTTTGGCGTCAGCGTAGGCGATACCGTGTTGATACCGCCCGCTACGCCCCATGCCATCAAAAACAGTGGAGAGTGTGAGCTGAGGATTCTCTGCTGCTGTGCCCCACCCTACTCCCACGAAGATACCGAACTGCTCTAAATCCGGCCCTTCAAATAGGCCTGCCGCCGCTTTTCCGGGAATTTTTCAATCGCATAGCGCAGCATGGTGCGCGGCATGGAGTGGTAGTGCTGTTTAAGAAAGGTCTCTTCTATTTCCCTGTCACGGTTTCCCACCTCGCGCAACATCCAACCTACCGCCTTGTGGATAAGGTCGTGGTTATCATCATGCAGCAGCTGTGCGAGTTGCAGGGTCTCGCCAAACTCCCCCTGCTTAATGAAATGGAATGTGGCCATTATTGCAATGCGCCGCTCCCAGAGTGAGTTGGAGCGAGCCAGCTTGTAGAGCGGTTTACGTGAGCGCTTAAACAGCCAGCCACCGACGATGTGTTCTGCGCTCGAATCGACCAGGTCCCAGTTGTTGATCATCGCGGTGGACGCGAGGTAGTGCCGGTAGAGCGCCCTGCGCTCGACCTCTTCACCACGCTTGTAGCGCTGCACCATCAGCAACAATGCCAGTAGCCGCTCCTCGTGAATGGCAGAACGTAACAACGGCTTGATCTCATCCAGAGGCAGGTCTGGATACGCCTTCATCAGTTGGCGGATCTGGGGCACCCGCACACCGATAAAGCGATCCCCCTCCGCATACTCCCCCGGCCCGGTCTTGAAGAAACGCTGCAGCTGCGCCACCTTGCCCTCGTCGGCAAGGGCGTGGAGTTTCTCTCTTATCTCTCTGGCTGGCATAATGGCGTCCCTCTTGATGGCCACCGTTAGTCTATCTCCTCTATGAAAGTCCTGCTCGCCCCAATGGAGGGCGTTATCGATCACCACATGCGTGAACTGCTCACCGCCGTCGGCGGCTATGATGCCTGCGTCACCGAGTTCCTGCGCATTACCGACCAGAAGCTCCCCGCGCGCGTCTTCAAGCGTACCTCTCCAGAGCTGCTGACCCAGGGGCACACCCCAACGGGAATACCGGTGGTGTTCCAGCTACTCGGCGGTGACCCGGCCATGATGGCGCTCAATGCCGCTAAGGCGGTGGAGCTGGGAGCGCCGGCCATCGATATCAATTTCGGCTGCCCCTCCAAATTCGTCTCCCGCAAGAACGGTGGCGCGGTGCTGCTGCGTGAACCGGAGCGGGTATACGCCATCGTCGCTGCGGTACGCCAGGCGGTGGACGAGACGGTGCCGGTCACCGCCAAGATGCGACTCGGCTACGAGGATGACGCTCTCGCTATGGAGAACGCCCAGGCCGTCGAGGCCGCCGGTGCCGCCTCCTTGGTGGTTCATGCCCGCACCAAGGTCGAGGGCTACAAGCCCCCTGCTCGCTGGGAGGCGCTGGCGCCGCTGCAACAGGCCCTGAGTATCCCTGTTATCGCCAACGGCGATATCAACACCCTGGAGGACTACCGCTGCTGCCGTGATCAAAGCGGCTGCCACGATGTGATGCTGGGGCGTGGTGCCATACGTAACCCGGCCCTCGCCCTGCAGATTAAACGCAGCGAAACTGGTGATGCCCCCCCTATGGAGTGGAGCGAGATCGCCGACCTTCTCATCAAGGGAGCCGAGAGTATGGTGGCCGATACCCCTGAAAAGTACGTGGTTATGCGCATCAAACAGTGGCTGGGGATGTTGCGCCCGGGCCACCCACAGGCGGTGGAGCTTTTCCAGAGGGTGCGCCTGGAAAAGGAGCTATCTGTCATTAAGGGGATACTGAAATCGCACTAATATGGGACAGCGAGCGGCACAGATTGTAAAATAAGTTCACATTTACCCCCTGTGCAGGATCTAAGTGTTGGCCTATGACGATTGACCATGAGCACCAGCGGAGCAAGCTCCCCTACCTACTTGCCGCCCTGATAGCAATGCTAATGGTTGGCGGCGGCACCGAGCTCATCACCGGCCTGCTAAAAGAGAACCAGCTCGAGCGCCAACGTTCCGAAACCATGGAGAAGCTCGCCACCGTGCGCGCACGGTTGGAGGGTGAGATCAACTCTACCCTGCACCTTACCCGCGGCCTTACCGCCTATGTCGCGACCCATCCTGAGGTGGATGATACTGAATTCACCCAGCTTAGCGCTGAGATCGTCAGTGTCGGCCGCAATATCCGCAACATCGGGTTGGCCAAAAACAACATCATCACCCACATGTACCCCCTTGCCGGCAACGAGGCCGCGTTGGGGTTGGAATACGAGAAAAACCCCGCGCAGTGGCCCGCGGTCAAGCGGGCGATGGAGCTCAACCGCACCGTGGTAGCAGGTCCGGTCAACCTGGTTCAGGGAGGGAGGGCCTTTATAGCCCGTACCCCTATCTATACCCGTGCCCCGGGCGTTAGCGGTATCCTCTCTAAGCACCGACCGGCGTATTGGGGGATTGCCTCCATCGTTATCGATATGCCACCGCTTTTTCAGTCGGCGGGTATCGATGTGGATCACAGTGATATCGAACTGGCGATACGTGGCAAGGACGGCCTGGGAGAGAAAGGTGATATTTTTTATGGCAAGGAAGCGCTGTTCAACGCCGAACCGGTGCTGCAGTCTGTCATTTTGCCCAACGGCAGTTGGCAGCTGGCTGCCACCCCCATCGGGGGTTGGGGAGTCAGCGCCGAATCACTGTGGTTACCGCGACTGGCGGGCTGGTTCGCCGCCCTGCTCATTGGCGGCCTGTTAGGCGGCCTGCTGTGGGCCCATGCCGCGCAACGTCACCAGGCGCTACACGACCCACTCACCGGGCTGCCTAATCGCCGCCTGCTGGAAGACCGTATAGAGCAGATGATCGTGCGTTCACAACGCGGCGACACCATGTTCGCTATATTCTATATCGATCTGGACGGCTTCAAGCTGGTAAACGATAAATATGGCCATGAAACTGGTGATGCCTTGCTGGTGGCAGTAAGCCGCCGCATGGAGAGTTGCGTACGTAGTGTCGACACCGTTGCCCGCGTCGGCGGCGACGAATTCATCGTCCTCGCTGACAGTATGCACAAGGATTCGGACATGCACCGGGTAGGCAACCAACTGCGAGACAGTCTCCGGGGAGAGGTCTACATCAACGACAACCGCGTCGAGATACGTGCCAGTATCGGTGCCGCCACCTACCCAGGCGACGGCGAGAGCCTGGATGAACTGCTAAAGACCAGTGACAGGCAGATGTATGCGGAGAAGCAGAGAGGGAAGATACATTTAGTGGGCGTTACAGGAAAGGGCTGACCGCCTGCTGTTCTCTGCTGTAGTCATACTTCTGCCGAGACACGTCTATCTAC
Source organism: Thiohalomonadaceae bacterium (assembly GCA_050298555.1). Lineage (GTDB taxonomy): Bacteria > Pseudomonadota > Gammaproteobacteria > Thiohalomonadales > Thiohalomonadaceae > JAPHSX01. The sequence goes on from JBNKUL010000047.1 coordinate 22,196, forward strand.
GGCTGGATGCATATTCTGGCAATGTGAATGTTAAGATGATTTACCCTGCATCAGGGTGAGCAAAAGCGTAGTCCCTCGTTCTGCCGAGCTACGTAAGGAGAGCCCCCCGCCTTGAGTCTCTGCCATCAACTTGGCTGTGTAGGCGCTTGTGGAGACACCACCATCCTTGCCGAGGTTTAGATATCTATCAAAAAAACGCTCTTGAATCTTGGTTGATATTACCCCTTCGTTATGAATCGATACCAGAACAGGATCATTGCTTACAATGGCAACCCTGACATGGCCATTTGCGGGCGAGGCCTCGATGGCGCTCTTGAGCAGATTGTTGAGCAGCGAATAGGTTAACAGCTCTTCTCCATTAACGTGACAGATATCAGGGCTGTCAAAGAGGATCGATATCCCCGAGTCATTCGCGTAGGAGCGTAAAGCCTCCACCACGCGATAGGCGAGACCGACTATATCAAACGGTGCAGCCTGCACTTTATAAAGTCCGGTCTCCATTTTATAGAGGTTAAGGGAGTGATCGAGCATGCTCTGCATCTCGTAGGACGCATTACGAATGCGCTCAGTGCGAATTGTTTGCTCGACATCAAGCTCATGACCAGCATTGAGAAGCGCATCGACAGTGTTGATTACCACCTTAAGTGGTTTTTTTAGATCCTGCTGAGCCATTCGGTCCATATCCTCACGCAGGTGGGTATTTTCTACCAACATGTCGACCTGTTGGCGAAGCCTGTCATGCTCACTTTTTAGCGCCAACTGTGCACGCACTCGCGCCTTCAATATACGGGGGTCAGCTGGTTTGGGAATATAGTCAACAGCACCGGCATCAAGCCCCGCAGCAATATCATTAACTGCTGACTTGGCGGTAAGAAATATAATCGGGATGACTGAACTAAGTGGGTCCGCCTTAATGCGACGACACACTTCCATACCATCCATACCGGGCATCATGATATCAAGTAAAATCAGATCGATATCTTCCTTTGCAACCAACTGCAGTGCCTTGCTGCCACTGCTAGCCGTCAGAACTCTGTAATCATCATGTAGGGCGTTGCTTATAACATCGATGTTAAGGGGGGTGTCGTCAACTATAAGTACAGTCTCAGTACGCTGAATCTCGTGCGTTTTCGGTAGTGGAAGTTGCTCTGGTAGCTGGACAGTTGCGTCATGACGCGGCAGACCAAAAAGACGGCTAAGCTCCTGCTGTAAAATTCGTGCAGTGAACGGTTTGACCATAAATACGTCAACACCGGCGGCCAGTGCCAGTTCCACGCGACTGCGTTCCGTCTCTGAGCTGACCAGCATGAACGGAACATCCTGGTATTTGGCATCCTTGCGCACATGCTGTAGCAGCTCAATGCCGTCCAGTTGCGGCATGTCCCAGTTGGAGATGATGTAATCAATGGGGTGCTCATCAAGCATCTTCAGTGCCGCAACCCCATTGGCTGCTTCGATGACACTGTAGTGGCTAAGACGCAGGATCTGATCGGCAATTATATGGCGCATCTCCCCGTAGTTGTCTACCACTAGAACATTGCGGTGCCTTTCGATGTCGTGCGTATTGTTCATGGCTACCATTGCGCTTGCCTCATGGGGTAATAGTGGATTGTGTAAGACAGCGTTTTACAGTATTGATAATATCATCAGGGTTAACAGGTTTTACACAATAGTCGCTAGCACCCTGTTTTAGCGATTTAATTACATCATTACTATTTCCAAGCGCAGTCAGCATAACCACTGGGGTGGACTCCGTACTGGAGTCTCGACGCAAGTGCTGAAGAAACTCGTATCCATCCATCTCGGGCATGATGATGTCTAGTAATATCAGGTCGGGGTGCTCACCCTGTTGCAATACATCTAGTGCACTGCGAGCGCTTAGCATACTGCGAGTGTTATAGCCGGCCTTGGCCAGGATTGCCTCGACCAATAAAGCAATCTCCTCTTGATCATCAACCACCCATACTGTAGTGCTAGTATTTGTAGTCATAGATACTCACATCGCTCATGGTTAGTAGAATCATAATGCAGAATTATTCGGATGGCTTAATCCAGCGCGCCATAGTGTGAAACATGTCGGCGATATTAATCGGCTTGGAAATATGGTCATTCATTCCAGCCTGGAGAACTTTTTCACGGTCGTCGGCCATTGCGTTTGCTGTCATTGCAAGAATAGGTAAATCAGAAAAACGGTCTTGTGCACGTAGGCGTCGGGTCGCTTCGTAACCGTCCATCACGGGCATCTGACAATCCATCAGAACGCCGTCGAACTGTTCCATGTCGAGGATTGCCAGCGCTTCGCTACCATTATTGGCAATGGTCACATTGATGCCATTGCTTTTCAATAGTTCTAGAGCGAGTTCCTGATTGATTTCGTTATCCTCAACCAGCAGTATGCGAGCCCCGTGCAACATCGCGATATCGTCCTGGGTGGTGTCAGCATCAGAGGAAACAGAACGCTGTCGCATTATTTCAGGCCCCATAGCGTGCATGATGGAATCGAGGAGACTAGAGGGAGTGACAGGTTTGGCAAGAAATTGCTGAATAGGAATTCCTTCAGACTCTGTTTGTAGCGGGTCGCGCCCGTATGCAGTGACCATGATGATTGCTGGCTTATGTATAATCACCTCACTGTCATGTATTGCTTTGGCGGTCGCCACACCATCGAGTTCGGGCATTCTCCAGTCCATCACTACTAATTCGATGGGGCTGCTGCGTTCTGCCTCCTCGAGAAGACTTAGCGCCTGCTTGCCCGTACTGGCCAGTTCAACAATGAAATTCATGCTGCTAAGCATATGCTCGAGGATCTCACACGATGTGGGATTGTCGTCAACTACAAGCACACGCAACTGGCCCAGCTCTTCTCCTGCATGTTGAAGGCGAGGTTGCAAGCCTGGCTGTTTGCCTAATTTCGCGGTAAAGCAAAAAGTGCTGCCGTGGCCCTCTTTGCTCTCTACCCAGATTGTTCCGTCCATCAATTCCACAAGGCTCTTAGAGATGGCCAGTCCTAGTCCGCTGCCACCGAACTTTCTAGTAGTCGAACCGTCTGCTTGGCTAAATGACTGGAACAATTTCTGCTGTTGCTCGATGCTGATGCCTATGCCTGTGTCAGTAACCGAAAACTGCAACAGGCAATCGTCGTCATGCTCTTCGAGCAGACGAACGGCAATCACAATCTCGCCACGATCAGTAAATTTAACAGCATTGTTACCGAGGTTGATGAGTATCTGCCCCAGGCGCAATGGGTCGCCGATAAGCGCAGTTGGTAAATTTGGCGACAGGTCAAACATCAGCTCCAACCCTTTCTCTTCTGCCTTATAGGTAATCATCGTGGCCAGGTTGTTAAAAACATCATCAAGGTGGAAACTAATCTGTTCAATTGCGAGCTTGCCCGCTTCTATCTTGGATATATCAAGGATGTCGTTGATAATTTCGAGCAATACATCAGCCGACTGCTTGACCTTATCGAGATAGTAACGCTGCTTGCTGGATAGTGGTGTCTCTAGTGCCAGGTGTGTCATACCGATAATGGCATTCATCGGTGTGCGGATTTCATGAGACATATTAGCCAGGAATTTGCTCTTAAATTTCGTCGCTTCCTCGGCCTCCTCGCGCGCACGAACCAGGTTGTTGCGACTCACAGCCAGGTCGTCACGCATGTTAGCGAAGGCTTGTACCAATGCGCCGATCTCATCATTTCGTTCGTGCTCGAGCTTTACATTGTAATTCCCGCTCGCAAGATCCTTCGCCGCACTCTCAAGGCGAAGCAACGGTATGAATATAAACCTCCTTTGCATGACCATACTGATGACGAAGATCAGGCCGAGCACGAGCAAGATGATCAGCTCAATATTCATAAGAAA
>JBNKUL010000048.1:0-3445 GCA_050298555.1 Thiohalomonadaceae bacterium
GGTGGATGCGAACAACGCCATCGCCTCGGCGCCGGGCGCGCAGGGCTTCTGTCCGCCGCCGGGGGATGCGGCCTATAGCAGCGGTCTGCACGAAGGCGACTGGTGTGTGCAGCTGACCGTCGAGGACGGCGGCCCCAACGACGCCGATGGCCTGGCCAACAACAGCGTTGAGGACCCGGGCGGTATAGCCAGGCCCCTGAGTGTAGCGGTGAACGTAGATGTGACCGGCAGCGGTGGTGGCAGCCTGCACCCGCTGTGGTTGGTATTACTTGGTCTGCTGGGGCTCTCCCGGTTGTGGGCTGTTGCTAAAGAGGGGGCAGACAAATGAAGCATATGGCACTGATTGGCGCCGCATTGTTGTTGCCAGTAGGCGAGGCGATGGCCGAAGGGTGGAGGGTTAATATGCAAGCTGGCTACGCCATGGGGGATACTGGGGCTAGCCAGTTGGATAGCCAGCTGGCCGATATGGGGCTTAACGCTACAGCCAGCACTAATTATGATAATCGTACCGCCTGGCAACTAGGCGTGGGTTACCAGTACAGCACGCGTCTTGGTGTAGAGCTGGACTATGTCAATTTAGGGCGAGTGAAGACCTCATTTTCAGGCTCAAGCAACGATATCAGCACCTTCCTTAGCGATGTAAGTGATATTCACCCGCAAACAGCCCAGGGCTGGAAGCTAAGCGCAGCCTACCGTTACCCTCTAGCAGAGGAGGGGTGGTTGGTGCTTCGAGGTGGTGCGTTCGACTGGCACAGCAAGTATGAACTGACCGGCGGTGGTGTGAGCCGCACCGTCAATGACCGTGGGCTTGATGGTACCTTTGGGATTGGTATTGAAGTGCAGAGCTTTCGCCAGGATGTTCGGGTAGGCATGCACTACAACCAGTACCGCATCGATGGTGAGGTCATTAAGATGGTGAGTCTTGGTCTTGGCTTTCAGCTTAAGTAGATGAAGCGGGGGTGCCGTGTCCCTCCTGAATTAAGTCAATCGACGATATAGACCTTGTCGCCCACATCCATCAGGCTGTAGATCTGCGCCATCTGCTGGTTATGGGCGCGTACGCAGCCGTGGGAGACCTTTTTGCCCAGGCTGGCGGGGTTACTGGTGCCGTGGATGGCGTAGCTCTTGCCGATATTGAGGGCATAGCTGCCGATGCTGCCGCGGAAACAGCGCTTACCGGCGGCGACATCCCGGGGGTACTCCTTCTCCATGCTCTTGGGAATGCACCACTCGATACCCTTGGGGTCGTGCACCTTCCAGCGAACGTGGTATTCGCCCGGTTCGGTGTAGTAGCAGCGTCCGCCCTTCTCCTTGGGCATGCAGCGGTCCATCCCTACCGCAACGGTGGTGCGCAGCAGTACCTTCTTCTCCTCTTCACGCTCCTCTATAACACGCAGTTCAAAGTCTGATTTATCGACCTCGATATAGCGGGTGATACCGTCGTGGGAACGCTTTTCGTCGGTCCTACGTTCGAGTGGGGTGATGTAGTGCCGATTGACCCAGGCGACCTGCTCGCTTGGCTGCCAGGTGTTGCCGTCGGGGAAGTGGCCGGTCACCCTGATCCAGTCGCCAACCGCCTCACTGGAGGTAAAGAGGGTGCTCTTGTCCCAGACATCGACTATCTCGCCGTTGGGTTTGTTACGCACCACGGCGATGGTATTGAGACGGTAGGTGTGTGCGCCTTGCCCCTTTTGCTCGCTGTCATTGACCGAAGCGGAGAGAGGGCTGCCGATGAGCATCAGCAGGGCCAGCGGGAGTCCATGTTTAAGCATAATGAAGAGCTGTCTTATTACTTGTTATCAATCAGCTAGAAAGTGTAGCAATATCATGTGATAGTTCAAGTAAGCGGCATAACACACTGATATAAGTAATTATTATTGTTTGAGGCGGGTCACAGTTCCAGCCCATTTACCGCCTGAACACGCCCAATCTCGTTGAGCAGCGATTCGACCCCTTCGGCGTAACACTCCTGTTTCTGTTGCTTAAGGTCGGTCTCGGTGGAGAGGGCTGCCGCCTTCAGTGCAGGCACGCCACAGTAGGTGGCGGCACCGTGAAGCTTGTGTACTGCCTCTTGCAGGGAGCTAAAGTCGCCGCTGTCGAAGTGGTGTCGAATTGTCGTCGCATAGTTCGGAAGTTCCGTTTGCAACATACCGAACAGTTCACGGGCCAGATCAGGATTACCGCCCGCCCGCTCCAGGGCCAGTTCGGTATCGATAACGTTTACTGAAGAGTCCATCCCAGCTCCCTCTGTTGCTCAAAATCGCGGGCAATCTATCGTTAATCCCAGTGAGGTTCAAGCCTGCTATAATCGCGGGCCTGTCAACAGTAGAGACAAGTAGCCATGTCCTTTCCCACCATCGAATCCTTTGTCGGTAACACGCCGCTGGTGCGTCTGCAGAGACTGTTACCTGACAATAGCAGTAACACCATACTGGTCAAGCTGGAGGGTAATAACCCCGCCGGTTCGGTAAAGGACAGGGCCGCACTGTCGATGATCCAGCACGCCGAGGCGCGCGGCGAGATCAAGCCCGGCGATACCCTGATCGAGGCGACCTCAGGTAATACCGGTATCGCCCTGGCGATGGCGGCGGCAATTAAGGGCTACAAGCTGCAGCTGGTCATGCCGGAGAATATGAGCGTCGAGCGCCGCGCCTCGATGCGCGCCTATGGCGCCGAGCTGATCCTCGTCACCAGGGAGCAGGGCATGGAGGGGGCGCGCGACCTGGCACTGCAGATGCAGGTCGAGGGCAAGGGCAAGGTACTGGACCAGTTCTCCAACCCCGATAACCCGCTGGCCCACTACGAGAGCACCGGCCCGGAGATCTGGCGTGACAGCGAGCATAAGGTGACCCACTTCGTCAGCGCCATGGGGACCACCGGCACCGTGATGGGTACCTCACGCTACCTCAAAGAGGTCAATCCGGCGATCCAGATCGTCGGTGTACAGCCGGCAGAGGGCGAGGCGATCCCCGGCATCCGCCGCTGGCCTCCGGAGTACCTGCCGTCAATCTTCGAGGCGAGCCGTGTCGACCAGACCATGGATATCGCCCAGGCCGAGGCCGAGGAGATCACCCGCCGCCTGGCGGCAGAGGAGGGGATCTTCTGCGGCATCTCCTCCGGCGGTGCGGTGGCCGCGGCGCTGGCCCTGGCAGAGCAGGTGGAGAATGCGGTGATCGTCACCATTATCTGCGACCGTGGCGACCGCTACCTCTCCACCGGCGTGTTCCCGGCCGAATAATTAATCGAGTATCAAGATGGCAAGACGACGCAGGCGCAAGCAGCTCCCCAAGGACCCGGTACGGGTCACGATTGAAGACCTCTCCCACGACGGCCGCGGTGTCGCCCGTGTTGACGACAAGACGGTATTTGTCGAGGGGGCGCTAAAGGGCGAAGAGGTGAGCTTCATCTACGCCGAGAAGAAACGCAGCTACGATGTCGGCGTGGT
>JBNKUL010000049.1:0-11154 GCA_050298555.1 Thiohalomonadaceae bacterium
CTTCGCCGAGATGCGCGGCCACCTCGGGGTCCGGCAACTTGTCGTAGGCCAGCTGCAGGTAGGCGCGGGCCACGTCATTCTCGCCACGGCGGAACAGCACCCAGCCCATGCTGTCGAGGATCGCGGGCTCCTCCGGGTCGAGGGCCAGGGCCCGTGTGATAAGTTCGTAGGCCTCTTCTATTCGGTCTGTCCTGTCGGCCAGGGTGTAGCCCAGGGCGTTGAGGGTGCGGCTGTCGTCCGGATTCTGCTGCAGGATCTGCTTTAGGTCCCGTTCCAGGATGTCGAGGCGGCCAATCTTTTCGGCGGTGAGGGCGCGGGCGTAGAGCAGCTCGGCGTTACCGGCCATGAGTTCCAGCGCCTCGTCGTAGATTGCCATCGCCTCCTGATGCTGTCCGGCATCGTTGAGTAGTTCCGCCTCGGCCAGGTAGAGGATCTCCAGCTCGGTGTCGTTGCTGCTCTCCAGCTCGCGCAGGTAGTGGCGAGCCTGCTCCAGGCCACGGTGTTTGGCGAGCAGGCGTGCTGCCTGCAGCTGTGCCTCCAGGTAGCGCTCGCCCTGGGCGATGGAGCTAAACCACTCGATGGCCGCATCGTGATCTCCGCGCGCCTCGGCGATTTGCGCCAGGGCGAAACGGCTCTCCTCCTCACGCTCCTGCTGCTGCAGCAAGGTGCGGAAATGCGCCTCGGCCTCATCAAGGTCGGAGGCCTCCATCGCCAGCAGTCCCAGGGCGTAGATCACATCGCTATCGCCCGGCTTGGCACGGTTGAGGGTAATGAACTCGCGGCGCGCCTCTTTCAGCCGGCGCGCATCGACCAGCATGCGGGCGTAGGTGAGGCGCAGGGTGTGGTTGTCGGGAAAGAGGCGTACCGCCTTTGCGATGCTCTCCAGCGAGGCCTGCTCATCCCCCAGTGCATGCAGTACATGGGCCTGCAGGATGAGACCGCGTTCGTGCTCGGGTTCCCGCTCCAGCAGTTGTTGCAGTTGCTCCCGTGCGAGCTCTCGGCGGCCCAGTTTATTGGCCAGGTAGGCGTAGGCGTAGAGGGCGTGTGGGTTGTCCGCATCGCCGGCGCTCAGCTCCTTCATGGTGGCGAGGGCGCGCTGGGGATCCGGGTCGTTGACCAGCAGCGTGGCCACCAGCATGTAGCCGTGGTCGTCGTCCTGGCGTGTGCCCTGCAGCAGTCTCTCCAGGTGGGGCCGGGCCTGCTTGTTGCCACCGGCGGCAATCAGCAGGGCGGCGGCCGATTTGTGGGCCTCGTCGTTGTTCGGTTCCAGCTCCACCCAGAGACGGGCGGCATGCAGGGCGGTGACGTTATCGCGGCCATAGACGGCGATGCGGGTGGCGCGCCGGGCCAGACGATAGTCGCGGGTTTGATATGCCGCCTTGAGGTAGGTGGCGGCGGAGAGCTGCAGCGCCCCCTGTTGTCCGGAGAACTCGGCAACCAGTAGCTGGTAGAGCAGCTCGGCACTCAGCTCCACCTCTGGCGCTTGCGCCTGTGGGGTGGGCTCTGACGCTTGCAGGCTTGTCATGGCACCCTGCTGCACCGGGGTGGTGCTGCAGCCGGCCAGTACGAGCAACAATATGGCCGCCAACGGCGGCCGCTTGAAACATCTCATTCACTTCTCCGTGGGCCCGTTTGGGCTTTGGCGGAACTATACCTGAGTTTTCAGATTATTACCTTTATATAGGTGGGAGACGCGCGCCTCTTGCCATTACTGCCCCGTCTAAAGCAAAATGTGTAGTTCGTTAACGATATAAGTCTCTGCTTTTTATGACACTGTTCGCCCTTGGCATCAATCACAAGACGGCCCCCGTGGAGATACGGGAGCGGGTTGCCTTTACGCCTGAAAAGCTGCCGCAGGCCTTTAGCGAGCTGACCGCGACCAACGGTGTCAACGAGGTGGCGATCCTCTCCACCTGTAACCGCACCGAGCTCTACTGCGGCATCGAGGGCGAGGACAGCCGCGCGGTACGCGACTGGTTCAGCCGTTTCCACAACATCAAGCTGGAGGACGTGGAGCCCTACTTCTACGCCCATCCCGACCGTCATGCGGTGCGCCACATCCTGCGTGTGGCCAGTGGCCTCGACTCCATGGTGCTGGGCGAGCCGCAGATCCTCGGCCAGATGAAGCAGGCCTACAGTACTGCCAACGACGCCGGTACCATCGGCCAGCTGCTCAACCGTCTGTTCCAGCACACCTTTACCGTGGCCAAGCAGGTGCGTACCGATACCGCCATCGGCGCCAGCCCGGTCTCGGTCGCCTTCGCCGCGGTGTCGCTCTCCAAACAGATCTTCAGCGACCTCTCCGAGCATACCGCGCTGCTCATCGGTGCCGGCGAGACCATCGAACTGGTGGCCCGCCACCTGCACGAGAGCGGGGTGGGGCGCATCATCGTCGCCAACCGTACGGTGGAGAAGGCGCACAACCTGGCCGCCGAGTTCGGCGGTTACGCCATCGCCCTGTCCGAGATCCCGGAGCACCTGCACGAGGCCGATATGGTGATCTCCTCCACCGCCAGCCAGCTGCCGATCCTCGGCAAGGGGGCGGTGGAGACGGCGCTGAAGCAGCGCAAGCACCGCCCCATGTTCATGGTCGACATCGCCGTGCCGCGGGACATCGAGGCGCAGGTGGGCGAGCTGGAGGATGTCTTCCTCTACACCGTCGATGACCTGCAGGAGATCATCCAGGAGGGGCTGCGCTCACGCCAGGAGGCGGCGCAGCAGGCCGAGGAGATCATCGATACCCAGGTGACCCACTTCATGGGTTGGCTGCAGTCGCTGGGTGCGGTCGATACCATCCGCGACTACCGCGCCAATGTCGAGGCGATGCGTGACGCGGTGGTGCAGCGCTCCCTGGCCCAGCTGGCCAAGGGGCAGAGCCCGGAGCTGGTGGTGCAGGAGCTGGCGCGCCAGCTCACCAACAAGCTGATGCATGCCCCCTGTAGCAACCTGAAACAGGCCGGTTTCGACGGCCGCTCCGAGCTGCTGGCCGCCGCCCGCGAGCTCTTCAACCTCAAAGACAGTTAATGAAACCTTCCATTCTCAGCAAGCTGGAGAACCTCTCTGAGCGTCTCCAGGAGGTCGGTGCGCTGCTCTCCGATGCCGAGGTGATCAGCGACCAGAACCGTTTTCGCGATCTCTCCCAGGAGTACGCCCAGCTCAAGCCGGTGGTCGACACCTTCGAGGCCTACCGGGGCGCTATCGACGACATTGCCGCCGCCGAGGAGATGATGGCTGAGGACGACGCCGAGATGAAGGCGATGGCCGAGGAGGAGATGAAGGCGGCGAAGCTTAAGTCAGAGGAGTTGGAGTTCGAGCTGCAGAAGCTGCTGCTGCCGAAGGACCCCAACGACAACAAGAACGTCTTCCTCGAGGTGCGCGCCGGTACCGGTGGTGACGAGGCGGCGATCTTCTCCGGCGACCTGTTCCGCATGTACTCGCGTTACGCCGAGCGCCAGCGCTGGCAGGTGGAGGTGATCTCCCAGAACGAGGGTGAGCACGGCGGTTATAAGGAGATCATCGCCCGCATCGTCGGCCAAGGCGCCTACTCGCGCCTCAAGTTCGAGTCGGGTGCCCACCGCGTACAGCGGGTGCCGGAGACCGAGTCGCAGGGGCGCATCCACACCTCCGCCTGTACCGTGGCGATCATGCCCGAGGCGGACGAGGTCGAGGCGATCGACATCAATCCGGCCGACCTCAAGGTCGACACCTTCCGCGCCTCCGGCGCCGGCGGTCAGCACGTCAACAAGACCGACTCGGCGATCCGCATCACCCACCTGCCCACCGGCATCGTGGTGGAGTGCCAGGATGAGCGCTCGCAGCACAAGAACCGCGCCAAGGCGATGGCGGTGCTGCAGGCACGCCTTAACGCCGCCGAGATCGAAAAGGCGCAGAGCGAGCAGGCCGCCGAGCGCAAGTCGCTGGTCGGCAGCGGCGACCGCTCCGAGCGTATCCGCACCTATAACTACCCGCAGGGGCGCGTCACCGACCACCGCATCAACCTCACCCTCTACAAGCTCGACGAGATCATGGCGGGCGATGTGGACGAGGTGATCGAGCCGCTGATTAACGAATACCAGGCTGACCAGCTGGCCGCGCTTAGTGAGGATTAGGGGCGAGGAGTGATGGCGGCCACTATTGAGTCAGCCCTCGCCGCGGCCACCTCCCGACTTACCGATTCAGATTCCCCACGCCTCGATGCCGAGTTGCTGCTCTGTGCCGTGCTGGGGCGCGACCGTACTTACCTCTTCACCTGGCCCGAGCGCGAGCTCGACGGCGACCAGGCCCGGCGCTTCGAGGCGCTGCTGGCGCGCCGCGCCGCCGGCGAACCGGTGGCCCACATCCTGGGTCAGCGCGGCTTCTGGAGCCTTGATCTGAAGGTCACCCCCGACACCCTGATCCCGCGCCCCGAGACCGAGCTACTGGTGGAGGCGGCACTGGCGCGCCTGCCGCAAGGTGGAGGGCGCGTCGCCGACCTTGGCACCGGCAGCGGCGCCATCGCCCTGGCGATCGCCGCCGAGTGTCCCGCCTGCCAGGTGGTGGCGGTGGAGCAGAGCGAGGGGGCGCTGAAGGTGGCCCGCGAGAATGGCTCACGTAACGGCGTGGAGAACGTCGAGTTTCGCCACGGCAGCTGGTTCGAACCGCTTGAAGATGAACGATTTGCCATTATCGTCTCCAATCCGCCGTACATTTGTGCCGATGATCGCCATTTGAGCGAGGGCGATGTGCGCTTCGAGCCGCTCACGGCCCTCGCCTCGGGGGCCGATGGCCTGGATGACATCCGCATCATTATCCGCGGCGCGGGGGGGCATCTGCAGCCGGAGGGCTGGCTGCTGCTGGAGCACGGTTACGATCAGGGCGGGGCGGTCTCTGCCCTGCTGCACGAGGCCGGTTTCGAGCAGGTGGAGGTGCTGGAAGACCTGCAGGGGCACGACCGGGTGGCGCTGGGCCGCTGGCCAGGATAGGAGTGGGCTCTCCTTGATTATTCCCCCTTGAGGTCTACGCTGGTAGATATGGAGGGAACATCCTATGAGAGCCAGCCCACTGGTCAAGCATCGCGACATACGCTTCTGTCGTCTCCATCCCGATAAGCAACAGGCCCACTCCGCCGGCCTGGTGTTGAGCGATATGGAGGGGATCCATACCTTGCGTCCGCTCGATACCCACCTGCTCCAGGTGAGCTACGACATCACCACCCTCAGCCTCTGCCTCATCGAGGATGTGCTGGCCGACCTCGGCTTCCACCTCGACAACAGCCTCACCGTCAAACTCAAGCGCGCACTGCACTACTACACCGAAGAGGTGGAGCGGGCCAACCTCGGCATCGACGAGTGCAGCTGCGCCGGGCGGCAGATCTTCATCAACCGCTACCAGCGGCTGCGCCACGGCTGCCGCGACGAGCGCCCCGAACACTGGCGCAACTACCTGTAATGTTCCCCGTGGGGTACACTCCCCCCCACACCCAAATCACGGAACACCCCTGTTGAACGACGAACAACTGCTGCGTTACAGCCGCCAGATCATGCTGCCCGGGGTCGATGTGGCCGGGCAGCAAAAACTGCTCGACTCGCGCGTGCTGATCATCGGCGCCGGCGGGCTGGGCTCGCCGGTGGCGATGTACCTGGCCGCCGCTGGAGTGGGGCAGCTGGTACTGGTCGACTTCGACGAGGTCGACCTCTCCAACCTGCAGCGGCAGATCCTCCACGGCAGCCATGACCTTGGGCGCCCCAAGGTGGAGTCGGCCCGTGACACCCTGGCGGTGATCAACCCCGAGGTGGCGGTGACGGCGGTTAACGCCAAACTGGAGGGGGAGGCGCTGTTGGCCGAGGTGGCGAAGGCCGATGTGGTGGTCGACGCCAGTGACAACTTTGCCACCCGTTTTGCAATAAGCGATGCCTGCGTGGCGGCGAAGAGACCCCTGGTCTCCGGCGCGGCGATCCGCACCGAGGGACAGGTCTCGGTGTTTCACAACGAGCGGCCGGAGAGCCCCTGCTACCGCTGCCTCTACCGCGATGAGGGAGAGCTGGGCCAGACCTGCACCGAGAACGGCGTGCTGGCCCCGGTGGTCGGCACCATCGGCACCATCCAGGCCACCGAGGTGCTGAAGGTGCTGCTCGGCATCGGCGATACCCTCGACGGGCGGCTGCTGCTGCTCGATGCCCTGAGTATGGAGTGGCGCAGCATGAAGCTGCGCAAGGACCCGGCCTGCAGCTGCCACCACTAGATAGATAAGAGAGATAGAACAAGATGTCCCAAGTGACCCTCCCCATCACCCTGGTCAACAAGATCCTCACCCATGCCCAGCACTCGCCCGAGAGCGAGGTGTGCGGCCTTATCGCCGAGCGCGACGGCCAGCCCGGCGAGGTCTATCCCGTCGCCAATGTGGCCGCGACGCCCGACACCGTCTTTGCCATGGACCCCGCCGCGCAGATCGAGGCGATGCGCCAAATGCGCGACAACGGCGAGGAGCTGTTCGCCATCTACCACTCCCACCCCCACGCCCCGGCCCAGCCCTCGGCGCGCGACCTGGAGGAGGCCGCCTACCCCGAGGCGCTCTACCTCATCGTCTCGCTAGATACCGAGGGGGTGCTGGAGATGCAGGGCTTCCGCCTGCAGAAAGGCGCCGTGGAGAGGGTCGATCTGGAGGTGGCGTAACGGGAATTCGCTTGCACCCACGGCAAAGCGGGTTAGAATCGCCCCCATTCACCCAATAACCTATTTCAGGAGAGAGCCTGTGGCCGAAACAATCGATGAGTTGACCATCACCTATACCGAGGACGGTATCGAGACCACCAAAGAGCTGGATAAGAAGGTGCTCTCCAAGGGGGCCTGGTCCACCATTATCTACCGCTACCAGGACTGGGACCGCGCCAAGCAGGAGTACGGTAAGGACAAGTACACCATTCGCCGCTACCAGAAGCGCAACGGCGAATACCAGCAGAAGTCCAAATTCAACATCTCCAGCGCCGACCAGGCCAAGGGCCTCATCGAGGCGCTGCAGGGCTGGATTGACGAGTAACCCTCCAGCTGGCGCTGAAATGAAAAATGCCGCCCGGTTGGGCGGCATTTTCGTTTCGGGGCTGGGGTGGTTAGCCTTCGACGCTGATCTTACGCGGCTGGATCTCCACCCGCTTGGGGATGGTGACGGTCAGCACCCCGTTCTCGCCCTTGGCACTGATCTTGTCGGTATCGGCGGTGTCGGGGAGGGTGAAGCGACGGAAGAAGCTGCCGTAGGAGCGCTCGATACGCTTGTAGCCCTGCTTCTCCTCTTTTTTCTCGCTCTCCCGATCACCCGAGATGGTCAGCATGCCGTTTTCGGCGTGGATCTCGATATCCTTGGGGGCAACACCGGGCAGGTCGGCGGTGATGGTAAAGCAACCGCTGTCCTCCTTGATGTCGACCGCCGGTACCCAGTCACTGGCGCTGGCGGCGTTCTCCTCGCCCATCATGCGGTCCATCTCACGACGCATCTGCTCCATCAGTCCCCAGGGTTGGTAACGAATCATGCTCATCTGTTTCTCTCCTCATCGGGTTGTCGGTCGGCCGCCGGGTTATCGGTTGGTGGCCTGTTATCCCCCACATAAGCCCGCTCATGAGGGATTCAAGAGAAAAATTTTGAAAATTTTTTGCGTGGTTTTCGCACCAATATAGGGAATACTCGCATAAAAGTAAGTACTCGCTTACGTGTTTTTTATGGAGTTTTAAGAAATATTAGGGGCACAAGATATAGTGTTTCTGACATTGTCTGAATTATGCTTTCTATGTGACTGATTTCATTAGGATCACAAAAATAAATCCATAAAAATCATACGGTTAGGCGTATTGGTTGGGTCCGGTTTTTATGTTGACAGCCCCCTTATATGGGCATAATCTACCGCCACTCACACAACATATTGTGTTTGCCAACAACAGGACCACAAGCCGCTGGAACGGGCAAGCATCTACATTTATAGAACACACAACGAGGGAGAACCGACGTGAGCAAGAGCTCTGCGCACCTTAAGGCCGTGACGACTTCTGTGACCGACATCCCCTTCCAGCCGGCATCGCTGGATATCTGGGAGAAGAAATACCGCCTCACCACCAAGAGTGGCGAGGTGATCGATCACACCATCGATGAGACCTATGCTCGTGTCGCCCGCGCGCTGGCCGACGTCGAGACCGACGACAAGAACAAGGAGATCTGGGAGGAGAAGTTCCTCTGGGCCCTGCGCCACGGTGCCATCCCGGCGGGTCGCATCACCTCCAACGCCGGTGCCTGGGCCTACAAGCCGGCCACCTCCACCATTAACTGCACCGTCTCCGGTGTGGTGCGCGACTCCATGGACGACATCCTCTCCAAGGTGCACGAGGCGGGCCTCACCCTGAAGGCCGGTTGCGGTATCGGTTACGAGTTCTCCACCCTGCGTCCCAAGGGTGCCTTCGTCGCCGGCGCCGGCGCCTACACCTCCGGCCCGCTCTCCTTTATGGATATCTTCGACAAGATGTGTTTCACCGTCTCCTCCGCCGGCGGTCGCCGCGGTGCGCAGATGGCCACCTTCGACGTCGGCCACCCCGACGTGATGGACTTCATCAAGGCGAAGCGTGAAGACGGCCGCCTGCGCCAGTTCAACCTCTCCCTGCTGGTGACCAAGGAGTTCATGGAGGCGGTGATCGCCAGCGACGACTGGCACCTCGCCTTCCCCGTCTCCCCCAAGGAGGTGGAGCTCGACGGTATCGACATCAACGATGCCAAGCAGGTGGTATGGCGCGACTGGCCGATTAAAGAGGACTACATCACCAACGACGAAGGGCTGGTGTGCTGCAAGATCTACAAGACCATCAAGGCGCGTCGCCTGTGGGACATGATCATGACCTCCACCTACGACTTCGCCGAGCCCGGTTTCATCCTCATCGACGCCTACAACGAGATGAACAACAACTGGTACTGCGAGAACGTACGTGCCACCAACCCCTGCGGCGAGCAGGGCCTGCCGCCCTACGGCGCCTGCCTGCTCGGCTCGGTCAACCTCACCAAGTTCGTGCTCGACCCCTTCACCGACAAGGCGCGCTTCGACTGGAAGACCTTCCGCGAGACCGTCTCCATCTTCACCCGCATGCTCGACAACGTGGTGGAGATCAACGGCCTGCCGCTGGAGCAGCAGCGCGAGGAGATCATGAACAAGCGCCGCCACGGCATGGGCTACCTCGGCCTGGGTTCCACCTGCACCATGATGCGCATGAAGTACGGCGACAAGGACTCCGTCGAGTTCACCGAAAAGGTCACCCGCGAGCTGGCCCTGGTGGGCTGGCGCACCGGCCTGGAACTGGCCAAGGAGAAGGGCGCCGCCCCGATCATGGAGCAGGAGTTCGAGGTCAACGGCGACATGCTGCGCAAGCGCCCCGAGATGAAGCGCGACGGCTACAAGATCGGCGACAAGGTCAGCGGCAAGGTGCTGCACTCCAAGTACAGCCGCTACATGCAGCGCGTCGCCGAGGTCGACCCGGAGCTGGTCAACGAAATGGCCGAGGTGGGCTGCCGCTTCACCCACCACAGCTCCATCGCCCCCACCGGCACCATCTCGCTGAGCCTGGCCAACAACGCCTCCAACGGCATCGAGCCGAGCTTCGCCCACCACTACTCGCGCAACGTCATCCGCGAGGGCAAGAAGACCAAAGAGAAGGTCGACGTCTTCTCCTTCGAGCTGCTGGCCTACCGCGAACTGGTCAACCCCAAGGCGATGCCGTTCAGCGACAAGGCCGACGAGCGCCTGCCCGAGTACTTCATCGCCGCCGACGACGTCAGCCCCAAGCAGCACGTCGACATCCAGGCCGCCTCGCAGAAGTGGATCGACTCCTCCATCTCCAAGACCGCGAATGTCCCCACCGACTACCCGTTCGAAGAGTTCAAGGACATCTACCTCTACGCCTACGAGAACGACCTCAAGGGCTGCACCACCTTCCGCTTCAACCCCGAGGCGTTCCAGGGCGTGCTGGTCAAGGAGGCCGACCTCGAGAACACCATCTACCGCTTCGAGCTGGAGAACGGTGAGATGCTGGAGGTGAAGGGTAACGAAGAGATCGAGTACGACGGCGAGATGCACACCGCCGCCAATCTGTACGACGCCCTTAAAGAGGGCTACTACGGTAAGTTCTGACGCGGCGCCAGTGACTCCATGGCTGCGTTGTCGCCGTTATCTGCGCGTGCTCACATACTCTATGTATGCTGCGCTGCTCGAAACGGCGAGCGCCTTGCCCTGAAGTCACTGTCTTGGTCAGAACACCAGGTAATAGACGAGTTGTAAAAGAATTTTGATTCGGAATGGAAAGTCCGAATGATGGGAGAAAGAAAATGGCTATCAAAATCGCAAAGAAGATCGTCGGCTACGGCGTAGTAAAGGAACAGGAAGAGCAGGCCCCGGTCGCTGCCCCGGTAGAGGAGAAGTGCGAGGATAAGGTGGTACACCTTACCGAGACACTCGAACGCCCCGAGATGCTGGTCGGCTCCACCTACAAGATCAAGACCCCGCTCTCCGAGCACGCCCTGTACGTGACGATTAACGACATCATCCTCAACCAGGGCACCAACCACGAGCTGCGTCGCCCCTTCGAGGTCTTCATCAATTCCAAGAACATGGACCACTTCCAGTGGATCGTTGCCCTCACGCGCATCATCTCCGCGGTGTTCCGCAAGGGTGGCGACGTCACCTTCCTGGTCGAAGAGCTGCGCTCCGTATTCGACCCGCGCGGTGGCTACTTCAAGAAGGGCGGCAAGTACATGCCCTCACTGGTTGCCGAGATCGGTGATGCCATCGAGTGCCACCTGCGCATGATCGGCCTGATGAAGAGCGACGACCTCGACGAGCACCAGCGCAAGCTGATCGAAGAGAAGCGCGCCCAGTACGAAGGCAACGGCAGTGCCGGTGAGGAAGAGGCCAAGAGCGACTTCCCCGACGGCGCCCAGCTGTGTGGCAAGTGCAACACCAAGGCGATGATTCAGATGGATGGCTGTATGACCTGTTTGAATTGTGGGGATAGTAAGTGCGGGTGAGTTAGAACCTACATGGTAAGTCGCGAGGGAATGCGAAGTAGTATGGGAACCGTCTCTTGCAGTTTTTGTGGGGGGCGGTTTTTTTGTGGAGTCTTCGCTGTAAATATTTTACTAGACAGCAGCTGTGT
>JBNKUL010000050.1:0-83634 GCA_050298555.1 Thiohalomonadaceae bacterium
TACTGAGCCAGCTGGGCCATGCCTGTAGCTGGGCCGGTACCCTGGCCGACGAGCCGGACGCCGCGCTAATCATAGAAGACCTGGAGAAACACCGTATCGACCAGGAAGCGGTGCGCACCCTTGCCCACGGAAAGGTACCCACCTCCTATGTCAGCCTCAGCCGTGCCAGCGGCAGCCGCACCATCGTCCACTTTCGCGACCTGCCGGAGTACCGATTCGAGGACTTTGTCCGCATCGACCTCTCCTCGCTCGACTGGCTCCACTTCGAGGGGCGCAACATCGAAGAGCTAGAGAGAATGCTGGCCCATGCGAAGGAGAGCCAACCGGAACTGCCGATTTCACTGGAGGCGGAGAAGCCACGCCAGGGGCTGGAGCCGCTATTCAACTATGCCGACCTGCTGCTCTTCTCCAGGGAGTACGCGCAACACGGCGGCTATAACGATGCCGCTGAATTTTTGCTGCAAATGACAGGAACGTATCCCGGCAAGCTGGTGAGCTGCACCTGGGGGGACCAGGGGGCATGGGCAGTTGATGCAGGGGGTACGCTGTTCCACACCCCCGCCATCAGCCCACACCGTGTGATCGATACCCTGGGAGCGGGCGATACCTTCAATGCGGGGATGATTAGCGAGATGGTGCGAGGGAGTTCAGTGGAGCGGGCCCTGGTCGAAGCGGCCCGCCTGGCAGGGAGGAAGTGCGGCCAGTACGGCCTGGATGGTTTGGCCGATTAAGCCATCTCGTCGAGCAGAAAACCGATAGTCTCGTCCACGGTCCTGGCCATCCTGGCACTTGCCTCGACCTGCAGTTTATTGATACGGCTCTCCACCAGCGGTTCGGTCACATCGCTCTCCTGCGTAGTGGAGGCGCTGGCGATCTGAGCGGCATTGCGCTCCAGGCCCTGCGTACCGCGCTGGATACCGCTGATGGCGTTGGCGTAGGCGGAGTTGATATTCACGGGCTCACCCCTATTTGTTTCATCAATACCTTAAGGGTAGTGCCCGCAGACCCCTTTTCCAAGGAGCAGGGTACGAAAGTGTGACGCAGTTGCTACCTCGCAAGGGGTAACCACAGGTCGTTATTTTCCATGGTAAAATGCTCTGACATTTACACCCATCCCACCTCTTCTGTTCAGGGGCATCATGAACCAGGCCAATCCCACCATCACCACAGTCATCCTTGCCGGCGGTGCCGCACGACGCATGGGCGGTGAGGACAAGGGGCTAACCGAGCTCAACGGCCGGGCGATGATCGCCGCGGTAATCGAGCGGCTACAGCAGCAAACAACCTCACTGATGATCAACTGCAACCGTAGCCAGACGCAGTACGCCGGTTTCGGTTACCCACTGATTGAAGACACCCTGGAGGGCGGCCTGGGACCGCTGGCCGGCGTCTTGAGCGCACTGGAAAACAGTGACAGCGACTATGTGCTTAGCGTCCCCTGCGATACCCCGCTGCTGCCGCTCGACCTGGTCGAGCGTATGGTGGCCGCCCTGCAACAACACGATGCCGAGGCCTGCACCGTAAGCGACGGCGAGCGACTCCATCCGGTGGTGCTATTGGTGAAACGTAGCGTACTGCCCGAACTGCGCGACTACCTGCAAGGTGGCGGGCGCAAGGTACACGACTGGTTCTACAGCCTCAGTCACTGCAGCGCGGATTTTTCCGATCAGCCCGATGCCTTCGTCAATATCAATACGCCGCAACAATTGGCGAGCCTGCAACAGAGGATGCAACAAAGTGACGGCTGAATTTACCCGCCCCCTGCTCGGCTTCGTCGCCTACAGCGGCACTGGCAAGACCACCCTGTTGGAGAAGCTGATCCCCGAGCTGCGCTCTCGAGGGCTGCGCATCGGCCTGATCAAACACGCCCATCACGACTTCGATATCGACACCCCAGGCAAGGACAGCTACCGTTTGCGCAAGGCCGGGGCATCGCAGGTGATGGTGGCATCGGCGAAGCGTTGGGCACTGGTTAACGAGCATGAGCTTGAGCGGGATGAGCCACAGCTGCAGGAGTTGCTGCAACACCTGGACCAGGAGAGGTTTGATCTACTCCTGGTCGAAGGCTTCAAGCACGAGGACTACCCTAAGATTGAATTATGGCGTAGCGCACTGGACAAGCCGCTACTCCACCCTAATGACGACAATATCATCGCCTTCGCCTGCGACCAGGCTCCACCAGGCAACACGACACTGCCACAACTCGATATCAACAGCCCGGCGGGCATCGCCGATTTCGTTATCGAGTGGCTGGGCAGCCATCAACACAGGTAACCACATGAGCAATCACGAACAGTCCAACCTGCTAAGCGTCGACGATGCGCTGCAAAGCATTCGCGACACCCTCACCCCCGTCAACGGCTTCGAGCGGCGCGCACTACGCGATGCACTCCATTGTATCGTTGCCGAAGCGGTCACCTCACCGCTCAACGTGCCCGCCTACGTCAACTCGGCGATGGACGGTTACGCCATCTTCAGTGGCGACCTCCCCGGCGCTGGCGAGGTCACGCTGAAGGTGAGCGGCAGCTCTTTTGCCGGAACCCCATTCGAGGGTGTAATGAAACCGGGTGAGGCGGTGCGAATCATGACCGGCGCCATGGTGCCCGAGGGGGCCGATACCGTGGTGATGCAGGAGCAGGCTAATCGCGACGGCGACCATGTCACTATCGGTAGCGGACACAAGGCAGGAGAGAATGTGCGCCACATCGGCGAAGACATTGCCAAGGGAGGCGTGGTGCTGGAACCGGGACAGAAGATCCGCGCCCCTGAATTAGGACTGCTCGCCTCACTCGGCGTGGCCGAGGTGACGGTGCGCCGCCGCCTGCGCGTCGCCACCTTCTCCACCGGCGACGAGCTCTGCTCCATCGGTGAGCAGCCCGCAGAGGGACAGATTTACGACAGCAACCGCTACAGCCTCTTCGGTATGCTGAAGGAGCTCGGTGTGGAGCACATCGATATGGGGGTGATTCGCGACGACGAGCAGGCGATCAGCGAGGCCTTCGAGAGCGCATCGCAAATCGCCGATGTGCTGATCACCAGCGGTGGCGTCTCGGTGGGCGAGGCCGATTTCGTCAAGCAGACCCTGGATCGCCTGGGCAGGGTCGACTTCTGGAAGATCGCGATGAAGCCGGGCAAGCCGCTCGCCTTCGGCACCGTCAACGATGCCGTCTTCTTCGGCCTACCTGGCAACCCGGTATCGGTAATGGCCACCTTCTATCAAATCGTACAGCCCAGCCTGCGCTACCTTAGTGGCGCAAACGCCACTCAGCCGTTACGGCTGCGTGTACGTACAGCGGATAAACTGAAAAAGCGCCCGGGCCGTATGGACTTCCAGCGCGGTATCCTTAGAACGGATGAAGACGGTGAACTGCGTGTGCACACCACCGGCCACCAGGGCTCACATATCCTCAGCTCGATGAGCCAGGCCAACTGCTTCATTATCCTTGCTGCCGAGAGTGGTGCGGTAGAGGCGGGAGAGTGGGTCGAGGTGGAACCATTTGAGGGATTGTTCAGCTAATACGAAGGTATTACTGAAATAAAAAAAGGCCGTCTAATGACGGCCTTTTTTTTACTGCAAGAGAAAGTGCGGATTAGGCGGCTTTCTTGGCAGCGCGCTTAACGCGACGCTTCTTGCGCGGAGCGGCCTTGGCCTTGACCAGCTTGGCCTCCTTCTTCTCCTGGGCGGCAACGGCCTTGGCCAGAGCCTTGTCGTAGGCCGTGGCCTGGGCGGCCTCGAACTTGGACAGAGCGGCAACCATAGCGGCGGCCATTCTTACCTCGAACTTGGCAGCGGCAACGGCGGCCTTCGCCTTGGCAGCCGCTTCGCGCTTGCGTACAACGGCGTTCTTGGCGGCAGCGGTCTTGGTGGTCTTCGCCTTTGCACGGGCAGCGGTCAGAGCATCGGCAGCCTTCTTGGCGGCAGCCTCGGCCTTGGCCTGAGCAGCGGCAGCCTTATCGCTACGGGTTACCGCGGCCTTAAAGGTCTTGTTCTTGCCGGCATCCAGCTTGACGACCTTCTTACCAGCGGGACGACCGCGACGTGCAACCTTCTTCTTGGCAACAGCCTTTTTGGTAGCAGCCTTTTTGGTAGCAGCTTTTTTTACACGAGCCATATAACCACTCCTTAAAAAATTAATTGAATTGTGATACCGCGGTAATTATAAACACATAATTCTTTAATATGTAAAAGCATTTATAGACAAATAAGTACAATTTCGCCTGTTTTTTGCCAGTTTTTTCCATTCAGAACAATTTTTTTCACCATTACACTCTTTCATCACACCTGAACGCCCGCACATTAATAATCACGGCGTACATTTATTTCCTCAATCGATCTCACAGGGGAGCGCCATAAGATTGCATAACGGATACTCAATCAATACACTTTTTTTCATCAACCAATATGCACAACGAGGTTTGAAATGAGCGACAAGGATCCGATTGAGGCAGAGATTATCGAAGAACACGAAGCGCAGGATAAAGGCGCAAAGCTGGCTGTCCCCTCCAGCGTACTGCCGACCACACTCTACCTGTTGCCACTGTTTGATCGCCCCTTTTTTCCCGCCCAGGCCTTTCCCCTGATCATGGATGAAAAACCGTGGCTGCAATCGGTAGAGAAGATCGGCGACTCCTCTCACCACATGGCCGGCCTGGTTCTGGTCAAAAGTGAAGATTTCAACAAACTCGGCCCTGATGATTTTCACACCACCGGTAGTGTGGTACGCCTACACAATCCCAACCGTGCAGAGGGCAAGCTGCAGTTTATTGCCGAGGGGCTTGAGCGTTTCCGCATTGTAAAGTGGCTCTCGACCACCCCTCCCTATCGCGTGGAGGTGGAATACCCCGCGGTGGAAAAGGCGCGCAAGGGCGACAAGGATGAGGTGCGAGCCTACGCCATGGCGGTCATCAACACCATTAAGGAGTTACTGCCGCTCAATCCACTCTACAGTGAGGAGCTAAGGCACTTTCTCAACCGCTTCGGCCCCAATGAACCCTCGCCGCTGGCCGATTTCGCCGCCTCCCTCACCACCGCCGACAAGGCGGAGCTGCAGCAGGTGCTGGAGACCTTCCCGGTAGTAGAGCGGATGAAGAAGGTACTGGTGTTGCTGAAAAAGGAGCTCGAGGTCGCCAAGCTGCAGAGCCGTATCCGTGATCGCTTAGAGGAGCGCATGGACAAACAGCAGCGTGAGTTCTTCCTCAAGGAGCAGCTCAAGGAGATTCAGAAAGAGTTGGGGCTGGAGAAGGACGACCGCACCGCGGAACTGGAACGTTTCCAGCAACGTATCGCAGAGCTCGATGTACCGGAGCATGCACAGGAGCGTATCGACGAGGAGCTGCA
This sequence comes from Thiohalomonadaceae bacterium, assembly GCA_050298555.1. Lineage (GTDB taxonomy): Bacteria > Pseudomonadota > Gammaproteobacteria > Thiohalomonadales > Thiohalomonadaceae > JAPHSX01. The sequence goes on from JBNKUL010000050.1 coordinate 5,339, forward strand.
GAAACTCTCCATCCTGGAGGTCGGCTCACCCGAATATACGGTGACGCGCAACTATCTCGACTGGATCACCAAGCTGCCCTGGGGCAAGTGCACCGATGATATCCTCGACCTGAAACGCGCACGCAAGATCCTCGATGCCGACCATGACGGCCTGGAGGAGGTGAAACAGCGCATCCTCGAATTCCTCGCCGTCGGCTGCCTCAAGGGGGGAGTCTCCGGCTCGATAATCCTGCTGGTGGGTCCCCCCGGCGTCGGCAAGACCTCCATCGGCCGCTCTATCGCCAACACACTGGGACGCGAATTCTTCCGCTTCTCACTCGGCGGCATGCGAGACGAGGCGGAGATCAAAGGCCACCGCCGCACCTATATCGGTGCCATGCCTGGTAAGTTCATCCAGGCGATCAAGGAGGCCGGCAGCTCCAATCCCGTGGTGATGCTCGATGAGATCGACAAGATCGGTGCCTCCTACCACGGCGACCCCGCCTCGGCACTGCTAGAGGTACTGGACCCGGAGCAGAACAGGGACTTCCTCGACCACTACCTGGATATTCGTTACGACCTCTCCAAGACCCTCTTTATCTGTACCGCCAACCAGCTCGACACCATCCCCGGTCCGCTGCTGGACCGCATGGAGGTGATCCGCCTCTCCGGCTACATTACCGAAGAGAAACTGGCGATCGCCCAACACCACCTCTGGCCACGCCTGCTGGAGCGCATGGGAATTGCCGAGAGCAAATTGAAGATCTCCGAACCCGCCCTGCGCGGCGTCATTGAGGGCTACGCCCGCGAGGCCGGGGTGCGCAACCTGGAGAAGCAGCTGGGCAACATCGTGCGCAAGTCAGCGGTGAAGTTCGTACAGGGGGAGAAAAAACGCATCAGCGTCGGTCCGCGCATGCTGGAGGAGTATCTGGGCAAACCCGTATTCCACAAGGAGAAGCCGATCAGCGGCGTCGGGGTCGTTACCGGCCTCGCCTGGACCGCCATGGGCGGCGCCACTCTCAGCATCGAGGCGACCCAGGTGCACACCAAACACCGAGGCTTCAAGCTTACCGGCAAACTCGGAGAGGTGATGCGCGAGTCTGCAGAGATCGCCTACAGCTATATCGCCTCCCACCTCAAGACTTATGGCGCCCGTGAGAGCTTCTACGACGACGCCTTCGTCCATCTCCACGTGCCGGAGGGTGCCACCCCCAAGGATGGCCCCTCGGCCGGAGTCACCATGGCCACCGCGCTGCTCTCACTGGCCCGCGGCAAGAAGGTACCCCGCCCCATCGCCATGACCGGCGAGCTGACCCTCACTGGCCAGGTACTGCCGGTCGGCGGTATCCGCGAAAAGGTGATCGCCGCTCGGCGCATCGGCATCCGTGAACTCATCCTCCCCGATGCCAACAAGGGGGACTACGAGGAGCTGCCGGACTATATCAAGGAGGGGTTCACCGTCAGCTTTGCCAAGCATTATCGAGATGTAGCCAGAGCCGTTTTCGGGGAGTGAGAACACTACCGGATAAGCCCTTGATTTCCTTGTCTTAGTAATGCAAACCCTGCCGCAATGGCAGGACTATTGCCCGAAAACATTGCCGCACAGAAAGTGCGGCAATACGTCCGCCCCTATACAAATTCCACAGCAGGACCCAGCGCCCTTGTCTAGCCGCTCCACTAACCTATATTCAAGAGATAGGAATGATCATTTTTTCCGCCTATGGACGTATGCGGACTGGTATGCACCTGGAGTAGGCAATGAAGAAAAATTTCCCTGTCACGCAAACGGAGATCAAGCTCGGCGAAAACGAGATGATCATCTCGGTAACCGATCTCAAGGGACAGATCACCTACGTTAACGAAGAGTTCAAGCGGATCAGCGGCTACAACGAGAAGGAGTTGATTGGCACCAACCACAACATCGTCCGCCACCCGGATATGCCGCCCGTCGCCTTCCAGGATCTGTGGGATACCGTCAAAAGGGGGGAGTCCTGGAGCGGCATCGTAAAAAACCGCTGCAAGAATGGGGATCACTACTGGGTCGACGCCTTCGTTACCCCGATATTCGATGGCGACACGATCACCGGCTATCAGTCAGTCCGCACCCGCCCCACCGAGGAACAGGTGCGCAGCGCCGAAGCGCTATACCAAAAATTAAACAGCACCCCATCCATAACCAAGCTCCCCCGCAACAAGAGCATTATGGATATCAGCATACGGCCACGTATCTTTGCCAGTCTCAGTCTGATCCTGATACTGGCACTCTCCGTCGCCCTCCTTGCCTATATTGATCTCGGTGCTATCGCTGAGAGGATTGCGGAACACCACAATTATGAACAGACCTTTGTTCAGAGCGGCAACGAATTTTTCACTGCGTGGAAGAACGGCGCTATTTCCGAAGATAAGATTGAGGCCTTTCACGCACTACTACAGCGTCACGGCTCAGATGAGTCCAATATTTTTCGTTATGAAGCGCTGTACAACAGAATCATCACTACCCAATACTGGATCATCGGCATCTGTATCATCGGCATCATCAGCATTCTCGTTATCGGGAGCCTGCTGTCCCGTACCGTCATCGAACCGATGAAACACGTTAACATCATCGCCAAGGGCATTGCCGGTGGCAACCTGCTGAACAAGATCGAGATTCGGCATCAGGATGAGATCGGCAGGATGATGCAATCGATGAAACTGATGCAGGCACGACTACGTACTATTCTCGGTCGGGTTGCCGAGGACACCGCAACCCTGGTGATGGCGTCCGAGCAGGTCGACCAGTCCACCAAGGCCACCCTGCAGAGCATGGAGCAGCAGCAGATGGAGACCAACTCTGCCGCTACCGCCATGAACCAGATGAGCGCCACCATTCAGGAGGTTGCCAAGCATGCCGAGGATGCAGCAGAGGCTGCGCGTCATGCCGCGTCCCAGGCCAATGATGGAAAGACGACGATGGTCAGTACCAAAAAGTCGCTCGACCAGCTACTAGGTGACATCCATACCTCAGGAGAAGCGATCGATTTCCTGCAACAACAGACCAATGAGATCAACAATATACTCAGTACCATTAACGACATTGCCGAACAGACCAACCTCCTCGCCCTGAATGCGGCTATCGAGGCGGCGCGGGCCGGGGAACAGGGGCGTGGTTTTGCCGTCGTTGCCGATGAGGTGCGCACCCTGGCACAGCGTACCCAGGCATCTACCAGTCAAATCAGCGGCGTGATCGACAAGGTCAATGACGGGGTAACACGTGCCGCCACGGCGATGAGCTCCAGCCGGGAACAGGCATCGCATGTAGTCGAGGAGGCCGCGAAATCCGAAGAGGCGCTTAACCAGATCGCCGCCGCGGGAGAGAACATCACGCAGATGAGTGGACAAATTGCGCACTCCACCAGCCAGCAGGGTGAAGTCGCCGAAGAGATGAATATGAAGCTCACCGCCATCAACAGCGGTTCGGTAGAGGCTACCGAACGTTCAACCGAAGTCGATGAAAACAGCCAAAAGCTGAAAGAGATGGCAGCTCACCTGAAGGAGCTCATCACCCAGTTCAAGCTGATGTAGCAGCGATACGATGCTGGAACCGCTCTAGCCGTGAATCAGGGCCGCCAGCATAGCAAGGTGGTCCGGGCGGTTATTGAGCGCAGGTAGATAGTGAAACGCCTCCCCACCGCTATCGATAAAGTATTCCCGATTCTCCCCGGCGATCTCCTCCAGCGTCTCCAGACAGTCGGCGGAGAAACCGGGGCAGATCACATCGACCGACTTCACCCCATCACCGGGCAGCGCCTTGAGGGTCTCGTCGGTGTAGGGCTTGAGCCACTCCTCCTTGCCGAAACGTGACTGGAAGGTCACCAGCCACCGCTCTTCACTCAGGCCAAGCTCTGCGGCCAGCAGGCGCGCCGTCGTCTGGCACTGCTCGTAGTAGGCATCTCCCTCGTCGCGAAAGCGCAGTGGCGTTCCGTGGAAGGAGATCACCAGCTTGTCCGGCTGCGTGTGCTGTTGCCACGCCTCGCGCACCGATGCGGCCAGTGCCTTTATATAGAGCGGCTGGTCGTGATAGTCGGCGATAAAGCGTTGCGGCGGTACGAAGCGGTGTTGCGCCATCGCCTGGGCCAGGGCATCGAAGCTGGAGCCGGTGGTGGAGCAGGAGTTCTGCGGGTAGAGCGGCAACACCACCAGCTCGTCGATGTCGCGGTCGCGCAGCTGCTGCAGTGCCGCGGCGATGGATGGGTTGCCGTAGCGCATGCCGAGGGCGACGTGGTAACGGCCCTGCTCCTTCTCATCCAGCAGCTCCTGTAGCTGCTGTTGCTGCTGTTTTGCAATCACCAGCAATGGCGACCCCTCCTCGCTCCACACGGTTTTATACGCCGCCGCCGACCTGGCGGGGCGGGTACGCAGGATCACTCCGTGCAAGATCAGCCACCATAACGGACGCGGCAGGTCGACCACCCGCCGATCCCACAGGAACTCGGCAAGATAGCGGCGCAGTGCCTGCGGGGTGGGGGCGTCGGGGGTGCCCAGGTTAATCAGTAGTACGCCTGTCTTTCTCGGCAGGGTCATTGCAGCTCCTCGGCTGTTCTATACAGGGCGGAGTATAACGAAGCGTCCGGACATAAAAAAACCCGCACCGGCGCCGGTGCGGGTTTTTCGTGGAGCGCCTGAGATTAGGCCAGGGAGGCCAGTACCGCGTCGCGGTTCTCATCTACGCTCTTGCCAGTGCCTTCAACACGGGCGTACTTCGGTGCGTCCGCTTCGCCGGAGGCGGCCCAGCTGGAGTAGAACTCTACCAGCGGCTTGGTCTGCGAGTGGTAGACGTCGAGACGCTTACGTACGGTCTCTTCGTTGTCGTCCTCGCGCTGGATCAGGTCCTCACCGGTCTCGTCGTCCTTACCCTCAACCTTCGGCGGATTGAAAATGGTGTGATAGGTACGGCCGGAGGCGAGGTGTACGCGACGACCACTCATGCGCTTGATGATCTCCTCATCATCGACGTTGATCTCAACGACATAGTCGAGCGGTACGCCCTGCTCTTTCAGTGCCTCGGCCTGCGGGATGGTGCGGGGGAAACCGTCGAACAGGAAACCGTTGGCGCAGTCGTCCTCGGTGATGCGCTCCTTGACCAGGCCAAGGATGATGTCGTCGGAGACCAGGCCGCCCGCATCCATTACCTTCTTCGCCTCCAGACCCAGCGGGGTGCCTGCCTTGACCGCGGCACGCAGCATGTCGCCGGTAGAGATTTGCGGAATGTTGTATTTGTCGCAAATGAATTGTGCCTGGGTACCTTTACCGGCACCGGGTGCCCCCAACAGAATCAGACGCATCGTACTCTCCTTTGAGTGTATTTAAATTATCGAATTATCCCGTCGATTATGCCCAGAGCCGGGCAAACCTAGCAAACAGTCTGTTGAATAGCAGGAGAAGCGGAACTTATGGGGTAAATCAGCCGCCCAGCAATTTGGCGCCATTGAGCTGAAAGTGTTCGAAGGGTTCGCGGGCGAAACGGCTCAACTTCTCCAGCGCCATCTTCTCCTCCCCCTCGAAGCGCGCCTTCTGGACGGAGCTGAGCAGCAGTTCCATCTTCAGGGTATCGGGTGCATAGTGCTGGGCCAGCTCCATCGGCCCGTTGCTACGGTTGGGGCGCATGCGCGGTAGGGTGTAGGCGGTGCACTGCAGCTGCTCGATCTGCACCTTGGAGAAAGGGCGGGAGAGGCGGCGACGCAGTTCGCTGCGGGCGTAACTGGCGCAGAAGGTGGCCACCTCGTCGATCAGGTGGATAAGGGCCGGGTCGACCGCCTCGGGATGGTCGCGGAAATAGTCGAGCGCCGGGTAATAACCCAGGTGCTCCTCCATCACATAGGTATCGACCTGCCCGGCCAGATTCTCCCCCAGCACCCAGGGCAGGTAGCCGACCTGCTGCTCCACCACCGTCTCGGGCACCGAGACGGTAAGCGACGCGGCGACGGTGACCACCTCGACAGCCACTACTCGAACCTCACTTCTGGCTCCTGCGTCCGCGACGCTTCTTGCCGCTGACGGCCTGCGGGTCTTGCCCACGCAGCAGGGCGATGAGACGGCGTAGCGGCAGGGTGATCGGCTCGATCTTCTCGTTCATCACCGTGCCCACCGCGTCGGTCTGACCGAAGACAGGGTTGAGCAGGTACTCGCTGGCATGGCCCAGGGTAAGCATCGCCTTCAGCTCCGCCATGAGCTCAGGCACCTGCTGCTGTAGCGCCTGTAGTGCCGGCTCCTCCCCAAGGCGGCGCTGCACCTCTGCCTCCACCTCGCTAAGCTCACGCAGGCCGAGCTTGCGCTCGGGGAGGGCGAAATAACGGCCCAGTGCGTTGAACAGGGCACTGGCCACCTCCTGGTCGGCGGGATTGAGCATCACCTCGTCGGCAACGGCGAGGAAGCTCTGCCCCTCCACATCGAGCAGGGTCAGCAGTTTTTGCGCATAGCTGTTGTCGCCCAGGGCCGCGAGGCGCTCGCGATACTGTTCCAGCAGGGCGTTGGCCGGCTGTTTCTGCGGCAGGTCGTGGGGCAGGGTCTCGAGAAAACCGATGCGGTAACTCTTGTTGCGCTGCCCGCTCTCCCACAGGGTGAGCTTCTGCTCCTCGTCGATCAGCCCCGGCTGCAGCACCAGGCGCACGGTATTGAGCATGTCGCGCGGCTCGGTCTCAAAGGGCAGGTGTTCAATCAGGTGGTCCGCCAGCACCTTGCCCATCGGCTGCTCCACCACGGCCGGGTTCTCCAGCATGCGCCGTGCATGCTCCGAGTAGGGAGCGCACCACCAGGCGCGGCGCGCCAGCTCATTGGAGAGGGAGCGGGAGCAGACCACCGCCATCACCGCTTCCGGCTCGCCGATCTTCAGCAGGCGATCCAGCTGGTCGTTATCGATCTGACCCATGCGGGTCCAACGGCGCATAAAGACCGGGAAGCCGCCGGGCGAATCGAGCACCGCGCCGGAGAGCATCTCGCGCACCTTCTGCAGGTACTGATCGCTACGGCCGGTGGGGTTGAGCGGGAACTTCATCTCCTGCTCGCCGTTGAGACCGTAGACCGTCATGCTGTTCTCATCGATACGCACCGCATCGGCGTTGGCGATCAAGACATTAATTCTCAGTGCGTCTTCGGGGCTTAATTCCACAAAAAAACCTCAATTCAACTGTATACGATTGCCCCACGGCACCGTCTGTTTGCCCTTTATCAGCCACACCACCGGGTAGTAGGGCTCCTGCTCGGGGAACTTGCCCACCGCGTCGGTAAAGTAGACCAGCGCGTCGGGGCGACGGTTCTCCCGCACCACCCAGTCGAACACGGGACGAAAATCGGTGGTACCGCCACCCTTGAATTCGCGCGGCAGGTCGAACTCCTCCCACGGCTCGAACTGCCAGGGACCATCCCCGGCCAGATCCGAATCGCAGGCGTGCATGGTGACGCGGGCCCGAATCTGTCCCTTCAGGGCGTTAATCTCGGAGACGAACTCCTTCATCTCCTTGTCGCTCACCGAGCCGCTGGTATCGACCACTACCACCACGTCTAGCTCGTGGCTCTTCAGGCTGGGCATGATGGTATCGCCCTCGCGGCGCGAAGGGCGCGAGTAGTTGTAGTCATCGCGGGCGGTGGCGTTGAGGTAACGGGCCAGGATCATGCGCCACGGCAGTTGTGGCTGCAGCAGGTGATCAATAATGCGGCGCAGCGGCCCGGAAAGCTTGCCCGCCTGCATCGCCTGTTGCGCAGCACCTGCCATACGCTGTTGCCACTGCACGGAGAGGTTCTCCTTCTCCTGCTCGCTGAGCGGCGGCGGCTGATCGGCCCCCTGACCGGAGCCGTTACCCTGACCATCCTGCGGCTGCTCCTGTTCGCCCTGTCCCTCGCCCGGCTCCTGTTTCGGCTTGTCCCTCTTCGGCGCATCGCCCTTACCGCCCTTGTTGTCCGGGTCCTTCCTCTGCTGCTGGTCGCCCCCCTGAGAGCCGCGTTCGGTCGACTCGTGCGAGCCGCCCGCCCCCTGCTTGCCGCCACCGCTCTCGTTCTCCTCGTCGTAGACGTGGTCGTCGTGGGGCATCATGTTCTCGTTCTCATCGAGACAGGGGTAGATCTCCTCGGCGGTCATCCCCTCGTAATCGGGCAGGTAGAGGGCGTCGGGCACCGGGGTGAGGCCGTCGGCAATCAATAAGGGGTTGATGGCCAGGTCGCAGGCGATATCCCAGCGCCCCTTGTCGCGGTGCTGACGGCGGGCGAAGTGGGAGAGCGCGCAGTGCAACGCCTCGTGGGCGAGCACGAACTGGGTCTGCTCTACGTTGAGCGAATCGATGTAGTCGTAGCTGTAGTAGAAGGCACGGGCGTCGGTGGCCACCGTCTTACACCACTCGCTGTCCGCCTCGATCATCGGCAGGCGCAGCACCAGCGCGCCAAGGAAGGGCTTATCAAGGATAAGCCGGGTGCGCGCCGCACTCAGTTTTGTTTCGACATCACCGGCCATGACGAACTCAGTAGAGCATCACCTCTGCCACCGCCTGCGCCCACTGGGAGAACTCGGGCACGGCGAAGAGGTCCTGGCCGATGGCGCGGTGCAGGTCGGAGACCAGCATTACCCCCATCTCGCGGTCACGGAAACGACCGGCGAACTCGAGGATAGCGCCATAGGCCTCGTTGGCCTCGGCCGGGTTCTCGGCCTTGGCGCGCAGGGCGCGGCCCACCAGGGCGGAGGCGACGGCGTACTGTAGGTCGATCTCCTTGGGGATGCTGACCGGCTCGCGGCGCATGATGGCGTCGAGGTCGGGCAGGTTGTCGAGGTTGTCGACAAAGGCGCCGAGTTCGATACCGGCGGCGGGGCCAACACAGGCCTGCAGGGTGTTGACCAGCAGGGCGCCATGGGTGGCGAACTTCTTCAGTGCTCGATGGGCGAACTCCCAGGAGCGCGGTGAGGGGAAGGCGACCGGATTGTGGGCCGGGTCGAAGTCGAACAGCAGCTCGGGACGGAAGCGCAGGAAGGCGATGATGCGCTCGTCGATGCCGTTGGCGTAGGCCCAGGAGACCCAGTCGTCGAGGTTGGTCTCCACCTCGAAGTGGGCGAAGCGGTTGGCCAGCGGCGCCGGCATGGTATAGGTGACACCTCGATCGCCCTGGCGATTGCCGGCAGCGAAGATGGCCCACCCCTCCGGCACCTGGTACTCACCAAGGCGGCGGTCGAGGATCAGCTGGTAGGCGGCGGCGGAGACGCTGGGTGGGGCGGCGTTGATCTCATCGAGGAAGAGGATACCCTCGGGACCGTGACGCTCTGCATCGGGCAGCACCGCGGGCGGTGCCCACTCGACGAAGTCGCCGTTGCGAAACGGGATACCGCGCAGGTCCGAGGGCTCCATCTGCGACAGACGCAGGTCGATGACCGGCACATCGTGACGCTTGCCCACCCGCAACACCATCTGCGACTTGCCCACGCCGGGGGGCCCCCACAGCATTACCGGCGTGTGGTGCCCCTCGCGGGTGCTGAGGAATTCTTGCTCAAGGACGTTGGCTATGTGCGCAGGACGCATGGGGACTCCCCGTATTCAAAATCAGTCATAAACAAGCTTGATAGCTTACCATCTTTGTCAAGATTGCAACAAAACAGCGAGAAACCAACCCCTGGTGACAAAAAACCCGCCGGGAGGGGACTCCACGGCGGGTTTTTTTACGGCCGAAGCGCCTGAGCTTAGGCGGGCTGAGAGCCCTCCTGGGCCTGCTGCTCGGCCACCTGCTTGCGCACCTCGTCCATGTCCAGCTCACGAGCCTTCTCGATCAGCTGCTCGAACTGACCGCCCATCAGGGCGCCGGGCTGGGCGTAGATGACGATCTGCTCACGCATAATCATCAGGGTGGGGATGGAGCGGATCTGGAAGTGGCCCGCCAGCTCCTGCTCCTCCTCGGTGTTGACCTTGGCGAAGGTGATCTCCTCGTACTTCTTCGCGGTCTCCTCGAAGATCGGGCCGAACTGCTTGCAGGGACCGCACCAGGGGGCCCAGAAGTCGATAATCATGAAGTCGCTGCTGCCTGCCACTTCGTCGAAATTGTCTTTGGTCAGGTCAATGTGTGCCATCTCAACTCTCCAGTTTTCTATAAATTTCCGCAGCAGACCCGGACCGTAACCAGGGGCCTTAACTACATTAGCGTTTGATAATACACAAAATGGGTCGGAAATGCCCGAATTCAAGGGATTCTCACCCGTTCTTATTGATAAAGCGGATGATCTGCCGCCGCCCCTTCTTGTCCGGGCGGCGCTGCTGGTGCGGCTGGGCCGCCGCCTCCAGACGGCGCTGTTCGGCCAGCTGCTCACGCTTCAGGCGCGCCTGCTCGTCCTCTTCGTAGAGCTGGCGGGCAATGGTGGCCGGGCCGCGCTTGTCGCTGAGCAGCAGTACGGTGATCGCAAAGCTCTCCTGCCCCTTCTGGATAGTCAGCTCATCACCAATGGCGAGGGTGCGCGAGGGCTTGGGGCGGCTGCCGTTAAGGTGCACATGGCCGCCGTTGATCGCCTCGCTGGCCAGGGCGCGGGTCTTGAAAAAACGTGCCGCCCACAGCCACTTGTCGAGGCGCACCTTGTCGCAGGTCTGCAGCTGCACCCCCTACTCCCCCTGTTCCGGCCCAGCCTGCTCATCCCGGGCCTCCTGGTAGGCGCGCAGCTCCAGCATCATCTGGTGGTAATAGTCGTAGGGGAGCAAGGCGTGTTCGGTGGTCTCGCAGGCGGGGCAGTGCTGCTCCAGCATCACCGCTTCTACCTCCTCGTACTGCTCACCATCGAGGTGGCGGTACTCCAGCATCCCCTCGAAGTGACAGTCGATACAGTGGCCCCAGGCACGGAATTTCATGGCATGCAGTGTTCGGCAAAAGCACAAGCTTGCCTGAAATCGGGGGTAGAACCAAGCAGTATAAAGTTCATAAGGCAACCTGCCGACACATTGGTAACTAACCCATCATAGGACTATCATTGGAAGATGATACATGGTGGTATGTAACAAATATTAATAACGCAATGGGGTACAAATCGTGAATATCCTGCATAACTTCTCCATCAAGGCGCGCCTGATCTTCATGGCGGGCAGCATGGGCCTGCTCATGGTGGTACTGGGTGTGATGAATATCTTCACCGCCAAGGATGCCTTAACTGACCATGAGATAATGTACGACGAACGCATGCTGCCCAGTATGGAACTGGGACAGATCCTCGAGCACATGCAGGCGGCGCGTACTCAGGTCCTGCTGAGCCTGCAGCACGACCCGGAGTCCGCCTTCGCCAAGATGCACAATCACGAACTCACCATGCATACCGGCCTGATCGATGAGAACCTCAAACAGATGGACGAGGCAGTCCGTCGCTTCAAGCAGACGGAAGAGGGGGCGATGCAGGAAGAGGGTGAGGAGATGCAGATCTTCGTCGCCTTCCTCAAGGCACACGACGCATTCGATGCAGGCATTGAGAAGGCCAAGCAGGAACTGCTGGCAGGACGCTACAGCGAGGCCAACCTGGTGCTGCTGAAAGAGGTCAACCCGGCATATGGCCCGGCAAGCAAGGCGGTCGACCAGCTGCTGGGACAGCATCAGGAAGAGGCCCGTCAAGACCACGAGGCAATGGCGGCACATGCTAAAAACATTCAAAGCACGGCCCTGCTCGTGTTGCTGTTTGGCATCAGCTTCAACGCCCTGATCGCCTACTTCACCATTAAAGACATGACCGCTGCGGTGCATGAGATTGACGACTCCGTGAGCACCCTCTCCAAGGGCGACCTCACCTCACGCATCAACTACGCCGGTAAGGACGAACTTGGCCATATCGCCAGCAAATTCAATGAGATGGGCGACAACTTCCAGCGCATCATCAAGGACCTGGGTGGCCATACCGCACAGCTCGCCTCCGCTGCTGAGGAGACCTCGGCGGTCACCGTCGAAACCAACAACAACGTCGCACGTCAACAGAACGAAATCGAACAGGTCGCCACGGCGATGAACGAAATGAACGCGACCGTGCACGAGGTGGCGAACAACGCCGCCAACGCCGCCGAGGCCGCCACAGGGGCCGATGAGCAGGCCACCACGGGCAAGCTGGTGGTGGGCCGCACCATCGACGTTATAGGCACCCTGGCTGACAACGTGGAGCACACCGCCACTGCGATCAAGGAGCTGGCACAGGAGAGCGACAACATCGGCTCCGTACTCGACGTGATCCGCGGTATCGCCGAGCAGACCAACCTGCTGGCGCTCAACGCCGCCATCGAGGCCGCCCGTGCCGGTGAGCAGGGCCGCGGCTTCGCCGTGGTGGCCGACGAAGTGCGTACCCTGGCACAGCGCACACAGCAGTCCACCCAGGAGATCCAGACCATGATCGAGCGGCTGCAGAAGGGCACCTCGAACGCAGTAGATGCGATGGAGAAGAGCCGCGAGCAGGCCCAGGCCGGTGTGGAGCAGGCGGCCGAGGCCGGCACCAGCCTCGACACCATCAAGTCTGCGGTGGATCTGATTAACGACATGAACACCCAGATCGCCTCCGCTGCCGAGGAGCAGAGTGCGGTGGCCGAAGAGATCAACCGCAACATCAGCAACATCAGCCACGTGGCCGAGGAGTCGGCGGAGGCGGCGCAGCAGAACTCCGCCGCCAGCGAGCAGCTCGCCCGCCTGGCCGAGAACCTGCAGGAGGTGGTGAGCCGCTTCCGCGTCTAGGCTGCGTCACACCGCAGGCACAAAAAAGGCGGCCAGATGGCCGCCTTTTTTATTGCCCGTAACAGGTTTTATCAGGCACTCATCTCCAGCAGCACCTTATTGAGCTTGCCGACGAAGCTTGCCGGGTCGTCCAGGGTGCCGCCCTCGGCCAGCAGCGCCTGATCGAAGAGGATGGAGGCCATGTCGTCGAAGCGCTCGCCCTCCTCGCCCTTGAGCTTCGCCACCAGCGGGTGCTCCGGGTTGAGCTCCATCACCGGCTGGATGTTGGGGGCATCCTGACCGACCGACTTGAGGATGCGCTCCAGGTTGGCGCTCATCTCGCCCTCGCCGGTAACCAGGCAGGCCGGAGAGTTGGTGAGACGGTGGGTGATGCGCACCTCCTTCACCTTGTCGCCCAGTGACTCCTGCACCTGCTTGAGCAGCGCCTCGAAGTCCTTGGCACTCTCCTCCTGCTTCTTCTTCTCCTCCTCGTCCTCCAGCTCACCCAGGTCCAGCTCACCCTTGGTGACCGACTTCAGCGGCTTGCCGTCGAACTCGGTGAGCGAAGAGCCGAGCCACTCGTCAACGCGCTCGTACATCAGGATGACCTCGATGCCCTTCTTACGGAAGATCTCCAGGTGGGGTGAGTTCTTGGCGGCGGCGAAGGAGTCGGCGGTAATGTAGTAGATCGCCTCCTGCCCCTCCTTCATACGCGAGACGTACTCCTCCAGCGACACCACCTGCTCCTCGGTGTCGTTATGGGTAGTGGCGAAGCGCAGCAGTTTGCCGATCTGCTCCTTGTTGGCAAAGTCCTCGCCGGGGCCTTCCTTAATCACCTTACCGAACTCCTTCCAGAAATCGGCGTACTTCTCCGGCTCGTTCTTCGCCATCTGCTCCAGCAGCCCCAGCACCTTCTTCACCGAACCGCTCCTCATCGAGTCGGTGACCTTGTTGTGCTGCAGGATCTCGCGTGAGACGTTGAGCGGCAGGTCTGCCGAGTCGATCACGCCGCGCACAAAGCGCAGGTAGTTGGGCATCAGGTGCTCGGCATCGTCCATGATGAAGACGCGCTTCACATAGAGCTTAATGCCGTTGCGGCGCTCGCGGTCCCACAGGTCGAAGGGAGCGCGCTTGGGAATGTAGAGCAGGGAGGTGTACTCCAGCTTGCCCTCGACACGGTTGTGGCTCCAGGCCAGCGGGTCCTCCCAGTCGTGGCCCACGTGCTTGTAGAACTCGTTGTACTCCTCATCGGAGATATCGGATTTGCTGCGGGTCCACAATGCGGAGGCCTTGTTGACCGTCTCCAGCTCCGGGATCACGGTCTCGTCCTCTTCCTTCTCTGCCTCTTCACCGGGGGCGGAAGGCATCGCCTCCTTCTCCATCAGGATCGGCAGGGTGATGTGGTCGGAGTATTTGCGAATGATGGAGCGCAGTCGGAAACCATCGGCAAACTCCTCGCCCTCCTCACGCAGGTGGAGCACGATTTCGGTACCGCGATCCGCCTTCTCTACGTTTTCCAGGGTGTAGTCGCCCTCACCCGCCGACTCCCAGCGCACGCCGTGCTCGGCGGTAAGGCCGGCGCGGCGGGTGGTGACGGTGACCCTATCGGCAACGATAAAGGAGGAGTAGAAACCGACGCCGAACTGGCCGATGAGATTGGCGTCCTTGGCCTGGTCGCCGCTCAGATTGTCGAGGAAGGCCTTGGTGCCGGAGCGGGCGATGGTGCCCAGATTCTCGACCACATCCTCGCGGCTCATGCCGATACCGTTGTCGCGGATGGTGACGGTCCTGGCCTCCTTGTCGAACTCCAGCTGAATCTTCAGCTCCTGATCGCCCTCATACAGGGCATCATCGGAGAGGGCCTCGAAGCGCAGCTTGTCGCAGGCGTCAGAGGCGTTGGAGACCAGCTCGCGCAGGAAGATCTCCTTATTGGAGTAGAGGGAGTGGATCATCAGGTGCAGCAGCTGCTTTACCTCTGTCTCGAACCCCAGTGTCTCTTTGTGTGCATCCACGGTCATTTCAACCATTTCCTCCATTTACAGCTCAGTTATTTGGTTACGTCGGAACAAGTGCGGCTATTCTACCGGAATTCAAGAGTTTTTCTCTGGCCTGCCGATCGGCAATATGTTTGAATGCCCGCAACGCGATGGAACCGAATATAGAACAATGCAAATCAATACCTTAGAGACCACCCCCTTCGACGATCAACGCCCCGGCACCTCCGGCCTGCGCAAGAAGGTCAGCGTATTTCAGCAGCCCCCCTACCTGGAGAACTTCGTCCAGGCGATCTTCGACACCCAGTCCGATCTGGCAGGCGGCACCCTGGTCGTGGGCGGCGACGGCCGCTACTACAACCGCGAGGCGGTACAGACCATCATCAAGATGGCCGCGGCCAACGGCGTCGCCCGCGTGCTGGTGGGGCGCGGCGGACTGCTCTCCACCCCGGCCGCCTCCGCGGTAATCCGCAAATACCAGACCCAGGGGGGCATCATCCTTTCGGCCAGTCACAACCCCGGCGGCCCGGATGGAGACTTCGGCATCAAGTTCAATACCCCCAACGGCGGTCCCGCAGCCGAGGGGGTGACCGAGGCAATATTCGAACGCACCAAATCGATCCACGAGTACCGCATCATGGAGCTGCCCGACATCGACATCGACGACCTCGGCGGGCAGACCCTGGGCAAACTGCACGTGGAGGTGATCGACCCGGTGGCCGACTATGCCGAACTGATGGAACAACTGTTCGATTTCGATGCCATCCGCAACCTCATCTCGGGAGGCTTCCGCCTGCGCTTCGATGCGATGCACGCCATCACCGGCCCCTATGCCCACGAAATTCTTGAGCAGCGCCTCGGCGCCCCAGCGGGCAGCGTGATTAACGGTGAGCCGAGACAGGATTTCGGTGGCGGTCACCCCGACCCCAATCTCACCTACGCCAAAGAGCTGGTGGCTGAGATGTTCGGCGAGAATGCCCCCGATCTAGGCGCCGCCTCTGACGGCGACGGCGACCGCAACATGATCCTCGGCGACAACTTTTTCGTCACCCCCTCCGATTCACTGGCGGTGATCGCCGCCAATGCCGAACTCATCCCCGGCTACCAGGGCCGACTCATGGGCGTGGCCCGCTCCATGCCTACCTCCGGTGCCGTAGACAAGGTGGCTGAGAAGCTGGGTATCGACTGCTTCGAGACCCCTACCGGCTGGAAGTTCTTCGGCAACCTGCTCGATGCCGGCCGCATCCTCTTCTGCGGCGAAGAGAGCTTCGGTACCGGCTCCGACCACGTGCGTGAAAAGGACGGTCTATGGGCGGTGCTCGCCTGGCTCAACATCCTCGCGGTGCGCAAGCAGTCGGTGGCCGAGATTATGCAGGCCCACTGGGCCGAGTACGGCCGCAACTACTATACCCGCCACGACTACGAAGCGGTCGATAGCGAGGCGGCCAACGGCTTGATGCAACACGTCGAGTCACAGCTCGCCGGGCTGGTTGGTCAACAACTTGGCGGTTACACGGTCAGCTACGCCGACAACTTCGCCTACACCGACCCGGTGGACGGCAGCGAGAGCAGTCAGCAAGGGCTGCGCATCGGCTTCGAGGATGACTCACGCATCATCTTCCGCCTCTCCGGCACCGGCACTGCCGGGGCCACCATTCGTATCTATATCGAGAAGTATGAGGCCGATGTAGCGAAGCAGGCGATGGATGCGCAGGAGGCGTTGGCCGAATTGATTGGTGTGGCGGGGAGTATCTCCGAATTGCGGGAGAGAACCGGGCGGGAGAGGCCTACGGTTATTACGTAACGGTTCTTGCCATCCCCCCAATACCCCATACACTCTGGTTAATACAAAGTAATCAGGGAAAGCCGTAATGCAGTATGTAAAGCGCTTCAACGAGCTGGGGATTAACGATGTACCCGTCGTAGGCGGCAAAAACGCCTCCCTCGGCGAGATGTACCAGGCACTCAGTGGCGAGGGGATCAAGGTGCCCAACGGCTTCGCCACCACCGCCGACGCCTACCGCCTCTATATCGAACACAACGGGTTGCACGAGAAAATCGCCGATGAACTAAAGGCGCTGGACACCCACGATGTGAATGCCCTCCAAATCTCTGGTGCCAAGATCCGCCAGTGGATCATGCACGGCAAGATGCCCGAGGCCCTGGCCGCCGAGATTCGAGCGGCCTACAAAGAGGTGGAGGCCGAATATGGTGAGAACACCGATGTGGCGGTGCGCTCCTCGGCCACCGCCGAAGACCTGCCCACCGCCTCCTTCGCCGGGCAGCAGGAGACCTACCTCAACATCCGCGGCACCACCAACCTGCTGGCCACCTGCAAGCAGGTGTTCGCCTCACTCTTCACCGATCGCGCCATCTCCTACCGCGTCGACCAGGGCTTCACCCACATGGATGTAGCGCTCTCCATCGGCGTACAGAAGATGGTGCGTTCGGACAAGGCCGCCTCAGGGGTGATGTTCTCCATCGATACCGAATCGGGCTTTCGCGATGTGGTCTTCATTACCTCCGCCTACGGCCTGGGCGAAAACGTGGTGCAGGGGGCGGTCAATCCGGACGAGTTCTACGTCTTCAAACCAACCCTGGCCGAGGGTAAGCGCCCTATCCTGAAGCGACAGCTGGGCGAGAAGGCGATTAAAATGATCTACACCTCCGACCCGATGGCGGGGATGTCGACTTACAACGTGCGGGTACGGCTGGAGGAGCGACGCCAGTTCTCCATCGAAGACGAGGAGGTACTGCAGCTGGCGCGCTACGCCGCCGCCATTGAGCGCCACTACGGCCGTCCCATGGATATCGAGTGGGCCAAGGACGGCGACACGGGCGAGCTCTACATCGTGCAGGCGAGGCCGGAGACGGTGAAGTCAGCCGCCGATGTGAACATTCAGGAGATCTACCACCTGCGCTCCCGCGGCCCGGTCCTCACCACCGGCAAGAGCGTGGGGCAGAAGATCGCCACCGGCCAGGCTCGGGTGATCCTGGAGGCCTCGCACATGAACGAGCTCAAACCGGGCGAGGTGCTGATCACCGACATCACTGATCCGGACTGGGAACCGGTGATGAAGATCGCCTCGGCCATCGTCACCAACCGCGGGGGACGCACCTGCCACGCGGCGATCATCGCCCGCGAGCTAGGCATCCCGGCGGTAGTCGGCACCGGCGACACCACCCAGACGATACAGACCGGACAGTGGGTCACCGTCTCCTGCGCCGAGGGGGACGCCGGTTTCGTCTACGAGGGGATCCAGGAGTTCGAAATTGAGCACATCGACCTCGGTACCCTCAAGAAACCGCAAACCCGGATCATGCTCAACCTGGGCAATCCGGAGCAGGCCTTCGAGATCTCGCGCCTGCCCGCCGATGGTGTCGGTCTGGCACGGCTGGAGTTCATCATCAACAACGCCATTAAGGTCCACCCGCGTGCCCTTATCGAATTCAACTCGCTGGACGAAGAGACACAGCTGAAGATCGAGAAGATCACCGCCGGTTACCCCTCGCCGCGCGACTTTTTTGTCGAGCGACTGGCCGAGGGGGTAGGCACCATTGCCGCCGCCTTCTACCCTCGCCCGGTGATCGTGCGACTCTCCGATTTCAAGTCGAACGAATACGCCCAACTGGTGGGGGGCGAGCGCTTCGAGCCGAAGGAGGAGAACCCGATGATCGGCTTCCGCGGCGCCTACCGCTATCCCTCGCAGGATTTCGCCGAGTCCTTCTCCCTGGAGTGCCAGGCGATGAAGGCGGTACGCGAGCTGATGGGGCTGGACAACGTCGCCCTGATGGTGCCCTTCGTCCGTAGCGTCGACGAGGGGAAACGGGTGCTTGAGCTCATGGAGAAGAACGGCCTCAGGCGCGGCGACAACGGACTCAAGGTCTACATTATGTGTGAGATCCCCGCCAACGCCCTGCTCGCCGACGACTTCCTCGAACACTTCGACGGCTTCTCCATCGGCTCCAACGACCTCACCCAGCTCACCCTGGGCGTGGACCGAGATTCCGGGCTGGTAACCGGCATCGACGAGCGCAACCCGGCGGTGCTCAAGCTGATGGAGATCGCCATTGAGGCCTGCCACCGCCACGGCAAATATGTCGGGATATGTGGGCAGGCCCCCTCCGACTTCCCAGAGATCACCGAGTGGCTGGTGGCACACGGTATCGAGTCGATCTCGCTCAATCCGGACAGCGTCCTCAATATGACGCAGGTGGTACTGGAGATGGAACGGCGGACAAAAAAATAGCGCGGTGTGAATCGCGCTTAAGAGGGATATCTCAACAAGGAGTATAATAAAGCTGACTGCCCCTCTCGGGGTGGGGGGTATACCAAGTCCCCCGTCGCCAGCAGGGTCATCATCGCCGTTGCGGGCATGGCGCCACACCGGAATTTGTCCTGTAAGCTTGTCGGTGTTTGTCCTACAAACAATACGGGCCGCTTCAGGGCGCCTCGTTCTCGTTAAAGCCCGGCAGTCGGCTAACCGTGCATCCGATTCAGCTGCCTGGCGATGATATCGTGGTTGAGCCACAGTACCGGGGCGCTGGGTGCCGACATCTCGTGGAACATCAGCGGGCCGGTCCCCTCCAGCACCAGGGCGCTGAGCAGGTCGGTCACCAGTGCCTTTCGGTCCTTGTGCAGGGCGGTGATCGCCTCGGAGGTACCGACCATCACCTCGGCCAGCTCCTCGGTGTTATCCATCGGCCACGCCTCGTAGTTGCGAAACTCGGTGATCACGCCGTGATCGTTATAATCGACGATCTTCTGCAGCAGTTCTTCCAGCGAGGTGTCCTCGTTGAGCAGTTCGCGACACGCCTGCCACTGCTGCTCGGCCCACTCGCCACCGCCCTCCTTCTTCAGCGCCTTGAGCAGCGGGAACAGGGAGAGTTCGACGCCGACGAAGATGTCGGAGGAGTTGGTGCGGATCTCCGGGCAGTTGAACACGGTCGCCTTCACCCCCTGCTCCCACGCCTCTTCGGCGACGCGCTCCAGGCGCATCTTGGCGTAACCCTGGGTGTAGTTGGTGTAGGTCTGCCACTCATACTCACCGTTGAGCAGAATCTCGGTACCGTGGTAGCCGTAGGCGCTGTAGCGCACCTGACCACCCGAGGCCTGCAGGCGTTCACGCAACGCCGCAGTCCCCTCGATGAGGTATTGGAAGGTGTTGGCGGTCACCTCGTCGAAGTTCATCAGGATGAGTTTGCCCAGGTCGCTGTCGAGCAGCGCCCGCGACGACATAAAGCGCTTACCACGCCCCTTGTAGATGCGGTTGGCGATGGCGAGGAAGACCTTCACCTTGGGGATACCGCCGGCCATGGTGTGGGCAAAGTAGGCATTAGCGCCATCCGGGATCACCCCCTCCAGCTCGGCCACTACCTGGGCAAGGGAGTCCTTGAAGCGCTGCACACCCACCTCGCGGCAGCGTTCGATCTGCGCCCAGTCGAGCTTCTCCTCCTGCCAGTTCTTGATGGTCATGGTGGCCAGCAGGTCAGTGGGATTGGGCTCACCCTCAGGGGCATCGAGGTCGAACCCGGCCATCATCGGTACGTTGATGATGCGTCCGCCCAGATTGGCCTCGGCCTCAGCGTGCTCCTCGGGAGTGAGGGGACGCAAGCGGTTATCCTCGTCGCGACGGCCGACGGTGATACCGACGATGGTCATGCCGGCGGCACGGGCCTCGTCGATCAGGCCGTTGACATAACCGCGGCCAAACAACTCACCGAAGAGGACGAAGACGTCCCCCTGCTTGAAGATATTCTGTTGCGGTATTTCACGAAGTGGCGTCAACTTGGTCATAGGGCACTCTTGCTCTCGGTTCTGTTTATCCACCGCGGCCATCCCCCCGGACGCCCAGATGCGGTGTCAATTAGACAGGGAGTATACCGCAACTCCCCCGCGCCTTTCACCGCAAAAAACCGTGACCCAGCATGAAAAAAGGCGCCGAAACGGCGCCTTTTTACTCCCTCGCGCTCAGACCTAAGCGGCCATGCGCTTGTACATCACCGCGTAGTACATCACCGGGATGACGATGAGGGTGAGGATGGTCGAGACCAGGATACCGAAGATCAACGATACCGCGAGGCCGCTGAAGATCGGGTCGTCGAGGATGAAGAAGGCCCCCATCATCGCCGCCACCCCGGTCAACACGATGGGCTTGGCGCGCACCGCACTGGAGTTGATCACCGCCCGCTCGAAGGGGGTCCCCTCCTCCACCTGCTGGTTGATGAAGTCGACCAGCAGGATGGAGTTGCGCACGATAATACCCGCCAGAGCGATCATCCCGATCATCGAGGTGGCGGTGAACTGGGCATCGATCCCCATGGCATTGAGCAGGGCGTGACCCGGCATTACCCCGATCACGGTGAGCGGGATCGGCGCCATGATGACGATCGGCACCAGGTAGCTACGGAACTGTGCCACTACCAGCAGGTAGATGAGGATCAGTCCCACACCGTAGGCAATACCCATGTCGCGGAAGGTCTCGTAGGTGACCTGCCACTCACCGTCCCACTTGACGCTGTAGTCGTAGGGATTCTCCGGCGGGTTGATGAAGTTCTGCTCCAGCGGCTTGCCGTCGTCCAGCGGATCCTCGGCAAGCTGTCCCACCATGTCGAACATGCCGTAGAGCGGGCTGTCGAGTTCACCGGCCATGTCGCCGGTGACGAACACCACCCGCTGCAGGTCCTTGTGGTAGATGGCGTTCTCACGTTCGGTCTTCACTACCGAGGCGATCTCGGAGAGCGGTACCAGCTCTCCGCGGGTGCTGCGCAGGCGCAGGTTGAGGATGGTGTTGATATCCGCCTTGTCGGCCACCGAGAACTCCATGCGGATCGGCACCGGGTACTTGGCGTTAACGTCGTGCAGGAAGCTCACATCCTCACCGGAGAGGGCGGCATAGACCGCGGCCACCACCTTCTGCTGCGGCACACCGAGCAGCGCCGCCTTCTGCTGGTCCACCTTAAGGATCAGCTTCTCAGCGGGTGCCTCGACACTATCATCGATATCAATGATGTCGTCGGTCGACTCGAACACCGTGCGTACCGACTTGGCCACCGCGATCTGGCCCTGATAATCGATACCGTAGATCTCGGCCACCAGCGGCGACTGCACCGGTGGGCCAGGCGGAACCTCTACCACCTTGACGTTGGCGTTGTAACGCTTGCCGATCGCCTGTAAGGGGTCGCGCACCGCCAGGGCCACCTCGTGGCTCTTGCGATCACGGTGGTGCTTGTCCACCAGGTTGACCTGGATATCAGCCACCGTGGCGCCCTCGCGCAGGTAATACTGGCGCACCAGGCCGTTGAAGTTGATCGGTGAGGCGCTGCCGGCGTAGACCTGGTAGTCGGTCACCTCGGGCACGGTGGCCAGGTAGCCGCCCAGCTCGCTCATCACCCGCGCGGTCTGCTCCACGCTGGTGCCCTCGGGCATATCAACCACCACCTGGAACTCCGACTTATTGTCAAAGGGAAGCATCTTAAGCACCACCGCCTTGAACGGCACCAGAGCCACAGAGAAGGTGATCAACAAGACGATGGCGACTGCCATGCCCCAACGAGATTTACGTCCATCACGACCACGCAGGAAGGGTCCGACCGCACGCTCGAACAGGCGGTACATCTTGCTGTCGCCCGACTCCCCATGCTCGTGGTGGAATT
This sequence comes from Thiohalomonadaceae bacterium, assembly GCA_050298555.1. GTDB lineage: Bacteria > Pseudomonadota > Gammaproteobacteria > Thiohalomonadales > Thiohalomonadaceae > JAPHSX01. The sequence goes on from JBNKUL010000050.1 coordinate 27,637, forward strand.
CGGCCTTGGCCAGCACCACGTTGGACATCCACGGCGTGACGATAAAGGCGACCGCCAGTGAGATCAGCATACCGATGGAGGCGTTGATCGGGATCGGGCTCATATAGGGGCCCATCAGGCCGGTGACGAAGGCCATCGGCAACAGCGCGGCGATCACGGTGAAGGTGGCGAGGATGGTGGGACCACCCACCTCGTCGACCGCCAGCGGGATCGCCTCCAGCAGCTTCTTGCCCCCCATCGACATGTGACGGTGGATGTTCTCCACCACCACGATAGCATCGTCCACCAATATACCGATGGAGAAGATGAGGGCGAACAACGAGACCCGATTGAGGGTAAAGCCCCAGGCCCAGGAGGCGAACAGGGTAATGGCCAGGGTAATGACCACCGCCAAACCGACGATAAAGGCCTCACGGTAGCCGAGGGCGAACAGCACCAGCACCACCACCGACAGGGTGGCGAAGATCAACTTCTGGATCAGCTTTTTCGCCTTCTCATCGGCGGTGGCACCGTAGTCACGGGTCACCGTCACCTCCACCCCGTCGGGGACGAAGGTGCCCTTCAGCGCCTCGAAGCGCTCGATAACCTGCTGCGCAATCTGCACCGCATTGGTTCCCGGCTGCTTGGCGATGGCCACGGTCACGGCGGGGAAGTTACCCTCAGCGGCAATACCCTTGCTCTGCGCCGCCGGGCCGGTTCCAAACCAGACGTACTGCTCTGGCTGGTCGGCACCGAGTCTAATCTCTGCAACATCGCGCAAGTAGATGGGTTTACCTTCACGCACCCCTACCACCAGGGAACGTACCTCTTCGGCAGTGGTGAGGAAGGTCCCGGCCTGCACCGGGATCTCCCGGTTGCCGCTAACCAGCGACCCGGAAGGTTGGGTGGCATTGCTCACCATCAGGGCATTGCGCAGGTCGTCCATTGCCAGGCCGTACCCGGCCAGGCGCATCGGGTCCAGGGTGACATGAACCACCCGGTCGGGGCCGCCGATGGTGTAGATGTCGCGGGTACCCTTGACGCGCTTGAGCTCAGCCTCTACCGCGTGGGCAACACGCTGCAGTTCGTGGGTACCGACGTTTTCGTCCTCGCTCCACAGGGTGAGGGTGACGATCGGCACATCGTCGATCCCCTTGGGCTTGATGATGGGCTGCATCACGCCCAGGTTGGGCGGCAGCCAGTCCTCCTTGGAGAAGACGGCATTGTAGAGGCGCAGGATGGCGGCAGTACGGTCCTCACCCACCTTATATTGCACGGTCAGCACTGCCATGCCGGGGCGCGAGACCGAGTAGACGTGCTTCACCCCCTCGATCTCCGAAAGGATCTGCTCGGCAGGCAGTGCCACCAGGTTCTCCACCTCACTGGCGGAGGCCCCCGGATAGGCAATAAAGACGTTGGCGAAGGTCACATTGATCTGCGGCTCCTCCTCGCGTGGTGTGATCATCACTGCGAACAGCCCCAGCAGGAAGCCGACCAGCGCCAATAACGGCGTGATCTCCGTGGTCAGGAAGTTGCGGGCGACACTGCCCGAAATACCGAGCTTCTGTTTCGTTGTTGCTTTCATCGTCATTGGCCCGCACGCTTGTCCTTCAGCATCACACCGGCACGGATCGGATCCAGCGCCACCTCTTCACCGGCGTCCAGGCCCGCGAGAACCTCGATACGGCCCCCCGCCAGCGGACGTCCGGTACGGATATGACGGAAGCTGATGCGATCCCCCTGTAGCACATAGACCCCGGTCACCTCACTGCGGTGAACCACAGCGGCCACCGGTACGGTCAGGCGCTGCTCCTCACCGGTAACGAAGGCGACCTTGACGAACATGCCGGGATAGACGCCGTGGCGCCCCTGGGGAAGGTCGACCCGTACCTTAAAGGTATGTGTCGCGGCATCGGCAAAGGGGGAGATGGTCAGCTTCACGCCCGCCACGGAGCCTGCCCCATCTTCGGACAACAACACACGGGCACGCTGCAACTGGCGAACCGCCTCGATGTGGCGCTGGGGAACATTGGCCACGGCACGCAGTGATTCAAGGGAGAGGCCCGTCATCAGCGGCTTGCCGGGGTTAACGCTCTCGCCTGGCTCCACGTGGCGCTTCACCACGATGCCGCTGTAGGGGGCACGTACCACGGTGTACTCCAGCTGCTCCTGGGCCTGCTCCGACGCGGCATTGGCCGCCTTCAGACCGGCCTGCGCCTTATCGTACTCTGCCTGGGAGACCAGCTTCTTCTGCAGCAACTCCTGCATTCGGGTAAAGGCGGCCTTCGCCTCCTCGGCACGCGCCTCGGCGGCCTTTAACGCGGCACGCTGCTCTTTGTCGCGCAGACGCAGGATGACATCCCCCTTATTGACGTAGTCATCCACGTCCACCATCACCTCGGTAATGCGTCCAGAGGTCTGCGCAGAGACCGTAGTCTGGAATACCGCTTCAATCAGGGCATCGACCACCACTTCGGCAGGTAGCGTATTCAGCTGTGCCGTGGTCCTTTGCAGAGGCTCTGCCGCCCACGACAACGATGCGCCTGAGAGCAGCAGCGCCAGCCCAATTTTCCGTGCCAGTTTATTCATCTTGTTTCCCCTAATTCTGCGACATAGATAAATTAGCATAGAGAAGTATATTAGACTTCTCTAATATAGATGTGGGTAGGATGAGGGAAAAAACCTAGGATTTCAAGTAGGTATTTTGAAAAGTGCCCGCTAGGGGGCAAAAGCAAAGCCGTGGCGCTCATTGCGGGCGCCACATATAGCTTAAATACGGAAGCGAGTGACCAGCTTTTCCAGGTCGGCAGCGAGCTGTACCAGCTCCTCGCTGACCTGGGAGGAGTGGCGTGCGCCCTCCGCGGTCTGATCCGCGACCTGGGTGATATTGGTGATATTGCGGTTGATCTCGTCGGCCACAGCGGTCTGCTCTTCGGCAGCGGTGGCGATCTGGGTGTTCATGTCGTTAATGGTGGCAACCTCACCGGCGATCATCCCCAGGGTCTCGGCCGCCGCTTCGACCTGCTCCTCGCTCTCCTGCGCCTTGGCACGGGAACCCTCCATCGCTTGTACCGCCTCGCGGGCACCGGCCTGGAGCTTGGCAATCATCGCCTCGATCTCCTCGGCCGACTGCTGCGAGCGTGAGGCCAGGGTACGTACCTCATCGGCCACCACGGCAAAACCACGCCCCGCCTCACCGGCACGGGCCGCCTCAATGGCCGCATTAAGCGCCAGCAGGTTGGTCTGCTCGGCAATCCCCTTAATCACATCGAGCACCATGCCGATGGCGTCGCTGTCCTTATCCAGTTTCTGGATAACGCTACCGGCCGCCTCGATCTCCGACATCAGGACAGCGATGCCTCCCAACGCCTCGGTGGAGATGAGCGCACCGTTGGTCGCCTCATTTTTCGCCTCGTGGGAGGCCTCGGCGGTGCGGGTAGCGTTGGTGGCCACCTCTTGCGCCGTGGCATACATCTCGTTCATCGCGGTGGCGACCATGTCGGTCTCGCTTTGCTGACTCAGCACACCGGAGAGGGTCTCCTCGGAGACGCTGGAGACGCGGGTTGCCGCCTCGCTAAGCTGATGGGTAGAGGTGGAGACCTCGCGCATACTGTCGCGGAACTTCTTCAGCATGTTGTCGAAGGCCGTGGCCATTCCCCCGATCTCGTCGTTGGGGTCGACGCACTGAACCTCTTTCGCCAGATTGGAGTCGCGTTCGATCTCCTCAAAGACATCACGTAACTTGTTGATGCGGCTGGTCACAACCCTGCGCAACAGGTAGACAATCACCGCCAGGCCAATGGCGAACATCCCCACATTGGTCATGGCGGTGAGCATCAACCCTTCGTTGACCTCTTCATCGAGTTCAGCCAGCGAATAGGTGACGCGAACCGCGCCGATAACACTCTCTTCCGGCACCAGATGGCATAGCAGGCAGTTGGTACCGCGGTAATCCTTCTGCGCTCGAACCGGGTTGACCACGGTGAGGGTGCGTCCCTCCTCGCCCTCAATGATCTCAAGTACCTGCTCGCCAGCCATGGCTCGGCTGTCCAGGTCGTCAGCAATGTTTTCGTAGTCCTTGCCCGGCCCATAGACGTCGCTCACCGGCTTACCACGAATGATACGAGCATCCACCACATTGGGGCGGGAGAGCATCTTTTTACGCAAAATGTCGCGTTGTCCCATGGTGCCGGTAAGCATCATGGTGTTGATACTGTCGAAGTAGGCGTCGGCGGCGTCCTTCGTCTGCTGCTCAACAACCGTGAGGATGAGCTCCTTCTCACTCTTCGCCGATAGGTAGGTGGAGATCAACAACACAGAGACGAAGACAGCGACCACCGCGATATTGATCTTGGCACTGATACTGAGGCGCAAATTTGCGAATATCTTGTTCATTTTACTAAAAAACTCCGAACCGACATTTTGGCCAGCACCGGCCGTTTATACCTGTTTTTACTATTGAAAATACGGCTCTCCATGCCATTCGCCGCTCAAATTTCACGCCACTATCTCACGAATAGCCCAGTGGCACCAGTTGTTGCGCATTTCTGCACCATACTGGGGTAAGGCAGATAACATATCCAGTCCGCATTACTCAGGATAGGAGAGGCTTGCCTACTGCTATCGGCAGGCATTTCGATTTTCTTTAGCCTCTTTTTAACTCGAGAGGTGTTTTGCCCTCACCTCCATCCCGCCATTGAAGAAGCTGTATCCCCCATGCTCAGTGCTGCGGGCATGCTCCATCGCCAGCCTTGCGTGCTGCAGCAGGTGCTCCACGCGCTGCTCTTCGTCCTTATAGATACTGATACCGATGGAGGGGGTGACGAACAGCTCGTACCCCTCATCGACCAGCGGCGAGGCGAAGGCCCTCATCAGCGCAGCAGCCAGCCTCTCCAGGTCCTCGTGGATGTGCTGGTGATCCTTGTGCAGAATCATGAACTGGTCATTATCCACACGGGCCACCGTATCTTGTCTGTCGACACAGGCCGTGAGTCGCTGTGCGACCTGGTGTAGCAGCCTCTCGAGCAGCCGACTGTCGTGTCGCTTTCCCAGCAATCCCTCCAGGTCCAGCTCAAGGCAAAGCAGACCAAAGCTGTGCTGATGGCGAGAAAAACGCAACGCCGCCCTCTCCATGCGCTCCTTTAACAGCAGCAGGTTCGCCAGGCCGGTCACCGCATCGTAGTTGGCGATTTTGGTCAGCCGCTCCTTGGTCTTCAGGCTATCGGTGATGTCCTTGCCGGTAGAGACGTAGTGGCTAACCTCACCGTCGGCGTCGCGAATCGGGGTGATGGTCTTCGCCTCGTAATAGAGCTCACCGTCCTTGCGACGGTTGAGAAAGACCTCCGTAAAGGGGAGACCGTTGGAGATATTCGACCACATGGCACGGTAGAAGGCATCGCTCTGGAAACCCGACTTGAGCACGCCGGCCGTCTTGCCGATCACCTCCACGCTGGGATAACCGGTCAACTCCTCAAAGGCTGGATTCACATAGGTGATGATGCCCCTGGCATCAGTGATCATCACCGAATCGGCGGTTTGCGCCAGGGCACGGCTCATCATCTCCCGCTCCTGCTCCAGGCGCATGCGCTCGGTGATATCGGTCGTCAGGCCAGCCATGCGAAAGACCCTGCCATCATTGTCGTGAACGGGGAAGGAACGGCTCTTAAGCCAGCGCACCGAACCGTCTGGCAGCACGATACGGTACTCCCCATTGAGCCCCAACCAGCCAAACTCATCCACCTTACGACAGATGTGGTCATAGTCCTCCGGGTGGATCGTCTCCAACAGCTTTCGCGGCTGCTCCATGATTGCCAGGGAGGGCTGTTCCCACACCGCCTCGAAGGAGGGGCTGAGGTAGACCATCTGCTGTTGCTCGCAATCGATGAGCCAGAACACCTCGGGGATCGCCTCGGTCAATTGGCGGAAATTGCGTTCACTCTCCTGCAGTGCCGCCTCGGCCAACCAGCGCTGGCGGTGGATTGCCACCTCCTGCAGCTCGCGTTCGATCGCCGGATTGAGGCGCGCCAGCGACTCCTTGGTGATAAAGTCGTGCGCCCCCGCATGCATTGCCATCACCGCCAGTTCCTCACCGATGGCGGTAGAGATGACGATAACCGGCACGTCGAGCCGCTGCTCGCGCATCCAGTCAAGGAGCTCCATAGCGGTCATGTCGGGAAGGGAGAAGTCGGTGATAATAAGGCCCCACTCCTCCTCATCGAGGGCGGCCAGTGTCTCCCGGCGCTCCTTCACATGGAGGAAGCTGGCAGCGATCTCTCCACGCCCCACCTCCTCCATGACCATCTGCGCGTCACGGAGATTATCTTCAACCAGAAGTATCCGCACCGTTTGAGCCAAGCCCATCTCCCCCCAGAAACAGGAAATCGCCGAAAAAAGTTCCGGCTACGCTATCACAATCCGCGCGGGGCAAAAAACCCCAGCGTTTTATCAGGCTATGTGCGGACCTGTCACTCATATATAATGAGTAGCTAATTTTCCCAATCAACGGACAGGCACATGGCGCAGTACATTTACACCATGAACCGCGTTTCCAAGGTGGTACCACCGAAGCGCGAAATCCTAAAAGATATCTCCCTCTCCTTCTTCCCCGGCGCCAAGATCGGCGTACTCGGCCTTAACGGTGCGGGTAAGTCGACCCTGCTGCGCATCATGGCCGGTGTCGATACCGACATAGAGGGCGAGGCCCGACCACAGGCGGGGATCAAGGTCGGCTACCTGCCGCAGGAGCCGCAGCTGGACGAATCGCTGGACGTGCGAGGCAACATCGAGCTGGCGGTAGGCGAGGTGAAGGATGCCCTGAAGCGCCTTGACGAGGTCTACGCCGCCTACGCCGAACCCGACGCCGACTTCGACGCCCTGGCCGCCGAGCAGGCCAAGCTGGAGAACATCATCCAGGCCACCGACGGCCACAATATCGACCGCCACCTGGAGGTCGCCGCCGACGCCCTGCGCCTGCCCGCCTGGGATGCCGACGTCACCAAACTCTCCGGCGGCGAGAAGCGCCGCGTCGCACTGTGCAAGCTGCTGCTGGAGAAGCCCGACATGCTGCTGCTCGACGAGCCGACCAACCACCTCGACGCCGAGTCGGTGGCCTGGCTGGAGCGCTTCCTGCACGACTACGAGGGCACCGTAGTGGCGATCACCCACGACCGCTACTTCCTCGACAACGTCGCCGGCTGGATCCTCGAGCTTGACCGCGGCCACGGCATCCCCTGGGAGGGCAACTACTCCTCCTGGCTGGAACAGAAGGAGCAGCGCCTGGAGCAGGAGCAGAAGTCCGAGCAGGCCCGCATCAAAGCAATGAAGCAGGAGCTTGAGTGGGTACGCTCCAACCCCAAGGGGCGCCATGCCAAGTCCAAGGCGCGTATGGCACGCTTTGAGGAGCTCTCCTCCAAGGACTACCAGAAGCGCAACGAGACCAACGAGCTGTTCATCCCACCGGGCCCGCGCCTGGGCGATGTGGTGATCGAGGCCAAGGGGCTGAGCAAGGGCTTCGGCGACCGCGTACTTATCGACGGCCTCGATTTCAACCTGCCGCCGGGCGGTATCGTCGGCGTTATCGGTGCCAACGGCGCCGGTAAGACCACCCTGTTCCGTATGCTGGTGGGCCAGGAGCAACCCGACTCAGGCGAGCTACGCCTGGGCGAGACGGTCGAACTGGCCTACGTCGACCAGAGCCGCGACGACCTCGACGCCAACAAGACCGTATGGGAAGAGGTCTCCAACGGCCTCGATAACATGATGGTGGGCGATTTCACCATCAACTCCCGTGCCTACGTCAGCCGCTTCAACTTCCGCGGCACCGAGCAGCAGAAGCGGGTCGGCGACCTCTCCGGTGGTGAGCGCAACCGTCTGCACCTGGCCAAGCTGCTGGCCACCGGCGGCAATCTGCTGCTGCTCGACGAACCGACCAACGACCTCGACGTGGAGACCCTGCGCGCACTGGAAGAGGCGCTGCTGGAGTTTCCCGGCTGTGCCGTGGTGATTTCGCACGACCGCTGGTTCCTCGACCGCATCGCCACCCACATCCTCGCCTTCGAGGGCGACTCCCATGTGGAGTGGTTCGAGGGCAACTTCGCCGATTACGAGGAGGACAAGAAGCGCCGCCTCGGCGACGAGGCAACCGAACCGCACCGTATTAAGTACAAGAAGTTGGCTTAGTCTTTAATTAAACGCCCGGCTCCGCCGGGCGTTTTTCTTTACCCTGCGCATTGATTCTCCAACACCGATTCTGCGTTACACTTACTCCAATCAATGACAACTGGATGTGCTAATAAAGATGAACAAACCCACACCGCTGCCACCGGAAAAGCTTTGCCGCCTGTGCGAGGCCTCACAGTTCAGTTTCAACACCACCGACGAGCTTGAAGACCTCGCCGAGATCATCGGCCAGCAACGCGCCGTGCAGGCGGTGCATTTCGGCATCGGCATCCAGCGCGAGGGCTACAACCTCTACGTGATGGGCCCGCCGGGGATGGGCAAGCACACCATGGTGCGCCAATACCTGGAGCAGAAGGCGGAGAAACAGGAGAAGCCCTCGGACTGGTGTTACGTCAACAACTTCGAGCATGCCCATAAGCCCAAGGCGATAACCCTGCCCCACGGCCGCGGCGCGGAACTGGCGCAGGGGATGGAGCAGCTGGTAGAGGAGCTGACCACAGTACTGCCCGCCGCCTTCGAGAGCGAGGAGTATCGCGACCATGTGCAGTCGCTGGAGGAGGAGCTGAAGGAGCAGCAGGAGAAGGCCTTCTCCGAACTGGCCCATGCCGCCAACAAGCAGAACGTTAAGCTGTTCCGCACCCCCAGCGGCTTCGCCTTCGCCCCGCTGCGGGGCGAAGAGGTGATCAGCCCCGAGGAGTTAGACAAGCTGCCGGAAAAGGAGCAGTCGCATATCGAGAAGATCGTCTCCGAGCTGCAGGAGCAGCTGCAGGCAATCATCCAGCGCATCCCGCAGTGGCGCAAGGAGACCCGCGACAAGGTCAAGGCGCTCAACCGCGAGGTGGCGATGTCCGCCGTCGGCGGCCTTATCGACGAGTTGCGCAAGCAGTACGTCGACCTCGACGAGGTGCTCGACTACCTCGAGGCGGTGGAGCAGGACGTGGTCAGCAATGTGAAGGACTTCCTCAAGGGCGAGGAGCAGACAGAGGCACTGACCGGCCAGCAGAGCGACCCACGCGCCCTGCACCGTTATAAGGTGAACAACCTGGTGCTCAACAACCGCGAAGGCGGCGCCCCGGTGGTCTACCTGGACAACCCCACCTACATCAACCTGATCGGACGCACCGAGCACATCGCCCAGTTCGGTACCCTGATGACCGACTTCACCCTGCTCAAGCCCGGAGCCCTGCACGAGGCCAACGGCGGTTACCTGCTGGTGGACGCCCACAAGCTGCTGACCCAGCCCTACGCCTGGGAGGGGCTAAAACGCGCCCTCTACGCCAATCAGATCAGCATCGAGCCGCTGGAGAAGATGTGGGGCATGGCCAGCACCGTATCGCTGGAGCCGGAGCCGATCCCGCTGGACCTGAAAGTGGTGATCCTCGGCGACCGCACGCTCTACTATCTGCTGCACGAGTACGATCCCGACTTCGGCGAGCTGTTCAAGGTACAGGCCGACTTCGAGGAGCATATCGACCGTAGCGATGAGAATAGCCTGCTGATGGCACGCCTTATCGCCACCCTGGCCCGCAAGGAGGAGCTGCTACCGTTCCATCGCGACGCGGTGGCCCGCATCATCGACTACGCGGCACGCCATGTGGAGGACTCGGAAAGGCTCACCACCCATATGCGCTCCATCGCAGACCTGCTGCGCGAGGCCGACTACTGGGCGCGCCAGCACGGCAACGCCATGGTAAAGGGCGAGGACATCCGCCACGCTATCGACCAGCAGGAGTACCGCGCCTCGCGGGTGCGCGAACGCATCCACGAATCGATCCAACGCGACTATATCTTCATCGACAGTAGCGGCGATAAGGTGGGGCAGGTCAACGCCCTTTCCGTGCTGGGGATGGGCAACTATATGTTCGGTCAGCCCTCGCGCGTCACCGCCACGGTGCACATTGGCGAGGGGCAGGTGGTGGACATCGAGCGCGAGGTGGAGATGGGCGGTCCCATCCACTCCAAGGGGGTGCTGATCCTCTCCTCCTTCATCGCCTCGCGCTACGCGCAGAAACAGCCGCTGTCGCTCTCCGCCAGCCTGGTATTTGAACAGAACTACGGTGGTATTGAGGGAGACAGTGCCTCGCTGGCCGAACTCTGTGCCCTACTCTCGGCCCTGGCCGAGGCCCCCATCAAACAGAGCTTCGCCATGACCGGCTCGGTCAACCAGCACGGCCAGGTACAGCCCATTGGCGGGGTCAACGAGAAGATCGAGGGCTTCTTCGAGGTCTGCCGCACTCGTGGCCTGACTGGCGAGCAGGCGGTGATCATTCCTGCCAGCAATACCAAGAACCTGATGCTCCACCCCGATGTGGTGGAGGCCGTGCGCAACGGCAAGTTCCACATCTACGAGGTGCGTAGCGTGGATGAGGCGCTACACCTGCTCACCGGCATCGAACCGGGCGACATGGATGAGGAGGGTAAATACCCGGAGGGGAGCCTCAACGCCAGGGCCTACGAGCGGCTGCATGAGATGACCCTGATCCGCCAGCACTACGCGGAGCAGGCCAAGGAGAAGGAGGAGTCGGACAAGGAGGATAAAGAGGAAGGGGAGAAGGAGTAACTCCCCTACTCCTTCCAGTCCAGGGTATCGAGCGGGTTCATCCCCTCATCGTAGTGGCGCGCCGTCTCGGTATCACCGAAATCGTCCGCCACCAGGTCATCGAAGGGACCGGACCAGTCCTCCGGCTCGGCGCACCTGGTGAGCATCTGGCTGTACCAGCTGTCGATATCCAGCTCCTCCACCGCGCCGTCGAAGTACTGTATCTCGATAACCCCCCCCTCCTCCTCAAGGGCCACCACCTCAAACACGGCCCCCTGCTCGTTGCGGTACCACTGACCCACCGCCGGCTTCAGACGATTCAGCATTTCACTACCTCCGTCTTTGTGACATAGCTATCAACTGAACATAGCAACAATCTTCCTGATTGCATCACCCTGTAAGGCAATAATAGGCACACTATTAGTAATGTTTTGACAAGGCTCGTGTTGCAGACATATTCTATGCTGCCGGGAGTCACCCAAAATATAAGTGGATCATAAAGCCACGTGAACGAAAAAAGCCCTAACAATCAGAAAGATAGCAGCGTATACAGCCTGCGTCAGCGCTACCTCTTCGTCTCCTTCATCATTGTGGTGCTGATCTTCGCCTTCGCCTGGCTGGCGCAGAGTTATGTCAGCCGCAGCAGCCAGCAGCACGCGCGGGATATCGAGTCACGCCTCCAGGCCAGCCACTACCTGCACTCACTGCGTGACGAGATCCAGAGCATCGAGTTCGCACTGGGCACCTTTATGTGGACCCCTCTCGAAGGCAACCGGGCAGCAGTGCACCAGGAGACCGACCGGGCCCAGCACTACTTCGATCAGCTGCGTAACCAGGAGTGGTTCACCCGCCACGAGGTGGCCAATGAGCTGGACGACTACGCCATGGACCTGAAACAACTCCATGGCACGCTGGACGGCGTCATGGACAGGCGTCTGGAGAAGAAGCTTGAGCTGCCTATCCTCGATGAGATCGCCACCAGCATACGCCACGCAGCCAGCCACTTTCGCGAGGCGGCGAACGAGTTGCTCCACGGCAGCCACGCCATCGAAACCCTGGTCAGCGACGTCTTGCGGCTTTGGGATGAACTACAGGTGCATCACAACGCTCACCTCAATGGCAACCCGCTGCAGCGCCTGAACGACATCAGAGAGGCGGAGCAACAAACGGATATCGTCTACCAGCAGCTGCGCAAAAAGCTCAACACCATCGCCATTCATCCCCTGGTCAAGGCCAGCGCCCAACGCCAACAACTGCTGGGGCAGATGCGCGACGAGCTAAACCTCTGGCATCTGGGCCATGAGAGCATGAAACTTAGCCTCGACAGCATCCAGTGGCACAGCGACGTCTCTTACCTCATCCGCTCGGTCGATCCCCAGTTCGAGGAGCTGTGGGAGGGCATCCACCACTTTGAGGATGCCGTGGATGAGCTGTCACGCAACGATGCCCGCGAGCTGAGCGAAGTGGCCAACACCATCGCCAAGGCGGTGTGGCTCATCTGCTCATTCGGCCTGGCGGTGATCACCGTCGCCTACCTCTACTTTCAGGGCACCGTACTCAAGCCGCTGGCGATGGTGGCTGCAGCACTCAAACGCGATGCCGATGGCGAGGCGGCCTCCACCATGCCGGTGGTACACAACCTGGAGACCCGCCACCTTATCGACGCCTACGATGAGATGCGTCGTCAGGTGATGCAACGCCAGCAGAAGCTGGAGTACGTCGCCCTGCACGACAGCCTCACCAACCTGCCCAACCGTTCCCACCTGATGAGCAGCCTGAACACCCTCTGTAACAGCAGCGAGCAGGAGAGCGCTGGCTTCACCCTGCTGTTGCTGGGGCTGGACCACTTCACCCAAATCAACGAAACCCTGGGGCAGAACACCGGCGATACCATCCTGAAGAAGTACGGTCGCCACCTGCAATACATGCTGCGCAAGACCGACAGCGTCGCCCGCTTCGCCGGCGATGAGTTCGCCGTGCTGCTGCCCGGCGCCAAGCGCGAAGAGGCCCTCTATATGGCGCAAAAGCTGCGTAGCGATATGGAGCGCCCCTTCGATGTGGACGGCATCGACCTCTCGGTCACCTGTAGCATCGGCGTCGCCGTCTATCCCGAGCACGGCAACGACGGTGAAGAGCTGACCCGCCGCGCCAATATCGCCATGGCCATCGCCAAGCAGCACAAGACCGGCATCGCCCTGTTCGAGGAGCGTTACGACACCTCCAGTGTCGAGCGCATCGGCCTGGCGGGCAAACTTCGCCGCGCGATTCACACCGATGCTCTGCACCTCTGCTATCAGCCTCAGTACAGCGCTCGTAGCGGCAAGCTGAGCGGGCTGGAGGTACTGTGCCGCTGGGAGGATGCCGAGCGTGGGCCGATCAGCCCGGCGGAGTTCATCCCGGTAGCCGAGCAGACCGGGTTGATTCACGACGTCACCGAGTGGGTGATCGGCAACGCCATCCGCCAGGCAAAAGCGTGGTTGGAGAACGGCCTCGATTTCGGCGTGATGTCGATCAACATCTCCGCCTTCAACCTGCACGCCCCCAACTTCCTCGGCGTACTGCGTGAACAGTTACAGAAATGGGACTTTCCCCCTTCGAAGTTGATGCTGGAGGTCACCGAGTCGGCAATGATGGCAGACCCCGAACACGCCATCAGCACCCTGGGCGAGCTACACGGGCTTGGGCTGAAGCTGTCGATAGACGACTACGGCACCGGCTACTCCTCGCTGGCCTACGTCAAGCGACTGCCAGTGGATGAACTGAAGATCGATAAATCCTTCGTCATGGACATGACGAAGAACGAGAACGACGCGGTAATCGTGCGCTCCACCATCGACCTGGCCCACAACCTGGGGCTGAAGGTGGTGGCCGAAGGGGTCGACAATCAGGAGAAGCAGGACCTGCTGGAGATCCTCAACTGCGACTACCTGCAGGGCTTCCACCTGGCCAGGCCGCTGCTTGCCGAGGAGCTAGAGCCGCAGCTGCCGCGCCAGGGCGGCAAAGAGAGCAAGGTTCGAAATATCCTGGACTACCGCTAACGCGTCCTAGGCAAAGACAAACGGCGTCGTCTGCCGCTCGCGGTAGGCGGCGGCATCCACCACCGTCCCCTCCGCCACTCCGCGGCGTGCCTCGCGCAACGCCTCCCCGATACGGCGATCGGTTATACGGTAGTGCGGCGCCAGCTCAATCTCATCCAGCCCCGGGCACTTTTCACCAAAGACGTGCTGATACAGCTCCGTCATCATGCCGTAGCGGCCAGACATCAGCATATTGGTCGCTCCCTTGATATCGGCCATCGCCTGCTCGTTATTGCAGTAGAAGCTGGTCACCAGCATCACCGAGATGGCGTGCAGCACGTCATACTGCACATGGGCGATAAAGACCAGCAGGTGGCGCTGGGTCAGCGGCACGTCGTTCTGCCAGGCGAAGCGCACCATGCCCCCCAGCAGCAGGGTGAAGAACTCGGGCACGCCCCACTCCATCCCCAGTCCCACCGAGGCGAGCGCCTCCAGGGTGGAGAAGCGGGGGTCACCCGCCACCAGCCGCTGAATCAACACATTGTCGGCCACGCCGGGCAGCATCGCTTCGTCCTGTTCGGCGAAGGGGACCCCCAGCCCTTCGAAGATCTGGCGGTACATCACAATATGGGTGGTCGACTCGAACAGCCCCCCCAGAGAGGGATAGTCGTCGATACCGTGGCTGCCGACGCCATACTCATCTGCCAGCAACTGCGCCAGCACGATTTGGGTCAACTCCGAGACGCGCTCGTTGAGCATGCCGTAGGGCATCGCCATGGTGCCGGAGAAACGCCCCAGCGCCAGCGCCACGCACTGACGGGTGTTCTTCACCTGATTGAAATACTGCTTGGCGAAGGCGGTCAGCTGGGCCTGGTCGAAGTCGCCGCTAAAGATGCGCAGGAAGAAGGGGTGGCGCCATACCGGGTGCTCCATCACATGCTCGTGCAGCGCCAGGAACATCTGCTGCAGCTCTCCCTGGTTGAACAGGGCTGAGCGACCGAAGGGGTTGTCCCCCTGGGCCTCAGCGAGCCGGCGCAACTCATCGAACAGGCGATAGAGGGCGTTGTCCGGGTCGTCCAGCTCGGCGATCACCTTTTTGAAGTCATCCACCTGATCCTGTTTAAAGCGGGCGAGGATCGCCTCGGCATCCATCTGCAGCAGCTCCGGCAGATGGTGCACCGCGGAGAGCAGTCGCGGCTGCCCCTGACCGTCCAGCTCCAGCAGATCGCTAAACCGACCACTACTCATTTGCTCTACCTCTTAAGGAGTAACTATTAGATGCTCCTAATGATATGGGCGGCGGGGTTGAAACTCCAGTGCGCGAGCACGCATAAAAAAGGGCCACCGAGTGGTGGCCCCTGACAGGTTTGGAGAAGTGGCGATTATCAGGACTTGGCGTAATCGGCCAGGCCTGGGTTGCCGGCCACGTTCTTCAATACCGGGGTGTTGAACTTGTCGACCTTGGCGACCTTCACATCGCGCAGGTAATCAGCCACCACGTCCCAGATCGGACGACCCGGCGACTGGGAACCGACGGTGGCCCAACCGGCCACCTTGTACTTCTTGTTCGCCTCGATGCGGGTGCCATTGTCCAGGGTCATGTCGGAGACGCGCTTACCCATACCGGCGGTAGGGTCACAGACGTAATCCAGGCCCGCTACGCGCACCATATCGCCACCCTGCTGGTAGTAGGGGTCGGAATTGAACAGGTTGTCCATCACATCCTCGAGGATCAGTTTGATCTCGGCACCGCTCATTTCACGCACATAGGTCTCGGGGTAGGTGGTACCGGTCTGGTCCATGATGTGCTCCATGGTGATCTTCTGGCCCGGCAGCACGGTGGTACCCCAGCGGAAACCGGGAGAGAGGGAGATCTGTGCATCACCGACCACGCGCTGGGCGTCGCAGATGATCTGGTCGAAGGTGCCGTTGAAGTTGCCGCGACGGTAGAGCAACTCGCCCGCCTCGGCCAGTTCCTCGTTCAGCTGGCCGAGGAAGGGCTTGCGCACCTCGTCGATGTAGGCCTGCATCTCCGCATCGGGCTCGATGAGGTTGGAGAAGACCGGCAGCAGCTTGTACTGGTAGCCCTGCACCTTGCCACCGCGCACGTCGAGATCCATCACGCCGAGGAACTTGCCGTTGGAACCGGCATTGGTCACCAGGGTAACGCCCTTGGCGTTCTTCACCTCGGTGGGGGCCGGCATGCCGTCGTGGGTGTGACCGCCGAGGATGACGTCGACACCGGTGACCACGGAGGCCATCTTCAGGTCCACGTCCATGCCGTTGTGGGAGATCACCACGACCAGGTCGGGCTTCTCGTTCTCGCGGATATCATCCACCAGCTCCTGCAGCGCCTGGTCCTGAATGCCAAAGGTCCAGAAGGGGATGAAGCGCGAGGGGTTGGCGATGGGAGTGTAGGGGAAGGCCTGGCCAATCACCGCCACGCGCACGCCGTTCATGTCGCGCATGGTGTAGGGCTTGAAGGCGTGGCCAGTGTCCTCGTTGAAGCCCTTAAAGTCGGCAAATTCGTAGTCGAACAGGGCGTCTTCCTTGATGTTGACGTTGTGGGCGACAAACTCGCCGTTGAAGGCGTTGATGTTATTCAGCACCTCCTCGTCCTTGTAGGTGAACTCCCAGTGACCGGTCATGATATCGACACCCAGCCTGTTACAGGCGCCGACCATGTCCATACCGCGGGTCCACAGCGCAGTGCCGGAGCCCTGCCAGGTATCACCGCCATCCAGCAGCAGGGAGTTGCCGTCACCACGCTCGGCACGAATCTTCTTCACCAGGGTGGCGAGGTGGGCGAAGCCGCCCACCTTACCGTAACGCTGTGCCGCCTCGGTGTAGTCGATATAGGTGAAGGCGTGCTCTTCAATGGAGCCGGGGCGGATACCGAAGTGGGCCAGCAGCTTGTCGCCCACCAGGTGGGGGGCATTGCCGTAGGCACCGTGCAGGCCAAGGTTCACGTTGGGCTCACGGAAGTAGATGGGATTGAGCTGGGCGTGGGTATCGGTGATGTGCAGCAGGCTGACATTACCAAACTTGGGCATCTCATAGAGGTCACTGGGCGCCTTGCGCGAACCCGGACCGGAAGCGCATCCCGGCAGCATACCGGCGGCACCGGCAAGACCCATCAGCTGAATGAACTGGCGACGTGAAAATGACATTGGTCGGACTCCTCTCGACTTCACTTCTTATCATGTAAAAAGGGAAGGCGCCCCGCCTGCGCTCCTGCGCGGACAGTGGGCAACCATTCCCTTTAGTTGGAGTGATTCTATGCCATGAATAACAAAGCGGCTAGGTGGGTAAACCCTTAATATGCTGGGGTTGCCAGCCATATCATCCGGCCCCTTCCCCTGGACCGATAGGAATCAGCAAATCCCATATGAAAAGCATGGAATAGGTGCTATACATGGTGACAGTGGCAAAACCATTAAAAAAGATGATGGAAATAGAAATCTGAGGCCTTAGAATATTAGGCCAATTGAATATAGGGTGATCGGCATGACCGAACTTGAAAATGCACAACACGACCTGAGCGATGCGCAGTTCTCGTTGCAGACGGCCATCGAGCTGCTGGGCAGCCTCGACAGGCACGACGCTGGTGAGGCGGCGCAACTGCACCACGTGGTCGAACACCTGCGCAACATCAAGTCCGAGCTGGATAGCAGCTACAGCCAGCTGACGGAGCTGCAGCAGCAGGAGACCCACTAAACCCGCATGCCCGACTCCAACCGGCGCCTGGTGTTGCGCCTCACCCTCAAGTTTCTCACCCTCACCGCCCTCCTCTTCTTCGGCTACATCCTGTTCAGCGCCATCGGCGAGGGTGACCAAGCAGCCCCGACCATCGCACCGATGCGTATCGAACTCACCCAGCTCGCCACGGGGCAGCCGCAACGCCTCACCTGGGCCGGCGGCCCGCTTCAGCTACTGCGGCTGGCCGAAGAGCCCAGGCCCCTCCTCTTCTTCGACCGCGGCGGCAAGCTCGGTTGCCCCCTGAGCTGGCAGCCCCCCGGCAACAGCCAGGCTCCGCAACAGCCCTGGCCCGGCGGCTTTCGCGACCAGTGCGACGGCGTCTGGTACCGCTACGACGGCACGGTGCTGCCGGGGCAGGCGGTGGATCGCGACCTGGACTCCCCGCCCCACCGCCTGCAGGACGACCACTTGCTGCTGATAGGGGGAAACGGGGATAATGCGCCCCCCGCAAATTGAGGTATTACCATGTCAGAACCGACCACCGCCTACATCTACCGCAGCAGCAAGAAAGAGGAGCTCTACCTCTTCCTCGCCGAAGAGGACAATTTCGACTGCATCCCCGAAGAGGTGATGAAGGGATTCGGCGCGCCGCGAAAGGCGATGGAACTGGAGGTAAAGCCCGGCATGAAGATGGCCCGCAGCAAACCCGAAGAGGTGCTCGCCAACCTCAAGGAGCGCGGCTTCCACCTGCAGATGCCGCCGCCCACCCACGAACTGGTGGAAGAGGTATTAAAGCGGGAGGCAAAGAAGTCATCCTCTTAGAACAAAAAAGGCCGTCATAGACGGCCTTTTTCTCTTCGCTCTGCTTAGTACTCAGTTGAGCTTGCAGCCGCTACCACCAAAGCTGCCGCTTGCCGTGTAAGTTCCATCATCATAGCTCCAGGTTCCATTCGAAATAGTACCGGCAGCCAGGTCAATCTGGCCGGTAGCGGTAATCGCCCCACCCGTCATGGTGAGAGACCCGCCAGTCAGGGTACCTGACAGCGTGGTTGTGCTGCCATCAAGGTGATTGTAGGCCTTACCTGTCGCACTGTTATCCGCGGCGATATCGATGGCGTAGACGCCACTACCACCGGAGGTGAGGCTGCCAGTAAAGCGGTACTCGGCGCTT
The DNA here is from genome assembly GCA_050298555.1 of Thiohalomonadaceae bacterium. Classification (GTDB taxonomy): domain Bacteria; phylum Pseudomonadota; class Gammaproteobacteria; order Thiohalomonadales; family Thiohalomonadaceae; genus JAPHSX01. The sequence continues at coordinate 46,220 of JBNKUL010000050.1, forward strand.
GCCGAGCCGGCAAAGCGCTGACCGCTGAAGGTACCAGCAAACGTCCCGTTCGGGGTTGTTGAGCTCAAGGTTCCACTCACACTGTTGGCAGAGGCGGTCCCCGTACCCGTTACAGGAAGCGAGTAAACAGAACCCTGATACTCGTAATCATAGGTTCCGCTCCCTGTCACGGTAGCAGTCGCCGCGGTGTAGGTGGCGGTGAAGCTGCCCTGACCGCCATCCACGATACCATCGGCAGTGCCATCCGCGTAGACGATGGTTGCCCATGTGCCCGATATGTTCGCTGTCGGAAAGCTGTAAGTTCCCACATGCATGCCGCTATAGACACAGGTGGCCGTCCCTTCGATATGGCTTTGGGCCGTCGTTTCATCGACCAGGGCACTATCTCCCATATCGACTACCGCCTGGGCAACGGCGGCATCGAGGTCGAAGGTGCCAGAGGTCACATCCACGCCGCTCCAACTCTCTGCCGCTGTGGCGACCTCGGTCGTAATATTGATGCCATTGGAGGGGTCGTTATCATCATCCGCCGTAGTCAGGAGCTGAACGATATTCACCACCGTGGGATCCGATGGGGAGCCCCCCTCTACCAGCTCAACCGGTGTGACAATTTCAGCCGCCGCGGTTGAACCCAGAGTCACGGCACCGAGTGAGAAGGTACAGGTATCCCCCTCCACGTAGCTAAACTCGCCACCATTTGCAGTAGTGCCGCTCTGCCCCGACGGCGCACAGCTATAGGCCAGGCCATCGACAGGGCTATCGTTAAAAATACCGGTCTGGGTGATGACATCGCCACCACCACCATCGCTGCTACTACCACCGCCACAAGCCATCAGCAGGGTGGTGCAGGCAACACCCAGTACGGGCAGTATGATCTGTTTATTATTCATGCAAACGACTCCTTTATTCCTTGTTTACTTATTATAAAGAGATGGATATTCCGGCCCGTGGAAATTCTTATTTAGCTACATTGTATCGGCCGACGGCTCATCCTAGTTGCCCGTCAAGTAGAACACAATGCCGAATAACAAAAACGTTATCGGCATCAATATAAAGGGAAAAAAACCTCAATCGTTCCCCCCTACTCCAACTCCGCAATCTCCCGATCCCGCATCCCCAGCAGATAGAGGATCCCGTCCAGCCCCAGGGTGGCGATGGAGTGTCGGGCCTGCTCCTTAACGATGGGCTTGGCGTGGAAGGCGATGCCAAGGCCGGCGATGGAGAGCATCGGCAGGTCGTTGGCGCCGTCGCCGACGGCGATGACCTGCTCCAGCGAAATACCCTCCTGCTCGGCGATTTGGCGCAGCAGTTTGGCCTTCATCTGGCCATCGACGATGTCGCCCTTGACCTTGCCGGTGAGTTTGCCGTTTTCGAAGTCAAGCTGGTTGGCGTAGACGTAGTCGATGCCGAGCTTCTCCTTCAGATAGTTGGCGAAGTAGGTGAAACCACCGGAGAGGATCGCGACCTTGTAGCCGAAGTGGCGCAGGTGTTTGATCAGACGCTCTGCGCCATCGGTGATCGGCAAGCTCTCTGCGATCTCGGCAAGCACCGACTCCTCCATCCCTTCGAGCAGGGCCATGCGGCGGCGGAACGACTCGGAGAAGTCGATCTCACCGCGCATCGCCGACTCGGTGATCTCGGCAACCTGGTCACCGACACCGGCGACCTTGGCCAGCTCGTCGATCACCTCGGCCTGAATCAGGGTGGAGTCCATATCGAAGCAGACCAGGCGGCGCGAACGGCGGTAGAGGTTGTCCTCCTGAACCGCGACGTCGAGGTCCATCTGCTGGGAGATCTGCAGGAATTCACCGTGCATGGCGGCGATGTCCTTCACCTCGCCGCTCAGCGAAATCTGCATCGAGGCGGCGCGCTGCTCTTCCGGCTTTTGCAGGGTCTGGCGGCCGGAGAGACGGGTGATTTGGTCGATATTGCAGCCCTGCTCGGCCACCACCTCGGAGACACGGGCCAGGTGCTTGGAGGAGATCTGACGGCCCAGCAGGGTGACGATATGGCGCGGCCTGCCCTGGGCGGCGACCCAGTGCTCGTACTCCTCCTCGGAGACGGGGGTAAATCTAATATTCAGGTGTAGCTCGTGTCCCTTGAACAGCAGCTCTTTGAACACCGGGCAACCGGCCTGATCGGGCGGTATCTCCACCATCATGCCGAGCGAAAGGGTGTCGTGAATCACCGACTGGCCGATATCGAGCACGGTGACGTCGTAGTTGGCGAGAATGGCGGTAAGTTGCGCGGTAAGGCCGGGGCGGTCCTGACCGCTGACGGTAACGAGGATAATCTCTTTCATGATCTGTGGGGGAGTGTATTGCCGATAGAAGTGGCGCGAATAATAGCAGATGCGGGCCCCACCCCGCCTCAACTGCCATACGCTATTGCGTGGCGATCAGCCATCGCGCAGGATAGGGCCACAATAAAAATCCAGGAAAAAACGCCCGTGAAGAGAGTTATCGCCCCACTGCTTGTCCTCGCCGCCCTCTTGCCGCTGCATGCCGTCGCCGAGCCGTCGCCGACACTGATGGAGGCGATTAGCCGTAACTGGCTCTGCGCTAAACTACCAAACAGCAATGGTGAGCTGCTCTGCACCGCCAGGGACCGCGACACCCACCACTGGTTCCACCTCGCCCCCTACGGCGAGTTCCATCTGCTGCAGAACACGCCGGACTACGGCGGCACCATCGTCACACTACTCCCCTCGCCTGACGGCGCCCTGCTGGCGGTCGCTGCCGGCGAGGAGGGGCACCCTCTATTCACGGTCTATGCCCTGCCCCCCCTGCTACAGGAGAAAACCAGCCCGGAACTCTTTAGCCGGGGCGTTTACCCCGGCAGCGCCGGGCTGGAGTGCTGGCATGAGGGCAGGCTGATTGTCGGCAGCGATCAAGATCTTGAGCAGGGTTGGCACCTGGGCGATTACCCAGAGAACCACTACCGCTTCTATGCCGTCGACATCAAAACCGGCAAAACCGCCCACCTGAGCGGAAGCCCTTGCCCTCCCGAGTAGGCGCCATTGACCTTCGACACTCGCTGGTTTCCAATAGGCCCACAATTCATAAGATAAATATAAGGAGTCATCATGTCGTTAATCCGCCCCTTCGCCGGTCTGCGCCCTGCCCCCGGCCGTGCCGCCGACGTCGCCGCCCCGCCCTACGATGTACTAAATAGCGCCGAGGCGCGGGTGCGGGCCGAGGGCCGCCCCTGGAGCTTCCTCCACATCTCCAAACCGGAGATAGACCTGCCGGAGGGGACCGATCCCTACGACGCCAGCGTCTACGCCAAGGGCAAGGAGAACTACGACAAGATGCTGGCAGAGGGGGTACTGGTACAGGACGACAAGCCCTGCTACTACCTCTACCGCCTGATCATGGGTGGGCACCAGCAGGTCGGCCTGGTGTGTGGCGCCTCGGTGCCTGACTACGACACCAACCGCATCCGCAAGCACGAATTCACCCGCCCCGATAAAGAGGACGACCGGGTGCGCCAGGTCGACACCCTCAACGCCCAGACCGGTCCGGTGTTCCTCACCTACAAACACGACGCCACCATCGATGCGCTGGTGGAGCGTGTGACCGCCGGGGCACCGGAGGTCGACATCACCGCCGACGACGGCGTACAGCACGCCATCTGGCCGGTAACCGACGATGCCGACATCGACACCATCACCCGTACCTTCGATGCGATGGAGGCCATCTATATCGCCGACGGCCACCACCGCTCCGCCGCCGGCTCCCGCGTCGCCGCAATGCGCAGGGAGGCCAACCCCAACCACACCGGTGATGAGTCCTACAATTACTTCCTCTCCGTGGTCTTCCCCGATAACCAGATGATGATCCTCGACTACAACCGGGTTATCACCGACCTCAACGGCCTCTCTGAGGAGGAGCTGCTAAGCAAGATCGGCGAGAGCTTCACCATCAGCGAAGCAAGCGAAGCGGTAAAGCCGGCGGCCAACCGCGAGTTCGGCATGTACCTGGGCGGTAAGTGGTACAAACTGACCATTAACGACGACCTGGTACCCGCCAACGACCCGGTGGGACAGCTCGACGTCAGCCTGCTGGCCAACAACCTCATCGCCCCCATCCTCGGCATCAGCGACCCGCGCCGCGACAAGCGCATCGACTTCGTCGGCGGCATTCGCGGTCTGCAGGAGCTGGAGCGCCGCGTCGACAGCGGCGAGATGGCGGTCGCCTTCTCCCTCTTCCCCACCCGCATGGACCAGTTGATGAGCGTGGCCGATGCCAATGAGGTAATGCCGCCCAAATCGACCTGGTTCGAGCCCAAGCTGGCGGATGGACTGGTGTCACATGTGTTGGACTGATTAGGCGCCGAATGGCCGGTCACGGCCTCGGGTGAGCTCAACTCCTTCAGGATAGGCTTGGCGAGTGTCTTGCCAAGCTCGTCACCCCACGGCTCAATGTTGTTAATCTTCTCTCCTCTAATACCCGGCAGAATTACATCACTGGCACAAAAATGTTACATGCCTGGAGGGGAGAGGCCCCTCTCCATTATTACCTCCCGCACGGCCCTCAACTGACACCTGCGGATGCCCAAAAAGAGGGCGTCACATATATTTGATCTATCCGTGTTCTCATACTATTTATATGCATTCAGTAGGTAACTTCGAAGTAACACGCCTGTCACATGACGATGATAATAGTGTGACGATACATAGAGCTTGCCCTACACCCAATTGAGCAATTTCCACGCGACGCCGTTTTACCATGCAAGGCGGGGCGCCAACGATAATGGAAGCCTGGAGTGAACCTGATAGCCGGTGATATTGGCGGAACCAAGAGCTGGCTCGCCCTCCTTGCCAACGACGGGGACGGAGAGCTACAACTGCGTTTCGAGCGGCGCTATCAAAGCAACGACTTTAACAGCGCCACGGCCCTCTTGAGCCGCTTTATCAGCGATGCGCATGTGGCGGACACCCCGATAGAGCGTGCCGTACTCGCCCTCCCCGGCCCCATCAACGCCGGACAGTGCCGGCTGACCAATCTCGACTGGGTCGTCGACCAACAGGAAGAGCAGTCCAGGCTGGCCATTCCCGAGGTCACCCTGGTGAACGATTTTCAGGCCTCCTCCGCCGGTATCGCCACCCTGGATGAGCAGGCACTGGTGCGACTCAACCAGGCCCGCAGCACCCCTCAGGGGGTGCGCGTTATCACCGGTGCCGGGACGGGGCTGGGCCTTTCATGGATGCAGTGGCACAACGGGGCCTACCACAGCTATGCCACCGAGGGGGGGCATATCGACTTTGCCCCAACCAACCGGCAACAGTCTGAACTGCTGCAGTACCTCTACAGGGAGCATGAATATGTCCCATATGAGCGCCTGCTCTGCGGCCGGGGGCTGGAGACCCTGCATCAATTCGTCACCTCACGCGACACTCCCCAGCTGCAGGGTAGCCATCAGCGGTCGGACGCCGCAACGGTTACGCAACTGGCCGCACAGGGCGACGATGCGGCAGTGGCGGCGGTAGAACTGTTCATAGCGATCTACGGTGCCTGGGTTGGCAACCTTGCCCTGCTCTATCGTCCCAGCGGCGGGCTCTATATCGCAGGTGGGATGGCGGCAAAGATGGCCTCATGGATGCAGTCGGATAACTTCATCGCGGCCTGCTATAACAAGGGGAGGATGTCGGAGCTGGTCCGGCAGACCCCGATCTACCTGGTCACCAACGAACGCCTCGGCCTGCAGGGTGCGATCGCCATCGCAGTTGGCAAAATTCGTAGCAAGGAGAAGAGATGAGCAGCAATAACAACGGCACGGAAAACAACCACCGTTACTATATCGAGCCAAAGATGGTCACGGAGCTGACCCGTAACACCCTGGTTCTTATCCTTGCGGGTGGTCGTGGTTCGCGTCTTCAGGAGCTGACCGAATGGCGCGCCAAGCCTGCGGTTCCCTTTGGGGGCAAATACCGTATCATCGACTTTGCCCTCTCCAACTGCGTTAACTCGGGATTGAGACGTATCGGCGTGCTGACGCAGTACAAGTCCCACTCCCTTATCCGTCACCTGCAACGCGCCTGGAGCTTTATGCGCTCTGAGATCGGCGAGTTCGTCGAGATCCTGCCGGCACAACAGCGCACCGTAAAGGAGCACTGGTACCAGGGGACGGCCGACGCCCTGTTTCAAAATATCGACATCATGAAGCGCCACAACCCCAGCTACGTCATGGTACTGGGTGGTGATCACATCTATACCATGGACTACTCGGAGATGCTGATTCACCACGTACAGAGCGGCGCCGACTTCACCGTTGGCTGCATCGAGGTACCACGCGAGGAGGCGCGCGGATTCGGTGTGATGTCGGTCGACGATAAGATGAGGATCACGCGCTTTAGCGAAAAGCCGGATGAGCCCGAGACCATTCCGGGCAAGCCTGACAGGGCCCTCGCCTCGATGGGCATCTATGTCTTCTCCACCGAGTTTCTCTACAACGCGCTGATGGAGGATGATGAAGACGACCTGTCATCGCACGATTTCGGCAAGGACATCATCCCCGCCAAGATCGCCAGCGCCAATGCCATTGCCTTCCCCTTTCGCAACGATGATGGTGAACCCGCCTACTGGCGCGACGTGGGCACCGTGGAGTCCTACTGGAGGGCCAATATGGAGCTATGCGGCGTCAACCCAGAACTCAACCTCTACGACCGCAGCTGGCCCATCTGGACCTACCAGACGCAAAACCCGCCGGCCAAGTTCATCTTCGACAACGACAATATGCGCGGCCAGGCCAACGATTCACTCATCTCGGCCGGTTGCATCATCTCAGGCGCCCAGATCAAGCGCTCGGTGATCTTCTTCTCCACCACTGTGCAGAACCACAGCACCATTAAGGACAGCGTTATCCTGCCCAAGGTCTCCATCGGCGAGAACTGCCGCCTCAGCCGCGTCATCATCGATAAGGGGTGTGAGATCCCCGACAACACGGTGATTGGCGAAGACCTCGAAGAGGACGCCAAACGCTACCACGTCACCCCGGAGGGGCTGGTGCTGGTCACACCGAAGATGCTGGGACAGCACCTCTATAGCCTGGAATTTGATTGATGGGCAGCACGCCACTCAACCTCGCCCTCTGCTGGCACATGCACCAGCCCTACTACAGGGAGGGTATCGACGGCAGCTATGTTCTACCGTGGGTCTACCTGCATGCGATAAAAGACTACAGTGATATGGCGGCCCATCTGGAGCGACACCCGCAGATGCGGCTCACCGTAAACTTCGCCCCGGTCTTGCTGCAGCAGATTGATGACTACGCCGCCAAACTGGCTAGCTACCTGGAGCATGGTAATGAAATGGCCGACCCGCTGTTGAACCTGCTGGCCGGCAACACCCCCATACCCGATGACAACGAGCAAAGGGTGCAGTTGATCAGTGATTGTCAGCGCTGCAACGCCACCACCATGATCACCCCCTACCCCGGCTTTGAGTCACTGGTCACACTGGGCAACCAGGCGGTCGAGCTCCACGCCTCCCACACGGAGCCCCTGCTCGACTACCTGAATGAGCAGTACTTTATCGACCTGCTGGTCTGGTACCACTGGTCGTGGCTGGGTTACTCCCTGAAGCAGACCCCGGCGGCACAGCGGCTGCGGGAAAAGGCGCACCACTACGATATGGCCGATCGGCGCCAACTGCTGGAGATGATGCACGACTGCCTCGCCAACCTGCTGCCCCGATACCGGGCACTGGCCGAGAGCGGCCAGATCGAGCTATCGATGACCCCCTATGGCCACCCCATCGTGCCCCTGCTCAACGACTTTAACAATATGGCCTGCGCACAGCCGCACGCCTCCCCCCCCGAGTCCGCCAGCTACCCCGGCGGCGTGGCGCGCTCCAACTGGCACATGGAGCAGGGGATGGCGGTATTCCAGCAACACTTTGGCCAACCGCCCCATGGGGTGTGGCTCTCCGAGGGGGGCATCAGCCCCGACGCCCTGGAGCTGTTGCAGCAACACCACATCCGCTGGACCGCCTCCGGCGAGGGGGTGTGGCGCCACAGCATGCAGCGCTGCGGACTGGAGGTCGAAGGGGAGGAACAGCGGCGCGCCCTGTTTATGCCCAACCGCTACCGCGACAACAGCGTACGTATCTTTTTTCGCGACGACGGCCTCTCGGACCTCATCGGCTTTGTCTACAGCGGCTGGAACGCCACCGACGCGGTGGCCGACTTTATCCAACACCTGCTCAACATCGCCGACCTCCTTGGCGAGGAGGCCGACAAGCATGTGGTCTCAGTGATCCTCGATGGCGAGAATGCCTGGGAGTACTACCCCGACAACGGCTTCCACTTTCTCGACCAGCTCTATGCCGCCCTTAGCCAGCACGAGCGCATCAACCCCCTCACCCCGAACTCCGCAAGCCACGCCCTGGAGGCAACCCAGCTGCAGGCGTTCTGCCCCGGCAGCTGGGTTTACGGCTCCTTCTCCACCTGGATAGGTCATGACGAAAAGAACCGCGCCTGGGACTACCTGGTGGAGGCAAAGCACGCCTATGACCGCATCATGCAGGGCGATACCCTGTCAGCCGAACAGCGTGAAAAGGCCAGCCGCCAACTGGCCATCTGCGAGGGCTCGGACTGGTTCTGGTGGTTCGGCGATCACAACCCGGCCGATAGCGTCAGCGACTTTGACCGGCTGTTCCGCCTGCAGTTGCGCCAGCTCTACCAGCTGCTCGGCGAAGCCGCGCCGGTCACCCTGGACGTTCCTCTCTCCCGCGGTGGCGGCCATGCGGAAAACGCCGGGACCATGCGCAGAAATGTCTGATTCTCCGCTAAAGGAGCGCATGGCCGGGGTACTGCTACACCCCACCTCCCTGCCGTCCGGGCAGCTGGACGACGCCTTTGCCTGGCTCGACTACCTGGCCACTGCAGGAGTCAGGGTGTGGCAGGTGCTGCCGCTGGGTGCGCCCCATGCCGGCCTCTCCCCCTACGACTGCCTCTCCGCCTTCGCCATGAACCCGGCCCTGCTGGAATCTTCACAACTGCCGCCGGCCCACTCGGCCGATCCGGAGTTTGCCCTGTGGCGTGCGCAGGAGTCTCACTGGCTGGAGGACTACGCCCTCTTCACCCTGCTAAAGCGCCTGCACCACAACCAGGCGTGGTACCACTGGCCGGTGGAGCACAAGTTCCGCCATAGCGAGACACTGGAGCACTTCCGCCAGACCGAGGCGCAAGCGCTGCTGACCATCGAGTGGCAACAGTACGAGCTACACAGCTACTGGCTGAAGATACGCCACTATGCCAAACAGCGCGGCATCCACCTGTTTGGCGACATGCCCATCTACATTGCCCATGACAGCGCCGATGTCTGGGCAAACCGTGAGCGCTTCCTGCTCGATGCGGACGGTATGCCAACGGTGGTGACCGGCGTCCCCCCCGACTACTTCTCCGAGACAGGGCAACGCTGGGGTAACCCCCACTACAACTGGGAGCTGATGCAACAGCAGGGATTTCAGTGGTGGCTACAGCGCCTGCACCACCACTTTGCCCTCTTTGATATCGTGCGCATCGATCACTTCCGCGCCCTTGAGGCGGCCTGGATGATCGACGCCGGGTGCGAAACCGCTATCGACGGCCACTGGCATGCGACCCCCGGCGACGCCATGCTGCAGGTGCTGCAGCAGGAAATGGGAGAGATCCCCCTGGTCGCCGAGGACCTGGGCACCATCACCAAGGCGGTCACGGCACTGAGAAAGAAATACCGGCTACCGGGAATGGCGGTGCTGCAATTCGCCTTCGACCACTTTGACGACAATCCGCACAAACCGCACAACATCACCAATGACCGCGTGGTCTATACCGGCACCCACGATAACGATACCACCCGCGGCTGGTTCAGTGAGCTCGATAGCACGACGCAGGAGAGGGTACTGCACGAGCTGAAAATCACTGAGGCTGAGCGGGTGGTCGACGCACTTATCGATACCGCATTGGGCAGTGCAGCCAATCTGGCTATCATACCGTTGCAGGATCTACTCCAGCTCGGTTCCGAGAGTCGTATGAATAGACCGGGTACCATGGAGAACAATTGGCGCTGGCAATTCAGCTGGTCGCAACTGACGGCGGAGCTTGCAGCCTCACTGCGGCAGCGCAGCAAGGCAGCAAACCGCTAATAAAACAGAGAATGAACGAAGCGATAGCACGACTACAACGGGGAGAGCACCACGACCCCTTCGATGTTCTGGGACGACACCCCAGCGGCAACGGTGGCAGCGTTATTCGCGCCTTTCTGCCCGCCGCCGAAGCGGTAACACTGCAGGGGGTGGGAGCGATGCGGCGCATCGAGGGTAGCGACTGCTTTGAAGTGTCGTCCCCTGCCGATGCTGAACTGCCGCAACACTACACCCTCAGCTGGCAGGAGAAGGGCAACGGCAACCTACACCAGACCATTAGCCCATACAGCTTTGAGCCGCTGATTAGCGAATACGACCTGCACCTCTTTGCTGAGGGTAAACACCACCACGCCTGGCAATTTCTCGGTGCCCACATGATGGAGATCGACGGCATCAACGGCTGCCGCTTCGTGGTCTGGGCACCTAACGTGCGACGTATCAGCGTAGTGGGTGACTTCAACGGCTGGCACGGTCACCGCCACCCGATGCGCTGCCGCGGCGAATCGGCGATCTGGGAGCTGTTTATTCCCGGACTACAGCCCGGCGACGCCTATAAATACGAAATCCTCTCCCAGACAGGCCAGGCCCATACCAAGACCGACCCCTATGCGCGCGAGATGTTCATGCGTCCGGAGACGACCGCCAGAGTGCCAGCCTGTTCCCTCTTTCACTGGGGTGACGAGCAGTGGATGCAGCAGCGCCCCCACTTCGACTGGCAGCACCAGCCCATCTCCATATACGAATTGCACGCCGCCTCCTGGCAGCGCCATGGGGACGGCAGCTTCCTGCGCTGGAATGAACTTTCAGACCGGCTCATCCCCTACGTACAGGAGATGGGCTATACCCACATCGAACTGCTACCGGTCACCGAGCACCCACTGGACGAGTCATGGGGCTACCAGGTGAGCGGTTACTTCGCACCCACCGCACGCCACGGCGCGCCCGACGAGTTCCGCCAGTTCATCGACCGCTGCCACCAGCACGGTATCGGCGTGATCCTCGACTGGGTGCCGGCACACTTCCCCAAGGACGACTTCGCCCTCGCCCGCTTTAGCGGCGAGTGCCTCTACGAGCATGAAGACCCGCGCCGCGGCGAGCACCAGGACTGGGGCACCCTGATCTTCGATTACGGTCGCAACGAGGTGCGTAACTTCCTTATCAGCAACGCCATCTACTGGCTGGAGGAGTTTCATATCGACGGCCTGCGCGTCGATGCCGTCGCCTCCATGCTCTATCTCGACTACTCGCGCAACGAGGGCGAATGGGTTCCCAACCAGTTCGGCGGGCGGGAAAACCTCGAGGCGATCGATTTCCTGCGCGAGACCAACACCCTGCTGCACCGCTACTTCCCCGGTGTGTTGACCTTTGCCGAGGAGTCAACCGCCTGGCCGATGGTGTCACGCCCGGTGGAGCTGGGCGGCCTCGGCTTCTCGATGAAGTGGAACATGGGCTGGATGAACGACAGCCTCGACTACATCGAGAAAGACCCGGTGCACCGCAAGTACCACCATAACCAGCTCACCTTCAGCCAGATGTATGCCTGGACTGAAAATTTCGTGCTGCCGCTGTCGCACGACGAAGTGGTGCACCTAAAGCGCAGCATGCTCGACAAGATGCCGGGGGACCTGTGGCAGAAATTCGCCAACCTGCGCCTCTTCTATGCCTGGCACTACGCCCACCCGGGAAAAAAACTGCTCTTTATGGGTGGGGAATTCGGTCAGTGGCAAGAGTGGAACGCGGCAGGCGAACTCGACTGGTCGCTGCTGCAGTTCGACACCCATGGCGGGCTGCGTACCCTGGTACAGGACCTCAACCACCTCTACCGTGAAGAGCCGGCCCTGCACCGCCTCGACTTTCAGCCCGAGGGCTTCCGCTGGGTCGATTGCCACGACTCGGAGCAGTCGACCCTGAGTTTTATCCGCCAGGCGGAAAACCCGGAGCAACACCTTATCTGCGTGTTAAATTTCACCCCCGTGCCGCGTAGCGACTACCGCATCGGGGTGCCGGCGGCCGGCCACTACCGTGAAATCCTCAACACCGACTCCAGTTATTATGGCGGCGCCAACATCGGCAATGCGGGCGATATTACCGTCACGGAGCAGCCGTGGATGGGCTTTGCGCACTCGGTGTCGCTCACCCTCCCCCCCCTGGGGGCGATATTCATTGGCCCGGCGCAACCATAGACCGGGAATAAAATAAGAGACAATAATGAACGTTTTGTATGTCGTCAGTGAACTCTATCCACTGAACAAGACCGGCGGCCTGGGAGATGTCGCCCACAGTCTGCCCATTGCCCTGCAGCAGCAGGGGGCGAATGTACGCATACTGTTACCGGGCTATCGCGATGTGATGGCTCAGATGAAGGGATTTCGCATCCTCGGCTGGATGGAGTTGCGCGGTATCGGCAAGACGCACAGCGCGCGCGTGCTGGAAGTGGACCACCCTGATATGCAGGTACCGCTCTGGTTGCTCGACTGCCCCGCCCTGTTCGATCGTCCCGGCAACCCCTACGTCGATGCCGACGGCTATGACTGGGCCGATAATGGGGAGCGCTTTGCCTGTTTCTCCCAGGCCGCCGCCATGGTCAGCATGGGGGCACTGCAGGACGGCTGGCGGGCCGATGTGGTGCACAGCCACGACTGGCAGTGTGGCCTGGTCTCCGCCTTCCTCGAGGAGGTACCCCGTCCGCCGCGGCGCATCTTCACCATTCACAACCTCGCCTTCGGCGGCCACTTTTCCCATGAGGTATTCGTCGGCCTGCACCTGCCCTCACACTGGTGGCACCCCGAGGGGGTGGAATTCCACGGCGGCTTCTCCATGCTCAAGGCGGGGCTTATCTACGCCGATGCGATAACCACCGTCAGCCCCACCTATGCAGAGGAGATATGCACCAGTGCATTCGGCTACGGCATGGAGGGGGTATTGAGCTCCAGGCGCTACAAGCTCAGCGGCATCCTCAATGGCATCGACACCGAGGTATGGGATCCGCGCCAGGATCACCACCTGGCGGCCCGCTACTCGGTCAAACAGCGTGGTCCAGCCAAGGCCAAAAACAAGGCGGCGCTGTTTGAGCAGATGGGTACCACGGCAAACGAGGAACGAATGAGCGCCCCCCTACTCGGCATGGTTGGAAGGCTGGTTGAGCAAAAGGGTATCGACCTGATACTGGAGGCGATCCCAACGCTAATTGAAAGGAGTGATGCCAATTTTGTTCTGCTCGGCAGCGGTAACCGCCAGTTCAAATACTGGCTCAAGGAGCTGGCGGCCAGCTACCCCACACGCATCTTCTGCCATATCGGCTACTCCGAGCAGCTGGCCCACCTTATCGAGGCGGGCAGCGATATGTTCCTGATGCCTTCACGCTACGAGCCCTGCGGCCTGAACCAGATGTATAGCCTGTGCTATGGCACCCCGCCCATCGTCAACAACACCGGCGGCCTCGCCGACACTGTGGTCGACACCACAGAGGCTACACTGAAGGATAACAGCGCCACCGGTTTTGTGATGAATAAGCCCACGGCGCAGGAGCTGATCGATGCAGTAATGCGTGCCCTGGCGCTCTACAGCGACAAGCGGCAATGGCAACAGATTCAGCGCAACGCAATGCAGCAAAGTTTCAGTTGGGAAGAGAGTGCGGCGAAATACCTCTCTCTATATCACGGCAACCACTAGAAAAAGTCGAGATAAGCATGGCCAGCGAAAACAAACCGTCAACCTGCGGTATGCGTGCGGTTGAGAGCCTGGGGGTCGATGCGAAAACACTGGGCGAAGACTATAACCGCTACCTGACCCACCACCTGGGACGCTTTGAAGGCTGCCCCAAGCACTACTCCTATGAGGCGCTGTCGCTAACCATCCGCGACCGCATTATGACCAACTGGCGCAACACCTGGGTTCAGTACAACAAACCCAATGTCAAACGTGCCTACTACCTGTCACTGGAGTTTCTGATGGGGCGGGCCCTGGGTAACCACCTGCTCAACATCGGCATCACCCGTGAGACCGACCAGGCACTGCACGACTACGCCCTGAAACTGGAGGAACTGGAAACGGAGGAACCGGATGCGGGCCTCGGCAATGGCGGTCTGGGACGCCTGGCCGCCTGTTTTATGGACAGTTGCGCAGCGCTGCAGCTGCCGGTGGTCGGCTACGGCATTCGCTACGAGTACGGCATGTTTCGTCAACGCATCGAGGACGGCCGGCAGGTCGAGGAACCGGACCACTGGCTGGTTAACGGCAACCCGTGGGAGATCGAACGGGCTGAAAACGCGCAACGCATACGCTTCGGTGGTCATACCGAGCGCTATATCAACCACAACCGCAAGGAGTGCGTGCGCTGGGTCGATACCAGCGACGTACTGGCCATTCCCTTTGATGTACCGGTGACGGGCTTCCGCAACAAGACCGTGAACACCCTGCGCCTGTGGAAGGCTTCGGCCACCGAGGAGTTCAACCTGGAGGAGTTCAACGCCGGCAGTTACACCGAAGCGGTCGCGGCAAAAAATGAGGCCGAACAGATATCCCTGGTACTCTACCCCAACGACGCCAGTGAAAGCGGCAAGGAGCTACGGCTCCGTCAGCAGTACTTTCTCGCCTCCGCCAGCCTGCAGGACTCGATCCGACTGTGGGAACAGGACAACGGTAAGGACTACGTCACCTTCGCCGACTATAACGTCTTCCAGATGAACGACACCCACCCCACCATCGCCGTGGCGGAGTTGATGCGCATCCTGCTGGATGACAAGCAGATGGAGTGGGAGGATGCCTGGACGGTCACCACACGCAGCATGGCCTATACCAACCACACCCTGCTCCCCGAGGCACTGGAGAAGTGGTCGGTCAGCCTGTTCGAGTGTCTACTGCCGCGCCTGCTGGAGATTATCTACGAGATCAATGCACACTTTCTGCATGAGGTGGCGCTGAAGTGGCCTGGCGACACCGAACGCCTGCGCCGCATGTCCATCATCGAGGAGGGTGAGAGCAAGCAGGTACGTATGGCCTACCTGGCCATTGTCGGCAGCTTCTCGGTGAACGGCGTGGCCGCACTGCACTCACAACTGCTGCGCGAAGGACTGTTTCACGACTTCTATGAGATGTGGCCGGAACGCTTTAACAACAAGACCAATGGCGTTACGCCCCGACGCTGGCTGGCACATGCCAATCCGACCCTCAGTAACCTGATCACCACACAGATTGGCGATGACTGGATGGCCGACCTCGCCCAGCTGGAGAGGTTGAAATCACTGGCGGCCCCCCATCATGCTGAATTCCACAGCGCGTGGCACGAGGCCAAGCAACAGAACAAACAGCGCCTGGCCGCGCTGGTCGAGAAAAAGTGCGGTATTCGCTTCGATACCGCATCGCTGTTCGATGTGCAGGTGAAGCGCATCCACGAGTACAAGCGCCAGCTGCTCAATGTACTGCACATTGTCCACCTCTATAACCGCATCAAGCATGGCGAGCTGGAGAACTGGGCTAACCGCTGCGTGGTGATCGGCGGCAAGGCCGCCCCCGGCTACCAGATGGCAAAGGACATTATCAAACTGATTAACAACGTTGCCGCCACCATCAACAGCGACCCTGAGGTCGCTGACTACCTCAAGGTGGTCTTTTTCCCGGACTACAATGTCTCCAGCATGGAGATCATTGCCCCCGCCGCCGACCTGTCGGAACAGATCTCCACTGCCGGCAAGGAGGCCAGCGGCACCGGTAACATGAAATTCATGATGAACGGCGCACTCACCATCGGTACCTATGACGGCGCCAATATCGAGATTATGGATGCCGTAGGGGAGGAGAACTTCTTCCTCTTTGGCATGAGGGCCGAAGAGGTCGCAGAACTGCGGCACAACTACCAGCCGCAAGACTACATAGATAGCGATGCCAAGCTTCAGGCGGTGCTGCAACTGCTCGAATCAGGCTATTTCAACGCCCAGGAGCCCGGTATCTTCGACAACATCCTCGCTACACTTAAGAGCCCGTTTGATCCCTGGCTAACGCTGGCCGATTTTCGCAGTTACGTGGAGGCTCAGGAGAGGGTCAACACTCTATGGCAGGAGCAGAGCCACTGGACCGAGAAGAGCATCATCAACACCGCCGCAAGCGGCTTCTTCTCAACCGACAGGACGATGCAGGCCTACAACAGCGAGATCTGGAAATTAACCCCGATTGAGATCGACAGTTAGAACCTCACTCGGATAGTCACCGGCTACTGACTGCACTCACGGCCACTCTTTGCACATGGCAGCGAGTGACTTCTTTCGCTATATAAGATTGGGAGAATGCTCTCACACAGATGGAGATTGATACGATGAGCGAGAAAACGAACAAGGCAAGTAGTAAAAAGAGCACCGTAAAAAAGAAGGTTGCAGTATCCAAGAAGGCCGTGGTTAAGAAGAAGGCCGTGGCCAAGAAGAGCGCCAGCACCAGGGCTCGGAAAAAGGCAGCCATCACCGCCTCGCAGCGTCGACAGATGATTGCAGAGGCCGCCTACTACATCGCCGAGAAACGCGACTTTCTCGGTGGCGATGTGTATAACGACTGGCTCGAGGCAGAGAGGGAGATTGACCGCCAGTATCAGGTGAGCGATTAAGTCCCATCGCCGGCAGCAGGGAAGCTACTAGGGCAACTCCACTGTGACGTCATAGCCACCGTATTTGCGTACATTGAGCACCCCGCTATCGAGGATCAGGTACTGCCCCTTGATCCCCTTCAGCACCCCTTCCACTTCCGGGTTCTTGTCGAGGTTGAGGGCAGTGACCTTGGCCGGGTAGTCGTTCACCGGATAGTGAATACTCACCTCTTCGGCATCGGGCAGCGCAGCTATCGCCCCCTCACCCTGCTCGGCGTGTAACGCCTGCAACTCCGCCTCACACAGGGCGAGCAGCTCATCTCGACGCTCAACCAGATTGATGGGGGCACCGTCCCCCTTGAGCATGCGGCGCCAGTCGGTGCGGTCGGCCACGTGGTTCTTGCAGATCACCTCCACCAGGCCGGAGATAAGGCGGGTGGCGACGCGGAAGATGGGCAACGCCTGGGTCGCCCCCTGGTCCATCCATCGGGTGGGGATCTGGCTGCCGCGGGTAATGCCCACCTTCAACCCCGAGGTATTGGCCAGGTAGACGTAGTGCTCCTGCATACAGTTGGCCTCGCCCCACTCCGGCTCGCGGCATGTGCCTGCGGCGTAGTGACAGGTCTCGGGCTTCATGATGCAGAGATCACAACGGGCCAGGCTCTGCGAACAGGGGTAGCAGTGGCCCTGGCTATAGCTCTTCTTGGTCTTGCGGCCGCAGGCGACGCAGTGGATGGTACCTTCATAGCGCAGCTTGATGGACTTGCCGATGTAGTCGTTCAGCCCAATCAGCTGCTCCCCTACCGGCAGATGGTACTGTACCGTCTCGCCCAGTTCGGTCACCATCTTTGCCAGTCCGCCCGTTACCCGCATGTCACGCCCTCTAGTGTTGTGTGAATGACAATTATACGCCGCGGTTCACTGGCGTTTCACGCCGCCTTGACTTAGCTTATGGGTAATTAAGCAGACAACGGAAAGAAGATGCGGTTAAAAGACGCCATCCCGGCACTACTGTTGCTCACCCTGTCGAGCCCCCTGTTCGCCGCCTGCGACGATCCCCCTGCCCCGGGCGTGAACTGGAGCGGCTGCCATATGGAAGGGGCCGAACTGGCGGGGGCCGACCTGCGCGGGGCGATCATGAAGCGTACCCGGCTGCAGGGGGCCAGGCTTGCTGGAGCACGGCTGGGCGGCGTTGACTTCTCCTTTGCCGAACTCGAGGGGGCCGACCTCAGCGCGACCCGCCTTAACAGCGCGCGCCTGCTCAGTGCCCAACTCGACAAGGTCAACCTGAGTAAGGCGCAGATGAGGGGGGCGAGACTGGATCGTGCCACCCTGCGGCAGGCCAACCTGAGCGGGGCCAACCTGCAGGGAGCCAGCCTCTACCAGTGCGATATGGAGCAGGCAATATTAACCAGGGCCAATTTGCGCGAGGCTGGACTGAAGCAGGCCAATCTGGACGGTGCCGACCTCAGCGATGCCGAACTGCCACAGGCCGACCTGCAGCGCGCCTCACTGGAGCGGGCCGTGTTGCGCGGCGCCAATATGGAGAAGGCGCGCCTGGAGAAGGCCAACCTCTACTACGCCGACCTGCGCGACAGTAACCTGCGCCGCGCCTCGCTGGTGGAAGCGGAACTGTTCGAGACACAGTTTGAGGGCACCACCCTGGGTGGTGCCCTATGGGTGGACAGGAAGCGTTGTCGTAACGACTCGGGTGATCGGTGCGAGTGATCTGGATAATAAATATTTGAGTAGGCTGGGCATGACTGCCCAGCCTACGCCGCCATCTTCGCCGCCATAAACTCCAGCCCGTCACGCCCCTGCAGTACCGTGGCGAGGGCCACTTCCAGCTTTTCCTCATCCAGGCCAAAACGCTGCAACAGCGCCTCTGGGATCTCCATACTCTCGGCATCGCCGATACCGTGTCGCTTGAGCAGGGCGTTGGCGATATAGACCAGATTGGCAAAGACCGAGAAGTCTCCGCGATGCTCCGGGTTGTGGTGCTCGCTCACCGTCTGGGCGATCTCCTTGGGCATGTCCCAGGCATCCATCAGCCACACACCCAGTTCGGTGTGGCTGACGGCGATGGTCTCACGCTCCAGCTCCAGCATGCTGCGATCCGGCTCGGCCAGTAGCGCCTTGTTGAGGCGCTCGAACTGTGCAGGGAACAGATGGCCCAGCAGCAAAATACCGAAGTTGTGTAGCAACCCCGCCAGGTAAGCGGCACTGGCCGGCGGGCGCACGCCATAGTCGATCTTGTTGCACAGCTCCTGGGTCAGGCTGGCGCAGTAGAGGGCGTGCTGCCAGAAGTTGTCCAGCCCCAGCGGCCCCCCCTTGGGGTTGTTGAAGGCCCGGCCCAGCGACAGGCCAAAGGCGAGGTCTTGCACAAAATCCATGCCCAGCACGCGCACAATGGCCTGCTCCACCGAGGTGATCTTGCCGTTGTAGGCGTAGAGGGGAGAGGTGGCATAACGAATGACCTGCGCGCTCAGGCTGGGGTCCTGCTCGATCACCGCGGCAAGCTCGGCGGCGTGGGCATAGGGATTGTTGCGTACGCGAATGATCTCGGCGGCCAGCCCCGGCATGGCCGGTAGTTCATTCACCGCCTGCACCTTGTTACGCATCGCCTCATCGGCACTCACCACCTCGGACTCCGCTTTTTCCCTAACGGTGATAACGCGTCCGTTCCAGCCCCCTTCATGCAGACGGCTCACGAACTCCGCGCCAGTGGTGGCGATCAACAATCCCTCAGCGCCGGTGGCAAAGTAGAGGGTTGGCATCTCGGCAATCGATTTATCGACAATCGCACGCAGGCCGTAGGGCTCGGCCAGCGGCGGCAACATCTGCCGCTCGCAGTTGGGGAACAGCTCCTTTAACTCACTATCATTGCAGTAGCTGAAGTCGCGCTTGAACAGGGTGTTCAAGCTACCAAGATCGAGCTGCTGATCGGCTCGCACCACCGCCATCAGGTAAGCGTGACCTGACTCGGAACGCGCCTTGAGCATTACCGGCCTGACCACCCGTGAAAGGGGGATCTCGGCTTTTGCCACAGTCGCCTCGAAACTCTCGGCAGCCTCGACCTGACGGCCCTTGAAACGGAGCTTACTGTTGGCCAGATAGGTTCTTACCGTG
Source organism: Thiohalomonadaceae bacterium (assembly GCA_050298555.1). Lineage (GTDB taxonomy): Bacteria > Pseudomonadota > Gammaproteobacteria > Thiohalomonadales > Thiohalomonadaceae > JAPHSX01. The sequence goes on from JBNKUL010000050.1 coordinate 66,050, forward strand.
GATGGAATGTTCATGATGATCTACCTCAAACTCTATAGGGCATTGCGCCCAACCTTGAGGAGAAGTGTATGCAGTAAGGGAAAAGTGGGCTGGGAGTGAAGTCACAGATCTTCGGGACGAAGGTCACAGATCATGCGCTGTTTGCACGATCTGTGAAACAGCTCTCACCTGGATTGCGGTAAGTTACCGCGCCTTACCGCCCCCTTGCCAAAACGCGACTGTGCCTCGTCCAGCACCGAGTCGAGCTTGCGCTGTCGTCCCTCATCCCGGGCGAAGAGATCGCCCTGGCGCGGTTGCGGTTCAGCGAAGTTGCTAACCCCAACACCCAGCAGGCGCACCGGCGGTAACGGCTGCGGTAAACGCTGTGCAAACAGAGTCTGTACCGCCTGCCAGATCTCCGCCGTGATATCGGTCACATCATCCAGTGACAGGGAACGGGTAAGCGTGGTGAAATCGCTGAAGCGTACCTTGATCTGAATCGTGCGTCCCTTTAATTCATGGGCGCGCAGTCGCCACGCCACCTGTTCGGTCAGGGCGTGTAGCCATTCGCGCATCACCTGCGGCTCGGTAATGTCGACGGCGAAGGTGGTCTCGTTGGAGACCGACTTGGCCTCCGACTCGCTCACCACCGGGCGCTCGTCGATACCCTTCGCCAGGCGCAGGAACTGCTCACCACTGTTACCGAAGTGTTCGCGGATAAGGCGTGGCGAATAGTGACGCAGCTGACCGATAGTGCGAATGCCCAGGCGTTCGAACCCCTTTGCCGCCACCTTGCCCACACCCCAGATGCGGGTAATCGGCAACGGCGCAAGAAAGGCCTCCTCCTCTCCCTCCTTAACCACCACAAAGCCGTCTGGCTTCTCCAGGTCGCTGGCGATCTTGGCGAGGAACTTATTCGGTGCCAGCCCCACCGAGGCGACCAACGATAACTCATCCTTTATCGCCTGTTTGATCTCACGACCGATCTGCTCCGCCGTGCCAAACAGCCGCTCGCTGCCGCTGACATCGAGAAAGGCCTCGTCCAGCGACAGCGGCTCTATCTGCGGCGTATAGCGCTGGAATATTTCGTGAATTTGACGCGACACCTCGGCGTATAAGGCGTGCCGTGGCGGCAGCACCACAAGCTCCGGGCAGAGACGCAAGGCACTGGCAGTAGGCATGGCGCTGTGGATTCCATAACGGCGTGCGATGTAGTTGGCAGCCGCGACCACGCCTCGCCCCTCGGCCCGGCCGCCAACCACCACCGCACGGTTGGCCAGCTCGGGACGCTCACGGATCTCCACCGAGGCGAAGAAGGCGTCCATGTCGATATGGATGATCTTACGTGGGGACATTACTGGAATGTGGTATCTACTTTAGTGCTTGCACAAAATGATAACTTGCCCGCTGCATCCCCTCGCGCTCATAAAAGCGATGGGCATCGGTACGTTGCACGCCGGAGTCGAGGTGCAACTGCTCACACCCCTTCTCAATGGCAAACGCTTTAAGCCATGAGAGCAGTTGCCTACCGTAACCACTGGAGCGCTTCTCATCATACGTCACCAAATCATCAACATAGAGAAAACGACCCCATGCGAGGTTTTGTCCAATACGAAAACCGGCCACGGCGGCCAAACTATTATTCGCCTCAATATAAGCGAGGCGGTACCCATCATCCTGTTGTGAGCGTACCCGCTGCACAAACTCCTCCGCCCCAATATGCGGACGAAGCTGTTGCATTACCGGGTAACAGGCGGCGATCTCTTCATCGCTGTACGCCAACTTGATATTCATGCCTTTCCTCCTGAAAGCTTCACCGCTATCGCGCCCAACTGCTCCACCACGGTGGAAATCTCAGATGTTTCCACGGCGCTGGCACTTAATCGTATATGGTGCTTGTAATCACCACGGGGCGAGAAGATCACCCCCGGCGTAATCGAGATCCCCTGCTCCAGTGCACGTTCATAGAGCGAGATACCCTCCATATGCTCAGGCAGCTCCACCCACATCACGAAGCCGCCCTGTGGCTGCGTCACCCGCGTCCCCTCGGGAAAGTGTTGCAGCACCATCTGGCGTAGCATCTCGCTGCGCTGTTGATACTGTTTGGCCGCCTTGCGCACCACCCGCTCGTAACCGCCCTTTTGCAGGAACTCGGCCAGAGCCAACTGCGGCATGCCGGCGGTGGCGATGTTGCCGAGAAACTTAAGCCGGAGCAACTCATCGAAATACCTTCCCGGCACCACATAGCCGATACGGTAGCCCGGCGCCAGGGTCTTGGAGAAGGAGGAGCAGAGCAGCACGTTGCCCTCACGATCAAAGGACTTGGCCGCGGGCAGACGCGTGGAGTCGTAACTAAGGTCGCCGTAGATGTCGTCCTCGATCAACGCCACCCCCGCCTCATTCAGCATCTGCACCATCTGTCTGCGCCTGTTGCGTGGCATGCAGGAGCCGAGCGGGTTGTTGTAACTGGGCATGAACAGGCAGGCATCAATACGCTTTTTCTCCAGTGCCTGCTGTAACGCATCCAAATCCAGTCCGTCGCGCGGATGGGTGGGCAGTTCCAGAACATTGAGCCCCAACTGCTCGGCCACCTGCATCATGCCGTAGTAACTGGGCGACTCCACCGCCACGGTGTCGCCCGTCTTGCAGAGACAGCGCAGGCTCAGCACCAGCGCCTCCATACAGCCGTTGGTGACGATGATCTCGTCCGGGTGTACCCGCACTCCACTCACCCGCAGGCGCCGGGCAATCTGCGCCCGCAGCAACTCATGCCCCTGCTGCGCCTCGTAACGCCCCAGCAGCTCGGGAGAGCGTCGCACTACCCCGGCGTAGATACGCGACAGGGTCTTCAGCGGCAACAACTCCTGACCGGGAATGGCCGCCCCCAGCGAGACCAGCTCCGGGCGGCGTGCCTCGGCCAGGATATTCAACGCCAACTGTCCCACCGTCACCTCGCTGGGACGGCTGCGCGGTTTGCTGATGTTCGGTTCGCACGCCTCGCCACAGGCCTGGGGCAGTACGTAGTAGCCCGACTTGGGGCGCGCCTCGATATAGCCCGAGTCCTCCAGCCACTGGTAGGCCTGGATCGCGGTCGCCATGCTCACCTCATAATGCGCCGCGATACGCCGTAACGACGGCAACCGTTCACCCGGCGGATAGGTGCCCATGCCTATGGCGCGGCCCATGTCCTCCGCCACCTGTTGATATAAATAGTGCTGTTCCGTTGCCGCCATCGTTACAACCCAATCTGTTATGGTTAAATTAATCGTAACCTGTATCTGTTATGGCGACAATCGGAGGTTTACGCTAGCCCATTAATGAGAGAGGAGAGCTCACCGATGGACCGTTTTCCAAGCCAACGCCACCTGTTCGATATCCCTTCCGACATTGCCTACTTCAACTGTGCCTACAATGCGCCCCAGCTAAACGCCTCCCGCGAAGCACTGATCAATGGTGTTCACACCAAGAGCTCCCCCTGGGGACGCACACCGGGAGACTTTTTCGATAGCGCCGAAGCCGTACGCGAGCTGGCGGCGGGGCTATTCGGCGGACGTGCCGATAACTATGCCATTGTCCCCTCCGCAAGCTACGGCATGAGCAGCGCTGCGCGAGCCCTGGAGCCGCAGCTGCGCCCAGCAGAGCGTATCCTGATGCTCGATGGCGCGTTCCCCAGTGAATACCTGCCATGGCAGCGTGTCGCCGCTGAACGCCGCTGCGTGGTAGAACAGGTAGCTGCCCCCGAAAGCGGCAGCTGGAGCGATGCGCTGATCAACCGTATCGACAGGCGGGTGAGAGCGGTCGTCGTCCCCCATTGCCACTGGGTTGATGGAGCGCTGCTCGACCTGGAGGCCATTGCCACCTCATGCCATGAACATGGTGCCCTGCTGGCTGTCGATGCGACTCAGTCTCTTGGGGCAATGCCGCTGGATATCGACGCCATCAAGCCGGACTTTCTCGTCGCCTCAGGCTACAAGTGGCTGCTTGCCCCCTACGGCTTTAGTCTGTTCTATGCCGCCCCACGCTGGCACGGCGCCAGGCCACTGGAAGAGTCATGGTTGGCGCGGGAAGGGGCTGCCGACTTCACCACGCTAACCGACTACGCCTCAAACTATCAGGCGGGTGCGCGACGTTTCGACATGGGCGAGAAGTGCATTCCGACGATTCTTCCCGGTGCCATTGCGGCACTGGAACAGATAGGGGAGTGGGGCATCGAGGCGATCAGCGAACAACTCTCGCTTATCACCCGCCACCTCGCCCACGTACTGCGACAGGCCGGTTGTACCCTACTGGGGGAGGAGCAACGGGCACCTCATATTCTTGGCCTGAAACTTCCTGCCCACAGCTCGGCAGACGTGGTTAACGACCTGATGCGGCAAGGTATCTACATCAGCCAGCGTGCCGATCACCTGCGTATTGCACCGCACCTGCACGTAAATGAGCACGATATCGCACGCCTTGAACGGGCACTCTGCACACTCCTGATGCGATGAGGGACTGAAAAATGGAACTAAAGATCTACCAGCTTGATGCCTTCACTAGCCACCTCTTTGGCGGCAACCCGGCGGCGGTCTGCCCGCTTGCGGCTTGGCTAGCCGACGAGCTGATGCAGCAGATCGCGATGGAGAACAACCTCTCCGAAACCGCCTTCATCGTTGAGGAAGAGAATGGCTTGCGCATTCGCTGGTTCACCCCGACGAGCGAGGTCAAACTGTGCGGCCACGCCACCCTCGCTGCCGCCTGGGTCTACTTCCACCATATCGATCCTGCTAGTGACGTGGTCACCTTCAACTCCCTAAGCGGAGCACTCGGCGTCACCCGCCGTGAAGAGCTGTTGACGCTCGACTTTCCCGTGGGCGAACTCCAGCCGGTCGAGGCACCTGAACTACTTATCCAGGCCATCGGCGCAACACCACAGGAGTGCTACGCGGGGGAGGACTGGCTCGTGCGCCTGGAGAGCGAGGAGGCGGTACGCGCCCTGCAACCCGACATGCGCCTGCTGCAACAGTTGGCAGGGCGCGGGGTGATCGTGACCGCAGAAGGGGACGACTGCGACTTCGTCTCACGCTTCTTTGCCCCCAAGTACGGCATCGACGAGGACCCGGTCACCGGCTCCGCCCATACCTTGCTTACCCCCTTCTGGGCAGAACGGTTGCACAAAGAGACCTTCATCGCCCGCCAGCTCTCACCGCGCGGCGGTGAGCTGCAGTGTGAATTACGGGGCGGGCGGGTCCATATCGGAGGTCAGGTCACCCCCTATATGCAGGGCACCATCAACCTCGATTAAGGCAGCAGTGGATGTCACTCGATCAGGGCTATGCCACGGCGTGCCATGTGCAGCTGACACCTTCCCCCCCCCTCCGAATTGTCGATGAATAGGGGTATAACAATTCCCCGACATGACATTCCCACGCCCCGTTGCTAGGATGGCGCAACAATAAATAACCACATATTAAACAGGTTTTATGGGCCACCAAGGGGAAGTTATGGAGCAGATACTAGAGATTAGAGACGGCTGTAGCACACCGGAGCAACTGCTGAAAAGCCGCGCATTCTCTCGCTACCTGAAGATCTACAAACACGCCTTTATGGGCGAGCTGGACAAGCGTAGCGGCGTATCGCAAAACGAGGCGCTGCACAAAAGCGCCTTTATCAAGGAATTGAGCGCTCGCGACTTTCTTGCCGTGCTTGAGCGTGAGGCACACGACTGCCCCGACACCCTGGAGCGCGACCGCAGCATGGTGCGCTTTCTCGACGGCGCCTTTCACCACTTCCGCAACACCGGTTACTCCCGCCTGGTGCGACTACAGAACGATGTCATGCTCGCCGACGGCGAAACCCCGGACACCGTCAAGGACAAGGTCACCGACAAGGCCAACAGCCTCTCCGAACTGCTACTGGAGACCCGTCGCCACCTGCTGAACAAGGTGAAACTGGAACAGGGGGTACGCCGTAGCTATGGCCTCGACCCCTCCCCCAACGTCACCGCGGGCGAGATCTCCGGCCACTACCTCAACCTGCCCGCCGATTACCACGAGCTGGCCCACGTGCCGCTAACCATCGCCGCCGAGATCCAGACCGGTGTCGACTACTCCACCCCATCGAACAAACGCGCCATCCCCTTTTACGAACTGCAGCACAACCCGCTCAAGCTCGATACCTTCGAGCCGGACGAATGGGTCTCGGTACCGCTACGGGTGGGCAGCTATCTCATCGTCGCCTACCTGCACAAGTCGCGCGGCTGTATCGAGATGGAACCGGGGCTGCTCAACCTCTTCCCCTTTGCCGACATCGAGCAGATCAGTGCCAATCGCCGCCCCGATGGCGTCTTCATCTTCGGCGACCCCAGGGCCAGCGATGAAGACCTGGGCTACTACCACGACCGCGAAAACAACTTGCTGGTCGGCCTGGTACCCGACCGCGAAGAGTTGAAATATTTCGGCTACTGCAAAAAACCGATCCTCACCCTGCACAATGTGCTGGCGATACACGACGGCGACCTGCCGCTGCACTGCGGCTGTACCCGCTATGTCATGCACTTCGATAGTGAAAGCGGCGAGCCCTACATCCGCGACATGATCATCAAGGCCGACGATATGGGCCGCGCCCGCCTGGAGACCCAGGCCGACGGCACCACCCGCCCGGTCTTCTACGGTACCGAGACCGGCGCCTTCGCCTGCCTCGACGGTTTCTCCGAAGCCGCCAAGCTGCAGATGATGGGGCGCGAGGTGGGCTACAACAAGGAGACCGGCTCCAACGCCCGCCAGATCGTCCCGGTCAGCAACGATGATGAAATGCTGCGCGGCGACGTGCTCGACATCATGCTCTACATGAACAACTTCGAGCTGGTGCAGGAGAGCGAATGCACCGTACGCAATGACATGAGCGTGGCCGAGGCCATCGAGGCCTTCCGCCTCGGCGAGCGCGTGGCCGCCGGCAGTACCCACACCCACCGCGGCGCCAAGGAGGCGAGCTTCTGGGCCAACCCCTTCCCCACGCTCAAGGAGCTTAATGGCAGCCAACAGACCATCCTCCACCCCGAGCTGTATGAAAAATTCACAAAAATCGAAGAGCGCTTCATTAACGTCATCAGCGAACTGGCGGGCCGCAAGGAGATGACCATCGGTATCGCCTGCAGCCAACTGATGGCCGGCGTCTATGAGGGCAACAGTGACGAAGACCTGGCCCGCTGCGGCTATCACGACCGCGACGAGGTCGAGATGGTGGCCCCTACCCGCCTGGCCGAGGATCTGATTGAGCTTATCAAGCTGCACGCCAGCGCCAAACGCGCCCGCCTCGGCGGGGCTGTCAACGAGGTCAACATCACCGTTGCCCTCATCGGCGACAGCCGCACCGGCAAATCTGAAACGGCGGAAAAGATGGAAGGGGTACTGAACCTGCAGGGGGTGTAAGCCCCCTGCTGAAATGCCAGACAAGGCCTCCGCCGTCGCCACACCCGTGCAGTTCCTCCCTCGTGGTCTATCCTGAAAGCTTAGGATGGAAAATGACACGAGTAGAGCAACACCACGAGGAACATGGAGAGTAGCGAGCTATACATTTTGATGATCAGCGTTCACGGCCTGATCCGCGGGGGGGAACTAGAGCTTGGCGCCGACGCCGATACCGGCGGTCAGACCAAATACGTTGTCGAGCTGGCCAGGGCGCTTGGTGAATCACCAGGGGTAGGCCGGGTCGACCTGCTCACCCGGCGTATTGGCGACCCCGCCGTCGCCAACGACTATGGGCAGGAGAGCGAACCGCTCGGCGACAACAGCCAAATCATACGCCTGCCTGCCGGGCCCGACGACTACCTGCGCAAGGAGCTGCTGTGGGACCACCTCGACAGCCTGGTTGATCACACCCTCGATTATCTGCACCAGCAAGGCCGCACCCCCCATATCATTCACGCCCACTACGCCGATGCCGGTTATGTCGGCAGCAGGCTGGCGAGCCACCTGGGGGTGCCGCTAGTCTTCACCGGCCACTCACTGGGCAGGGTTAAACGCCGCCGCCTGCTGGCAAAGGGGCAGACGATGGCGGACGTCGAGGCCAATTACCAAATTTCAAGGCGCATCGCCGCCGAGGAGGAGGCGCTCTCCCTGGCCGACCGGGTCATCGCCAGCAGCAGCAATGAGGTGGGTGAGCAATACAGCCTCTACGACTTCTATCAACCGGAGGCGATGCGCATCGTGCCGCCCGGCACCGACCTGCAACGCTTCCACCCGCCCATCGCCAATGAGTGGCAAGGCGCAATCTGGCAGAGCATTAAACGCTTTCTCGATACGCCGGAGAAACCGTTCATCCTCGCCCTCTCCCGCCCCGATGAGCGAAAGAACATCACCACCCTGCTGCAGGCCTATGGTGAGTCGAAAGAGTTGCAGCAACTGGCCAACCTGGTAATTGTCGCCGGCAACCGCGACAGCATTCTCGAAATGGAGGAGGGACCACAGCGGGTAATGACACGACTGCTGCTGCAGATCGACTGTTACGACCTCTACGGCAAGGTGGCCTACCCCAAGCATCACGATAGCGACGATGTGCCACTGCTCTACCGCCTCGCCGCCAGCTCACGCGGCGTCTTTATCAATCCGGCGCTGACCGAGCCCTTCGGCCTCACCCTCATCGAGGCGGCGGCCAGCGGCCTGCCGGTGGTGGCCACCGAGGATGGGGGGCCGCAGGACATTATCGGCAACTGCCGCAATGGGGTATTGGTCGACCCCCTCGACAGCAAAGCGATTACCCAGGCGCTGCTGTCGACACTGCAGGACGCGACGAAATGGCAGCAATACTCACAACAGGGGATAGAGCAGGCGGCCCGCCACTACTCGTGGCAGGCCCATACCGAACGCTACCTGCAGGAGATAGCACCGCTCTGCTCACAGGCAAGGCGACCCGCCCGGGTCGCACAGGGCGTGGCCAGCAGGCTCTACTACGATCGCGCCATCGTCACCGAGCTGGACGATGCCCTGCTGGGGGACAGGGAGGCACTGCGGCAATTCATCGAGCAACTCGAGCAGCGGCGTAAGGAGACCGCCTTCGCCATCGCCACCGGGCGTAATCTCCACTCCACCCTGGCGCTGCTCAAGGCCAACAACATTCCCACACCCGATGTTCTCATAACAGCGATGGGAACGGAGATCTACTACGCCCCACACCTCTCCTTCGATGTGGCGTGGAAGCGCCACATCAACCACCTGTGGAACCACAGCGAACTGCGCCGTCTGCTCGACCAGCTGCCGGGGCTGGAGCTGCAGCCGCGTAGCGAGCAACTGGAATTCAAGATCAGCTACTACCTGGATCACCATGATGCCCCCTCCATCGACGGCATCGTCCGCTACCTCCACCAGCACGATGTCACCGCCAACGCCTACCTCTACCAGCAGAGGCTGCTCGACATCGTCCCGGTGCGCGCCTCCAAGGGGCTGGCACTGCGCTACTTCTGCGAACAGTGGGAGATCCCGCTCAACCACGTGCTGGTTGCCGGCGGCACAGCCGCCGAAGAGGACATGATGCGCGGCAACACCCTCGGCGCGGTGGTCTCCAGCCAGTTTCCCGAAGAGGTGAACCACCTCAGTGATATCGAGGGCATCTATTTCACCCGGGAACAGCATGCGGCCGGGCTGTTGGAGGCGATCGAGTACTACGATTTCTATGGGCGCTGCGAGATCCCACACACAGAATAGAGAGCCATGATTGAACCACTACTGCTTTGCACCGACCTTGACCGCACGCTGCTACCCAACGGCGCCCCCGTTGAGTCCACCGGTGCCCGCCCACGTTTTCGCCGCTTCACCGCCCGACCCGAAGTCGCGCTGGCCTATGTATCAGGGCGTCACAAACAACTGGTACTCGATGCCATTGAAGAGTTCGACATTCCGGTGCCCGATTACGTCATCGGCGACGTAGGTACAACTATCTATACCATCGAAGATGGGGTCTGGACCCCATGGCAGGCATGGCAGGAGGAGATCGCCCCCGACTGGGCCGGTTTTGACCACAGTGCGCTGGCGGCACTATTTGCCGACCTCGAAGCACTGACGCTACAGGAGGAGGCAAAGCAGAACACCTTCAAGCTGAGCTACTACGCCCCGGAGGATGTGGCCCGTGATGAACTGCTGAGCACCATGCGCGAGCGCCTGGAACATCGAGGCATCAGGGCCAGCCTGATCTGGAGCATCGACGACCTGGAGCATGTGGGGTTGCTGGATGTATTGCCGGCCAGTGCCACCAAGTTGCATGCCATCGAGTTCCTGATGCGCCAAAAGGGTTACCCTCACGAACGGGTGCTCTACTCCGGTGACAGCGGCAACGACCTGCCGGTATTGGTCAGCCAAATACGCTCGATACTGGTCGCCAACGCCCGCGACGATGTACGCATGGAGGCAATAGCGCTGGCTAAAGAGGGCGGTAACGGCGACACCCTCTACCTGGCAAACGGTAACTTTCTTGGCATGAACGGTAACTACAGCGCAGGCATCCTTGAAGGGGTTGCCCATTACCTGCGTGAAACAGAGGAGCTAATGTCGTGAGCTCATCACGCAGGTAATAAGACTCGACTTCCTGCACTGACAACAATGTATAAGGTAAACGAATGTTAGATAGTTCATTACCCAATGGGGTTATGTTCAATGCCTACCCAGACAGCATTGGCTGCAAACTGAGTGACACCATCGCACTGCTGCAGCGCCCCGAGTTAAAAGATGTTTTTTCTCTGTTTTACATCCTTCCCACCTTCTTTCAAAGCGATCTAGACCGCGGCTTCTCCATCAGCCGTTACGAGCTCAATGAGGAACTGGTCTCCGAGGCAGACCTCCGTGCCCTGAAGCAGCTAAATATCGTCCTTAAGTTCGATATGGTGCTGAACCACCTCTCGGTACGCTCCCCGCAGTTCATGGACATGCTGCAAAAGGGAGACCATTCACATTACCGCGACTTCTTCATCGACTGGAATAAATTCTGGGATGGTGAAGGCGAGATGGGAGATGAGGGCTATATCATTCCGAATCAGGAGCATCTCGACAAACTCTTCATGCGCAAACCGGGACTCCCCATCCTGTTTGTCCGCTTTCCCGATGGCACGGAGCGGCCCTACTGGAACACCTTCTATCAGGAGATCCACTACCGCGAGCTGGAAGCCGATGATCTCAAACACCTTCACGCCCTGCCAGACGATGCGGTGCGTCATATTATTGGCCAGGTCAATGCCAAAATAGCCGCCGGTGAGGACATTCACGAGGTCGACCTGGGGCCCTATCAGGATTACCTGGAGCACGTGGTTGATATAGTCGAATCTATACGGCGCTACCTGGGGCAGATGGACCTCAATGCCGAGTCATACGCAGTGTGGGACTTCTATGGGAAAACCCTGAAACGACTGGCTAAATTTGGCGGCAAGTTGATTCGCCTCGATGCCTTTGCCTACCTGCACAAAAAACCGGGACTGAGTAATTTTTTCAACACCCCCGGTACCTGGGAGTACCTCGATCGCCTGAAGAGCATCGCCGAAGCGAACCAACTGACCCTGTTGCCAGAGATCCACGCCCAGTATGGCAAGCACCTGCACTCAGCCGTCGCGCAGGCAGGCTACCCTGTTTACGACTTTTTCCTCCCCGGCCTGCTGCTGGATGCGCTGGATCAGGGGCGCAATACCTACCTGCTGCGCTGGGTCGACGAGATTCAGACTCAGGGAATTCGCACCGTCAACATGCTGGGCTGCCACGACGGTATTCCGGTGCTCGATCTGGACGGTTTTGAAACCGAGGAGGGCTATCAGGCGGGGCTGGTAGAAACGGCCGAAATCGAAACCATTATCGAGCGCGTACTGGAACGTGGTGGTCGGGTGAAAAACCTCTTTGGCCCAGACGGTAAAAAAATCGCCTATTACCAGGTCAATGCCACCTACTTTAGCGCTCTAGGCGAGGACGAACAGAAACTGCGCCTGGCTCGCGCGATACAGCTCTTCATGCCCGGTATTCCACAGGTCTGGTACCTGGATCTCTTTGCTGGCAAGAACGACTATGCCGCGGCCGACAAAGGGGGCACCGCCAGCCACAAAGAGATCAACCGCACCACCCTAAGCAACGAAAGGGTCGCCGAGGGGCTACAGAGCTCCGTGGTTCTAGACCAACTGGAGATGATGCGCCTGCGAAACACTGTCACGGCGTTCAATGGCACCCTGCAGATCACCGATACGCCATTGAGCGAACTGGAGATGAGCTGGTCACATGACGGCGACACCATCACCCTGAGGGCCGACCTAGCGAGTCATAATTTCACCATATGCCACCGCTCCACAGAGGGTAAGGAGCAGCTCTACACCTACCCCAAGCCCTAAGCTTGGCGAAAAAGAAATAGGGTACTCATCAGATGTCGGAGGGGCTCACCACTCTCAGCAACGCGGTCCGTCCCAGGGTGGTAGGGCGCTACCTCGGCCAGTTGGGCATCGTGCTGGCACTGCTCAACGGCGTTACCCTGGCCGTCTCAATCTACTTTGGTGAGCTCGCCATCTCACTCCAGTACCTGCTGCTAATCACCGTACTGCTTCTCATCGCCGTTCCCCTCTCTCGCATCGAGGCTGAGACACAGATACAGAGCAACGAGGCTCTGGTTATCGTTGCCCTCGCCTTCCTGCTCTCACCGCTAACGGTTGTGCTGCCAATGATCAGTGCAGGTATCGCACCGCTCGATGCCCTGTTTGAGGCACTCTCAGGCGTCACCACCACCGGTCTCTCCACCCTGCCCTCGGTAGAGGCCCTGCCCAGGACGCTGCTCTTCGCCCGCGCCTGGATGCAGTGGTACGGCGGCCTCGGTATCGTTGTCTTCACCCTGGCGATCCTGCTCGGCTATGAGGGCTCGGCACGCCGCTTTATCGAACCTGGAGGGGTGGAGTCCCTGGTGACGACCACCCGCCACTATGCCCGTCGCATGCTCACCCTCTATGCACTCCTCACCGGCCTCGGTGCCCTGCTGCTATGGCCCCTCATCGGTGATGGCCTTGCTGCCCTGCTCTACAGCCTGACAGCCCTCTCAACTGGGGGCTTCAGCCCTACGGATCAGAGCCTGGCGTCACTGCACGGCCCTGCCGCCGCGATGGTAATCACACTCGCGTTTCTGGGGGGCGTCCCCCTCGTCCTCCACTACCGACTGCTGCATGGGCGCTGGCGCGAGGTCATTGGCGACAGTGAGCTGCTGCTGCTGTTGCTGCTGCTGCTTTGCTGCGCCGCCACCCTGGCGCTGGTATTGCGTCTGGATGGGGGAATGGGGTGGGGCGAGGCCGGGTATCACGGCCTGCTGCTCGGTGCCTCAGGGCAGAGCACCGCAGGCTTTAGTACCATGCCGATCGCCCAGATTGGCGACAGCGGCAAATTCGCCCTTATCGTCTCGATGTTCATCGGCGGCGGGCTGGGTTCGACCGCAGGCGGCATTAAGGTCATGCGTCTGCTGATCCTGCTGCGCCTGTTGCAGCTATTACTACGTCGCACCTCGCTGCCGCCCCATGCGGTCACCGTACCGACCCTGCAGGGGCGTGAACTGGGGGGGGATGAGCTACAGCGGGCGATGGTGGTCATCTTCCTCTTTGTCGCCACTATCCTGCTCAGCTGGTTTACCTTCCTGCTCTACGGCTATGCGCCGCTCGATGCCCTGTTCGAGGTGGTCTCCGCCACCGGTACGGTGGGGCTCTCCGTCGGCATCACCTCGCCACAGCTGGAGCCCGCGCTCAAACTACTGCTCTGTTTTGACATGCTGGCAGGGCGTCTGGAAATCGTCGCACTGTTGGTATTACTCTATCCCCCCAACTGGTTCGGCAAACGGGCGGAGGGTTAACGAATGCGTGCGGTTTTTATCGGGGCAGGCTCACTGACATTGATGGGGGCACGCATCCTGCTGCATCGCCACCATGAGGTGGTGATCGTAGAGCAGGAGCTGGAGCGTATCGACCTGATTCGTGAAGAACTCGATTGCGGCTATATCCACGGTGATGGCAGCAAACCGGCAATCCTGCGCGAGTGCAATCCCGGCGCTACCGACACCCTCTTCTGCCTCACCAGCAACGACCAGACCAACATCCTCGCCAGCCTGGTTGGCCGCTCTCTCGGTTTCGAGCGCATCGTCACCAAGATCGAAGATCCGGAGTTCGAACACATCTGTCTGGAACTGGGACTGGAGAACACCATCGTCCCCTCACGCACCATCGGCCGCCACCTTGCCGATCTGTTCGAGGGACAGGACCCGCTGGAGCTCTCCACCATGATCCGCGACGAGGCTCGCGTCTTCTCCTTTGTCGCCCGAGAAGAGGATGCCACCTCTCACCGTGCACTGCAGCTGCCCGAGATGAGCCGCGTGATCTGCATCTACCGCGACGGCAAGTTCCTCCTCCCCGAGGCCGACGCCAAGCTGAAGACGGGTGACGAGGTGGTGCTCATCACCCACCGCAAGAACCTGCCGGAGTTGCTAAAGCGCTGGAACCCGGTAAGGCGCTAAACGGCGCCGCAAACTAACGCTTAAGCTTGGCGAAGGCCTCGGCCATGGCACCGCCCATGGCGGGCTGGCTGTTGCCCTGCTGCGGCTGCCTGCGCTGCCCCTTGCCTTTGTTGCCCTTGTTGACGCCACGGTTGTCGCGTTTATCGCCCTTCTGCTGGTCACGCGGGTCGTCGCTCATTCGCATGGAGAGGCCGATGCGCTTGCGCGGCACATCGACCTCCATCACCTTCACCTTGACCACATCGCCCGCCTTGACCACCTCGCGCGGGTCCTTGACGAACTTCTCCGACATCGCCGAGATGTGCACCAGGCCGTCCTGGTGTACGCCGATGTCGACGAAGGCACCGAAGTTGGTAACGTTGGTGACCACCCCTTCGAGGATCATGCCGTCGACCAGATCCTTAAGCTCCTCTACCCCCTCCTTGAACTCGGCGGTCTTGAACTCGGGGCGCGGGTCACGGCCCGGCTTATCGAGCTCTCTGATGATGTCCTTCACCGTCGGCTCACCGAACTTCTCGTCGGTAAAGTCATTGGCGGCGAGGGTACCGAGGAATTTCGAATCACCGATGAGATTGCCCATGGCGCGGCCCGACTTCTCCAGGATGCGCTCCACCACCGGATAGGCCTCGGGGTGGACCGAGGAGGCGTCGAGTGGATTGTCGCCGTTCATAATGCGCAGGAAGCCCGCACACTGCTCGAATGCCTTTTCGCCCAGGCGGGAGACCTTCATGATCTCCTTGCGGTTTTTGAAGGCGCCGTTCTCGTCACGGAAGGCGACCATATTGGCGGCCAGGGTCGGGGTAAGACCGGCGACACGGGTCAGCAGCGGCGCCGAGGCAGTGTTGATGTCAACGCCGACGGCGTTTACGCAGTCCTCCACTACCGCATCGAGCTGACGCGCCAGCTTGGTCTGCGAGACATCGTGCTGGTACTGGCCGACCCCGATCGACTTGGGCTCGATCTTCACCAGCTCGGCCAGCGGGTCCTGCAGGCGGCGGGCGATGGAGACGGCGCCGCGAATCGAGACGTCGAGATCCGGGAACTCCCTGGCGGCAAACTCGGAGGCCGAGTAGACCGAGGCCCCCGCCTCGCTCACCATGATCTTGTTGAGCTTCAACTCGGGGTGACGCTTCATCAGGTCGGCGGCTAGCTTGTCGGTCTCACGCGAGGCGGTGCCGTTGCCGATGCTCACCAGCTCCACATTGTGCTTGGCGGCCAGCGCCGCGAGGACGGCGATCGACTGGTCCCACTGGTTCTTCGGCGCGTGGGGGTAGATGGTGCCGGTGTCGACCAGCTTGCCGGTGGCGTCGACCACCGCCACCTTGACCCCGGTGCGCAGCCCCGGGTCGAGGCCGATGGTGGCACGGGGACCGGCGGGGGCGGCGAGCAGCAGGTCGTGCAGGTTCTGGGCGAAGACCTTGATCGCCTCTTCTTCTGCCGCCTCACGCAGGCGCGACTTCAGGTCGGTATCGAGGTGGGTGAAGATCTTCACCTTCCAGGCCCAGCGTACCACTTCGCGCAACCAACGGTCGGCAGGGCGTCCCTCGTCACGGATAGCCATGGTGGCGGCGATCATGCGCTCGGCGGCGCCGGGCTCGCCGATCTTCAGCTCCGCATCCTCGGGCAGGGAGAGCTCCATGTTGAGGATGCCCTCCTTACGGCCGCGGAACAGGGCCAGGGCGCGGTGGGAGGGGATGGTCTTGATGGTCTCTGAAAAATCGAAATAGTCGCTGAACTTGGCCCCCTCGTTCTCCTTGCCCTCAACCACCCTGGAGGCGAGCACGCCGTGCTCCCACAGGTAGTCGCGCAGCTTGCCCACCAGTTCGGCGTGCTCGGCGAACTCCTCCATCAGGATCTGCTTGGCGCCGTCGAGGGCGGCGGCCGCATCGGCCACCTCCTTCTCCTTGTCGATATACTTCTCCGCCTCCGCCTCGGGGCTGAGGGTGGGGTCCTCAAGCAGTGCATGGGCCAGCGGCTCCAGCCCCGCCTCGCGCGCGATTTGCGCCTTGGTGCGGCGCTTCTGCTTGTAGGGCAGGTAGAGATCCTCCAGGCGGGTCTTGGACTCGGCATCCATAATCGCCCTCTTCAGCTCAGGGGTAAGCTGGCCCTGCTCCTCAATCGACTTGAGCACGGTGACGCGCCGCTCGTCCAGCTCGCGCAGATAGATCAGGCGCTCATCCAGGCTACGCAGTTGGGTATCGTCCAGGCCGCCGGTCACCTCCTTACGGTAACGGGCGATAAAGGGCACGGTGGCCCCCTCGTCGAGCAGGCCGATGGCGGCCTCCACCTGCTTGAGGTTGACGTTCAACTCGTCGGCGATGCGCTGGGCGATAGACATGGATACACCTGGTTCAAATTGGCAAAGGCAGGGATGGTAGCAGAGGGTATGACGAAGGGTAATCTTGACATTTTCCCCGCTGCTGGAGGTTCCCCATATCTTTATTAGAAACCTCTAATCTGCTAGACTTCGCGCCCTTCGTCTACCACCCACGACCGCAAGAGAGATCATGTTTTTCAATTTCGAGTGTACCGAACGGGGCTGCCCCAAGAACGATATCCTCTCCGGCCTTACCGTCGCCCTGGCACTGGTGCCCGAGGCGGTCGCCTTCGCCTTCGTCGCCGGGGTGGAGCCGCTGGTAGGCCTCTACGCCGCCTTCATGGTGGGGCTGATCACCGCCGCCTTCGGTGGCCGTCCCGGTATGATCTCCGGCGCCACCGGGGCGCTGGCGGTGGTGATGGTGGCACTGGTGGCGCAGCATGGGGTCGAGTACCTGTTCGCCGCGGTGGTGTTAATGGGCTTCATCCAGATAGCCATCGGCCTGCTGAAGATGGGCAAGTTCATCCGTATGGTGCCGCACCCGGTCATGCTGGGCTTCGTCAACGGCCTCGCCATCGTTATCTTCCTCGCCCAGCTGAAGAGTTTTCAGGTAACCGACGCCGAGGGGGCCTCACACTGGCTTGAGGGACAGCAGCTCTACCTGATGCTGGGGCTGGTGGCGCTGACCATGGCGATCATCCACTTCCTGCCCAAGCTGACCAGGGCGATCCCCTCCTCGCTGGCGGCCATCATTACCGTCTCGACCATCGTTATCGGCATGGGACTGGAGAGCCGTACCGTGGGCGACATG